>NZ_JAUQOL010000004.1:0-563411 GCF_047689505.1 Saccharothrix sp. BKS2 | reverse complement strand
CGCAAAGCGGGGGTCGTGGTCAGCCACCTCAGGCGTGACGTGCTCGTGCCCGACCTGGCCGGACTGCGCAGGTTCGCCGGCATGTGAGCCTCCGCCGGTGACCCGGTCCCGTTCCCGCGGACCGGGCCGCCGGCGGCCCGCTCACCCCGGCAGGCGCGCCAGCAGCCGGTCCGCGGCGGCCACGAGCCCCGCGTCCGCGAGCAGGCCCGCCGGCGCCAGCACGTGGTCCCGGTCGACGGTGACCGCCGCCCGGCGCAGCACCGGCCGCAGCACCGGGTCGGCGCGCAGCACGCGCTCCACCTCCGCCACGGGTCCCCCGTGCCGGAACACCCCGCCGGACAGCACCAGCAGGCCCGCGCCCCGCGGACCCAGCTGCCCGTCCACCAGCGCGAGGTGCCTGCGCACGGCCAGGACCGCGGCGAGCACGCCCAGCCGCAGGTCCGCGGCCGGGTCCTCCGGCAGCCACGCCACGTCGGCCGACCGCGCGACCGCCCCGGACCGGAGCGCGGCCGCCTCCGTCCCGCCGATGAGCTTCTCCCGCGCGGCCACCTCCACCAGCGTGCCCGCGGACCAGCGCACCCCGAGGTCGCCCTCGACCGTGCGGCGGTCCGGCGGCAGCGCCACCACCCGCTCCGGCCCCGCCGCCGTCGACACCGCCGAGTACACGTCGGTGGTCGCGCCGCCCACGTCGACCACCAGCACCGCGCCCCCGCGGTCCCGCGCGGCGAGCCGGGACACCCCCGTGAGCACCGCGTCCGGCGTCACCGCCCGCACCAGCCGCCGGAACCGGGGCCCCCGCGACAGGCCCTTGCCGCCGATGACGTGCCGCAGGAACACCTCCCGGATCGCGGCGCGCGCCGGGCCCGGCGCCAGCTCGCCCACGTCCGGCAGCACGTTCGCGGTCGGCACCACCGTGCGCCCGGCCAGCAGCCGCTCCGCCTCCGGGCGCGCCTCGGCGTTGCCCGCCAGCACGATCGGGCAGGCCAGCCGGTTCGCGCCGAGCCGGCCGGCGTTGTGCAGCAGCACCGAGTCGTCGCCGCCGTCCGTGCCGCCGACCAGCAGCACCACGTCCGGCCGGGCCGCGCGCAGCTCCCGGACGCCCGCGCCGTCCAGCGGCCCGGCGGACACGTGCACCACCTTCGCGCCCGCCGCCAGCGCCACCCGGTACCCCGCCTCGGCGCTGACCAGGCGTTCCTGCCCGACGACCGCGAGCTTGAGCCCGCCGCCCGCCGACGAGCACGCCAGCACCCGGCCGGCGGGGTTCCCGGCGGGGTTTAGCGAGGCGCCCACCGAGTCAACCCCCCGGAGCACCTCGGGCGGGGTGGTCGGGTGCTGCGCCGTGCCCAGCAGCTCCCCGGCCTCCGACACGAGGGCGCCCTTCGTCCACGTCGAGCCGATGTCCAGGCAGAGCACGGTCATGCGGGGCAACCTACCGGTGCGCCCGTTCGGCGCACCGACCCTAGTCTGAGCAGATCACCACCAGCACCTCAGGGAGGCGTGCCGTGCCGGGGAACGGGCTGTGGCGCACGAAATCGGTCGAGCAGTCGATCGCGGACACCGACGAACCGGGAACCAGGCTGCGCAGGGAGCTCACCGCGTGGGACCTGACGGTGTTCGGCGTCGCGGTGGTGATCGGCGCGGGCATCTTCACCCTCACCGCGTCCACCGCGGGCAACCTCGCGGGACCCTCGGTGTCGCTGGCGTTCGTGCTGGCGGCGGTCGCCTGCGCGCTGGCCGCGCTGTGCTACGCCGAGTTCGCCTCCACCGTGCCGGTGGCGGGCAGCGCGTACACGTTCTCCTACGCCACGTTCGGCGAGTTCGCCGCGTGGATCATCGGCTGGGACCTGGTGCTGGAGTTCGCGGTCGGCTCGGCCGCCGTGGCGAAGGGCTGGTCGCTGTACCTGGAGACGGTGCTCGGGCAGTTCGGGCTGTCGGTGCCGACCACCGCGAGCATCGGCGGCGTCGACGTCGACTGGGGCTCGCTGCTGCTGGTCGCGGCGCTGACCGCGCTGCTGGTGGTGGGCACGAAGCTGTCGTCGCGGGTCAGCGCCGTGATCACGGCCGTGAAGGTGGGCGTGGTGCTGCTGGTGATCGTCCTCGGCATCTCCTACGTCAACACGGCGAACTACAGCCCCTACATCCCGCCCGCCGAGACCGGTGAGGCCACCGCGACGGGCCTGGACCAGTCGCTGTTCTCGCTCCTGACCGGGTTCGAGGGCAGCACCTACGGCGTGCTGGGGCTGCTGGCCGCCGCGTCGCTGGTGTTCTTCGCGTTCATCGGCTTCGACGTGGTCGCCACCACCGCCGAGGAGACGAAGAACCCCCAGCGGGCCGTGCCGCGCGGCATCCTGGGCTCGCTGGCGATCGTGACCGTGCTGTACGTGGCGGTGTCGCTGGTGATCACCGGGATGGTGCCCTACACCGAGCTCAAGACCCAGCCCGACGGCACGCGCGCCACGCTGGCCACCGCGTTCTCCGCCAACGGCGTGGACTGGGCCGCCACGGTCATCTCGGTGGGCGCGCTGGCCGGCCTGACCACCGTGGTGATGGTGCTGATGCTGGGCCAGTCGCGGGTGCTGTTCGCGATGTCCCGCGACGGCCTGCTGCCGCGCGGCCTGGCCCGCACCGGGCGGCACGGCACGCCGCACCGGATCACCGCCGTCATCGGCGTGCTGGTCGCGATCGCGGCCGGCTTCTTCCCGGCGGGCAAGCTGGAGGAGATGGTGAACGTGGGCACGCTGTTCGCGTTCATCCTGGTGTCGGCGGGCGTGCTGGTGCTGCGCAGGACCAGGCCGGACCTGCCGCGCGGGTTCCGCGTGCCGCTCGTGCCGTTCGTGCCGGTGCTCGCCATCCTGGCCTGCCTGTGGCTGATGCTGAACCTGACCGCGCTGACCTGGGCGCGGTTCCTGGTGTGGATGGCGCTGGGCGTGGTCGTGTACTTCGCCTACAGCCGCCGGCACTCGGTGCTGGGCCGCCGCGGGGCCGGCGGGGCTCCCGCGGTGGAGGAGGACGAGGTCCGGTAGTCCCGACCCACCCATGACGGAGGGCGACGAGCTCGAGAGCTCGTCGCCCTTCGCGTTCGAGGACGTCCCGGCGTCGGGACTACGACTTGGGACTACGCCTCAGGACTACGCCTTGACCGCCGACGACCGGTCCAGGTCCGGCTCCAGGTAGATCAGCCGCGCCGCGGGCACCCGGTTGCGCACCCGCTGCTCCGCGTGGTCGATGGCCTGCGCCACCTCGGCCAGCGACAGCCCCGGCTCCAGCGCGATCTTCGCCGCCACCAGCAGCTCCTCCGGGCCCATGTACTGGGTCTTGACGTGGATGACCCGCTGCACCTTGCCCGCCGCCAGCTCGTCCACGATCACGTCCAGCTCGGTCTGCGACGCGCCCTCGCCGATCAGCAGCGACTTCATCTCGATGATCAGGATGATCGCGATCACGCCGAGCAGCACGCCGATGCAGATGGTGCCGATCGCGTCCCACACCGGGTCGCCCGTGAGCGTCGTCATGCCGACGCCCATCAGCGCCAGCACCAGGCCGAACAGCGCGCCCGCGTCCTCCAGCAGCACCACCGGCAGCTCGGGCACCTTGGACTGGCGGATGAACTGCCACCACGTGGCGTTGCCCTTGACCGCCTTCGACTCGACGATCGCGGTGCGGAAGCTGTAGGTCTCCAGGCCGATCGCGACGACCAGGATGACCACCGCGACGAGCGGGCTGCTGAGCTTCTCGTGCGCCTCCAGCTTGTGGATGCCCTCGTACAGGGCGAACACCGAGCCGAGGCTGAACAGCATCAGCGCCACGATGAACGAGTAGAAGTACCGGTCCCGGCCGAACCCGAACGGGTGCGCCAGGGTGGCCTTCCGCTTCGCGGTCCTCTGCCCGAGCAGCAGCAGGCCCTGGTTGGACGTGTCGGCCACCGAGTGCACCGACTCCGCGAGCATCGACGACGACCCGGTGATCAGGAAGCCGATGAACTTCGCGATGGCGATCCCCGCGTTGGCGACCAGCGCGGCGATGATCGCCTTGGTCCCGCCCCCTGCTGACACGATTGCTCCCTACTGCGCCGGACGTCCGTTTGGTCGGGGTGACCCTACTCAACACCGGGGGTGGCGCGGAAAAGCTGAGCCGAAACATCGGAGGACGCCACCACGGCCGGATCGACGGCGGGCAGCCACACGGACCGCCCCCGCTCCAGCACCAGCGGCGCGCCGCCCGCCGAGGTCAGGGTGACCCGGCCGCGCGCGCAGAACAGGATCTGCGGCCCGCCGTGGTCCAGCCGGACCTCCGCGCCCGGCGTCACCTCGACCCGGGACAGCTCGAACTCCGGGCACGGCGTGCGGTAGGTCCACAGGCCCGGCGCGGTCTCCTCGCCGCGCAGCAACGGCATGTCGCCGCAGGTGAAGTCCAGCACGCGCATCAGCTCGGGCACGTCGACGTGCTTGGGCGTGAGCCCGCACCGCAGCACGTTGTCCGAGTTCGCCAGGATCTCGATGCCGGTGCCGTGCAGGTAGGCGTGCAGGTTGCCGGCGGGCAGGAACATCGCCTCGCCCGGCTGGAGCACGAGCCGGTTGAGCAGCAGCGCGGCCAGCACGCCCGCGTCACCCGGGTACGCCTCGCCCAGCTCCAGGACGGTGCGGCACTCCAGGTCGAACTCGCCGTGCTCCTTCACGTGCACCACGCACGCGTCCAGCACCTGCGGCAGCAGCACGTCCAGCGCGGTCTGCGGCAGCGTGATCAGCGTGGTGAACAGCGCGCGCAGGCCGTCGGGGTCCGGCTGGGCGGCCAGCAGCTCGGTGTAGGGGGCGAAGTCCGGCGCGTCCAGGGCCCGCAGCAGCGCCACCGACCGCTCCGGCTCCCGGAACCCGGACAGCGCGTGGAACTCGGTCAGCGCGCAGATCAGCTCCGGCTTGGCCGAGGGGTCCTTGTAGTTGCGCACCGGCGAGTCGACCGGCACGCCCGCCGCGTCCTCGGTGGCGAACCCGAGCGCGGCCTGCTCGGCCGACGGGTGGGCCTGGAGGCTCAGCGGCTCGTCGGCGGCCAGCACCTTGAGCAGGAACGGCAGCCTGCCGCCCCAGCGGTCGGCGCAGCGCGCGCCCAGCTGCCCGTCGGGGTCCTCGGCGAGCAGCTCCAGCAGGGAGCGCACCGACCCGTCCCGGCCGACGACGCGGGACGGGTCGCCCGGGTGGGCGCCCATCCACAGCTCGGCCTCCGGGTGCGGCGCGGGCACCTCCCTGCCGAGCATCTCGGCGATGGCCGTGCGCGAACCCCACGCGTACGGCCGGACCGCGTTGTGCAGCAGTTCCACAGTCATCCCCTCACACGGCCGGCGCGTAGCGCCCCGGCCCGCCGAGCGTGCCCGCGGCCAGGCCCAGGTACAGCGCGGCCAGCTCGAACCGCAGCGCGAGCAGGGTGGCGCACACGGCGTCGCCGCCGCCCACCTCCTCGGCCGGGTCGAGCACGTCGGCCCCCGACAACGTCTCCAGCGCGACCCGCCGGGCGAACTCCGCCTGCGGCCCCCGGCGCACGGCCAGCAGCAGCACGCGCACCAGGCCGTCCTGCTCGTCGTCCGGGTCCGCGAAGAGGTCGGCGCCCGACGTGCCGCGCACCGCCCGCCGGTGCAGCACCGGGCGCGTCAGGGCCTGGGGGTAGGCGGCCACGTCGCTCACCACGCCCGCGTACGCCGCCAGCGCGTTCGCCCCGTGCGCGGCCACCGCCGCGGCCACGTCGTCCAGGCCCCACAGCAGCGGGGTGCGGTCGGCCACCCGCAGGGCCAGCGCCTTGGCCGGGTTCACGAACGACTCGTGCACCGGGTGGCAGCGCTCGGCCTCCCGGTCCAGCTCGTCGGCCACCGCCTGCACGTCCACGTCGAGCAGGCGCATCGCGTTGAGCGCCGTCACCCACGTGGCGAACCCGCGGGCGAAGCCGAAGCCCTGCGGCACGGCCACGCGCGGCGGCACCAGCAGGGCGCGCTGGGCGGCGGAGGCCGCCACCGGGCCCTCGGGCTCGGCGGTCAGCACCACCCGCGCGCCGCGCCGGGCCGCCCGGTCCACCGATTCGGCCAGCAGCACGTCACCGGGGTCCTCGGTGTGCGCGAGCACCACGTCCAGCGCGCCCACCCACGTGGGCACGTCGTCGGAGACCACGACCGGCACCGGGCAGCGCGGGCCGAGCAGCGCGGTCACCAGGCCCGCCACGGCACTCGCCACGCCGGGCCGGGTGATCATGACCACCGCCCGGGGGCGGTCGTCGAGCAGGCGTCGCACGCCCAGCTCGGCGGTCACCTCGGCGGTGGCCCGGACCTGCGCGCCCGCGCGGGCGGCCGCCCGCAGCAGGCCCTCCGGGTCGGCGTCGGTGAGCCGGTGCTGGTCGTCGAGCAGGCTGTCGTCAAGCACGCTGGGTCACCCGGCCGTCGGCTCGACTGCCTCGTCCAGCAGCAGCACCGGGATGCCCTCCCGGACCGGGAACGACCGACCGCACGAGGTGCAGGTCAGGTAGTCCGCCTGCGGGTCGGTCGCGGTGCCCGCCCGCAGCGGGGCGTGCTCCGGGCACGGGCAGGCCAGGATCTCCATCAACTGCGCGTCGAGTTGGACCGCCACGGCGCTCATCCCCTCACGATCGCCAGGACCTCGTCGCGCAGCGCCGCGACCGAGGCCGCGTCGGCGGCTTCGATGTTGAGCCGCAGCAGCGGCTCGGTGTTGGAGGCGCGCAGGTTGAACCACGAGCCGTCGGGCAGGTTCACCGTGAGGCCGTCGAGCTCGTCGAGCCCGACCCCCTCCCGGCCGCCGAACTCGGCCTTGATGGCGGCCAGCCTGCCCTGCTGGTCGTCCACCGTCGAGTTGATCTCGCCGGAAGCGGCGTAGCGCGCGTAGGCGCTGGTCAGGGAGGACAGCGGGCCGTCCTGCTCGCCGAGCGCGGCCAGCACGTGCAGCGCGGCCAGCATGCCGGTGTCGGCGCGCCAGAAGTCCCGGAAGTAGTAGTGCGCGGAGTGCTCGCCGCCGAAGATCGCGCCGGTCCGGGCCATCTCCTCCTTGATGAAGGAGTGGCCGACGCGGGTGCGCACCGGGTTGCCGCCGTGCTCGCGCACGATCTCCGGCACCGCGTGGGAGGTGATCAGGTTGTGGATGACCGTGCCGCCCGGGTCCTTGGCCAGCTCGCGCACCGCGACCAGCGCGGTGATCGCGGACGGGGACACCGGCTCGCCGCGCTCGTCGACCACGAAGCAGCGGTCGGCGTCGCCGTCGAACGCCACGCCGGCGTCCGCGTTCTCCTGCCGGACGCGCTCCTGGAGGTCGACGATGTTCTTCGGGTCGAGCGGGTTGGCCTCGTGGTTGGGGAAGCTGCCGTCCAGCTCGAAGTACATCGGGACGACCTCGATGGGCAGGCCCTGGAAGACCTCCGGCACGGTGTGGCCGCCCATGCCGTTGCCCGCGTCGACCACGACCTTCAGCGGCCGGCTGCCCCGCAGGTCCACGAGTTCGCGCAGGTAGTCGGCGTACTCGGAGAGCATGTCGCGCCGGCTGACGGTGCCCTTGGCCATGTCCCGCGCGTCGGGCACGCCCTGCTCGGCGTCCTGCCTGATCTGCGCCAGGCCGGTGTCCTGGCCCACCGGGGCGGCGCCCGCGCGGCACAGCTTGATGCCGTTGTACTTGGCCGGGTTGTGGGAGGCGGTGAACATCGCGCCGGGCAGGTCGAGCTTGCCGGAGGCGAAGTAGAGCATGTCCGTGCTGGCCAGGCCGATGCTGACCACGTCGACGCCCTGGGCGTTCACGCCCTCGGCGAACGCGGCCGCCAGGCCGGGGGAAGATTCGCGCATGTCGTGGCCGATGACCACGGCGGGCCCGTCGACCAGGCGCGCGAACGCCGCGCCGAAATCGCGCACGACGCCCTCGTCGAGCTGCTCCCCGACCACACCGCGGATGTCGTAAGCCTTGACGATGCCGGACAGATCGCGCACAGCCACACTCCCGAGTTGGCTCTTGACACTGCCGTGGGAAGCGTACCGGCGCGCGCGTTCGGGGTGTGTGCGGTCGTTCAGTCTTCGCGCGGATCGGGCAGAACGCGCAGGTGGCCGCGCCTGATGGTGCCCATGGGCACCTCCGGCACCTCGACCGCCGGTGTGCGCCCCGCCTCGCGCACGGCCTCCGCGAGGGCGGTCAGGTCGTCCACGGTGGGCTCGGGGGCCCGGAACTCGCCCTGGTGCCGCACGACCTCCCAGCCGCGGGGGGCGGTGAGGCGCAGCGCGTGCTCCTCGCAGAGGTCGTAGGAGTGCGGCTCGGAGTAGGTCGCGAGTGGTCCGACCACCGCTGTGGAGTCCGCGTAGGCGTACGTGAGCGTGGCGACTGCCGGGTTCCCGCACCCGGTTCGCGAGCACCGTCTCACGCTCCGCACGGCGGGGACGATATCGCGTCCCGCGCCGGGTGTGTTGGATTACCTCCGGCGCGGCGCTGGAGGCGGCCCCCGAGTTCGACGACCTGCCTGGTCGCGGAGGTACCGGCGGGGGCCCGGCGGCGGACAACTAGGCTGGACGCCGTGGTGATGGCTCGGGGTTCACGGAGGCAGGGCGCTCCGCGGCGACGCAACCGCGACCGGCACGGGCGCGGGTTGCGGGGTCCGCTGTACCCGGCCTCCCTGCCGGCGGCGCGCAGCCGGGCCGAGCGCTTCGACGCGCTGGTCCTGGAGGCGCTGGAACCGATCGAGGCGCGGTGGCGCACCGAGCTGACCCAGCTCGACGTGGCGGTGGACGACGTGCCGGACGTGGCGCCCAACGACGACGGCGACGTGGTGGAGGACGGCAACGTCCCGCTGGCCCGCCTGGTGCCGGCCGGCACCGACAGCCGCGCCCGGATCGTCCTGTACCGGCGTCCCCTGGAGGCCCGCGCCAAGGACGGCGCCGACCTGTCCGACCTGGTCCACGACGTCCTGGTGGAACAGGTGGCCAACTACCTGGGCCTGGACCCGGACGTGATCGACGGCGACTGACCGCCCAACCCCGAACTCACCGGTCCCGAACGTACGACTCGCCGGGTCTGAACGTACGACTCGCGGGTCCTGAACGTACGACTCGCGGGTCCTGAACGTACGACTCGCGCGGCTCGGGTGTTCGACACGCGCGCGAGTCGTACGTTCAGGACCACCGTGTCGTACGTTCGCGACCCCCGAGTTCAACGTTCGTGACGGGTCGGCGGCGGGTCGGCAGGGCGGTCAGCAGGGTGAACAGGGTCGCGGCCGCCTGGAGGAGCAGGAGGAGCTCGCGCAGCGTGGACGACGCCTCCACGCGGACCTCCGAGGCCGTGGTGGGCAGCGTCACGCCGACCAGGTGGCCCCACGCCCGGACGGTGGCCACCTCGCGGCCGTCGACCCACGCGCGCCAGCCCGGCTCCTCCTCCGCCGCCAGCACGAGCAGGCGGCCCTCCGGTCCTTCGGACACCCGCACGGCCACCTCCGGCGGCGCGGCCTCGACCGGGGCGGTGCCGGGCGCGACCAGGTCGGTGGGCGGGGTGCCGCCGGTCCGGGCGCGGCGGGCCAGCTCGGGCGACAGCAGCACCGCGTTGCCGGCCGCCAGCTGCACCCGCAGCACCGGGCGGCCGTCGGTCGTCGACGGGGTGACCGACACCAGGTCGCCCGCCGCGTCGCGCAGCCGCTGCGCCGCGCCCAGGTCGGGCAGCACCACGAACGCCACGCCCGAGGCCGCGGCCTGGGCCAGCGCGGTCCGCGCCACGTCCGGCGAGCCGCCCGTCAGCTCGCGCGTCCAGCGCGCCAGGCGCGTGGTGGCCGCCGCGACGGGCACGTGGTCGTCGTCGCCGAACGCGGGCAGCCGGCCCGCCACCAGGCGGGTCGGCTCGCCCAGCACGAGCACCGAGCGGCCGGTCTGCGCCAGCTCCTGCTCCAGCGTCGACGGCAGCCGGGCCGCGGCGGCGGTCAGGGGGCCCGAGCGCAGGCCGACGAACCCGGCGCAGGCCAGCGCCAGGACGGAGACGGCGCCGACCGCCGACACCACGCGCGTGAACGGCAGGGGCGCCACGTCCCGCCGGAACGCCGAGAGCACCACCCACAGCAGTCCCCAGCCGACCACCACCAGCGGCGCGCCCGACCACCCGGGCTGGGCCGGTCCGCCGGGCAGCGGCGCCACCGCCGCGGTCCGCACCACGACCACCGCCAGCCCGCCGAGCACCGCCACGGCCAGCCCCACCAGCATCGACCGGTGCGGGCGCAGCGCCGCCGCGGCGAGGGCCAGGACCACGACCAGCAGCCCGACGAACGGCACCGCCCCCGGTCCGCCGGGCCGCAGCGACAGCAGGTCCACCACGTCGACGGGGGGCGTCCCGGCGAACGCGCCCACCCCGTGCAGCACCACCGACGGGTGCTGGAGCACGACCGCGGGCCACGGCAGCAGCAGCGCCACCGGCAGCAGCACCACCACGAACAACGACGCCACCCGCCGCCGGCCGTCGCCCGCCCGGCCGGGCACCGCGACGAACCCGACCAGCGCCGCCAGCGCCACCAGCCCGTGCACCAGCGGCGAGAACGCGCCTAGCGCCGCCACCGCCAGCGCCGTGCCCGACGCCACCGGCAGCCACGACACCCCGGCCCCGCCGCGCAGCACCGACACCACCCCGGCGGCCACCAGCGGCAGCAGCACGTGCACCACCACGACGTCCAGCCGGCCCTGGCCCACCGCCGCCGTCGCCGCGGGCAGCAGCGCGTACCCGGCCGCCACCAGCGCCCGCACCGGCCGCCGCACGGGCAGCCGCCGCGTCGCCGCGTAGGCGGACAGCCCGGCCAGCGGCGCGTCGCCGAGGAACAGCACCGCCACCAGCACGGCGGGCGAGCCGAACGGCACCCCCAGCACACCGAGCACCGCCAGCGCGGCGGGCGCGGGCGCGGTCGTGCCGCCCGCCACCGGGTGCCAGGCCGCCAGGTACGCCGACCAGGTCCCGGTCAGGTCGTCCACCGGCAGCAGCCGCCCGCCGGCCAGGTCCAGGCCGAGCCGGGACGCGTTGGCCAGCACCCCGAACACCGCCAGCCCGAGCACGAGCAGCAGCGGCGGCCCGAGCAGCAGCGACCGCAGCACCCGCGCCCGGTCGACCTCGACGAACACGATGCCCCGCGGGACGGCGGTGGTGCCGCGCGGCACCGGCGAGGGTCGCGGCCGGGGTGAGGGCCGCGGCGCCCGGCCGTGCGGGGGCGGCGCCTCCACCGGCACGGTCACCGCCGGCCGCCGCAGGCCGCCCGTCGCCCGCACGGGCCGCCGCCGCGTCAGCACGCCCGCGGGCAGCGCCGCGGGCCCGATCAGCGGACGCTCCACTTCGGACGGCAGGGACCACGCCACGGGCCGCCGGTCGTCGTCGGGCAGCCGCCCGAGCGCCAGGTCCGCCTCGACGCGTCGCCTGATCAGGTGAGCGGAGGCGGCGCGGACCGCGTTGCGCGCCCGGGTCAGCCGACTGGTGGACAGCCCGCGCACCACGCCGTGCTCCGGCCGCTCGGCGCGCCCCGCCAGCAGCCCCGCCCGCCCGCTCAGCAGGTACCGCAGCGCGCCCACCTCGGCGTGCGCGTCGGAGAACCGCCGCAGCAGCAGGAAGCCCAGGGCGCGCAGCACGGCGAGCACCGCGAGCCGCGGCAGCCCCAGCGCGAACGCCGGCGCGCCGCAGTTCACCAGGAACGTCCGCAGCCCGTGGGCCCGGTCGACGCCGCGCGGCGCGGGTCCAGGGCGCGCCGCGGCCGCGTCCAGCCGCCGCAGGCCGCGCCCGATCGCCCGCGCGTGCCGCATCCGCGCCACCGGCACGGACAGCACCAGGTGGCCGGCGAGGTTCGCCCGCCAGCCGAAGTCGAGGTCCTCGCGCAGCAGCGGCATCACCCGGTCGTAGCCGCCGAGCTCCTCCCACACCGCGCGCCGCACCAGCGAGCCGGCCGACGGCACAGCCAGCACCTCGGTGCTCTGCTCGAACGCCCCGGCGGGCTCGGCCGCGCCGATGCCGGTCTGCCGGTGCCCGGAGGCGTCGGTGGACAGCCCGGCCTCCACGACCAGCCGCGGGTCGGTCCAGTCCAGGGCCAGGGGCCCCAGCACGGCGGCCGAGGGCGACACCTCCGCGGCGGTCAGCAGCGCGGACAGGCAGTCCGGTTCGGGCGCGCAGTCGTCGTGCAGCACCCACACCCACGCGCCCGGGTCGCCCCACCGCTTCACGGCGTGCTCCACGGCGGCGTGCACGGCCTCGCCGAACCCCGTGCCGCGCGCCGACGTCAGCACGCCGTCAATCACCCGATCGGTACCTTCGGCGGCCTCGGCGAGGAGGCCGGCGGTCCCGTCGACGGACCCGGTGTCGACCGCGATCACGTGCCGCGGGCGCGGTCGCTGCCGGCGCAGCGCGGACAGCGCCGTGCCGAGCCAGCGGTCGCCGTCGTGGCACACCAGCACCGCCAGCACGGGTGCGGTGCGCAGCCGTGGAGCAGCCCCGCTCGTCAAGTGCCGCTCCTCGCAAGGTCGTCCGACTACGCCGTGGGAGACCCACGGTAAGCCAGGACGATCTCAAGCGATCACACGGCGCGCTTCTTCAGCTTCCTCCGCTCGCGTTCGGACAGCCCGCCCCAGATGCCGAAGCGCTCGTCGTGCTGCAGGGCGTACTCCAGGCACTCCGCCCGCACCTCGCAGCCCAGACAGATGCGCTTGGCCTCCCTGGTGGAGCCGCCCTTCTCGGGGAAGAACGCCTCGGGGTCCGTCTGCGCGCACAGGGCGCGCTCCTGCCAGTCCTGCTCATCGGTCACGTCGAACAGGTCGAGCACGACCGGCTCAGGTGCCGGGACGTCCCCGTCCACGATGCGACCCCCGTCGAATTCCTGGGTAAAGGGTTCCTGCACAGTCCGCCTCCTCGCCTTCCGCTCTCCCCGGTTGGCGGACACCACTCGCCGTCCCCACAACGACGAATGACACCGATGTGATTACACCTGTGTCACAACACCCGGTCAAGCGGAGTCCACAGGACGGGGGATATTCGCGCAGATGGCCGCAAAAACCTTGACCAGCAGCACAGACGGTGATTCAAGCGCTGCTCCGGGCGATGACGCCCGCTCGAACGGCCCACCGGTCGGGCTACCTGGGGTGTGTCCGGCGGGCCACACTGGTGGGGTGAAGCGATCAGCGGTGCGTCCGAGTCCACTGTTCCTCAGCCTGCTCGCGGTGACGGTGGCAGGCGCCGTGCTGACCCTGTTCGACGACGCCCTGCGCACGCTGGGCACGGTCCTGTTCGTCCTCGGGGGGTGGGCGGTTTCACTGTGCCTGCACGAGTTCGGCCACGCGGTGGTGGCCTACCGGGGCGGCGACTACGCGGTCAAGGAGAAGGGCTACCTGACGCTGGACATCCGCCGGTACACCGACCCGGTGTTCAGCATCGTGCTGCCCTTGGTGCTGCTGGCGTTCGGCGGCATCCCGCTGCCCGGCGGCGCGGTGTGGATCAACCACCACGCGCTGCGCGACCGGCGGGTGCAGTCGATGGTGTCGCTGGCCGGACCGGTGAGCAACCTGGTGCTGGGCCTGCTGCTGGCGGCGTCGGTGGCGCTGTTCGACCCCGCGCCCGGCCTGGCCGCCGCGCTGTCCTACCTGGCCGCGGTGCAGGTCATCGCGTTCGTGCTGAACATCCTGCCGATCCCCGGCCTGGACGGATGGGGCGTGATCGAGCCCTACCTCTCGTACCCGGCGCGGCAGTTCGGCGCCAAGGCGCGGCCGTGGGCGCCGTTCGTGCTGTTCGCGGTGCTGATCGGGTTCCCGACCGTCAACGCCCTGTTCTTCGACGCCGCCTACTCGGTGTTCGACCTGATCGGGGGCGACCGGTGGCTGGCCTACGTGGGCGCGGACACCTTCCTGTTCTGGCGCTGACCCCCGGTGGGAGGATGGCGTCCCGTGAAGGTCGTCGTACTGGTTGGCGGGGTTGGCGGGGCGCGGTTCCTGGTGGGGTTGCGCAAACTCCTGTCGGGACCCGGGCACGAGATCACCGCCGTGGTGAACACGGGTGACGACGTGTGGATGCACGGGTTGCGGATCTGCCCCGACCTGGACACCTGCATGTACACGCTCGGTGGCGGGATCGACGTGGAGCGCGGCTGGGGCCGGGCGGACGAGACGTGGTCGGTCAAGGAGGAGCTGGCGGCCTACGGCGCGGACCCGACGTGGTTCGGCCTGGGCGACCGGGACGTCGCCACGCACCTGGTGCGGACCCGGATGCTGCGCGCGGGCTACCCGCTGTCGGCCGTGACCGAGGCGCTCTGCCACCGCTGGGAGCCCGGCGTGCGGCTGCTGCCGATGTCGGACGACCGGGTGGAGACGCACGTGGTCGTGGACGTCGACGGCGACGAGAAGGCGATCCACTTCCAGGAGTGGTGGGTGCGGCACCGGGCCGCGCTGCCCGCGCGGTCGTTCGCCTCGGTCGGCGCGGGGACCGCGACGCCGGCGCCGGGCGTGCTCGACGCGCTCGCGGAGGCCGACGCGGTGCTGTTCGCGCCGTCGAACCCGGTGGTGAGCGTGGGCACGATCCTCGGCGTGCCGGGGGTGCGGGACGCGTTGCGCAAGACCGAGGCCGGGGTGGTCGGGCTGTCCCCGATCGTGGGCGGCAAGCCGCTGCGCGGAATGGCGGACGCGTGCCTGTCGGCGATCGGCGTCGAGACCTCGGCCGAGGCGGTGGGCAGGCACTACGGGTCGCGCAAGACCACCCGGGGCGGCGTGCTGGACGGCTGGCTGGTGCACACCGGCGACCGCTGCGACGTGCCCGGGGTGGCGGTGCGCGCGGTGCCGCTGCTGATGTCCGATGTGGACGCGACCGCCACGATGGCGCGGGCGGCGCTGGAGCTGGCCGGGGTCGGCGTTGGCTGACCGGGGGCCCGTCGACCACGCGGCGCCGGACGTGGTGTCGCTGCTGCCGGTGCCGGGCCTGCCGGAGTTCCGGCCCGGTGACGACCTGGCGGCCGAGCTGGCGTCGGCCGCGCCGTGGCTGCGGGACGACGACGTGGTCGTGGTGACGTCCAAGGTGCTGTCCAAAGTGGAAGGTCGGCTGGTGCGGGCGCCCGCCGACCCCGAGGCGCGGGACGAGCTGCGGCGGCAGTGGGTGTCGGCCGAGGCGGTGCGCGTGCTGGCGCGGCGCGGGCGGACGCTGATCACCGAGAACAGGCTCGGCATCGTGCAGGCGGCGTCCGGGGTGGACGCCTCGAACGTGGCGGGTGACGAGATCGCGCTGCTGCCGGTGGACCCCGACGGGTCGGCCGCGGCGCTGCGGGCCGCGCTGTTCGAGCGGCTGGGCGTGCGGGTGGCCGTGGTGGTGACCGACACCATGGGCCGGGCCTGGCGGGTCGGGCAGACCGACGCGGCGATCGGGTCGTCCGGGCTGGCCGTGCTGCACCGGTACGCGGGCTCGGTGGACCGGCAGGGCAACCCGCTGGTGGTGACCGAGGTCGCGGTCGCGGACGAAATCGCCGCGGCGGCCGACCTGGTGAAGGGCAAGCTGGGCGCGGTGCCCGTGGCGGTGGTGCGCGGGCTGCCGGTGGTCGACGACGGTTCGTCGGCGCGCGACCTGGCCCGGCCGGTGGAGGAGGACCTGTTCCACCTGGGCACGGCCGAGGCGCTGGCGCGGGGGCGGGCCGAGGCGGTGCTGGTGCGCCGCTCGGTGCGGGCCTTCACGGCGGAGCCGGTGGCGCCGGACGCGATCCGGCGGGCGGTGGCGGCGGCGTTGACCGCGCCCGCGCCGCACCACACGCGGCCGGTGCGGTTCGTGCGGCTGACGGAGCGGCGCGCGGAGCTGCTGTCGGCGATGCGGGCGCGGTGGGAGGCCGACCTGCGGGGCGACGGGCTGCCGGAGGAGCGGGTGGCCCGGCGGACCGGCCGGGGCGACTTCCTGCGGGACGCGCCGGAGGTCGTGGTGCCGTTCCTGGTGCGGGAGGGCGCGCACGACTACCCGGACGAGCGGCGGTCCTCGGCCGAGCGGACGATGTTCACCGTCGCCGGCGGCGCGGCCGTGCAGGGGCTGCTGGTGGCGCTGGCCGCCGAGGGGCTCGGGTCGTGCTGGGTGTCGTCGACGCTGTTCTGCCCGGACGTCGTGCGGTCGGTGCTGGAGCTGCCCGCGGACTGGGAGCCGCTGGGCGCGGTGGCGGTCGGCCACCCCGTGGAGGCGTTGGCGCCGCGGTCGCCGCGCGAACCGGACGAAGGGTTCCTGGAGCGTTGAGCCTGCACGCGGACACCACGGGGACGTTGGCCGGGTGGCGCCCGGCCGAGCACGGGCAGGAGTCGTTGCGGCAGGCGTACCTGGGGTTCCTGGCCGCCCGGTCGGACGCCTGCGCGCGGTCGTGCGAGCCGGGGCACGTCACGGCGTCGGCGCTGGTGCTGGACGCCTCCGGGGAGCGGACGCTGCTGACGCTGCACCCGCGGGTCGGTCGGTGGCTCCAGCTGGGCGGGCACTGCGAGCCCGGGGACCTGACGCTGGCCGGGGCGGCGCTGCGGGAGGCGACGGAGGAGTCCGGGATCGAGGGGCTGGTGATCGAGCCGGTGCCGCTGCACCTGGACGTGCACCCGATCACGTGCTCGCTCGGCAAGCCGACGCGGCACTTCGACGTGCGGTTCCTGGTGCGGGCGCCGGTGGACGCGCGGCACTCGCGCAGCGCCGAGTCCGTGGACCTGCGGTGGTGGCCGCTGGACGCGCTGCCGCCGGACGTCGACGACCTGCGCCCGATGATCTCCGCGGCACTCGTCCGACTGGCCTGAAGGTCTTGTGATCCCGGTCATAGCGTTGCATGCTGACACCGCTCTGGGAGCGCTCCCAGTGCAGTGAGGAGCTGTCAACGTGGACAAAGGGGCAAGACGTCGCCGGCTCTGGCCGGCCGTGCTGGCGGCGGTCGGCATGGTGATCGGCGGGGGTGGCGTGGCCGACGCGGGGTCCGGTCACCACCACCCGCCGAGGGGCACGTCGTTCTACGTGGAGCCGGACTCGAACGCGGCGCGGCAGGCCGCGGCGTGGCGGCAGGAGGGCCGGGTCGAGGACGCCCGGCTGATGGAGGCGGTGGCGAAGCAGCCCACCGCGATCTGGTTCACCACCGCGGGCGCCGAGCAGGTGCGGACCCGGGTGCGGGACGTCGTGCGGGCGGCGAAGCGCAAGGGCCAGGTGCCCGTGCTGGTGGCGTACTTCGTGCCCTACCGGGACTGCTCGCAGTGGTCGGCGGGCGGCGCGCTCAGCGAGCAGGAGTACCGGGAGTGGATCGACGCGTTCGCGGCCGGGATCGGCAACGACAAGGCGGTCGTGATCGTCGAGCCCGACGGGCTGGCGCTGCTGACCAGCGAGCCGTGGTGCACGATCGGGCCGGACGAGGAGCTGGTGCCGCAGCGGTACCGGGAGATCAACCACGCGGTCGACACGCTCAAGCGGGGCAGGCAGACGCGCGTGTACCTCGACGCCGGGCACTCGGCGTGGCAGGCGCTGAACGACTACGACGCGGGCTACGGCGAGCCGCGTGAGCAGCAGGGCATCGTGAACCGGCTGATGCGGGGCGGCGTGGCGCGGGCGGACGGGTTCGCGCTGAACACGTCCAACTACCGCTTCACCGCGGACCTCGTGCAGTACGGCACGCGGATCTCCAAGTGCCTCTACCTGCGGACGCACCGCGGCGCCACCACGTGCCCGGCCGACGCCGAGCTGGACGCGCTGCGGGTGGACGAGCGGAGGATGACGCACTTCGTGCTGGACACCAGCCGCAACGGCCAGGGCCACTACACGCCGGGCGAGGGCGAGACCGACTGGTGCAACCCGCCGGGCCGGGGCCTGGGCGAGCGCCCGACCGCGCGCACCCGCATCCCGCTCGTGGACGCCTTCCTGTGGATCAAGCGCCCCGGCGAGTCGGACGGCGAGTGCCAGGGCGGCCCACCGGCCGGCCAGTGGTGGCCCGAGCAGGCCCTGGACCTGGCCAAGCGCGCCACCCCACCTCTCCGCTGACCCTCCCCCGGGGCGGGCCCACCCCCGCCCCGGGCCCCTCAACCCACGCGAGTCGTACGCCCAGACCGCGCGAGTCGTACGCCCAGACCCACCGTGTCGTACGTTCCGGACCCCCGAGTTCAGCGTTCGCGCACCCCTCGTCCCCCGAACAGGGGTACCTGAACGTTGAACTCGGGGGTCGCGAACGTACGACACGGTCGACCGGAACGTACGACTCGCGCGGCTTGAACGTACGACTCGCGGTTAGGTGTCGCCGTTCAGGCGTTGGGACAGGCTGGGGCGGGTGGGTTGGACCTGCTGGACCGTGGGGATCGGGCCCGGGGCCACGCGCAGTTCCGGCTGTGGTTCGGGGGGTGGCGGGGCCGGGCGGCCGGCGGCCACGTGGGCGGCCAGGACCATGGTCGAGTCCGGGTCGGCGGTCTTCGGGTCGACGGCGTTGACCAGGCTGCGCGGGATCTGCTGGGTCGCCGACGAGTCCATCGGCGAGGTCATGTTGTCCGGCGTCACGACGTGGATGCCACGTGCACGAGCACGGGCGAGCGCCGCGTCGGCCCGAGCGCGGGGGTCCATCCGGATCTCTCCTGCGTGTGCTTGGGCCGGCGGGGAACGCCGGCGTGCCGTCGGGACGCCCTCACCGCGACACGGGGCCACCGCCCGTGCCACCGGAGTGCTCGTGCCAGAGTATTCGCAAACCACGGGTGGACGTAAGCGGAGGAGGAAAAACGGCATGTCGGAGCTGCAAGGCGCCGAGGCGGTGGTCCTGGTCGGGGGCAAGGGGACCCGGCTGCGGCCACTCACCTTGTCCGCCCCCAAGCCCATGCTGCCGACCGCCGGGGTGCCTTTCCTCACCCACCTGCTGTCGCGGATCCGGGAAGCGGGCATCACCCACGTCGTGCTGGGCACGTCCTACAAGGCCGAGGTCTTCGAGGAGCACTTCGGCGACGGCTCGGCGCTCGGCCTGGAGCTGGAGTACGTCGTGGAGGACGAGCCGCTGGACACGGCGGGCGCGATCCGCAACGTCGCGCACAAGCTGCGCGAACGCGACGTGATGGTGTTCAACGGCGACATCCTGTCCGGTGTGGACCTGCGGGCCGTGCTCGCCACGCACCGCGACGCGGGGGCCGACGTCACCCTGCACCTGGTCCGGGTCGACGACCCGCGCCGGTTCGGGTGCGTGCCGACCGACGAGGACGGCCGCGTCACGGCGTTCCTGGAGAAGACCGAGGACCCGCCGACGGACCAGATCAACGCGGGTTGCTACGTCTTCCGCCGCGAGGTGATCGAGGGCATCCCCGCGGGCAGGCCCGTGTCGGTGGAGCGGGAGACGTTCCCCGGCCTGCTGGCGTCCGGCGCGCGCGTGCAGGGTCACGTCGACGCCTCGTACTGGCTCGACCTGGGCACGCCCGCCGCGTTCGTGCGGGGCTCGGCCGACCTGGTGCGCGGCACCGCGCCGACAGCGGCCCTGGAGCTGAGGGGCGAGGCGGTGCTGCTGGAGGGCGCGTCGGTGCACGAGGACGCGGTGGTCCGGGGCGGCGCCACGATCGGCGCGGGCTGCACGGTCGCGGCCGGCGCGGTGGTCGACGGCGCGGTGCTGTTCGACGGCGCGGTGGTCGGCGAGGGCGCCCGGGTGGAGCGCAGCGTGATCGGGGCGAACGCGCTGGTCCAGGCCGGCGCGGTGGTGATCGACTCGGTGATCGGCGACGGCGCGGTGGTCGGCGCCCGGTGCGAGCTGGTCGGCGGGGCGCGGGTGTGGCCGGGAGTGGTGCTGCCCGAGGCGGGTGTCCGCTTCTCCGCGGACGTCTAGCACCGGAGGGACGTCTAGCGCCGGAGGGATGTTCGGGACGATGAGACGTTCAGTGCCGGTGAGGCGACCGGTGCCGGTGGGCGGGGGCGGTGCGCGCGGTCGATGACGACGCCGACGACGACGCCGACGACCAGGACCTGGTCGCCCCCGTTCCCGCTGGACCTCGGTGTCGTGCTGGGGCCGCTGGGGCGGGGGCCGGGTGATCCGACGTTCCGGGTCGACGCCGGGGTGTGGCTGACCGCCAACACCCCGGTCGGGCCGGGGACGCTGCACGTCCGGCGCGCCGACGCGGTGGAGGCGCGGGCGTGGGGCGAGGGCGCGGGGTGGCTGCTGGACGGGCTGCCCGCGCTGCTGGGCGCGGGGGACGACGATTCGGCGTTCCGCTGCCACCACCCGCTGGTCGAGCAGGCGCGGCGGCGGTGGCCGGGGATGCGGCTGACCACGACCGGGCGGGTGTGGGACGCGCTGCTGCCCGCGGTGCTGGAGCAGAAGGTGACGGTGTCGGAGGCGCACCGGTCGTACCGGGAGCTGTGCCGCCGGTTCGGCGCGCCCGCGCCCGGACCGGCGACGGGCCTGGTCGTGCCGCCGACGCCGCGCGCCGTGCTGGGCATCACCGACTGGGAGTGGCACCGGGCCGGGGTGGACGGGTCCCGCAGGCGGGCCCTGGTCGCGGCGGCGCAGGTCGCGCACCGGTTGGAGGGCGCGTTCGGGCTGGGCGGCGAGGCCGGGCGGGCGCTGCTGCGGAAGGTGCCGGGCATCGGGGTGTGGACGGCCGCCGAGGTGGCGCAGCGGGCCTGGGGCGACCCGGACGCGGTGAGCTTCGGGGACTTCCACCTGGCCGGGATCGTCGGGTGGGCGCTGCTGGGGCGCGGGGTCGACGACGACGGGATGGCGGAGGTGCTGGCCCCGTACGCGCCGCAGCGGCACCGGGCGGTGCGCTACATCAAGGCGTCGGGGGTGCGGAAGCCCCGGTTCGGGCCCCGCTACGCGCCCAGGGACTACCGGATCGTGTGAGGCGGCCTTCAGGCCACCAGGTGACCTAGACCGAGGGAGTCCATCGCCCACCTCAGCCGGGTGACCAGGCCCGGGTCGGTCTCGGCGAGCGCGGCGAGGTCGAACCGGGCGAGGAACGCCCCCAGGTCGCCGAAGTCCGCGACCCGCGCCCGCGCCTGGGCTTCGATCCCCAGTTCGACGCAGCGGACCAGCGCCTCGACGGTGTGGACGGAGGGGCCGTGCTCCCGGGACACCCGGTCGAGCACCTCGAAGGCGGTGGTGTTGTCGCCGTCGCGCACCAGCATCCGGCGGGCGCAGATGGCCAGGTAGTCCGGCTGGGCGTCGAGGAAGCTGCCGAGCCGGACGACGTCCCGCATCACGTCGGGGGTGGCGCAGGGGTCACCGGCCATGATCTTGAGGACGGGCTCGAAGTAGAAGGCCGCCGAGCTGTAGACGTCCTCCTGCGCTTCCCGGAGGGCCCGGTAGGCGGCGACCCGGTCGCCGGGCGTGCGCGCCGCCAGCAGGGCGACCAGCAGGCGCGTCAGCGACACGACCGAGCCGCCCGAGGGGACCGCGGTGTCCGCCGCGCCGAAGCCGGACAGCGGTTCCACCCCGTCCAGCAGCCAGTCCGCGCTCTGGGAGCAGCGGAAGTTGTGCTCTCGACGCAGGTCGTCGCCGGGAACGCGGAAGGGCGAGGTGGTCCCCAGGTCGAACGCCCAGCCCAGGTCGACGGGCGGCGCCGGCTGCCCGCTCGACGGTCTCAGCACGACGGAGCGGTCCTCCCCGTCGAAGCCCCGGACCAGGTCGAAGTGGTCCACGAGGCCGCGCCACTCCTCGACGTCGAACTGCGACTCCCACAGCAGCGCCAGGGTCCGCCAGCGCCGCACGGCGTCCTGGTCACCGGGCAGGTCGGACGCGGTGAAGCAACCCCGCAGGGACACGACGAGCACCACCAGGTTCGCGGTGTAGGCCGCGATGCGCCGCGTCACCGGCAGGGCCCGTGGCTCGTACGCGGCGCCCGGGGCGTCGGCCCGGGGGTGCTGCGCCGCGCCGAGGAGGCGGAGCAGGAGGCGGTGCAGCGGTTCCCGGTCCTCCTCGGGCACGTCGGCGAACAGCTCGCGCAGGAAACCGACCACCGGGGCACGGCTGGTCAGCGGGACGAACGACAGCAGCGGCCGCAGCCACCCGGCGTCGTCCTCGCGCCGCTGGTAGTAGGACGACGAGGCCGCCCGCTCACCCGCCACCGCCTCCAGCGAGATCCGGTGGACCAGGCGGGCGACGAGGTACTCGCCGAACGTGGCGTGCAGGAACTCGTAGGTGTGGCGGGACCGGCCGTCGTGCGCGGCGCGGGCCTCGTGGACGAAGAAGAACCGCCCCACGGCGAGCTGGGCGGCGCCGAGCCGGACCCGCCGGTCGGTCCGCACGTGCCGGTCGGCCGGGAACAGGGCGTTCAGGTCCTCGTCCAGGTCGGCCTCGTCGACCCACTGCGCGCCCCGGTTGACCATCGCGAAGGCGATCACCGACAGCCTGATCAGCTCCCGTTCCACCGCGCGGTCCACCTCGTGGTCGGGCGCGTCCTTGAGCTGCTTGGCCACCTCGCGGCGGGCGAAGCCGGTGAGCAGCCGCTCGTAGAGCTGGGCCTGGCCGAGCGAGGAGGTCTCCCGCAGGGCGTCGCCGTCGGCGTTGTAGAGGGTCAGCATGAACAGCAGCAGCGGCTGACCGGCCAGTTCCGCGTGCCGCAGCGCCACCTCCGGCGCCAGCCGCGCCCCCGGGTTGACCCGGTTCCACCGCTCCAGCCACCCGCGGACCTGCTCCTCGCCGAACGGCTCCAGCCTCAGCACCACGGCCGCCTCGGGGAACCTCGCCCGGTTGGCCACCGCGACGCGGCTGGTCACCACGACGACCACCGCGCGCCCCTGCTCCAGCTCGCGCTGCTGGAACCGCTGGACGTCGACCAGGTAGTCCGACCTGCTCACGCCGGTGGCCTGCAACAGCTCGTCGAACCCGTCCAGCAGCACCACCGGCACGGCGGGCCGCGCGCTCCGCGCCAGGACGGGCCAGTCCACCCGGTCGCCGGTGGCGGCCCTGACGCCGTGCTCGACCTGCTCCTGGACGTCGGACTCGGCGGGCACGTCGCGCAGCACCACCCGGACCGGCAGGAAGTCGTCGGGCAGCCGCGCGGCCAGCACCCTGGTCAGCAGCGACTTGCCGGCGCCCGGCTGCCCGAGCACCACCAGCGGCGCGCGGGTCGCCCGGGAGGAGGTGAGGTACCCGGCGAGGTAACCGTCGAGGTCCGACCGGCTCGGCACGTCGGCCCACCAGCTCTCCCGACCGGCGTCGCCGTCGCGGCCGGCCTCGGCGACCTGGAACCGGGGCGCCACGTACGCCTGCTCCAGGGTCGGCGTGACCAGCCCCGGCGGCAGGTCGCCGGCCACGATCGGCCGGCCGAGCGCGGGGCGGTAGCTGCTCGCGAGGGCGTCCCGGCGCGCGTCGGGCGAGAGCGGGCCCGAGATCCGCCGCAGCAGCTCCCGCATCCCGTCCAGGGCCGCGCGGGTCGCGGCGTGCTCGACGCCGCTGGTCCACACGGCGAACTCGGGGCAGTCGACCGAGAGGCGGCGGTAGTGCTCCCGGTAGCGGTCGAGCGCCCGGACCGGCACCCCGGACGGGACGGCCCGGTCCCGTTGGGCGGCGGTCAGCCCCGCCCAGTCCTCGAACCCGGCCAGGAACCGGGTGTACTCCCCCACCACGCCCGAGTAGTACGAGGTCAGGGCCTCGACCACCCGCTCGGGCGGCGTCTCGGGGCTGGGCAGCGGCAGCGCGGACCCCAGCAGCGCGGTCACGAGGTCCACCCACCGGTCCGACCCCGCCCACGAGGACGTGGTCAGCGCCGCCTGCTCGCCCCGGCTCAACCGGGGCCGGAACGGCAGCTCGACCTCGTCCAGCGCCTCGAACAGCGCCGTCACCACGACCACGCCGTGCGCCGCCTCCAGCAACCGGGTCCGGTCGACCCGGTGCAGCCCGGTGACCCGCTCCCGCACCGAGGCCAGCAGCTGCCTGCCGACCCGCACCACCTCGGTGCGGGCGTCCAGCAGGTCGATCCCGCCCGCGGCCAGCACGGCGGCGGCCGAGGCGTGGTCCAGGAACCTCAGCAGCGCGGTGTCGCCGCCCAGCAGCTTGACCGCGTCCGCGTACGAGAAGGAGCGGCGCACCGGGACATCATCCGGACCTGGTCCGGTGAACGGCGCGGCACCGGCGCGAGACCGCCCGAACGGATCAGCGGCGCGTCAGGACCCTCAACCGCAGCCCCAGCCCGGTCCGCACGGCCAGCCGCAGCGGCGCCCACGCCGCACCCGCGTGCCGGTCGGACAGGTACCGGTAGGCGCTGGAGTGGTGGGCGGCCAGCATCCGGGCCGAGGAGCGCCGGGTGGAGTGCCCGCCGACGTGCACGACCTCCGCCTCCGGCACGTACACGTTGAGCCAGCCCGCGCGGCCCAGGCGGTCCCCCAGGTCCACGTCCTCGAAGTACATGAAGTAGCGGGGGTCGAAGCCCTCGACCGAGTCGAACGCCTCGCGGCGCATCAGCAGGCACGAGCCCGACAGCCAGCCGGCGGTGCGCTCCTCCACCGCCGCCGTCGCCTGCCGGTACTCCCGGGACCAGGGGTTGCCCGGCCACACGGGTCCCAGCACGGCGTGGCCCAGGCCCCGCCCGAGGGACGGCAGCAGGCGCGCGGACGGGTACACCGCGCCGGACGGCTCCCGGATCAGCGGGCCGAACGCGCCGCCGCGCGGCCACCGCTTGGCCGCCTCCAGCAGCACGTCCAGGCTGCCCTCGCCCCACGACAGGTCCGGGTTGGCCACCACGACCCAGCCCACGTCCCGCGACAGGGACGCCACGCCCCGGTTCGCGCCCCCGCCGTAGCCGAGGTTGCCGCCGGTCGGCAGGAACGTCACGTGCTCGTGCTCCTCGGCGGCGCGCTCGGGCACGCCGTCGGTGGACCCGTTGTCCGCGAGCACCACCGACAGCGGCCGGGTGGTGGCCGTGGCGAGGGTGGACAGGAAGGTCTCCAGGGTTTCCCCCGGCGAGTAGGTGACGGTCACGACCGCCAGTCCGTCTCCGTAGCGCGTCACCCGCGTCACCCTAGTGGGAGTGGACGTGGTGCATGACCGCGTGCCCCTTCCCGCGCGCGATCAACCACCGGTTCACCGGCACGGTGAGCACGAACGCCACCGCCAGCGAGAACGCCAGCGCGCCCCAGAACAGCGGGGACGCCACGCCCGCGGTCATCGCGCCGGGCACCACCAGCATGATCGCGTTGTCGACGAGCTCCATGACGGCGATCGAGGCGGTGTCGGCGGCCAGCGCGAGCTTCACCGCCGCGCCGAGGGCCAGGCCGAACCCCAGCACCCGCCGCAGCGTGATCAGGTAGCCGAAGAAGAACGCCAGCGCCACCGCGAGGGCCACGGTGCCCCAGGGGGGCAGGCCGAGCGCGGTGCCGACGACCATGCCGAGCACCTCGCCGATGGCGCAGCCGGTGAGGCAGTGCAGGGTGGCCGAAACGGCCATGGACCAGGTCGACTCCATACCGGTCACCATACCCCTAGGGGGTATCAGGAAGGCAAGGGGAAGTGCACGGAGCACCCGAAAGGGGTTCAGCGGCGGTGCACGCGCAGGAGTTCAGCGGCGGTGCGCCCGGAAGGGGTTCAGCGGCGCCGGTGCACGCGCACCGCCCGCTCGTAGGCCAGCCGGTGCCGCGCCGCCGACGAGGACCAGGAGAAGTCCTTGGCCCGCACCAGCGCCGCCGCGGCCAGCGCGTCGCGCCGGGCCGGGTCGTCCAGCAGGTCGCCCAGGGCCGCCGCGATGTCGCCCGCGCCGACCCCGCAGTACGCCACCGCGTCGCCGCCCACCTCGGGCAGCGACAGCCGCCGCGTGGTCAGCACCGCCGCGCCGCACGCCATGGCCTCCAGCACCGGCAGCCCGAACCCCTCGCCCAGCGACGGGTAGGCCACCAGCTCCGCGCCGCCCAGGAACCCGGCCAGCGCCGGGAACGGCAGGTAGCCCGCCCGGATCACGCGGATCCGGTGCGGCACCGCGTCCAGCGCCCGCTCGACCTGGCCGTCCCACCCCGGCTGCCCGGCCAGCACCAGCGCGGGCGGGTTCGCCCGGCCCCGGCACGCCTGCGCGAACCCGCGGATCAGCGCCGGCACGTTCTTGCGCGGCTCCAGCGCGCCCAGGAACGCCACGTACGGCGCGTCGCCCAGCGACAGCAGCCGCCGCACCTCCGCCACCTCCGCCGCCGCGGGCGGGTGGAACCGCTCGGTGTCCACGCCGTGCTGGGCGATGTGCAGCGCCTGCCGCTCCGCGCCGGCCACCCGCGCCAGCTCGTCCGCGGTCGCCCGGGACGGCACCACGCACAGCTCCGCGCGGCGCAGGGAGGCCCGCGTCCAGGCCCGGAAGAACCTCGCCTTCACCGACGAGTGCAGCACCGGGTCGGTGAAGAAGGTCGCGTCGTGCAGCGTCACCACCGACGCCGCCCGGTTCGCCAGCGGCACGGTGTAGTGGGGCGAGTGCACCACGGTCACGCCGAGCCGGTTCGCCAGGCGCGGCAGCGTGGTCTGCTCCCAGGTCAGCCGGGCGGTGCGGGTGGCCACGGCCTCGGTCGCCGCGACGACCCGCGAGTTCGGGGCCAGCGCGCCGTACAGCGCGGCGTCCCGGGGTTGGCACACCACGCTGATCCGGGCGCCGTCCGCGTCCAGCGCGGCCACCAGGGAGTCCACGTACCGCCCGACACCACCTCGGTCGGTCGGGACGGCGGTGGCGTCGATCAGCACGCTGGGTTCGGCGGGCGACACGCGGTGAAGGGTACGACCGGCGGCCGGCGGGTGGCCTCGAAATGACGCAAACGGTTGCTTAACCAAACAGCGCCAGGTGCGCCCGCCACACCGACCGCGCCGCGTTCTCCCAGGTGAAAGCCCCTGCCCGGGTACGGCCCGACGTGACCAGCCTCTCGCTCAGCGCGGGGTCGGACAGCACCGAGCGCAACCCGGCCGCCAGCGCCGCCCGGTCGCCGCGCGGCACCGCCACGCCCGCGCCGCCCGCCACCTCGACCAGCGCCGGGGCGTCGGAGTGCACCACGGGCACCCCGGCCGCCATCGCCTCCACCACCGGCAGGCCGAACCCCTCGGCCAGGCTCGGCACGGCCAGCACCGCGGCCCGCCGCAGGACGAACGCCAGCCGCGCGTCGTCCACCCGCCCCAGCAGCGTCACGTGCGGCGCCCGCAGGTCCACCCCGCCCCAGCCCGGCGGCCCGACGACGACCAGCGGCACGCCCAGCTCGGCGGTCGCGGCGACCAGCAGGTCGAACCCCTTGCGCGGCTCGACGGTGCCGACGGCCAGCACGTACCGGGGCGGCAGGTCGACCGGCTCCTCCCCGGTGAACGCGGTCACGCCGTGGGGCACCACGTGCACGGGCGCGGGTCCGGGCGCGTGCCGGCGCAGCTCGTCGGCCACCGCCGCCGTGGGCACCACGATTCCGGCCGCCCCCGCGGTCGCGCGCCCGATCACGCGCCGGTGCCACGCCGCGCCGCGCGGCGTCAGCGTCTCCGGGTGGGTCCACGGCACGGTGTCGTGCACGGTCACCACGACCCGGCCGCGCGGCGGCGCGAGCGGCGTGCAGGCGTGCACCGAGTCGCCGCCCGGCCAGTACGGCACGCCCCGCTCCCACGCCGCGATCAGCGCGCGCCGCGGCAGCGGCAGCACCCGCGGCCCCCCGACCCCCGGCACGACGGCCGCCGAGACGTCCGCGTGCCTGCTCACCGCGCCGGTCACGGTCCACCCGGCGGGCGCGGTGCGGGCCAGCGCGGCGGCCAGCTCCCGCGTGTACCGGCCGGTACCGCCCGGCACGGGGGCCAGCAACTGCTCGGTCAGCACGACGAGGTTCGGCACGTCGCGTACCGTCTCACGCCGTGTCGAACCCGCGGACGACGGTGGTCGTGGTGACGTGGCGCGGACGCGACCACATCACCGCGTGCCTGGACGCCCTGGCCCGGCAACGTCCACACCGGACAGTCGTGGTGGACAACGCCTCCGACGACGGCACGGCGGACCTGCTGGCCGCCCACCCGAGCCGCCCGGAGGTGCTGCGCCTGCCGGTCAACCGCGGTTACGCGGGCGGTCTGGCCGCGGCGCTGCCGGGCGTGACCACCGAGTACGTCGCCTGGCTCAACGACGACGCGGCCCCGGACGAGGGCTGGCTGGCCGCCCTGGAGGACGCCCTCGACGCCTCACCGGGCGCCGCCGCCGCGACCTCGTCGGTGCTGCTGGTCGACGGCTCGACCCAGTCGGTCGGCGTGCGCCTCACCGGCGACGGCCACGGCGCGGACCTGGTGCTCGCGGACCGCGAGGTGTTCGGCTTCTGCGGTGGCGCGGCGCTGGTCCGGACGGGTGCGCTGGAGGCGGCGGGCGGCGTCCCGGAGAGCTTCTTCTGCTACTACGAGGACACCGACACGGCCTGGCGGCTGCGCCTGAACGGCCACCGCGTGCTGTCGGTCGGCCCGGCGCGGGTCCGCCACCGGCACGGCGCGAGCACCCGCCCCGGCTCCCGGCTGTTCCACCGCTGGAACGAGCGCAACCGCCTGCTGATGCTGCTGCGCTGCGCCCCGGCGCCGGTGGTGGCCCGCGAGCTGGCCAGGTTCGCCGCGATCACGGTCCTGCTGCCGCTGCGCCGGGACCGCCCCGGCGCGGAGAACTTCCGGGTGTCCCTGCGCGTCCAGGTGTTGGCGGAAACGCTGCTGCGGCTGCCCGCGACATGGGTGCAGCGGGTGCGGATCGGCCGGCGCGCGGAGGTGGCCCGGCGCGACGTGTGGCGGGAGTGGGCGGGCCGTTAGGGGGTCGGGGTGGTCGAACGGGCGTTGCTGCGGGTGCTCCGCGACGGCGAGCCCGTCGGCATGGGCTTCCTCGTCGGCCACGACCTGGCCGTGACCTGCGCGCACGTCGTGGTGGCCGAGGAGTTCGAGGTCGACTTCCCGATCGCAGGCGGCACGGCGCGGGCCCGCGTGGTGCACCGCCCCGAGGGCGTCGACCTGGTGGGCCTGGAGCTGGACCGGACGCCGGAGGGGGCGAGGGCGGTGCGCGTGGTGGCCGTGGACGACGTCCGCGACCACCGGGTACGCACGCTGGGCGTGCCGGACGGCCGCCCGCACGGCCTGTGGTCGCGGGGCGTGGTGCGGGGCGCGATCGGCGGCGGGCGGCTCCAGGTCGAGGACGACGCGCGCGGCGTGCCGATGCTGCGGGGGTTCAGCGGCGGCCCGGTGATCGACGACGACCTGGGCGCGGTCATCGGCATGGTCGTCGAGGTCGACGCGCTCCAGGGTCAGCGCATCGGCTACGCCCTGTCCGGCGCGACCCTGCACGACGCGTGGTCCGCGCCGGCCGGCGACCAGCCGAGCCCGTTCCGGGGCCTGGAGCCGTTCCGGACCGGGGACGCGGAGGTCTTCTTCGGCCGCGCGCGGCAGGCCGCGGACCTGCGGGAACAGCTCGACCGCGACGGCGTCCTGGTGGTCACCGGGCCGTCCGGCTGCGGCAAGTCGTCGCTGGTCCTGGCCGGGCTGTTACCCGGGCTGGGCGAGCACGCGGTGGTCCGGCCCGCCGCCGGCGGCTCGCCCTGGAGCGCCCTGGCCACCGCCCTGGGCGTCGAGGAAGTCTCCCCCGACCGGGTCGAGGACGTGGTCGCCCGCCGCGCCGGCCCCCGCCGCTTCACGCTCGTCGTCGACCAGTTCGACGAGGCCCTGGCCCGCTTCCCCGAGGCGTCGACCGACCTGCTGGCCGCGCTGCTGGACGTGGCCGAGTCCCACCACCGCGCGCCGCGGGTGGACCTGGTGGTCACCACCACCGGCGGCCCGCTGGACCACCTGCTGGCCGACCCCCGGTCCGGGCCCCGGCTGGTCCGCCGCACCGCCACCCTGGCCACCCCCGACCCGGACGAGCTGCGCGAGGTCGTCGAGGGCCCGCTCCGGGAGCCGGGCACGCCCGTCCTGGAACCCGGCCTGGTCGACGTGCTGCTGGCGGACGTGGAGCGCGAGCGCAACCCGCTGCCGCTGCTGGAGTTCGCGCTGACGCTGCTGTGGGAGCGGCAGGAGCGCGGGGTGCTGACCCACGCCGCGTACCGGGAACTGGGCGGGGTCGGCGGCGCGGTGTCCACCTACGCGGAGCGGGTGTGGCGGCGGTTCGACCCCGAGGAGGTGCGCCGGGCCCTGGTCCAGCTGGTCAGCCCGCTGCCGGAGGGCGGGTACGTGCGGCGGGTGGTGCCGGCGGAGCAGGTGGGCGACATCGCCGCGGAGCTGGCCCGGACCCGGCTGGTGACGCTCGGACCGGACGGCGTGGAGCTGGCCCACGAGGCGCTGGTGCGGCACTGGGACCGGCTGCGGGGGTGGGTGGAGGAGGCCCGCGCGTTCCGGCTGTGGCAGGACGAGCTGGACCGGCAGGCCGCGCGGTGGGAGGAGGACCGGGAGCGCCGGCTGCTGCTGCGCGGCCGGGACCTGCGCCGGGCCCGTGAACACCGGGGCGAGCTGACCGGGCGGCAGCGGCGGTTCGTCGAGGCGGGGATCGGGGGGCTGGTCAGGCGGATCGCGGTCCGGGCCGCGGTGGTCGTCCTGGTGGTGGGCCTGGTCGCCTCGCTCGGCTACCTCGTGCCCCGGTTCGCCGGGCAGCGCGACGAGGCCGCGGCGAACGACGCGGCGGACCTGCTGACCGACCGCTACGCGTCCATCACGCCCTTCCCGAACCTGCTCGACAAGACCCTGCGCGCCCAGCTGACCGCCGACCGGCTGGACACCAGGGAGGCCCTGCACGTCCTGTCCCGCTCCCTGCGCCACGCCGAGGTGGTGGTCCCGGGGTCCGGGCTGCCCAGTCCCGACGGGGAACGGGTCCTGACGACCGGCGACGGGACGACGTCCGAGCTGCTGGACCTGACGACCTCGCCGGTGACCCGGGTGACGCTGGCCGCCCCGGAGGGGGAGGTCACGTGGGTGGGCAACCACCTGTTCGCCGAGGCGGGGGACTCGATCCGCCTCCGGGACGGGCACACCGGCGACGTCGTGCGCACCATCGACGCGCGGGCCTCGGTCGTCCTGGCCGACCCCACCGGCCGGTGGCTCGCCCACGCCGACAACGGGGCGGAGGTGCACGTCGTCGACAACGGGGCGGAGATGCACGTCGTCGACCTGGCGGCGGGAACCTCGACCACCCTGGTCGTGCCCGAGGGGGCGGAGCTCGTGGACCTACTGCCGACGGGCGAGGTGCTGCTCCGCCGCGAGCGGGGTCACGGCGTGTTGTCCGCCGCCGGCGTCCGCGACCTGGACGGCGCCGACTTCCGGGTGGTGGCGGCGTGGCCCGAGCCCGTGGCGTTCCACTGCGACCGGGACACCTGGTCGGCGCGGGGCGCGTCGACCGGTCGGGAGCTGGCGCGCGTGTCCACCGGGGGCTTCCCGTGCGCCGGGGCCAGGCTCCCGGTGCTCGGCTCCGGCGGGCGGGCGTGGGCGGTCGTGGAGGTGGCCGACCGGGCCGGGTCGGACCTGCTCCGGCTCGCCGCCGGTGACGGGAGCGACGTGCTGAGGACGCTCGTGCCGGCGGGCGGCGCGGTCGAGGCGGTCGCGCCGGGGCGTTCCGGCGGGTACCGGGTCCTGATGAGCTACCCGGGCGCGTTCCTGGTCGTCCGGGTGCCGCCGCCGGACGCGCTGGACCAGGCGTTCCCGGGGGCCTACGACCTCCGGGCCACCCCGGACGGCGCCCACGTCCTGATCAGCGGGTTGAGCGGCCGGATCGAGGTGTGGCGGACCGCCGACCGCGCGCTCGTCGCGCACCTGGACGACGCCCTGTCCCCCGGGCGGCACCCCGCCGTCTCACCGGACTCCAGGACCGTCGTCCTGACCGGCGAGCACGGCACCGCGGTGCGGAACCTGCCCGACCTCGCCCCGCTCGCGGAGCTGGGTCGGGATGTCGAGGAGGCGTTCCTCCTCGACGCCGACCGCGTGGCGGTGTGGCGCGGCGACGCGCTGGACGTCCTGGCCGCGCGCTCCGGGGCACCGATCGGCAGGACCGCCGGGGCGGTCGACCCCCCGTACGCCGTCGCGGCGACCGCCGACGTCCTGGTCGTGGCGACCGCCGTCCGCCTCCGCCGCTACTCGATCACCGGTGGCCGGGAGATCGACTCCGGGTTCGTGCCCGGCCGGGTGGGCGACCTGGCGGTGCACCGGGACGGCGAGGTGGTCGCGGTGGTCCGCGACGGCGCCGTGCGGGTGTTCGACCTCGGGAGCGGCGAGCAGGTCGACGTCCTCCCGGTGCCCGTGGACCCGCTCGCGGTCCGCTTCCACCTGCGGTTCCGCGACGACCCCGACGAGCTGGAGATCACCCGGGTCGGCCGCGACGGCGCCGGGATCACGCAGCTGTGGCGGCGGGACGCGTGGTGGGGCGACGCGCCCGTGGAGAACCTGGACGTGCCCGCCGGGCCCGTGCTCGTCGCGGACGCCCACCCGAGGAGCCTGGAGCCCGGCGACCCGGAGGGGTGGATCGCCCGCGTCTGCGCCCTCGTGGAGCGCAGCGGGCTGGAACTGGACCCCGGCGAACTGCCGCCCGGGGCTTTCGACGGTGACGTCTGCGGAGGAGCGAAGTGACCGAGTACGTCGAGGTGCGCACCGAGGACGGCGAGCTGGTGCCGTTCGAGACCGACGAGTACGACGGCCCCGTCCGGGCCGGCCGGAACTGGGACAGGGTCCAGGAGACCCTGGAACAGGGTGTCGAGCGGGCCCGGCACGTCGCCCGCGTGGTGGCCGCCAAGGTCGCCGACATGCCGCCGCCCCGCCCCGACAAGGTGGCCGTGGAGATCGGGCTCAAAGCGGGTCTGAGCGGCGCGTTCGGCATCGCCAAGTCCAGCACCGAGGCCCACATCAAGATCACCGTCGAGTGGCACCGGGACGGGGTGCCCGCGTCCGCCCCGCCCGAGGACAACGAGTCGAAGCCGGCCCAGGACGGGGTTACCGAGGCGTAGGCCACGGTGACGCCCCGCTGCGGAGCGTGATGAGGCAGAGTTAGCGCGTGGAGCGAGCGAGCCTGCCCGACGTGTCGGTCATCGTGGTCAACTACCGCGGGGCCGAGGACACCAAGACGTGCCTGCGCGCCCTGTACGGGGAGCTGGACTACCCGGCCGACAAGCTCCGGGTCGTCGTGGTCGACAACGCCTCGGGCGACGGGGGCGCGGACGCCATCCGGGCCGCCGAGCCGCGGGCGGTCGTCGTCGAGGCCCCCGCCAACCTCGGGTTCGCGGGCGGCTGCAACCTCGGCGTCGAGCACGCCCGCGGCACGGTCGTCGCGTTCCTCAACAACGACGCCCGGCCCCACCGGGACTGGCTGCGCGCGGCCGTGCGGGTGCTGCGCGACGAGCCGGCCGTGGGCGCGGTGGCGAGCAAGGTGCTCGACTGGGAGGGGCGGGCGGTCGACTTCGTCGACGGCGGCCTGACCTGGTTCGGCATGGGCTACAAGCGCCACGCCGGGCAGCCCGACGACGGCAGCCACGACGTGCCGCGCGACGTGCTGTTCGGCACCGGCTCGGCCCTGGTGGCGCGGGCCTCGGTGTTCCGCGAGCTGGGCGGGTTCGACGAGCGGTTCTTCATGTTCTACGAGGACGTCGACCTCGGCTGGCGGATGAACCTGCGCGGCTGGCGCGTCCGCTACGAGCCGGCCTCGCTGACCTTCCACCGGCACCACGCGTCGATGTCCCGGGTGGACAGCAGCCGCGAGCTGTACCTGTTGGAGCGCAACGCCCTGGCCGCGCTCTACAAGAACTTCTCCGACGAGACGCTGGCGCGCGTGCTGCCCGCGGCGCTGGCCCTGGTGGTCCGCCGGGCCACCGCGCGCGGCGAGCTGGACCCGACCCAGCTGGAGATCACCCGCCGGCCCGACGACCCCGCGGACGACCTCGCGCCGGTGCCCGTGCCGCGGCCCGCGCTGGCCGGGTTCCTGGCCGTCGACCAGTTCGTGGAGCTGCTGCCGTCGCTGGCGAGGTCGCGCCAGGTCGAGCAGGCCGCGCGCCGGGTGACCGACGCGGACCTGGTGCCGCTCATGCGCAAGGCGCTGGAGCCCGCGTACCCGCTGCCCCGCTACCTCGCCGCGCACGACGTGCTGGTGGACGTGTTCGGGCTGGACGAGGTGTTCGGCAAGCCGCGCAAGGTGCTGGTGCTGACCGGCGACGTGATCTCCGCGCGGATGGCCGGACCGGCGATCCGGGCGTGGCACATGGCCGACGTGCTGGCGGGCGAGCACGAGGTGCGGCTGGTCACGGTCAACCCCGTGTGCGACCCGCCCGAAGCGCCGTTCGGCGTGCTCCGGGTGGCGCGCCGCGACCTGGAGCCGCAGGTCGACTGGGCGGACGTGGTGATCCTCCAGGGCCACGCGCTGGAGTTCGCGCCGAAGCTCAAGGAGGCGGGCTCCACCAAGGTCGTCGTCTGCGACGTCTACGACCCGATGCACCTGGAGCTGCTGGAGCAGAGCCGCGACGACACCGACGAGAAGCGGGCGGCCGACCTGACCGCCGTCACCCGGGTGCTCAACAACCAGCTCGAACGCGGCGACTTCTTCCTGTGCGCCTCGGAGCGGCAGCGGCACTTCTGGCTCGGCCACCTGACCGCGCTGGGCAGGCTCACGCCGTCGCTGTACGACCACGACCGCACCACGCGGTCGCTGCTCGCCGAGGTCCCGTTCGGCCTGCCCGGCAAACCGCCGCAGCGCACCGGACCCGGGCTGCGGGCGGAGCTGGGCCTGCCCGCGTCGGACAAGGTCGTGCTGTGGGCGGGCGGTGTCTACAGCTGGTTCGACCCGCTGACGCTGGTGCGGGCCGTGGACCGGCTGCGGGGCACCCGGCCGGACGTGCGGCTGGTGTTCCTGGGCATGAAGCACCCCAACCCGGAGGTGCCGGACATGGGCATCACCGGGCAGACGCGGTCGCTGGCCCGGCGGCTCGACCTGGTCGGCTCGCACGTGTTCTTCAACGAGACGTGGGTGCCCTACCAGGACCGGCAGAACTGGCTGCTGGACTCGGACGCGGGCGTCACCACGCACTACGAGCACGTGGAGACGACGTTCGCGTTCCGGACCCGCGTGCTCGACTACCTGTGGGCCGGGCTGCCGATCGTCACCACGGACGGCGACTCGTTCGCCGACCTGGTGCGGCGCGAGGGCCTGGGCGTGGTCGTGCCGTCGGAGGACCCGGTGGCGCTGGCCGACGCGCTGGAGCGGGTGCTCTACGACGCGGAGTTCGCCGCGGCCTGCACCGAGCGGATCGCCGTGGTGCGCGAGCGGTTCACCTGGGAGAACGTGCTCGCGCCGCTGGTGGAGTTCTGCCGCAACCCCCGACCCGCCGCCGACCGGCTGCCCGGGGCGTCGCCCCTGGTGCGCAACCGGCCGCTGCCCGCACGGGACCGGGTGCTGCGCGACGTGCGGCTGGTGAGGGAGTACCTGGACGCGGGCGGTCCGGGCGAGGTCGCGCGCCGGGCGACCGGCCGGGTGCTGAAGAAGTTGCGCGGCCGTGGCTAGGCCGCTGCGGGTGCTGATCGACGGCACCCCCCTGCTCGGGGACCGGACCGGCATCGGCCGCTACACGGCGGCGCTGGCCGAGGAGCTGGCGTCGATGCCGGCGGTGCAGGTGCGGGCGGTGGCGTTCACCCTGCGCGGGTGGCGGGCGCTGCGGACCGTGCTGCCGCACGACGTGGTGGCGCGCGGGCTGCCGGTGGCGGCGCGGCTGCTGCGGCAGCTGTGGCTGCGGGGGCCGTTCCCGCCGGTGGAGTTCCTGGCCGGGACGACCGACGTGATGCACGGGACGAACTTCGTGCTGCCGCCCGCGCTGCGGGCCGGCGGCGTGGTGACGATCCACGACCTGGCGTTCCTCGACGCGCCCGGCGACCTGCCCCCGTCCGACCGGCGGTTGCCCGAGCTGGTGCAGCGGTCGGCGTCCCGCGCGGACGTCGTGTGCACGCCGACCCGCGCGGTGGCGTCGGTGGTGGCGGAGCGGCTGGGGGTGCACCCGGACAAGATCGTGGTGACCCCGCTGGGCGTGGACCCGGCGTGGTTCGCGGCCCGGCCGCCGTCCGACGCGCTGCGGGCCCGGTTGGGGCTGCCCTCGGAGTACCTGCTGTTCGTGGGGGCCGGTGGGCCGCGCAAGGGGCTGGGGACGCTGGTGGCGGCGCACGCGGCGCGCCCGGAGCTGCCGCCGCTGGTGCTGGCGGGACCGGGCGTCCGGGCCGCGGACGACCGGGTGCTGCGCACCGGCTACCTCAACGACGTGGACCTGCGCAGCGTGGTGGCCGGCGCGGCGGCGCTGGTGCTGCCGTCGCGGGACGAGGGCTTCGGGCTGCCGGTGCTGGAGGCGCTGGCCTGCGACGTGCCCGTGGTGTGCACGGACGTGCCGGCGCTGCGCGAGGTGGCCGACGGGCACGCGGTGCACGTGCCCGTCGGCGACGTGGAGGCGTTGGCGCAGGCCATGGTGGACGCGGTGGAGACGCCGGGTGGACCGGCCGACCAGGCGGCGCGGCGGGCCCACGCCTCCGGGTTCACCTGGCGGAAGACGGCGGAGCGGACGGTCGAGGCGTACCGGATCGCGGCCGGTCGGTGACCCGGCGGCCGGTCGGTGACCCGGCTTCCTAGGAGGAGCCCCGCCCGGGGCGCTCCGGGACCTTCACCACGCCCCAGGACACCTGCCTCGACCCGGTCAGGGCGCACACGCGACGCAGGAACCTCCGGCGCTCGCTGTCGGAGCGGGGCGCGGACGCACCTGTCGAGGGCTCGGCCATGCGGGACAGGATCACGCAGTCCGCGAAGGCAAAACCAGTCCCGGCAACCACTCCTACCCCAATAGCGCAACACCACCCCTCGGGTGGTCACGCACCGCAGCCGCTGCCATGATGCCGCGCATGAGCTTCACGGCCGTGTGGCCGATCTCCGACCCGAACGACCCCGACGCCGACGTCGCCGACACGCTGACCGCCGGCGCGCCCGAGGACGTGGACGCGCTGCTGTCCCGCCTCGCCGAGCCCGGCGCCGGACCGGCCGTCCTCGAACACCACGACCGCGACCTCGTCACCGACACCGAGGGCCTGCTCGGCGCGCCCGGCGGCGCCGAACTCCCCGACCACGACGTGGTCGCCGCCGTCCACGACGGCCACGGCTACCTCGCCTACGCCGACCCGGAGCACGACCAGTCGACGCCGGAGGGCGACCCGGGCTCGCCGGGGCACCGCTCGGAGTACGTCGACTTCCCGGCGGGCTCGGGCGTGCCGGTCGAGGTCCTGGCCGCCGCGCTGAAGGACTTCCTCGCCACCGGGCAGCGGCCCACCACCCTGCGGTGGCGGGAAGCCTGAACCCGCCGGACGCGATCGGGGCATGATCGGGGCATGTCGACGTCGACCGGCAGGCGTGCCCGGCACCACCACCTCTCCGCCCTGCTCGCGTCGTGCGACGACGCGGAGCTGGCCGCGCTCGTCGACGCGGCGGGAGCGGTCGACGTCGGCATCGGCGGCGGCTCGGCGGTGCTCGACGTCGACGGCACGCCGGTGTTCGTCAAGCGCGTCCCGCTGACCGGGGTGGAGCTGGCCCGGCCCCGCTCCACCGCGAACCTGTTCGACCTGCCGCTCTTCTGCCACTACGGCATCGGCGGTCCGGGCTTCACCGCCTGGCGCGAGCTGGCCGCGAACCTGGTCGTCACCGACGCCGTGCTGGCGGGCGGGACGGGCTCGTTCCCGCTGCTCCACCACTGGCGGGTGCTCCCCGGCCGCCCGCCCGTGGCGGCCGAGCACGCCGACGTGGACGCGGTCGTGGCCCTGATGGACGGGTCCCCGGCGGTGCGCGCCCGCCTCGAAGCGCTGGCCGCCGCGCCGTGCAGCCTGGTGCTGTTCTGCGAGTACGTCCCCCTGCCCGCGCTCGACTGGCTGCGCGAGGACCCGGCGGGCAAGGCCGAGGCGGTGGAGCGGCAGCTGGCGGGCATCGTGGCGTTCCTCCGCGAGCACCGGCTGCTGCACCTGGACGGGCACTTCGGCAACGTGCGCACCGACGGCGAGCGGCTCTACCTCACCGACTTCGGCCTGGCCACCTCGCCGCGCTTCGAGCTGTCGGGGGCCGAGCGGGAGTTCGTCCGGCGCAACGCCTGGCACGACGCCGACTACGCCGCCATGCGGTTGGTCAACTGGCTGGTGACCTCGGTGTGCGGGGTCCCGGTCGAGGACGGACCCCCGGTCGCGCGCAACGAGTACGTGCGCCGGTGCGCCGCCGGCCACGTCCCGGAGGACGTGCCGCCTGCCGTAGCCGCGGTGGTGACCCGGCACGCGCCCGCCGCCGCGCGGATGAACGGGTTCTACTGGCGGCTGTTCGGCGGCGACGTGCACGCGGAGTACCCCGCCCCGGCGGGCGGCTGAACCGGCGAGGGGTGAACCGGCGAGGGGTGAACCGGCGGGGGGTGAACCGGCGGGGGCATTCACGCCCAGGAGCGTTCACACCCGAGAGCGTTCACACCCGGTGCCGCACCCACACGTTGGGCTCCACGTACGCCGCGTGGTCGTGCGCGACCGACACGTGCACCGGCGCCAGCGCGCCCGGCACGAGCACCGGCCCGTCCCGGTCGAACGGCAGTCCGGTCCACGCCCGCCACCGGTCCAGCGGCGCGCACACGGTCGACGAGCACGCGGCGACCCCCTCGACCCGGCCGCCCGCCCGCACGTGCGTCCGCAGCCACCAATCCGCGGGCAGCCCGTCCGCCCGCACCCGCGCCGCGTACTCCGCCATCGGCACGGCGGGCTCCGCGGCCTTGTCCGGCGGGCGCACCGGCACCACCAGCGAGGTCAGCCCGGCCGCGCGCACCGCCGCCCTCATCGCGCCGAGCACCACCGACGACAGCCCGCGCCCCGCACGAGAGGGGTGCACGGCGATCTCCAGCGCGCACGCCGCGTCGCAGGCCACCCCGTCGAGGGCGTCCTCGGCCGTCCACACGGCCGCCTCGTCCCAGCCCGAGGGCAGGGGCTCCCGGCCCGCGGACGAGTACGGCACCGCGATCCCCCGCGCCACCGGCCGCCCGTCCTCCAGCGCGGCCACCACCAGGTGCGGCCACCGCCGGACCACCCGCCGCCCCCGGATCAGCAGCGACGCAAGGTCGCCCCGCATGAACGCGGGCGAGTCGGGCGGGTAGGGGATGTCGTAGGTCGCCGACGCCAGATCGGGGCGTTCGGCCAGGGTGACGGTGTCCACCGGGACACCGCACCAGAACCGGCCCCTCGGCGCCAACGGCGAGTCCGACCGCCGCGCGTGGCGGTGTGCGCCAGGACCCCGGTCGGGGCGCCGGCGCGGCTCAGGGCACCGCGCGCGCCGCCACCGCCGCGGACAGCGCTTCCCGCCAGTGCCGCAGCGGCGGCAGGCCGACCTCCTCCCACGCCTTGCCGGACAGCACCGAGTAGGCGGGCCGCCGCGCCGGGCGGGGGAAGTCGTCGGTCTTGGCCGGCAGCACCCGCGCCGGGTCCAGGCCCAGCTCCTCGAACACCGCCCGCGCGAACCCGCACCACGTGGTCTCGCCGTCGTTCGTGGCGTGCAGCACCCGCCGGGCCGGACCGCCGTCGACGACCAGCGAGGCCAGCGACACCAGCCCGCGCGCGAGGTCGAGCGACCACGTCGGCGACCCGACCTGGTCGTCCACGACGGACAGCGTGTCGCGCGACCCGGCCAGGCGCGCCACGGTCTTCACGAAGTTCGACCCGTGCTGCCCGTACACCCACGCGGTGCGCACCACCCACGAGCGCTCCCACGTCGCGAGCACCCGCTGCTCCCCCACGAGCTTCGTGCGGCCGTACGCCGAACGCGGCCCCGTCTCGTCGGAGGGCTCGTACGGCCGCGTGCCGTCGCCCGGGAACACGTAGTCGGTCGACACGTGCAGCAGCGGCACGTCGTGCTCGGCGCACCACCGCGCCAGCGAGGCCGGTCCCCGCGCGTTGATCGCGAACGCCCGGTCCTCCTCGGTCTCCGCGGCGTCCACGGCCGTGTGGGCCGCCGCGTTGACCACCACCGGCCGCAGCCCCGACCCGCGCGCCAGCGCGGCGAAGTCCGCCACCGCGTCGGCCACCGCCGTGTCGTCGGTCACGTCCAGCTCCGCCGACGACGGCGCGCGCACCAGCCCGTCCGCGGGCCCGACGGCCACCATGTCGTGCCCCAGCTGACCGCGACCGCCGGGGACCAGGAGTGCGAGCGCCATCAGCCGGCCAGCGCCACGCGCTGCTTGAGGGGCTCCCACCAGGCCCGGTTCTCCCGGTACCAGCGGACGGTGGCGGCGAGGCCCTCGGCGAAGTCGACCCGGGGCGCGTAGCCCAGCTCGGCGCTGATCTTGGAGATGTCCACCGAGTAGCGGCGGTCGTGGCCCTTGCGGTCCTCGACGGGCTCCACGGACGAGGCCCAGTCGCGGCCGGTGGCGACCAGCAGCCGCTCGGTCAGCTCCCGGTTGGTCAGCTCGGTGCCGCCGCCGATGTTGTAGATCTCGCCGCCCCGGCCGCCCTCCAGCACGAGCTGGATGCCCCGGCAGTGGTCGTCCACGTGCAGCCAGTCGCGGACGTTGAGGCCGTCGCCGTACAGCGGGACCTTGCGGCCGTCCACGAGGTTGGTCACGAACAGCGGGATGACCTTCTCGGGGAACTGGTACGGACCGTAGTTGTTCGAGCACCGCGTGATGCACACCGGCAGGCCGTGGGTGCGGTGGAACGAGCGGGCCAGCAGGTCCGAGGACGCCTTGGCGGCCGCGTAGGGCGAGTTGGGCTCCAGCAGGTGCTCCTCGGTCCACGAGCCCTCGTCGATGGTGCCGTAGACCTCGTCCGTCGAGACGTGCACGAACTTGGCCACCCCGGCCTCCAGCGCGGCCTGGAGCAGCACCTGGGTGCCCAGCACGTTGGTCAGCACGAAGTCGGCCGAGCCGTTGATCGAACGGTCCACATGGGACTCGGCGGCGAAGTGCACCACCACGTCCACCCCGCGCATGACGTCCACGACCAGCTCGCGGTCGCAGATGTCACCCCGGACGAAGCGCAGCCGCGGGCTGTGGGCGACCGGCGCCAGGTTGGCCTCGCTGCCCGCGTAGGTGAGCTTGTCCAGCACCACCACCTCGGCGTCGGCGTAGGCCGGGTACGAGCCGCCCACCAACTCCCGCACGTAGTGCGAGCCGATGAACCCGGCCCCACCCGTTACCAGTACGCGCATGCTCGGTTCCTCCTAATGGCGGTACGGGTGACGAAGTCTGTCACGGTTGATAACAGTGCAACCCACCACGTTGTTACAGCGTCTCCCGTATACAGGGAAAAGTGGGGCGAGGCTCACCCGCCCGTCATCAACCTTGACCAGCGGTCAAGCACCCCGGGGAGGCAGGGCAAGTGGACTTGCGTCCGCCCAAGGCGGCCGGTGGACCGGCTGCTCTGCGTGTGCTCGTGCTCACCGGGCGTTCACTGCTGGCGCTCCTGTCGGCGGCTGTGCTCGTCGTCACCTGGTACGGCTGGTACCACCTGGGCGGCATCGACGAGGGCATGACGACGACCGACGTGATCTCCTCCTCGGTGGCCGAGCAGACCGAGGGCGTGGCCCGCAAGCCGCTCGACGGCGCGGTGGACATCCTGCTGGTCGGCGTGGACAGCCGCACCGACGCGCAGGGCAACCCGCTGTCGGACGAGGTGCTGGCGCTGCTCAACGGCGGGGTGGCGGACGGCACGCTGAACACCGACACGATGATCCTGGTGCACGTGCCCCAGGACGGCACCCGCGCGGTGGCCATCTCGTTCCCGCGCGACTCGTACGTGGAGATCGCCGACGGGTTCGGCCAGCACAAGCTCAACTCGGCCATGGCCCGGCAGCGCAACGAGACCGCGCAGGAGCTGCGCGCGGAGGGCGTGACCGACGAGGCGCGCATCGAGCGGGAGTCGATGCAGGCCGGCCGCCGCACCCTGATCAAGACCGTCGAGGGGCTGACCGGCGGCGCGGTGACCATCGACCGGTACGCCGAGGTCAACCTGGCCAGCTTCTACGAGGTGACCAAGGCCATCGGCGGCGTCGAGGTGTGCCTGAACGCCGACACCAGCGACCGGGACTCGGGCGCGGACTTCCGCGCGGGCAGGCAGACCGTCTCCGGCGCGCAGGCGCTGTCGTTCGTCCGGCAGCGCGGCGGGCTGCCGGGCGGTGACCTGGACCGGATCGTGCGGCAGCAGGTGTTCATCGGCGCGCTGGCCCAGAAGGTGCTGTCCACGGGCACGCTGACCGACTTCGACAGCCTCGACCGGCTGGTGACCGCGGTGAAGAAGTCCGTGGTGCTCAGCGAGCGGTGGAACATCACCGAGTTCGCCGAGCAGATGCAGGGCCTGGTGTCGGGCAACATCCAGTTCCGCACGATCCCGGTGGGTCCCCCGACGGACACGTGGAGCGACGGCAACGTGCTGCCGGTCGACCCGGCGCAGGTGCGCCAGTTCATCAAGGGCCTGGCCGCCGAGCCGACGTCCTCGTCCTCGTCTCCGTCCGCGTCGACCACCACCACCGCCGCCGCGCCGCCGAACTCGGCGATCACCGTGCGCGTGTTCAACGCGGCCGGGGTCTCCCGGCTGGCCGCCACCGTGCTGGACATCCTGGTGGAGCGGGGCTTCGACGACGGCGGGGCCGCGACCGGGACCTACGCCGAGACGTCCGTGGTCCGGCACGCGCCGGGCGAGCTGGCGAGCGCCGAGCAGGTGATCTCGGCCCTGGGCGGTAACGCCGAGGCCGTCGAGGACGACACGGTGCCACGGGGGCAGGTCGAGGTGCACGTCGGCGCGGACTACTCGCCGCCGGGGCAGTCCGACCCGGCCGCGGCGGGCGGCACCGAGTCGACGGGATCGTCCGCGCCGAGCTCCACCCCGCCGATCACCGCCGACGGCGTGGTCTGCGTGAACTGAACCCACCTCCTGGTGAACCCGGGCGTCCGACCGGCCGAGGGTGGTTAGCCTGAACGGACGGACGCGAGGGTCGGGAGGAACGCCGGTGAAGGCCGCGGTGGTGATCGGGCGCACGCTGCTGGCGGTGCTGTCCGCGGTCGTGCTGGCGACGTCGGGGTACGGCTGGGCCACGCTCCAGCGGGTCGAGGAGAGCGTGAACAAGACCGACGTGCTGGAGGTGCTCCAGGACGTGCCCAACGCGCCGCCGGTGGAGGACGGCGCGACCGACATCCTGGTGGTCGGCAGCGACAGCCGCACCGACGCCCACGGCCGGCCGCTGCCGGACGACGTGCTGCGGCGGCTGCGCACCGAGGCCACCGACACGCTCAACACGGACACGATCATCGTGCTGCGGGTGCCCGAGAACGGCGGCCAGGCGCACGCCGTGTCCATCCCCCGCGACACCTGGGTCACCCTCCCCGAGTACGGCGAGGAGAAGATCAACGGCGCGTACGGCCTGACGAAGCTGCGCACCATGGAGCGGCTGGCGTCGGAGGGCGTGCCGCTGGAGGAGCGGTCCCGGCAGGGCGACCAGGCCGGGCGGCGGGCGCTGGTGCAGGTCGTGCAGGACCTGACCGGGGTGCGGGTGGACCACTACGCGGAGGTGAACCTCTACGGGTTCTACCTGCTCACCGAGGTCATCGGCGGGGTGGAGGTGTGCCTGCGGGCGCCCACCTCGGACCCGGACTCGGGCGCGGACTTCGCGGCGGGCGTGCAGACCATCTCGGGCGGCGACGCGCTGTCGTTCGTGCGGCAGCGCAAGAACATCCCCAACGGCGACCTCGGCCGGATCACGCGGCAGCAGGTGTTCATGTCGGCGGCCATGTCGAAGCTGCTGTCGGCGGGCACCCTGGCCGACCCGGCGCGGCTGTCGGGGCTGCTGGACGCGGTGAACAAGTCGGTCGTGGTGGACGAGGGGTTCGACCTGGCCACGTTCGCCGCGCAGGCGCGGGGGCTGGCGGGCGGGAACGTGGAGTTCGCGACCATCCCGGTGACCGGGCTGGGGGTCCCCAACGAGCGCGGGCAGAGCGTCGTGACGGTCGATCCCGCGCAGGTGAAGGCGTTCGTGGCGCAGGTGCTGGGCGAGAAGACGACCACCCGGACGCCGCCGCCGACCACCGCGGCGCCGACCACCACCACCCCGGCGCCGACGACCACGCAGGGCTTCGGCGGGGGCGGGCGGGTGGCGCTGGACGGGCGGGCGCGGGTGGCGCTCCAAGGGCCGCCCTGCGTGGACTGAGGCGCCGGGCCCGGGTCCTGCGAGCCCCGGACGGGCCGGCGTGGCATGGTTGATCCATGACCGTCACGGATGCCCTGTTCGCGCCCCTGTTCGCGGCGAACCCCGGCCGTCCCCTGATCACCCATTACGACGACGCCGCGGGCACCCGGGTGGAGCTGTCGCGGGCGACCGTGCGGAACTGGGCCGCGAAGACGGCGAACTGGCTGCGCGACGAGCACGACGTGGAGCCGGGCGACCCGGTGGCGGTGCTGCTGCCCGCGCACTGGCAGACGGCCGGCGTCCTGCTCGGCGCGTGGTGGTGCGGCGCGGCGGTGACGGACGACCCGGCGGGCGCGAAGGTGGCGCTCGTGGCGCCCGGTGCCGACGCGCCCGGCGCCCCGGTGACGGCGGTGGTGTCGCTGCACCCGATGGGCCTGGGCAGCGGCGCGCCCGTGGACTACAACGACGAGATCCGGGTGTTCGGCGACGACTTCGCGCCGTGGGAGCCGGTGCCCGGCTCGACCCACGCCCTGCTCAAGTCCACTGTGGACGAAGTGGTCCAGGAGGCGCACCACCGCGCGGAGACGCTGGGCATCACCACCACCTCGCGCGTCCTGTCCACTTTGGACTGGTCCCTGCCGGACGGTCTGCTCAACGGCTTCCTCGCCGTGCTGGCGGGCGGCGGTTCCCTGGTGCAGTGCAGCAGCGCCACGCCGGACCTGCTCCCCGCGCGCCGCGTGGCCGAGCAGACCACCCTCGACCTGGTCGGCTAGGTGCAGGCGGTCCTCCCGCCCCCGCTCCCGGGAGGAGGCGGGAGGACCGCCGGGCGGTCAGGCGGGCTGCGGCTGCCTCGCCCGCGCCAGCCGGGTGACCGAGAGGGCGCCCGGGTTGAACCCGATGGCCAGCGAGGCCGCCGCGAGCACGAGCACGTACTCGTAACCGCCCTGGCCGAGCAGGCCGTTGGGCAGGTGCACGATGACCAGCGCGCCGAGCATGGCGAACGCGAGCAGCGCGCCGACCACCGGCGTGGCCACGCCGAGGATCAGCAGCGCGCCGCCGACCAGCTCGACGATCGCGGTGAACCAGGCGGACAGCGTGGGCAGCGGCACCCCCATCGCCGCGAACCCGGCGGCCGTGCCGTCCATCCCCGACCCGACGACCTTCTGCCAGCCGTGCGCGATGAACACCACGCCGAGCCCGATGCGCCCGATGAGCGCGGCCACGTCCTTGATCATTGACGACTCCCCTTCGTGTTCGACCGACCTCCGCAAGCTATATGAACCTTCAACGACTTGACCCGGGTCGACAGACACCCGACAGGGACTCCACAGCGGCTCGACAGGGACCCGGTCCCGGGGCTCCACCTCCGCCGCCGCCTGGCGCGAGAGCCGCCGCGACGCCCGATCGAACACTCCTGCAACTACGCTCGGTCACATCGAGAAGCCCGGGTTGCCGTGCACGAGGGGGCCGCCGTGACCGAGGAAGTTCCCACGCGGATCGAACTGGGCGGGACGGCCCACAACGTCATCCAGGCCGGGCACATCACCGGCGGGGTGAGCATGACCTCGTCGCCCGCCGGCCGGCTCCCCGTCCCACAACAGCTACCGCCGGACATCGCCCAGTTCACCGGCCGGAAGGACGACCTGGACAGGCTCGACGCCCTGCTCCTCGAACGAGGACCCGCCGGGACCGGCACCGTCGTCGTCACCGCCCTGGGCGGAACCGCGGGCGTCGGCAAGACCGCCCTGGCCGTCCACTGGGCCCACCGGGTGAAGCACCACTTCCCGGACGGGGTGCTCTACGCCGACCTGCACGGTTACGACCCGCACCGACCGGCGGAGCCGGCCAAGGTCCTCGACCACTTCCTGCACGCCCTGGACATCCGCCCCGTCAGGTTCCCCGAGGACCCGGACGGGAAGGCGACGCTGTACCGCTCGCTCATGGCCGAGCGGCGGACGCTGGTGGTGCTCGACAACGCCTCCGACCCGGCGCAGGTCCGCCCCCTGATCCCCGGCTCGCCGACGTGCTTCGTGGTCGTCACCAGCCGAAGCCGCTTGAACGGCCTGGAGGCGCGTGACGGTGCCCGGCCGATCGCCCTGGGGCTCATGCCGGTGGAGGACGCGATCACGTTGCTCGGTGAGGTCGTCGGGCACGACCGGGTCGACGCCGAGCCGCGGGCCGCCCGGGAGTTGGTCCGGCTGTGCGACCGCCTGCCGCTGGCCCTGCGCATCGCCGCCCAGCGGGTCTCCGCCGATCCCGCCATGCGGCTGGCCGAACTGGTGGGGGACCTCTCGGTCGAACGCGATCGCCTCGACGGGCTGGACGCGGGCGACGACGAGACCACCGCGGTGCGCCCCGTCTTCTCCTGGTCCTACCACGCGTTGCCGCCGGCTCCGCAGCGGGTCTTCCGCCTGCTGGGCGTGCACGACAGCCCCACCATCACGGTCGAGACGGCCGCGGTACTGGTGGACACGACCGCCCGCCTCGTCCGGATCGAGCTGGAATCCCTGGTGGCGGTGCACCTGCTGGCGAGGACCGGTCCGCACTACCGCTTCCACGACCTCGTCAGGGTTTACGCGCGGGAGCGCGCCGTGCTCGACGAGCCCGACCGGTTCGACGCGGTGTGGCGGCTCGGCGCTTGGCGCAGGTACGAGTGGCACCGCAGGGCGGCGACGATCAACCACGAACTCGGCGACCACTGGGCGGCGGCGATCAACCTGAGGGACGCGGCCGAGGCGATCCTGCCGTACCGGCACCTGGACATCGCGATGGAGTGCTGCCGGGAGGCGTTGACCGCGTTCCGCGATCTCGGCGACCCCCGGGAGGCGGGGCGGGTGATGCGGAGCATGGCGCAGGCGCACGCCCGGCTCGGTGAGCACGAGGAGGCCGTCCGCCACCTGCGCTCGGCTCTCGCGCAGGCTCGCGAGGCCGGTGACAACGCCGACATCCGCGCGGCCGAGGCGGGCCTGGACGAACTGCTGCGGGACCACGCCCCCGAGTCGGGGAGCGGCGCGACCACCGGACCGTTCCCCGGCTCCCGACGCCACGGCCCGGAGGCGACCCGGCCGCCGGGACCGGGCACCTCCGGGCCGTGGCCGAGACCGTCGACCTAGCCCTTGAGCAGCGCCCGCGACATCACGACCCGCTGCACCTGGTTGGTCCCCTCGTAGATCTGCGTGATCTTCGCGTCCCGCATCATCCGCTCCACCGGGAAGTCCCGCGTGTACCCCGCCCCGCCGAACAGCTGCACCGCGTTCGTCGTCACCTCCATCGCCACGTCGGACGCGAAGCACTTCGCCGCCGCCGTGATGAAGCCCAGGTTCGGCTCGCCCCGCTCCGCCTTCGCCGCCGCCACGTAGACCATGTGGCGGGCCGCCTCGACCTTCATCGCCATGTCGGCCAGCATGAACTGCACGCCCTGGAAGTCGGAGACCGCGCGGCCGAACTGCCTGCGCTCCTTGGTGTAGGCGATGGCCTGCTCCAGGGCGCCCTGCGCGATGCCCACCGCCTGCGCGCCGATGGTCGGCCGGGTGTGGTCCAGGGTCCGCAGCGCGGTCTTCAGACCGGTGCCGGGCTCACCGATGATCCGGTCCGCCGGGATGGCGCAGTCCTCGAAGTGGATCTCCCGGGTCGGGGAGCCCTTGATGCCGAGCTTGCGCTCCTTCGACCCGACCACGAAGCCGGGGTCGTCCCGGTGCACCACGAACGCCGAGATGCCCTGCGACTTCTTCGGCGCGTCCGGGTCCGTCACCGCCATCACGGTGTACCAGGTCGACTCGCCCGCGTTGGTGATCCAGGACTTGGACCCGTTGAGCACCCAGTGGTCGCCGTCGAGCCTGGCCCTGGTGCGCATCGACGCCGTGTCGGAGCCCGCCTCGCGCTCGGACAGCGCGTAGGACGCCATCGCGGCGCCGCTCGCGATGGACGGCAGGACCTGCCGCTTCAGCTCCTCGGACGCCGCCAGCAGGATCGGCATGGTGCCCAGCTTGTTCACCGCCGGGATGAGGGAGGACGACGCGCAGACGCGCGCCACCTCCTCGATCACGATGCACGTGGCCACCGAGTCGGCGCCCTGGCCGTCGTAGGCCTCCGGGATGTGCACGGCCGCGAAACCCGACTTGACCAGGGCGTCCAGCGCCTCGGAGGGGAAGCGCTCCCGCTCGTCCACGTCCGCCGCGTGCGGCGCGACCTCCTTGTCGGCCAGCGAGCGGACCGCCGACCGCAGCTCCTCGTGCTCCTCGGCGAGCTGGTAGGTACCGAAGCTCGGGTCCACGTTAAGTTACCTCCCGGTAGGGCCTCTACCAGGATGTTAGCGCGCGTTCACGCCCCTGTCCGCTGTGCCGTCCGCAACAGCCCGCAGGGCCGCGTCCTTCTCCAGCACGAGGTCGGCCAGGGCCGCCTGGAACTCCGCCATCCTCCCGGCCAGCACCTGGTCGGACGCTGCCAGCACGCGCACCGCCAGCAGGCCCGCGTTGCGGGCGCCGCCGACCGACACGGTGGCCACCGGCACGCCCGCCGGCATCTGGACGATCGACAGCAGCGAGTCCATCCCGTCGAGGTACTTCAGCGGCACCGGCACGCCGATGACCGGCAGCACCGTCGCCGAGGCCACCATGCCCGGCAGGTGCGCCGCGCCACCGGCCCCGGCGATGATCACCTTCAGGCCCCGGGACGCCGCCGACGCCGCGTAGTCCAGCATCCGCTGCGGCGTGCGGTGCGCCGAGTACACGCCGACCTCGTACGGCACGCCGAACTCGGCCAGCGCCTCGGCGGCGGCCCCCATCACCGGCCAGTCCGAGTCGCTGCCCATGATCACGCCGACCTGCGTCACCGCTGCCCCCCGTGGATGTCGTACCCGTCCAGCCACACGCCGTCGGAGAGCCAGTGCGCGGCGAGCCCCGCCCGCCGCCGCACCTCGTCCATCCGCTCACCGAGCACGGTCACGTGGCCGATCTTGCGCCCCGGTCGCTCCGCCTTGCCGTACAGGTGCACGCGCGCGTCGGGGAACCGGGCGAACAGGTGGTGGAGCCGCTCGTCGGGCCCCATCTCCGGCGGGGACTGCGCGCCGAGCACGTTGGCCATCACCACGGCGGGCGCGACCAGGTCCGTCGCGCCGAGCGGGTAGTCCAGCACGGCGCGCAGGTGCTGCTCGAACTGCGAGGTCCGCGCGCCCTCGATGGTCCAGTGGCCGGAGTTGTGCGGCCGCATCGCCAGCTCGTTGACCACGAGCCCGTCGGCGGTCTCGAACAGCTCCACGGCCAGCAGCCCGACCACGTCCAGCTCCGCGGCCACGGTCAGGGCCAGCTCCTGGGCCCGCTCGGTCAGCCCGTCCGAGTCGGGGGCGGGCGCCAGCACCTCGACGCAGATGCCCTCCCGCTGCACGGTCTGCACCAGCGGCCAGGCCGCGCCCTGCCCGAACGGCGAGCGCGCGACCAGCGCGGCCAGCTCGCGGCGCATCGGCACGCACTGCTCGACCATCAGCGGCGTGCCGGCCTCCAGCAGCTCGGGCACCACGCGCTGCGCGCTCTGCGGCGTGTTCAGCATCCACACGCCGCGGCCGTCGTAGCCGCCGCGCACCGCCTTGAGCACGCACGGCCAGCCGTGCTCGGCCCCGAACCGCAGCACGTCGCCAGGCTCGCGCACCTCGGCGAACGGCGGCACCGGCAGCCCCAGCCCGGCCAGCCGCACCCGCATGACCAGCTTGTCCTGCGCGTGCACCAGCGCGTCCGGCCCGGGGAGGACCTTGACCCCCTCGGCGGCCAGCGCGCGCAGGTGCTCCTGCGGCACGTGCTCGTGGTCGAAGGTGACGACGTCGCAGGACTTGGCGAACCCGCGCAGGGCCTCCAGGTCGGTGTGCCCGCCCAGCTCCACGTCGCGGGCGACGAGCGCGGCGGGGTCGGAGTCCGATTCGGCGAGCACGCGCAGCGACTGGCCGAGCGGGATGGCGGCCTGGTGCGTCATGCGCGCCAGTTGGCCGCCGCCGATCATGCCGACTACGGGGAGGCGGGTACGGGAGTCCACGGTTCGGTGAGTCTACCTGCACAAACAGGAGGTCCCGCACACCCCCGGCAGGTGCGGGACCTCCCCCTCGTCACACCCGGTGCATCCGCTTGACCCACCAGAAGGTCAGCACCAGCAGACCGGCCGCGAACGCGGTGTAGACGCCCAGCTCGACCAGCTGGAAGGGGACCACGCGGTCCGGGGGGTGGTGGTCGACGAACAGCTGGACCACGCCCTGGTCGGCCAGGCAGCGCCCGTACTCCTCGGGGCCGCTGTTCGGCGTGGCGCAGGCGGTGTGGGACACCTCCACCTCGGCGCCCGCCGCGTTCAGGTAGCCCACGTCCACCACCAGGTGGTCCGGTCCCGGCCAGACGTCCTCGCTCGATCCGCCCGCCACCGGGTCGAACGGCATCGCGGTGCGCAGCGGCGTCGCGTAGTAGGGCCGCCACAGGCTCGCCACCAGGCCCCGGACCACGAAGAACACGCCGAACGAGAGCCCCATGGACAGCACCGTGCGGCGGGTGACCGCGCTGAGCGCGAGGCCGAGCGCGAACCCGAACAGCGCGTAGCCGACCTGGACGTGCGGCACCACCTCGAACGCGTCGCTGTCGAACGGCCCGAACCGCTGCCCCTCGGCCGAGTGCGCGTTCACGGTGTTCAGCAGCAGCACCACGGCCGCGCCGAGGCCCGCCGACAGCCCCGCGGCCGCCGCGCCGAGCAGCACGACCTTGCCCGTCAGCCAGCGGACCGGGGTCAGGTCCTGGGTCCACACCACCAGGTGCGTGCGCTGCTCGTACTCGCGGGCCAGCAGCGGGGCCGCCCAGAACACCGCGACCAGCACGCCCGTCATCAGCGGGGCGAGCGCCAGCGCCCGCGCCACGCTGTCGTAGGTGTACTCGTCGAACAGCAGCGAGTGCCGCGCGTGGCCGGTGGCCTCGACGTGCCAGGCCACGCCCAGCGCCAGCGCCGACAGGCCGGCCGCGATCGCGGCCGTGCCGCCGACGGTCCAGCGGTGCTGCCGCCAGGTCAGCCAGAGCAGGTCGCCCCAGCCGACGCGGGCGCGGGTGGCCGCCGGGGCGACGGCCTCGGCGGTCGTGGTGGTGGGGGTCATGCCCCGAACCCCTTCCGGGTGGCCGCGAGCTGCGCGAGCACGTAGTCCTCCAAGGTCACCGGCCGCTCGCGCCAGGGCCCGGCGACGACCGGCCGCGGGTGGTCCTCGGGCAGCTCGACCAGGAACGTCGACTGGTTGCCCCGGTGCCGCGCCTCGACCACCCGGCCGAGCGCGGGCGGCACCTCCGAGCGCGGACCGGTGTAGCTGACGTGGCGGGCGAGCAGGTCGTCCAGCTCGCCGCCCGCGAGCAGCCTGCCGTGCGCGAGCAGCAGCAGGTAGTCCGCCACGCCGCCCAGCTCGGCCACCACGTGGGTGGACAGCAGCACGGTCATGCCGGTCTCGTCGACCTCGGCCAGCAGCTCGGCGGTGACCTCGCGGCGGGCCAGCGGGTCGAGGTTGGCCAGCGGCTCGTCGAGCATCAGCACGTCCGGCCGGGACCCGACCGCCAGCGCGAACGCCACCTGCGCCTGCTGGCCGCCGGACAGCCGCCCGCACGCCCGGTCCAGCGGGACCTCGAAGCGCTCCAGCCAGCGGCGGGCGCGCGGCTCGTCCCACACCACGTTGAGCCGCGCGCCCAGGCGCAGCGCCTCGGCGGCGGTGAAGTTCCGGTAGACCGGCTTGTCCTGGGACACGAACGCCACCCGGCCGGCCGCGACCACCGACCCCTCGTCGGCCCGCAGCAGGCCCGACAGGACCGTCATGAGCGTCGTCTTGCCCGCGCCGTTCGCGCCGACCAGCGCCGCCACCCGCCCCCTGGGCAGCTCGAACGCGCACTCGCGCAGCGCCCACCTGTCCTTGTAGCGCTTGCCCAGCCCCTGCGCGCGCACCGCGACCGCGGTGGTGTCGACAGGTTCGACCACGGTCGTCATGCGACCGCCACCCCTTCCCCGTTGGCCAGCACCGACCGCACCAGGGCGTCGATGTCCTCGGCGTCCAACCCCGCCTCGCGCGCCTCGCCCACCCACACGGCCAGCCGCGCCCGCAGCGCGGCCATCACCTCGGGCGAGGTCGAGCCGAGACCCGCCTTCACGAACGTCCCCGACCCCTGGCGCGCCTCGACCAGGCCGGACATCTCCAGTTCCCGGTACGCCTTGAGCACCGTGTTCGCGTTCACCCCGCTGGTCGCGACGACGTCGCGCACGGTCGGCAGCCGGTCGCCCGGCCCCAACCACCCCAGGCGCAGCGCCTCGCGGACCTGGCGCACCAGCTGGAGGTACGCAGGGAGGCCGCTGGCCCGGTCGACGTGGAACTCCACCCGGCGCCTCCAAATTGTTCTGGTCAACTAAGACACTGCGACACCGTTCAGGAAGGCCCGGGGGGTTGTCAAGCCGCCAACGGGCCCGAGCGGCGCGGCGCTCCGAGCGGGCCCCTCCCCGGATCGGGTGAGGGCTTTCCACCCCGGGGCGTCGCCGCCCTCCGCGTCCGTGACCGTGACGACGCCCGCTCCGACCGGACCGGGTCATTTCCCTCCACCATGGTCTTTCCGCCGCTCGCGGGCCCCGGCCGGCGCTTTTACTCGACGGTGCGCACGAACCCGGACACCGGAAGGAAGAGCTGATGACACCCGGACGGATCCTCGCCGCCGCCGTTGCCGCCTCGGCACTGCTCGCCGCACCGATCGCCAACGCCGCCCAGCCCGACACCCGACAGGACGAGTGGGTGATCCGGAGCGACACCAGGGTGGACGACGTGTGGGACCAGACCAACTGGGCGTGGGACCCCGACTTCCCGGTCATCCCCCACCCGTACCACGGGGAGAACAACCAGAAGTGGTACATCGCCGACGACGGCACCATCAAGAGCAAGGCTTACGGCTGGTGCGTGACCTCGATCAGCGGCAGGCTGGCCGGGCGGGACTGCGACGGTTCCGCGGAGCAGCGGTGGGTGGGCGGCTCCTACGACGGCTACCGCACCTGGCTGTTCGAGTTGGGCGACACCGACCACTGCGTCACGCACAACGGCGTCTACAAGGAGCTGGTCCTCGCACCGTGCGAGCCGGGTCGGGCCGACCAGCGCTGGATCATCGGCGAGTAGCGGCCGGGCGCGCGTCGGCCAGGAGCGCGTCGGCCGGGCGCGCCCCGGTCGACGCGCCGCGCCCCGCGGGGCCCCTCGTCGCCGCGGGGGCGCCGGCCCTCCCGCCGGGCACGGCCCCGCGGCCGGCGCGTGCGGCACCGGTCCCCGCCCGGTGGGGCACGGGGCGGGCGCCGGACAGGGGTTTCAGCGCCCGAGCCCGGTGATCAGCGCGGCGGCCTCGTCCCAGGTCCCGGGCAGCTCCTCCACCCGGACCCGGACCGGGCCGGTGGGCGCGACGTGCGGGTCCACGGCCAGCCGGTCGGCGGCGAGCAGGCGCAGGTTGGCCAGCACCCTGGGCAGGGTGTGGTCGCGGCGCAGCAGCACGCACGCCGTGGCCGGGCCGATCGAGGCCAGCGTCTGCCCCGCGTCGAACACCTCCCGCAGCGCGTCCGCGAGCAGCGTCATCGCCACCACCCGGGACCAGCCGCTCACCCGGCCGAGGTCCAGCGACGCCAGCACCAGCGCGTGCTCCCGGCGGCCGGTGGCGCGCTCCTCCGCGTACACCTCGCGCAACCGGGTGCGCAGGTACGCGGAGGTGGCCAGGCCGGTCAGCGGGTTGTCCGCGGCGCACTCGGCCGCCTGGGAGCTCACCACCTCGCCCCAGCCCAGGGCGGCGGCCCGGAGCATCCGCGCGGGCACCGCGTCCACGTCCGGGGAGACCATCCCGTCGGTCCCGCTCGGCCCGGTGAGCACCGCGTGCAGCGCCGCCAGGTCCAGCAGCGTCTCGGCCAGCCCGGCGCCGGCCTCGGCCCGCGCGCCGCCCAGCCGGTACAGCGCGCCGCTCGGGTCCGCCGCGTCCAGCACCGCCGAGCAGACCTCGTCGACCTCGCGCACCGGCCAGTCGGCCGGGAAGGCCCAGCCCGCGGCCATGGCCGCGGTCCGCCACCTCGACCGCAGGACGCGTGCACCGCCCGCGCCGAACCGCCGTGCCACCGCTACCCGAACACCCACTCGGATGCCTCCTCGATGTCGGTCTGCCGGGTGAGGGACGTCGCCGGGCGTCATCCATGACGGCATTCACAGGACACGATTGAGGGTCTTCCCGTGACGGTGTGCGACCTGGTGCGCCAAACTGGCCCCGCGCGAGGAGGGGAAACACGTGGCGACCGTTCCTGCTGACGTCCAGGGACCCAGCGATGCGGAGCTGATCGACTCCGTGCGCGCCGGGTCGACCGACGCCTACGGGCAGCTCTACGAACGGCACGTGGGCGCCGCCTACAACCTGGCCCGCCAGCTGGCGAGGTCCTCCGCCGAGTGCGACGACCTGGTCTCGGACGCCTTCGCCAAGGTCCTGGACACGCTGCGCGCCGGTCGCGGCCCCGACACGGCCTTCCGCGCCTACCTGCTCACCGCGCTGCGCCACACGGCCTACGACAAGACGCGCCGGGACCGCAAGCTCGAACTCTCCGAGGACGTGGCCGAGGCCGCGCCCGAGGCGACCGCCGTGCCCTTCGCCGACACCGCCGTGGCGGGCCTGGAGCGGTCGCTGGCCGCGCGGGCGTTCGCCCGGCTGCCCGAGCGCTGGCAGACCGTGTTGTGGCACACCGAGATCGAGGGCCAGTCGCCCGCCGAGGTCGCGCCGCTGCTGGGCCTGACCGCCAACGGCGTGTCCGCGCTGGCCTACCGGGCCCGCGAGGGCCTCAAGCAGGCGTACCTCCAGGTCCACCTGGCCGAGACGCAGGCCGAGCGGTGCCGCGCCACGGTCGACCGGCTGGGCGCGTGGACCCGCGGCGGGCTGTCCAAGCGGGAGACCGCCCAGGTCGAGACCCACCTGGACGAGTGCACGAACTGCCGCGCGCTGGCCGCCGAGCTGGCCGACGTCAACGGGGCGCTGCGCGGGATCATCGCGCCCATGGTGCTGGGCCTGGGCGCCGGCGGCTACCTCGCCGCCGCGGCGGGCAGCGCCAAGGCCGCCGCGGTCACCGCCGGGGCGGTCACCGCCGGAGCGGCCGGGGTGGCGGGCACGGCGGCCGGCGGCTCCGCGACCGGCTCGGGCGGCGTGGCCAACCTGCTCACCTCCGCGCCGCGCCAGGCGCTCGGCGCGGCGGCGTCCGTGGCGGCCCTGGCGCTCGCGGTGGCGATCGGCCTGGCCACCGGCGGTGAGCAGGAGGTGCCCGCCGCGCAGCTCTCGCCGCTGCCCACGACCGCCACCCGGGTCCTGCCGACCACCGCGCCCTCGCCGACGCAGGCCCCGTCGACCACCACCGCGCCCACCACGACCACGGCGCCGACGACGACCACCGAAGCCGTGCCGGAGCAGCCGCAACCCGCACCGCAACCGGCGCCCGAACCGGAACCCGAGCCCGAACCGCAGCCGGAACCCGAGCCGGAACCCGAGCCGGAACCGGAGCCCGAACCCGAGCCGACGCCGCCGAACCTGGTGCCGACCGTGCCCAGCGGCTTCAGCCTGACCCCCGGCACGGACCCGGTCGCGCTGCCGATCACCGTGCGCAACACCGGCGAGACCGCCTCCGCGCCCGCCGGCACCGCGCTGCTGCTGCCGCCCGGCGTGCGGTCGGTCGGCGGACCGGCGTCGTTCGCGCCGCGCCGCCTGGCGCAGTTCGACGGCCTGCCCGAGCAGACCGTGACCTGCCCGGCGGGCGTCGGCGCGATCACCTGCGCCACCCCGCAGGGCCTCGCGCCCGGCGGCACCGCCACGTTCGTGTTCCACCTCCAGGCCGACTGGGAGGCGATGACCGGCCTGATCACCGGCACGGTCAGCGCCGGCACCGCGATCAGCGTGGACATCGAGGTCGACGTCGAGGTCACCCCGGCCGAGGACGCCCTGGAGCTGTCGGTGCGCACGTGGCAGCACCACTTCTGGGACCCGAGGCTGGACGTCACGGCGGTCAACACCGGCGGCCGGCCCGGCACCCTGCGCCTGGTGGTCGAGGGCGACGAGCACCTCACCCTGGTCACGCTGTGGCGCGGGTGCGAGCGGTCGCACCACCGGGTGGTGTGCGAGGTGCGGCTGGACCGGGGCGGGTCGTTCCAGCTGCCCGTGTGGGTGTTCGGCGTGCCGTGGCGGGAGGGCGTGGTCCGGGTGACCGCCACCCTCGGCACCGCCTCCCGCAGCGTCGAGGTGCCGGTCTCGCGGCGCCCCGGCCACGGCCACGGCGAGCCGGAACCCCCGGCCGACGAGCCGACCGGCACCCCGCGGCCGACCACCACCACCCCGACGACCACGCCCACGACGGCCACGACGGTCCCCCGACCGACCGGCACCTCGTCGACCACCGCACCGCCCGCGCCGCCGCGGCCGACCACCCCGACCACGACGTCGCGGACCGACCCGCCGCCGCAGCCGACCGGGCCGCCCACGACCGCGCCGCCCACGACGACGACCACCACCCCGACGACCACCACCGGGCGGACCGAGCCCTGCCAACCGCTCCTGCCGTGGCTGCCGATCCTGGGCGACCTGCTGCCCGACCCCTGTCGAACCCCTTCGTGATCGGTCGATCACCGGCCGGTAACCTACCCCGGTGCTGCCACTCGTGCGCAGGCTCCTGGGCCGTCTGCCGGAACCGGTTCGCTCCCTGGTCCGCGAGCACCGGGAGCTGATCCGCTTCGCCGCCGTGGGCGGCACGACATTCCTGATCGACAACGGCGTCTGGTACGCGCTCAAGCTCACCGTCCTGGACGACAAGGTGGTCACGGCCAAGGCCATCGGGGTGCTGGTGGCGGTCATCGCCTCCTACGTGCTCAGCCGCGAGTGGTCGTTCCACACCCGCGGCGGCCGGGAGCGGCACCACGAGGCGGCGCTGTTCTTCCTCGTCAGCGGGATCGGCGTCGGGGTGAACCTGCTGCCGCTGTACGCGTCGCGGCACGTGTTCGACCTGCACTCGGAGGTGGCCGACTTCGCCAGCGGCGGGGTGATCGGGATGCTGCTGGCCACCGGCTTCAAGTTCTGGGCGATGCGCAAGTTCGTCTTCCCCCAGGCGGACGCCCGCCCGCCGGTGCAGGAGCTGCGGGTCGTGCGCGAACAGCTCGACGTGGCCTGAACAGCGCTTTTACCGCCGCTCCGTACAATGCTGTGGTGTCCGTGGTCGAGAACGTGGTCTTGCGCCTGCCCGAACCGCTGCGCTCGCTGGCGCTCAAGCACCGCGAGCTGCTCAAGTTCGCGCTGGTGGGCGGCACCTGCTTCGTGATCGACACGGCCATCTTCTTCGGCCTGAAGTCGATCGTGCTCAGCGAGCACCCGGTGACGGCGAAGATCGTGGCCACCCTGGTCGCCACGATCGTGTCCTACGTGCTCAACCGCGAGTGGTCGTTCAAGACCCGGGGCGGGCGCGAGCGCAGGCACGAGGCCGCGCTGTTCTTCCTGATCAACGGGATCGGCATCGTGCTGAACTCCGCGCCGCTGTGGGTGTCGCGGTACCTGCTGCACCTCCAGGAGCCGAACGTCAGCCGGCTCGCGGAGGAGTTCTCCGACTTCCTCAGCGCGCAGGTGATCGGCACCCTGATCGCCATGGTGTTCCGCTGGTACGGCTACAAGAGGTGGGTCTTCCCGCAGGCCGACTACCGCCCGCGCCGGGTGACCCGCGCCTACGACCTGCCCGAGGAGGACGAGCAGGCCCTCGGCCACTCGTGACCTAGCGGCCGCCCGCGAGCACCGCCAGCGCGGCCTCGTGCAGGTGCCCGTTGCTGGTCAGCACGCTGCCGCCGTCGTAGCGGCCGGCCCCGGTCAGGTCGCTGAACCGCCCGCCCGCCTCGGTCACCAGCACCTGGAACGGCGCGACGTCCCACGGGTTCACCACCGCCTCGGCGGCCACGTCGATCGCGCCCTCCGCGACCAGGCAGTGCTGCCAGAAGTCGCCGAACGCCCGGTTCTCCCAGCACGCGTCCACCAGCGCCAGGTACGCCTCGCGCGAGTGGTGCTCGACCCACGAGCCCAGGTGCGTGGTGGACAGGTAGGCGTCGGACAGGTCGCGCACCCCGGACACGGCGATCCGCCGCTCCCCCGAGGCGTCCGAGGAGAACGCGCCGCCCCCGGTCGACGCCCACCAGCGGCGGCCCAGGGCGGGCGCGCTGACCACCCCGACGACCGGCGTGCCGTCCTCCACCAGCGCGATCAGCGTCGCCCACACCGGCACGCCGCGCAGGAAGTTCTTGGTGCCGTCGATCGGGTCGACCACCCACGCGCGCCCGGCGCCCACCGCGCCGCCCCGCTCCTCGCCCGCGACCTGGTCGTCCGGCGCCTCGACGGCCAGCACGGCGCGGATCGCGTCCTCCACGGCCACGTCGGCGTCGGTGACCGGGGTGCGGTCGGGCTTGCGCTCCACCACCAGGTCGCGCGCGCGGAACCGGGAGGTGGTGATCAGGTCGGCCTCGTCGGCGAGGCGGAGGGCGAGGGCGAGATCTGCGCGAAGGGCGGACACGCGGGCGATCGTGCCACGCCTACGCTGGGTGCCGTGAGCGTGGTCTTGTTGGCCGAGGACGACCCGGCGATCGCGGAGCCGCTGTCCCGCGCGCTTCAGCGCGAGGGGTACCAGGTGCAGGTGGTGGGGGACGGTCCCGGCGCGTTGGACGCGGCCGCGCACGGCGGCATCGACCTGCTGGTGCTCGACCTGGGCCTGCCCGGCATGGACGGCCTGGAGGTGTGCCGCCGGCTGCGCGCGAACGGGCGCGGCCTGCCGGTGCTGATGCTCACCGCCCGGTCCGACGAGGTGGACTTCGTGGTCGGGCTCGACGCGGGCGCGGACGACTACGTGGCCAAGCCGTTCCGGCTGGCCGAGCTGATGGCCCGGATCCGGGCGCTGCTGCGCCGGCGCGCCCCCGGCACGCTGGAGGTCAACGGCGTCCGCGTGGACCTCGCCGCCCGCCGCGTCACCGTGGACGGGCAGGAGGTGCAGCTGGCCAACAAGGAGTTCGAGCTGCTGCGCGTGCTGATCCAGCGCGCGGGCCAGGTCGTGCACCGCGACGAGATCCTGTCCGAGGTCTGGAACGACCCGGAGCTCAAGAGCAGCAAGACCCTGGACATGCACATGTCGTGGCTGCGCCGCAAGCTCGGCGACGCCCGCGGCGTGGAGCGCCGCATCGCGACCGTGCGCGGGGTCGGGTTCCGCTTCAACGCGGCCGACTGATGCGCAGCCGCATCCTGCGGGCCATCCTGCTGGCCGTCGCGGTCACCGGGTTCGCCCTGGGCATCCCGCTCGGCTACACGGCGCTCCAGCTCGTGGAGGGCGCCGCCCGCAACGACCTGAGCACGCGGGCGCAGCGGATCGCGGCCTCCATCGACGACCAGATCGCGAACGGGCAGCCGATCGACCTGGGGCCGGTCGAGGTGGGGGTGCCTGAGGGCGGCCACCTCGTGGTCACCACGGGCGGCCGGGTGCTGGAGTTCGGCAGCACCCCCGGCGAGGACGCGCTGTCGGTGCAGGTGCCGATCGCGCAGCAGGGCACGGTGCGGCTGGAGGTGTCCGCGGACCCGGTGCACACCACGCAGTACCAGGTGTCGGGGCTCGTGGTGCTGCTGGTGGTGCTGTCCGTCGGCACCGGCACGGTGGTGGCCAGGGTCACCGCGCGCAGGCTCGCCGAGCCGCTGCGGCACGTGGCGGCCCGCGCCACGCGGCTCGGCGCGGGCGACTTCCGCAGCGACGACCGGCGGCACGGCGTGCCGGAGCTGGACCTGGTGTCCGACGCGCTGGACCGGTCCGCGATCGCGCTGGCCCAGCTGGTGCAGCGGGAGCGGGAGCTGGTCGGCGACGTGTCGCACCAGCTGCGCAGCCGGCTGACCGCGTTGCAGCTGCGACTGGAGGCGCTGTCGCTGCACCCGGAGCCGGAGACCGCGGCCGAGGCGCGGGCCGCGCTGGAGCAGGCCGAGCGGCTGGCCGAGGTGCTCAACGAGATGCTGGCCGCCGCCCGCGCCGCCCGCGCGGTCGGCGCGGAGCCGCTGGACCTCGCCGCGGAGCTGGTCGCCATCGCGGAGGAGTGGCGCGAGCCGCTGCGCGGCGTCGGGCGCGTGCTGCGGGTGCGGGTGCCGGACGGGTTGCTGGCGCGCGCCACGCCCGCCCGGCTGCGCGAGGCGATCGGCGTGCTGCTGGACAACGCCCTGCGGCACGGCGAGGGCCAGGTGGTCGTGTCCGCGCGCCGGGAGGACGGCACGGTGGTCGTGGAGGTCAGCGACTCGGGCCGGGGCGTGCCGGACGAGCTGTCGCACCACATCTTCGAGCGCGGCGTGTCCGGCGGCGGCTCCACGGGCGTGGGCCTGGCGCTGGCGCGGGCCCTGGTCGACGCCGACGGCGGGCGGCTGGAGCTGTCCACCGCCCGGCCCGCCACGTTCGCGGTGTTCCTGCCGGTGCCGAAGGCCGAGGACGTGGTGGGCGTGAGCTGGCGGACTGACCTCACGCCCCGCTAGACCCCATCTCCCGCTGGGTCTCAAGCCCCGCCGGGTGCGCTCCGCTCCGCCGCCTCCGGCAGCACGCCGACCGCGCCGCGCACCACCTGCGCCCACACCAGGCGCCCGAACAGGTAGTGGCAGGCCACGTCCTCGCTGGTGAACGCGGCCCAGTCGTAGCGGTTGCCCTGCTCGCGCCAGAAGACCTCGAAGCCCTCCTCGGTGGGCAGCAGGCACCACCGGTTCTCGGCCTCCGCCCCGATCGACACGACCTCGGCGGGCACGCCCACGGCCAGCAGCCAGCCCTCGACCGACTCCGCGTTCACCGGACCTCCTCCAGGTAGCCCAGGGCGAGCAGGTCGGCCACGGGGTGGGTGGTGCGGTAGCGGACGCCACCGCCGGGCTGCCCGAACCACCCGGCGGACAGCGTGAACCACACCGGCAGCACCCGGGCGACCCGGTAGCGGTGGTGGCCGGCGTCGAGCAGCGCGGGCGGCAGCGAGCGGGCGGCGTAGGCGGTGCCCGACTCGGACAGCACCCGGCCCTCGGCCGGGCCGAACCGGTCCAGCTCCACGCCGACCGCGAGCACGCCGGGCTGCCCCGCCTCGTAGCCGCCCTCGGGGAACAGCTCGCCGGGCGGCCACGCGTACTCCGGCGGGTCGGACCGGACCAGGAAGCGGCGGTCCCAGTCGCGCTCGTGCATCCCGGCCTGGGGGTCGTGGCCGACCAGCAGCGCGGGGTCGGGCGCGGCGCCCGGCGCGAGCACCAGGCGCGGGCGGGCGACGGCGGGTCGCGGCTCGGCGGCCGGGTCGCCGGCCGCGCCGGAGAGCCGGGACCGCAGCCGGTCGCCGTAGGTCAGGTCCAGGCCGAGCTGCGCGGAGGTGTCGACCAGGTGCCGGTCCGGGTGGCCGCCCGGCTCGAACCGGAGGCCGGCCGCGAACACCTGCTCGCCGGACGGCGGCGGGAGCTGGCGGACCGGCGCGGTGCGGGGCCGGGGCAGCGTGCCGCCGGGGAACATGTGCGCCAGGAACAGCGCGGCGGCCTCGGTGCCCGGCCGCGCGGTGCTCGCGGCGGGGACCGGGTCGGGCTCGGGCTCGTCCCGCCGGGCCGGCGGGGTCTCCGGGGCGGGGCCCGAAAGGAGCGGGGTCCGGGCCGCGCCGTCCCGGGCGACCGGGATCGGCACGACGGCGAACGCGAGCGAGCCGTCCTGGGCCGCGTCCTTGACGTCGCGGGCGGCGGTGATCAGCGCCTCGCGCAGGTCGCCGGCCGTGGACTCGGCCTTCGCCTCGCCCTTGACGTCCGCTTTGGCCTGGGTGTCCGCTTTGGCCGGCGCCTCGGTCTTGGCCTGGGCCTCGGTCCTGGCGGCTTCGCCCTTGGCGGCACCGGCGTCCTTGGCCGCGCCCTGGTTCTGCCCCTGCCCCTGGCCCTGCCCCTGGTTCTGCCCTTGGCCCTGGTTCTGCCCTTGGTTCTGCCCCTGAGCGGCCCCCTGACCCGACGAGCCCTGACCCGAGCCCGCCGCACCGGCCCCCTGACCCGGCGCGCCCTGGGCGGGCACGGCCGCCTGCGCGGCCCGCGCCTCCGCCTTCGGCGCGGCCTGGCCCGGCTGCGCGGACGCCTGCGCCCCGGCGTTGGCCACCGGGGACTGGGTGGCCGCCGCACCGGCCGCCGGGGACGCGCCGGGCGCGCCACCGGTCGTCCCGCCGAACGAGGGTCCCTGCGGGGCGGCCTGGTTCGCCGCCGGGGCGGCGGACTGCTGCGCGGGCGCGTGGGGGGTGTCGACCGGCAGCACCGGCCGGTCCAGGACCGCCGCCGCCGACTGGCCGACCGTGTCGGCCGAGCGTCCGACCGCGTCCACGACGGGCGCGCCCGGGACCGAGCCGCCGACCGCGTCCGCGACCGGCCTCACGACGTGGTCCACCGGGTTCAGGACCTGGTTCACCAGGCCGGGCGCGGCGGCGGGCGGCCCCTGACCGGCACCCGGACCCTGGCCCGCCGGGCCATGCCCCTGACCCTGCCCCTGGCCCCCCGGACCGGGCAGGGCCTGGTCGACGGTGTCGCCCGCGCCCCTCACCACGTCCTCGGCCGTGTCGACCAGCGGGTCCACGACCGCGGCGACGGGCGGTGCCACCGCGCCGACCGCGCCCACGAGCGGGTCGGCCACCGCGCCGACCGTGTCCGCGACCCCGCCCAGCAGCCCGCCGACGAGCCCGGGAGCCCGGCTGCCGCCCGCGTCGCCACCGCTGCCACCGCCATCAGCGGCGCCACTGCCGTTGCCACCGCCGTTGCCGAGCAGCCCGTCCACGAGCGCGCCGCCACCCAGCAGCCCACCACCCGGCAGCCCGCCGCCGTTCGACTGGTTGCCGCGCCCCTGGTCGCCGCCCTGGCCGGGCGCGTCACCGGACCCGCCCGGACCCGCCCCGTCGACCCCGGGCCCGTGCACACCGGGGCTGGTGTCGACCGGCGGCAGGCTCCCGCCCACCGTGACGCCGCTGTCCAGCCGCACCGCGTTGGTCAGCACGTCGGTCAGGTGGGCGACGTTGGTCGCCGCGCCCCGCACCGCCGTGTCCAGCCCCAGCAGCGCCGTCGGGTGGCCGGCGGTCGCGGCCTGCTGCGCCGCGTCGTTGTTCCTGGCCAGGTTCACCAGCTCGCGCACCAGCTCGGCCTTCGCCGCGCCGATCTGCTCGGCCGCGTGGTCCAGCCGGTCCGCCGCCGAGCGGCAGCCGCGCACGGCCGAGTTCAGCGCGCCGTCCGGGGCGGTGAACGCGTTCCAGTGCCCGCGCGCCGCGTCGCCGGTCGCCCCGCTCATCGAGCCCAGCGCCCTGGTCGCGGCGCCGTCGGACTCGCCGGCCAGCGCGGCGAGCCGCGTGCCCGCCTCGCGCCACGCGGTGGCGGACGCGCGCATGGCGTCCTCGTCGGCCCGGGGCCACGCGACCCCGGCCTTGGCGGCGACCTCGACCAGTTCGGCCGGCAGCTCGATGCCCATGGCGGCTCCCAGGAGTGTTTCGGACGGCGCGGGGGTCAGAGGGCGCGGAACGAGTCGGTGTTGCCCCGCTCGGCCTCGCGGTAGGTGCGGGCCGTCTCGGTCAGGCGCTCACCGACGCCGCCGAAACCGGGGCCGAGCGCGCCCATCCCGCTCAGCACGTCGCCGGACGGGCCCACGTGGCCGGCCGCGAAGCTCTGCCCCACCGCGTCGTCGCCCCAGCACGCGCCCAGGGAGTCGAGCGCGACGCCCAGGTCGCCCGCGATCTTCCCGGCGCGCTCGGCGAACGCGCCGAAGTCCTGCGCCCCCTCGGTGAGGCGGGCGAGGTCGGTGTGGAAGCCGGTCATCTCAGGTGCCTCCCGGTGGCGTCGACGTCCAGCCAGTCGCGCTGCTCGAAGTCCTCGTCTTCGTCGACCCGGCCGGGCCGCGCGGACGGCGCGATCTCCTCGGGCCTCAGGTCGGCGGTGCCGCGCACCAGCGCCTCCGGGTCGGTCCCGGCGGGCAGCGCCGGGCCCAGCGCCCGGTAGGTGCGCTCGGCGGCCAGGGCCACGGCCTCCCGCGCGGTGCGCACGACCAACTGGGCGAGCTGCGGGGGCCGCAACCGGTAGGCGGCGTCGGTCAGCTCCAGGTCCGTGAGCGTGCCGCGGGCGTCCACCACCGCGGTCACCTCCCCGCCCGGACTGCTCGCGGCAGCCGTCACCCCGGCCAGGTCGCGCTGCACGGACGCGAGCTGCTCTCGGCTGCGCCGGTAGTCGGCGAGCAGCTCGTCGACCCGGGCGCGGTGATCGGTCGTCACGGCCACCTCCGGTTCCAACCGTCGCCGGGCATGGTCGTCGGTCGCGCGTTGGACGTTACGACCCGGCACCCGGTTCCGGGGCCCTTCGGGGGAAACCTGTGCGCACGGCGCGTCGCACGTGAGGGACCCTCGGGTCCGGCGCTACCCGCGCAGGGCCCGGACCACCCGCGACGGGCTCGGCCGGCCCAGCCGCTCCGCCATCCACGCGCTGGTGTCGGCGAGCCGGTCCAGGTCGAAGCCGTGCCCGATCCCGAGGCCGTCGAGCATCCACACCAGGTCCTCGGTCGCCAGGTTGCCGGTCGCGGACTCCGCGTAGGGGCAGCCGCCCAGCCCGCCGGCCGACGAGTCGACCGCGGTCACGCCCGCCCGCAGCGCGGCCAGCGTGTTGGCCAGCGCCTGGCCGTAGGTGTCGTGGAAGTGCACGGCCAGCCGGTCGACGTCGCCGAACGCCGCCAGCAGCGCGGTGACCTGCCCCGGCGTGGCCACGCCGATGGTGTCGCCCAGGGACAGCTGGTCGCAGCCCATGTCCAGCAGGCGCTTGCCGACCCCCACGACCTGCTCGCGCCCGACCGCGCCCTCCCACGGGTCCCCGAAGCACATGGAGACGTAGCCCCGGACCCGCAGCCCCTCGGCCTTGGCGCGGGTGACCACCGGGTCGAACATGGCGAACTGCTCGTCCAGGGACCGGTTCAGGTTGCGCCGGGCGAAGGACGCGGTGGCGCTGGCGAAGATCGCGACGTGGTCGACGCCCGCCGCGAGCGCCCGCTCCAGGCCGCGCTCGTTGGGCACCAGCACCGGGTAGTCGACGCCGGCCCGCCGGTCCAGGCCGGCCAGCAGCTCCTCGGCGTCGGCGAGCTGGGGCACCCACTTCGGGTGCACGAAGCTGGTCGCCTCCAGGACCGAGGCGCCCGCGTCGGCCAGCCGGTCCAGGAACTCCAGCTTGGTGGCCACGGGGACCACCCCGGACTCGTTCTGGAGGCCGTCCCGCGGTCCGACCTCCCAGATCGTGACGCGGTCCGGCAACCCGTCGCCCGCGACCGCCTCCGGCAGGCCGACCTCACGCGCGCCCATTCGTGCTCCTGCCCTCCTGTAGGTGCCCGCCGTCGAGCACTCGACCCAGCGCCGCGCGCACCTCCGCCACCGCCGGGATGTCGTCGAACTCCAGCGGCCCGTCCGCGGCCGACTCGACCACCAGCGTGCCGCAGCCCAGCAGCCGGTCCAGCGCGCCCTGCTCGAAGCGGACGTCGTGGACCAGTTCCAGCGGCAGGTTCAGCCGAGCCTTCCGGACCACGCCGATCCGGCACATGACCCGCCGGTCGGTGACGACGAAGTGCGTGGTGAGCCAGCGCAGCACCGGCGCGACCACCAGCCACGCCACCAGCACCGCGGTGACACCGGCCAGCACGAACCACGCGGTCGTCGCCCACGTCAGGGCCGACACGGGTCCCGCCAGCGACGCGCCGCCGAGGGCCAGCGCGACCGACGCGACCACCGGGAGGAACAGCGCCCTCCAGTGGGGGTGCTTGTCGATCACGACGTGCTCGCCGGGTCCGAGCAGGTCGTCCGGGTGGGCCACGGCGGTCCCCTTCGGTGGCTGGTGCTCGCCTCACCGTACCCGCAGGTGCACCACGTCCCCGGCGGAAACGGGGTGGTCGGCGCCCGTTTCGTCGCGGACCACCAGGGTGCCGTCGTCCGCCACGTCGCGGGCGGTGCCGAGCAGCGCCACCCCCCGGGCCAGCTCGACCCGGACCGGGTGGCCCAGCGTGGCGCAGTGCGCCCGGTACTCCTCGCGCAGCGCCGGGTCGTCGCCCGCCAGCCCGCGCCACCGGGCCTCCAGGTCGTGCAGCTGCCGGAGCAGCGAGACGGCGAGTTCGGTGCGGTCCACCGGCGCCGCGGCGTGGTCGGCCAGGCTGGTCGGCGCGAGGCCGCCCGCGCCGGGCTCGACGTCGGCGGGCAGCCTGGCCACGTTGAGGCCCACGCCCAGCACCACGGCCTCGTCGGCGGTGACCTCGGCGAGCACGCCCGCGGCCTTCGCACCGCCCACCAGCAGGTCGTTGGGCCACTTCAGGGTGGCCCGGACGCCCGCGTCGGCCGCGGCGCGGACCAGGGCGACCCCGGCCAACAGGGTCAGCCACGGCACGCGCTGCGCGGGCACGCCGACTGGGCGGAACAGCACGCTCAGGTACAGGCCGCCGGTGGGCGAGACCCAGCCGCGGCCGCGCCTGCCCTGGCCCGAGAGCTGCTCCCCGGCGATCAGCGCGGTGCGGTCGGGCGCGCCCGAGCCCGCCGCGGCGCGCAGGTCGGCGTTGGTCGATCCGGTGCTGGCGACGACGTCGACGGCGGCGTAGGGGCCGACGAGCCGGTCGCGGAGGGTTGCGGCGTCCACGGGTGTGCAGGGTAGGAGCGGCCCGCACCGCGCGCTGTGTCGGAGCGGTGTGGAGGCGGGGCGGGCCGCTCCCGCCAAGCCTGCGACCTCCAGCGCGCTGGAGGTCAAATCGACCGATCGTGACCTGGGCTACTAGCCCGGACGGGGCCTGGCGCAGCCGGCTAAGCTGCCCGGTCATGAGCAGTGCGACCGCCCCCGTCGGCGAGGAGCCGGACGTCCACACCACGGCCGGGAAGCTGGCCGACCTGCACCGGCGCAACGAGGAGGCCGTGCACGCCGGCTCGGCGCGCATGGTCGAGAAGCAGCACGCCAAGGGCAAGAAGACCGCCCGGGAGCGCATCGAGCTGCTGCTGGACCCGGGTTCGTTCGTGGAGCTCGACGAACTGGCGCGGCACCGCTCGACCAACTTCGGCCAGGACCGCAACCGGCCCTACGGCGACGGCGTGGTGACCGGCTACGGCACCGTCGACGGCCGCCCGGTGTGCGTGTTCAGCCAGGACGTCACGGTGTTCGGCGGGTCCCTCGGCGAGGTGTACGGCGAGAAGATCGTCAAGGTCATGGACCTGGCGATCAAGACCGGCCGGCCGATCATCGGCATCAACGAGGGCGGCGGCGCGCGCATCCAGGAGGGCGTCGTCTCGCTGGGCCTCTACGGCGAGATCTTCCGCCGCAACGTGGCCGCGTCCGGTGTCGTGCCGCAGATCTCGCTGATCATGGGCGCGAACGCGGGCGGGCACGTGTACTCGCCGGCGCTCACCGACTTCGTGGTCATGGTCGACCAGACCTCGCACATGTTCATCACCGGCCCGGACGTGATCAAGACCGTCACCGGCGAGGACGTGGGCTTCGAGGAGCTGGGCGGCGGCCGCACCCACAACACCAAGTCGGGCAACGCCCACTACCTGGGCGCCGACGAGGAGGACGCCATCTCCTACGTCAAGGAGCTGCTGTCCTACCTGCCGGCCAACAACCTGGCCGAGGCGCCGGTGTTCGACGCGCCGGACGACGTGGTGCACGGTTCGGTCGAGGACTCGGTCACCGACTCCGACCGCGAGCTGGACACCCTCGTGCCGGACTCGGCCAACCAGCCGTACGACATGCACGAGGTCATCACCCGGGTGCTGGACGGGGGTGAGTTCCTGGAGGTCCAGCCGCTGTTCGCGCCGAACATCCTGATCGGGTTCGGCCGGGTCGACGGCCACTCGGTCGGCGTGGTGGCCAACCAGCCCACCCAGTTCGCGGGCTGCCTGGACATCGACGCCTCGGAGAAGGCGGCGCGGTTCGTGCGGACCTGCGACGCGTTCAACATCCCGGTGCTGACCTTCGTCGACGTGCCCGGCTTCCTGCCCGGCACCGACCAGGAGTGGAACGGCATCATCCGGCGCGGCGCGAAGCTGATCTACGCCTACGCCGAGGCCACCGTGCCGCTGGTCACCGTGATCACCCGCAAGGCGTACGGCGGTGCGTACGACGTGATGGGGTCCAAGCACCTCGGCGCGGACGTCAACCTGGCGTGGCCGACGGCGCAGATCGCGGTGATGGGCGCGCAGGGCGCGGCCAACATCGTGCACCGCAAGACCCTGGCCGCCGCGGTCGACGGCGGCGAGGACGTCGACGCGCTGCGGGCCCGGTTGCAGCGCGAGTACGAGGACGCGCTGTGCAACCCGTACGTGGCGGCCGAGCGCGGCTACGTGGACGCGGTGATCCCGCCGTCGTTCACCCGGGCGCAAGTGGCCCGTGCGCTGGCGATCCTGCGCGACAAGCGCGAGGTGCTGCCGCCCAAGAAGCACGGGAACATCCCGCTGTGAGCGCGCAGCCGCACCTCCGGGTCGTGCGCGGCAACCCGGACGACGAGGAACTGGCCGCCCTGACCGCCGTCGTGGCGGCGCTCGCGTCCCGGCCCGCGCCGCAGGCCGCGGCACCCCGCCGCTCGGCGTGGGCGGACCGCTCGCGCCTGGTCCGCCGCCCCCTCCACGCCGGCCCCGGCGCGTGGCGGTCCTCCGGCCTGCCCTAGCACTCCACCCGGCGGCTGGTGACCTGCGTGGCGACGTCCCGCAGGACGCCGACCTCGCGGCACCGGACGCCGTCGGGCACGCGCAGGCGGACCCGCATCCACATGCGCCCCGCCGCCACCCGCGCCTCCAGCACCTCGACGCCGTCCTCCCCGGCCACCGCGCCGGGGACGGCGTCGAGGCGGCGCAGGGCGCGGGCGGTGGTCGTGACCTCGCCCATGACCCGGCTCTCGACCCGGTCGCCCGCGTCGGCGAAGGGCCAGAAGGGGACGCCGTACCCGACCGGGTCGGTGGACACGACCTTCAGCGCCACCCCCAGCACCGCCACGGCCGGCAGGACGAACAACCACCGGCGGCGACCGCGACCCCGGTCCGCCCGACGCACCACCAGAGCCCAACGCTGCACCTCTCCGAGGTTGCCCAACGGTGGCGGGGCGCGCATCGGTAGATCTACGCAGCCGGTTCGCGCGGCGCCGCCCAGCCCAGGCCCAGCAGCGCTCCCCCCGGCGCCGTCCACCCGCTCGGCCTACCGCGAGCCACCCGCCCCGTCCCCCTTAGGCTTCCGACCGTGCGCTTCGTCCTGGCCTCGCAGTCACCCGCCCGCCTAGCCGTCCTCCGCGCCGCCGGCGTCGAGCCCGAGGTCCGGGTCTCCGGCGTGGACGAGGACGCCCTCGCCGCCTCGCTGACCGACCCCACCCCCGAGCAGCTGGTCACCGCGCTGGCCCTGGCCAAGGCCGAGGCCATCGCCGGCGGCTCCACCGGGGACGAGGTGGTCGTGGGCTGCGACTCGATGCTCCGCACCGCCGACGGCGAGGTGCACGGCAAGCCCGGCACCACCGACGTGGCCCGCGAGCGGTGGAAGCGGATGGCGGGCACCACCGGCACCCTCCTCACCGGGCACGCCGTGCTGCTGGTGCGGGACGGCGTGGTCGTCGACCGGGCCGTCGACCACGAGTCGACCACCGTCCGGTTCGGCCGCCCCACCGACGACGAGCTGGAGGCGTACCTCGCCACCGGCGAGCCGCTGCACGTCGCGGGCGCGTTCACGCTCGACGGCCTGGGCGGCTGGTTCGTGGACGGCATCGACGGTGACCCGTCCAGCGTGATCGGCATCAGCCTGCCGCTCACCCGCCGCCTGCTGCGCAAGGTCGGCGTCTCGGTGTCCAGCATCTGGTAGCGGTTGTCACACTTCCCCCGATCCGGGAAGTTCCCCCTGGGCGTCGAGCGTTGGGGGAGCCGATGAACGAGTTGCTGACGCGTCGCCGGCACATCGACTTCGGTCGCCGGACGAGTACGGGTTGTCACCCCTGACACCCCGTCTCCCGTCCCCGCGCACCCACCGGAGCAGTCGTGTCGTTCATCCGCACCTACACCAAACCGAAGGTCTTCGGCCTCACCGTGCTCGCCGCGCTCGTCCTGGGCGCGCTCACGGGCTACCTCGCCCAGGCGACCGACCAGGCGTGGCTCACCACCACCCTGAACCAGGTCGGCGACGTGTTCACCAGCCTGTTGCAGTTCACCGTCATCCCGCTGGTGTTCACCGCGATCGTCGTGGGCATCACGAGCCTGCGCCGCCTGGGCACGAACCGCGCCGCGCGGCTCGGCGGCAAGACGCTGCTGTGGTTCGCCATCACTTCCCTGATCTCGGTGTCCATCGGCCTGGCCATCGCGTTGATCTTCAGCCCCGGCTCGGGGGTGCAGGTCCAGCCGTCGGAGTCGGCGGTGGAGCGGCTCGCGGCCCGCGACCCCGGCTCGTGGAGCACGCTGCTGGAGACGCTGGTCCCGAGCAACCTGTTCGCCGCCTTCACCGAGGGCGAGGTGCTCCAGGTCGTGTTCATCTCGGTGCTGGTCGGCTTCGCCGCCTTCGCCCTCGGTGACCGGGCCGAGCCGTTCGTCAACCTCACCCGGTCGGTGTTCGACCTGATCCAGAAGGTCGTCGGCTGGATCGTGCTGCTCGCGCCGATCGGCGTGTTCGGCCTGATCGGCACCGCGTTCGCCACCTACGGCAACTCGTTCGTCCGCCCGTTGTTCTCGCTGATCGCGGCCGTGTACGGCGGAACGCTGCTGGTGCTGTTCGTGGTGTACCCGGTGCTGCTGCGGTTCGTCGGCCGGGTCAGCCCGGTGACCTTCTTCGGCAAGGCGTGGACGGCCATCCAGTTCGCGTTCGTGTCCCGCTCGTCGGGCGCCACGCTGCCGCTGAGCCGGCAGACCGCCGCCAACCTCGGCGTGGACCAGGACTACGCGTCGTTCGCCGTGCCGCTGGGCACGACGACCAAGATGGACGGCTGCGCCGCGGTGTACCCGGCCATCGCGACGGTGTTCATCGCGAACCTGTTCGGCGTCGAGCTGGGCCTCTGGCAGTACGCGGCGATCATCGCGGTGGCCGTGTTCGGCTCCCTGGCGACCGCGGGCACCACGGGCTGGTTCACCATGCTGACGCTGACCCTGGGCGCGGTGAACATGCCGCCGGAGGTCATCGCCACCGGCGTCGCGGTCGTCTACGCCATCGACCCGATCCTGGACATGGTCCGCACCGCGACCAACGTCGCCGGCCAGATCACCGTCCCGGTCCTGGTGGCGCGCACCGAGGGCCTGCTCGACGACGAGGTCCTCAACGCCCCCAGCGAGCCGCCCCTCCTGTCCGCCACCCCCCGCACCCCGGTCCCGGCCTGACCCGCCCCCTCAACCCACCCAACCTGAACGTACGACTCACCCAACCTGAACGTACGACTCGCGAGCCCTGAACGTACGACTCGCGCGGCGCGAGTGTTCGACACGCGCGCGAGTCGTACGTTCAGGACCACCGTGTCGTACGTTCAGGACCCCCGAGTTCAACGTTCAGGACGACACGGGCTCAGTCGCCGCACGGGCCGAGGTCGGCGGCGTCCGGCACGACCGCCGGCCAGCCGGGCAACAGCTCAGGCGCCTCGACCACCGCCGTGCAGCCCAGCTCGTCACCCCCGTCCACCAGCGAGAACACTTGCGCGAACCGCTCCGCGCAGTCCACCCCGGCCGGGCACTCGCGCTGCACCGCCACCACGTCGGCCACCGCGTCCCGGTTCACGTCGTGCAGCCCCAGGTGGCCCCCGCTCGACACGTAGGGCACCTGCGCCCGCGACCACGCCCCCGACCGGCGCACGAGCACCTCGCCGCGCACCTCGGACCCGACCTCGCCGCGCACCAGGCACACCCCGACCTCGGCGTCCACGCACTGGAGCGACCGCTCGGTGATCTCCGCCCCGGACGCGGCGATGGTCAGCTCGAAGACGTTCGGCCCCGACGCCCCCGACGCGCGGATCCGCCCCACCCCCGAACCCACCAGCAGCGCCACCGAGTCGGACCCGACCCGCTGCTCCACCACCGGGCGGCACGCCTCCGCACCGCACCTCAGCTCGTCCCGGGGCGGCTCCGAACCGGTCGTCGCGGGCGATCCCGGGCGCGTCGACCACGCGAAGGCCAGGCCCGCGACCGTGGTGACCACGGCCAGGCAGGCGACCAGGAGCACAGCTGCGGGTGGACGCGTCACGGTCGCCGATTGTTTCACCGAAGCGTGAGCTGTCTCTCGGCCACCGCGTACTGTCGGGTCACTAAACTCCCCCTCCATTGCCGCTCCATGTCCAGCGTTGCAGGAGGTAGGACGTCGTGTCGCTGCGCAAGGTCCTCGTCGCCAACCGCGGTGAGATCGCAGTCCGGGTCATCCGCGCCTGCCGGGACGCCGGTCTGGCCAGCGTTGCCGTGTACGCCGATCCGGACCGCGACGCCCCGTTCGCGCGGCTCGCCGACGAGTCGTTCGCCCTCGGCGGCAGCACCCCCGGCGAGAGCTACCTCTCGGTGGACAAGCTGCTGGACGTGGCCAAGCGGTCGGGCGCCGACTCGGTGCACCCCGGCTACGGCTTCCTGTCCGAGAACGCCGACTTCGCGCAGGCCGTCCTGGACGCGGGCCTGACCTGGATCGGGCCGACCCCGCAGGCCATCCGCGACCTCGGCGACAAGGTCACCGCCCGGCACATCGCCACGCGCGCGGGCGCGCCGCTGGTGCCCGGCACCAAGGACCCGGTCGGCGGCCCGGACGAGGTCGTGGCGTTCGCGCGGGAGCACGGCCTGCCGGTTGCGATCAAGGCGGCGTTCGGCGGCGGCGGCCGCGGCCTGAAGGTCGCCCGCACGCTGGAGGAGATCCCGGAGCTGTTCGACAGCGCGGTGCGCGAGGCCGTCACCGCGTTCGGCCGCGGCGAGTGCTTCGTCGAGCGCTACCTGGACCAGCCCCGCCACGTCGAGGCCCAGGTCCTGGCCGACCAGCACGGCAACGTCGTCGTCGTCGGCACGCGCGACTGCTCGCTCCAGCGCCGCCACCAGAAGCTGGTCGAGGAGGCCCCCGCGCCGTTCCTGACCGACGAGCAGCGCGCGGCGATCCACACCTCCGCGCGGGCCATCTGCAAGGAGGCCGGCTACCACGGCGCGGGCACCGTCGAGTACCTGGTGGCCCTGGACGGCACGATCTCCTTCCTGGAGGTCAACACCCGCCTCCAGGTCGAGCACCCGGTCAGCGAGGAGACCGCGGGCGTCGACCTGGTGCGCGAGCAGTTCCGGATCGCCGCGGGCGAGCCGCTGCGGTTCACCGAGGACCCGACCCCGCGCGGCCACTCGATCGAGTTCCGCATCAACGGCGAGGACGCGGGCCGCAACTTCCTGCCCGCCCCCGGCACCGTGACCACGTTCACCGCGCCGTCCGGCCCGGGTGTCCGGGTCGACGCGGGCGTGGAGAGCGGCACGGTCATCGGCGGCCAGTTCGACTCCCTGCTGGCCAAGCTCATCGTCACCGGCGAGGACCGCGCGCAGGCCCTGGAGCGCGCCCGCCGCGCCCTGGACGAGATGGTCGTCGAGGGCATGGCCACCGTGCTGCCGTTCCACCGCGCGGTCGTGCGCGACCCGGCGTTCGTCGGCTCCGACGCGGGATTCAGCGTGCACACCCGGTGGATCGAGACCGAGTTCGACAACACCATCGCCCCGTTCACCGGCGGCGCGGAGGCCGAGGAGGCCGAGGCGCGGCAGACCGTCGTGGTCGAGGTCGGCGGCCGGCGGCTGGAGGTCTCGCTGCCCGGTGACCTGGCGGTCTCCGGTGGGGGCGGCGGGCAGGCGGGCGCCAGGGCCAAGCCGCGCAAGCGCGCGGGCGGCGGGTCCGGCGCGGCCGTGTCCGGCGACGCGGTGACCGCGCCGATGCAGGGCACGATCGTGAAGGTCGCGGTGGAGGACGGCCGGCAGGTCGAGGCGGGCGAGCTGCTCCTCGTGCTGGAGGCCATGAAGATGGAGAACCCGGTCACCGCGCACAAGGCCGGCGTGGTCACCGGCCTGGCCGCCGAGCCGGGCGCGACCGTCACCCAGGGCACGGTCCTGTGCGAGATCAAGGAATAGGCTCGGTGGGGTGAGCGAGCGGGAGATCCGGATCGGCGACGCGGAACGCGAGCACGCCCTCGAACTGCTCGGCGCGCACCTCGGGCAGGGGCGGCTGACGGTGGACGAGTTCGGCGAGCGCTCCGCCCGCGTCGCCACCGCGAGGACGCGCGGCGAGCTGCTGGTCCTGTTCGCGGACCTGCCCGCGCCGCGGCCGGAGTTCAGCCGGGTCGCCCCGCTGCCGCCGGCGGACCGACCGGGCCGCGCCGCCCTGTTCTCCCCGAAGGTGTCCGGGGTGCTGCTGCCCGCGGCGATCGCGCTGTCGGTGGTGCTGTTCCTGGTGTCGCGGTTCAACCCCTACGTCTTCCTGATCATCCCGGTGGTGCTGGTGATCGCCGGCCGGATGGGCAACCGGTGAGCGCGCCGTCGCTGCTGCTGCTCGACCTGGACGGCGTGCTGCGGCGGTTCGGGCCGGACGCGCCGCTGGAGGACCGGTTCGGGCTGCCGCGCGGGACGCTGGCGCGGGTGTCGCACCCCCTGTCCCGGCCCGCGGTCGTCGGCGAGGTCACCGACGAGCGGTGGCGCGCGACCGTGCGGGACCAGCTGGTCCGCGACGGCGTCCCGGCCGACCGGGCCGAGGGGGCGGTGGCCGCGTGGACGCGGGCCGGCGAGGTGATCCCCGAGGCGCTGGAGCTGGTGCGGCGGGCGCGGGAGCGGTGCCGGGTGGCGCTGCTGTCCAACGCCACCGACCGGCTGCCGCGCGACCTGGCGGAGCTGGGCCTGGACCGCGAGGTGGACGCGGTGGTGACCTCGGCGCGGCTCGGGGTGGCCAAGCCGTCGCCCGAGGCGTTCCGGCGGGCCCTGCGGGTGCTCCAGCACTCGGCCTCGGGCACGCTGTTCTGCGACGACCGGGCCGAGAACGCCGCGGCCGCCCGGACCGTCGGCATCGACGCGGTGCACACGCCGGACCTCCCCGCCCTGCACCGCGCCCTGTCCTCGCGCGGCCTGCTCGACGGCGGGACCACCGGTCCGGTCGACGGCCCCGGCGGCGCGCTGCTGGTGGTGCTGCACGACCGCGGGGACGCGGAGGAGGCGGCGCGGGAGCTGGCGGACGCCGGGTGGTCGCCGTGCGCGGTGCACCGGGACCTGCTGGCCGGCGAGGACGACGCCGAGGACGCCGACTGGGTCGTGGAGCTGGTCACCGGGCCCGACGACCAGCCGGCCGCGGCGCACCGCGGGCTGCTCGAAGAGCTGGCCGCCCGCTACGACGGGTTCGTCACGGACTAGTCTGCGCGGCCATGGAGGCCGTGGAGATCAACGCGGGTGAGTTCTACCTGCGGCAACTGCGCGCCGACGACCGCATCGACGACCGGGCGGCGTTGGTGCGCGGCGGCCTCTGCCCCGACCCGGACGCGGCCGGCGCGCACATCGCCGAACGCGCGCGGCGCTGGCACGCCGACGAGAGCTGCTCCTGGGCGGTGTGCGACCAGCTCACCGGCGTCGCGGTCGGCCAGGTCGAGCTGGCGATGACGGGCGAGCTGACCTGCTGGACCACCCCCGAACTGCGCGGTCGGGGCGTCGCCACCCACGCGGTGGCCGCCGTGCTGCGGTTCGGGTTCGGGTTCCTCGACCTCGACCGGATCACCGCCCGGCCACCGGACGACCCGGGTGACGCGGTCTCCGCGGCGCGCCGGGTGGCGGTGAAGTGCGGATTCGTCACAGAGGGTCCACATCCGGTGTGGACACGGCTACGGTAGGTGCTCATGAGGGCCGCTCGCGTGATCATCGCCACGTTGTGCGCGTTGACGATCTGCGCTTGCACGCCCTTACCCGAGAAGACCGCGGACGGCCGGTCCGAGGAGCACGACATCGCCTCCGCGACCACCGCGCCGTCCCTGCCGCCCAGACCCCGGGAGGTCCGGCTGGACGGCCTGGACCCGTGCGAGGTGCTGCCGGAGGAGCAGCGGCTGCTGCTGAGCCTCGACCACCCGCCGAACCCGTACGTGGAGTCGGGCTTCGGCAACGCGAAGGCGTGCACGATGCGCAGCGGCATCAGCGGGAACGTGGCGCGGCTCGCCCTCGTCACAGCTGAGGGAGTCGGTGTGTGGCTCGACGAGAACGCCCAGGTGGACGCCCGGCCGACGACGGTGGGCGGATTCCCGGGACTGATCGTCCGCACACCGGGTATGGACCAGGTGTGCAACGTCGAGGTGGACGTGGCGGAAGGGCAGTTCCTGGACGTCATGTTCCGCGACGGCGGGAATGAAACGAAAGCGACGCAGGAGACGCTATGCCTGGGGGCGCAACGGGTGGCCGAGGCGGCGATCGCCGCTTTGCTGCAACGGGGCTGACCCACGCGGGGGATGGTGCGCGCCACCTACTCCCCGTTGTCGGACCCTCTGGCTAGAGTGACCCTGCGCGACGGGAACGTGACGTGAATCGGGAAAGACGGGAGGTCGTCCATGTCGTCGGAAGACCACGGGCGTGGTGCCGACACCGGCTCACCACCGCCCGTGTCGCACACCCTGAACGTGGAACCCGGTGCCATCCCCGGGCTCCGCAGCGCGTTCGCGGGCGCGCTCACCAAGCTGGACCAGCAGATCGAGCTCGCGATCACCGAGATCAGGGTGCGGCCCTGGGCGGGTGACCCGGTGAGCCAGGACGCCGCCGAGCAGTTCAACGAGCGGTCCCTGGAGTCGGGCGACTCGGCGCTGGCCGCGCTCCAGAACTACCAGCAGCAGCTCAAGTCGGCCATGGACGCGTTGAACCTGGTCGAGCGCCAGTACCAGTCCATCGAAGACGACAACACCGGGTTGATGGGACAGCAGGGCGGCCGCTGAGCACCCGGCGCAGGCAAGGGGAATCTTCATGCCCGATGGACACCGCTGGAGCGGGTACAGCCACGAAGAGCTGTACCGGCAGATCAACTCCGGTCCGGGACCGGGGGCCTCGCACACCTCGGTGGCGCGCTGGGTCGGCGTCTCGTCGGCGTTGGCGGAGATCAACGCCGAGCTGCACGCGGGCGTCCTGCGCTCCGGCGCCAGGTGGGAGGGCACCGCGGCCGACCAGGCACGGCACGGCATCAACCCGCTGGCCGCGTGGGCGGACGAGGCGCGCACCGGCGCCGAGATGATGCGCACGTCGGCGGAGCTCCAGGCCGACCACATCGCCAAGGCGCGGGCCGACATGCCCGCGCCCGTGCCGGTGACCGCGGAGAAGCCGAACCCGGTCGTCGGCCTGCTCACCGCGCTGGTCGGCGGGCAGACGGACTTCGAGAAGCAGGAGCAGGCGCAGGACGCGGCCGAGCAGCGGGCCCGCGAGGTCATGGCCACCTACGCGTCGAGCACCTCCTCGAACACCAGCACCCTCGGTCAGTTCCACCAGCCGCCGCAGCTGGTGATCAGCGCGCCGGACGTGGTGCGCAACGACGGCGCGGGCGTGCCGGGGCACGGCTGGGCCTACGGCGGGTCGCGCGGGCGCGGCGGGTACAGCGGCGGTCGGGGCAGGCCCGGTGGCCGCGGCGGGCGGGGCACGGCTCCGGCGCACCGCCCCGGCACCGCGTCGCCGGGCGGCGGCGGCACCACCGGCGCGTCCTCGTCGTCGTCCCAGCAGCAGTCCAACACCCGGCCCGCGTCGGCCCAGGCGCCCACGACGGGCCCGACCACCGGCGCGCACGCCCCGGGCGGCGTGGTGGGCGGCACCGGCCAGGACCGCCGCAAGCAGTCCGGGTCGGCCTCGTCGTCCTCGTCCCCCGGCGTGTCCAACGACACGACGGAGCAGCAGGGCAGCGCCGGGCAGCAGTCGATCGGCGGCCCCGAGCACCGGGTGCCCGTCGGCACGACGTCGGTCAGCTCGGCCGATTTCGGCGCGTTCGCGACGGCCAACGCCCAGCACGCGGCGACGGCGGGTCCGGGCGGTTCGGCGGGCACGATGATGGGCGCGGGCCAGGCCGGCAACAACGACACCGTGCACAAGCGGACCGTGGCGGCGGCGCCCGTCCCGGCCTCGTTCGACCCGTTCGGCGGGCTGGGCGCGGCGCGCGGCGCGGTGGAAGAGGAGGAGGACGCCACGCACGACGCGGCCGACTACCTCCGCGAGACCGACGACATCTACGGGATCGGCGGGTTCTCCCCGCCGGTCATCGGGGAGACCACCACCCGCTGATGACGACCTTCGGCCTGGACCTGGGGCTCAACGACGTGCGCGAGCCGGTGACGATCTCGGCGTTGGAGTTCGACGTGCTGTGGGAGCACCTGCGGCTGGAGACCATGCCGCTGGTGCTCAAGGTGCCGTCACCGGGCAAGACGCACGCCGAGCGCGGGGAGCTGGAGCGCCGGGCGTGGACGGACCTGGAGCGGCGGGGCCTGGGCCGACCGGTCTCCCTGGACCCCATGCTGGAGGACCTGCTCCACCTGCTCAACCGGCCGCAGCGCGAGGTGGACGGCCGGCTGTGGCTGGGCCGCAGCGTCCGCGTCCTGGCGGCCGCCAAGGGCCAGTCGGCCGTCCTCGCGGTCCTGGACGACGACCGGCTGACCCTGCGCCCGGCCTCCAGCGAGGGCCTGCACCGCGAAGCCCTCTCGACGCTCCCCCCGCTCCCGGCCGGACCGGGCCACTCGGTGACCCTGCCCAGCGCCGACCTGGACGCCGCCGCAGCGGCCGCCGCCACCCCCGACGACCTGGTCGGGGCCCTGACCTCCCGAGGCGTCCGCCCGGACGACGCCCAGACCCTGGCCGACATGTTCCGCGACGTCTCGTCCCGGGGCCAGTTCGGCGTGGCCCACCGCGACAAGTGGGGCAAGCGGGTGCGCCCGGCCGACGTGGTCGCCTTCTTCGACACCCCCGCCGGCCGCTACCTCCAGCTCCGCCGCTCCACCCCGGGCCAACAACCGTGGTCCACCGTCTCCCCGGTGGACCACCGCCGCCTCCTGCACCACCTGGAATCCCTACCCACCCCCTGACCCTCCCGCGAGTCGTACGTCCAGACCTCGCGAGTCGTACGTCCAGACCTCGCGAGTCGTACGTCCAGGACCCCCGAGTTCAGCGTTCAGTACACCCTTCCGGGTGAAACGTGTACGGAATCGGCGTTCCGCCACTCGGTTCTGCATGATCCAACTACCGCCCGGCCTGCACGGGGTCCACCAGCGCGCGCACCTCCACCGGCAAATCGGCATCAAGGTGGTGCGCCGCGCCATCGAGGATGGTCGGCTGGTCAGCTACTGCCGCACGGTCCTCGTACAGCGGGAGCACATGCTCACCGTGCACGCCCGTGCCGCCGCGGCTCTGCTGATGGCGGGTCCGGAGGCGGCACTCGCCGGCCACACCTCCGCCTGGCTGCACGGCTGCACCGCCGCCGAGACCAACCGCATCCACCTGGCCCTGTGCTACGAGCGCCGGGTCCTGCCGCGCCCTGACGTCGCGATCCACTACCACAACTACGACGCGGCCGACGTGGTCAAGATCGACGGCCTGCGCTGCATGGTGCTCGACCAGGCGCTCACCGACCTACTCTGCCGCGGCCGCCGCAGCACGGCGCTGGCCTGCGCGGACCAGGCGCTCGCCGCGCTGCCGGCCGAACAGCGGACCGAGTTCAAGGCCAACCTCGCCGTGCGCCTCGCGGGTCGGCGCGATCCCCGTGGCCGACGGCAGGGCGTGTTCCTGCTGGACCTCGCCTCCGGGCTGCCCGAGTCACCGGCCGAGAGCACGCTGCTGCTGATGATCGCCGAAGCGGGCTTCCCGGTGCCCCGACCGCAGTACCCGGTGCGCGACCTGGACAACCGCGAGATCTGGCGGCTCGACTTCGCCTGGCCCGAGCAACGCCTGGCCCTGGAGTACGACGGCTACGCGGCGCACGTCGACAGGGCCGACGCCGACCAGGCCCGGGACGAGGACCTGCGACGACGTGGCTGGAAGGTGCTCCGGGCCGACGCCTCGGACCTGCGTGAGCCGACCAGGCTGTTCCGGCACCTGAGTGCCGCGCTCTCCCCGCCGCAACGCAGGAGTCGAGAGTTCCGAATGTAGAACTCGGGGGTCCTGAACGTACGACTCGCGCGACCTGAACGTACGACTCGCGAGGTCTGGACGTACGACTCGCGCGCGGGGTTAGGGGCCTATGCCCTGGCAGGGGCGGGTGCGGAGGTCGGCCACGTAGTCGCCGGGGGCGCCGGCGGCCTCGGCGGCGTCGGCCACCACGCCGATGTAGCGGGCCGAGGGCAGGCCCCCCTCGTAGGCGTCCAGGACGTAGAGCCAGGCCGTGACCGAGCCCTCCAGGGTCTGGACGCGCAGGCGGATCTTCCGGTACAGACCCAGCGCCCCCTCCCAGCGGTCCAGGCGGGACTCGTCACGCGGGCTCACGTCGTAGAGGACGCAGAACACCTGCGAGTCCGGGTCCTCGACGATGGTCGCGAGCGCGCCCTCCCAGCCGAGGTCCTCGCCCCCGAACGTCAGACGCCAGCCGGCGAGCCACCCGGTCCCCGCGATCGGGGAGTACGGGGCTCGCTCCATCATCTGGTTCGGGTCCATGTTGGATCCGTACGCGGCATAGAGCGGCACGCCCACAGCCTAGCGACCTCTCGATCACCGCGAGGTACCAGAAGACCGGACGACACGCCCCGGTACCCGACCGCGTACCTTTGACACGGCTGCGAACAGCGCAGACAACCCCGGAGGAGGACGTGGCGTGACCCGCATCGTCATCATGGGCGGCGGCCCGGCAGGTTACGAGGCGGCGCTCGTCGCGGCCCAGCACGGCGCCGACGTGACCGTCGTCGAGCGCGAGGGCCCGGGTGGCGCGTGCGTGCTCTACGACTGCGTCCCGTCGAAGACGTTCATCGCCTCCGCGGGTGGGCGCAGCGCCTTCCGCAACGCCGGTGAGCTGGGCATCCGCATGGACAACACCGAGGCCGCGGTCGAGCTGCCCGCCGTCCACGGCCGGGTGAAGGGCCTGGCGCTCGCCCAGTCCGCCGACGTCCGGGCGCGGCTCCAGCGGGAGGGCGTCCGCATCGTCAACGGCAGGGCGAAGTTCTGCGACGGCGCCCGCGGCCTGGCCCAGCACGAGGTCGTCGTGCTCGTCGAGGACGGCACCAAGGAGGTCCTGCCCGCCGACGTGGTGCTCATCGCCACGGGCGCGACCCCGCGCGTGCTGCCGGGCGCCGAGCCGGACGGTGAGCGGATCCTCACCTGGCGCCAGATCTACGACCTCCCCGAGCTGCCGGAACACCTGGCCGTCATCGGTTCGGGCGTCACCGGTGTGGAGTTCGCCTCCGCCTACACGGAACTGGGCGTGAAGGTGACGATGGTCTCCTCGCGCGACCGGGTGCTCCCGCACGAGGACGCCGACGCGGCCGCCGTGCTGGAGGACGTGTTCGCCGAGCGCGGCACCGCCGTGGTCAAGCACGCCCGCGCGGACCGGGTGGAGAACGTCGGCGACGGCGTCCTGATCCACCTGGAGGACGGTCGCAAGATCGAGGCCAGCCACGCCCTGATGACGGTCGGCTCGGTCCCCAACACCAGCGACATCGGCCTGGAGAAGATCGGCATCGAGCTGGGCCGCGGCGGGTACATCCCGGTCGACCGGGTCTCGCGCACGAACATCTCCGGCGTCTACGCGGCCGGCGACTGCACCGGCCTGCTGCTGCTCGCGTCCGTGGCCGCCATGCAGGGCCGCATCGCCATGTGGCACGCGCTGGGCGAGGGCGTCAGCCCGATCAAGCTCAAGACGGTCGCCGCGAACGTGTTCACCAACCCGGAGATCGCCACCGTCGGCATCAGCCAGCAGGCCATCGACTCCGGCGAGGTGCCCGCGCGCACGATCATGCTGCCGCTGGCCACCAACCCGCGGGCCAAGATGGAGGGCCTGCGCCGCGGCTTCGTGAAGCTGTTCTGCCGCCCGGCGACCGGCGTGGTCATCGGCGGCGTGGTGGTCGCGCCGAACGCCAGCGAGCTGATCCTGCCGATCGCGCTGGCCGTGCAGAACCAGCTGACCGTGGAGGACCTGGCGACCACGTTCTCGGTCTACCCGTCGCTGACCGGGTCGATCACCGAGGCCGGCCGCCAGCTCATGCGCCACGACGACCTGGACTGACCCCGACGAGGGGGCGGTGCCCGGGAGCACCGCCCCGACGGCTCACTCCACCCAGTCGAAAGTCCTGGTCACGGCCTTCTTCCAGAGGTGGTACCGCTCGGCCCGGGTCTCCTCGTCCATCGCCGGGTCCCACTGCTTGTCCTGCGCCCAGTTCTGCCGGATGTCGTCCTCGGACGCCCAGAACCCGACCGCCAGCCCGGCCGCGTAGGCGGCGCCCAGCGCCGTGGTCTCGTTCACCACGGGCCGGATCACCGGCACGCCCAGGATGTCCGCCTGGAACTGCATCAGCAGCTCGTTGACGACCATGCCGCCGTCGACCTTCAACGAGGTCAGCGCCACCCCCGAGTCGGCGTTCATGGCGTCGATGACCTCGCGGGTCTGGAACGCCGTGGCCTCCAGCACCGCGCGCGCCAGGTGCCCCTTGTTCACGAAGCGGGTCAGCCCGACGATCGCGCCGCGCGCGTCCGAGCGCCAGTAGGGCGCGAACAGGCCGGAGAACGCGGGCACGAAGTACGCGCCGCCGTTGTCCTCGACGGTGCGCGCGTGCTGCTCGACCTCGGCCGCGCTGGTGATCATGCCGAGGTTGTCGCGCAGCCACTGCACCAGCGACCCGGTCACCGCGATCGAGCCCTCCAGCGCGTAGACCTGCGCCTGGGAGCCGATCTTGTAGCAGACGGTGGTGAGCAGGCCGTTCTCGCTCATCACCTTCTCCGCGCCCGTGTTGAGCAGCACGAAGTTGCCGGTGCCGTAGGTGTTCTTGGCCTCGCCCGGCGACAGGCACGCCTGCCCGAACGTGGCCGCCTGCTGGTCGCCGAGGATGCCCGCGATCGGCACGCCGGCCAGCGCGCCGCGCTCCCGGACCCTGCCGTACTCCTCGGACGACGAGCGGATCTCCGGCAGCATCGACACCGGGATGTCCATGTCGGCCGCGATGCCCTCGTCCCAGCTCAGCGTGTCCAGGTCCATCAGCAGGGTGCGGGAGGCGTTGGTCGGGTCGGTGACGTGCACGCCCCCGTTCACGCCGCCGGTCATGTTCCACAGCACCCAGGTGTCCATGTTGCCGAACAGCAGGTCGCCCGCCTCGGCCTTCTCCCGCGCGCCCTCGACGTTGTCGAGGATCCAGCGCACCTTGGGACCGGAGAAGTAGGTGGCCAGCGGCAGGCCGGTCCGGGCGCGGTAGCGCTCCTGCCCGCCGCCGAGGTCGCCCAGCTCCTGGCAGATCCGGTCGGTGCGGGTGTCCTGCCACACGATGGCGTTGTAGACCGGGCGGCCGGTGGTGCGGTCCCACACCAGGGCGGTCTCGCGCTGGTTGGTGATGCCCACGGCGACGACGTCCCCGGCGGACAGGTCGGCCTTGGCCAGCGCGCCCGCCGCCACCTGGCGGGTGTTGGCCCAGATCTCGTCGGCGTCGTGCTCGACCCACCCGGCCCTGGGGAAGATCTGCTCGTGCTCCTTCTGGTCGACCGAGACCACCCGACCCGAGTGGTCGAAGATCATGCACCGGGTGGAGGTGGTGCCCTGGTCGATCGCGGCTACGTACTGCGTCATGCCGGCGTTGTCCTTTCGAACCGGTGGGGGGTCAGACCGGGAGGGCCAGGAACAGCAGGGCGGCGAGCGCGCCGCCGATCAGCGGCCCGACCACCGGCACCCAGGCGTAGCCCCACTCGGCGCTGCCCTTGTCGCGGATGGGCAGGATCGCGTAGGCGATGCGGGGACCGAGGTCGCGCGCGGGGTTGATGGCGTACCCGGTGGGGCCGCCCAGCGAGTTGCCGATGCCGATGACGACGAACGCCACGCCCGCGTAGCCGAGGGCCGAGTTGCCGAGCTGCGGCACCCCGTCCGCGGCCTCCTTGGCGGCCGGGCTCAGCAGCACCCAGGCGACCAGCACGAACGTGCCGATGACCTCGGTGACGACGTTCCAGCCGGCCCGCGGCACGGTCGGGCCGGTGCAGAAGATGCCCCGCGTGCCGGCGGGGTCGTCGTGCGCGTCGAACTGGAGTTTGTAGGCCAGCCAGGCGAGCACGGCGCCGAGGAAGGCGCCGACCAGCTGACCGGCGAAGTAGGCGGGCACCTGGTTCCACGGGGTCTTGTCCGCGATCGCCAGGCCCAGGGTCACCGCCGGGTTGAGGTGCGCGCCGCTGGGCGCGGCGATGCTGGCGCCCGCGAACACCGCGAAGCCCCAGCCGAGGTTGATCAGGAGCCACCCGCCCGCGTTGCCGAGCGTGTCCTTCAACACGACGTTGGCGACCACGCCGGCGCCCATCAGGATCAGGACCGCGGTGCCGAGGGTCTCCCACACGAAGATCGATCCACTGCTCACCAGCCGACCTCCTGGCCTTGTCAGGAGGCAGCACTGTCCGGGTCCGGCGGCGCTGCCCACCCCACAACGTCCGGTTGACGCTAGTTCCGGGTCGATCAGTTGTCCACGGGTGGCGTACCAGCGGGTAACGTGGTCGAGTCGGTCCTGGTGTTACCGGGTACTCCTGGTCGGACCTGGTGTGCCGTCGACAACTGGGAGGCGTTCGTGGTTTCGCCCACTACGGGTCGGCTGGGGCCCGAAGACCGCTCCGGGGCCTGGGAGCGGCTGGCCGCGGAGACGTTCGACCTGGTGATCATCGGTGGCGGCGTGGTGGGCGTCGGCGCGGCCCTGGACGCCGCGACGCGCGGCCTGCGGGTGGCCCTGGTGGAGGCGCGCGACCTGGCCTCGGGCACGTCGTCGCGCTCGTCGAAGCTCTTCCACGGCGGGCTGCGCTACCTGGAGCAGCTGGAGTTCGGGCTGGTCCGCGAGGCCCTGCGGGAACGCGAGCTGATGTTGACCCGGATCGCACCCCACCTGGTCAAACCGGTGCCGTTCCTGTACCCGCTGGCGCACCGGCTGTGGGAGCGCCCGTACACGGCGGCCGGCCTGCTCATGTACGACACGATGGGCGGGGCGCGGTCCGTGCCGGGGCAGAAGCACCTGACCCGGGCCGGCGCGCTGCGGCTCGTGCCCGCGCTGAAGCCGGACGCCCTGGTCGGCGGCATCCGCTACTACGACGCGCAGGCCGACGACGCGCGGCACACCATGATGGTCGGCCGGACGGCGGCCCACTACGGGGCGGTCGTGCGGACGTCGACGCAGGTCGTCGGCTTCCTGCGGGAGGCGGACCGCGTGTCGGGCGTGCGGGTGCGCGACGTGGAGGACGGGCGCGAGGTCGACGTGCAGGCCCACGCGGTGATCAACGCGACCGGCGTGTGGACCGACGAGCTCCAGCGGCTGTCCGGTTCGCGCGGCCGGTTCCGGGTGCGGGCGTCCAAGGGCGTGCACATCGTGGTGCCGAGGGACCGGATCGTGGCGGAGGCCGGGCTGATCCTGCGCACGGAGAAGTCCGTGCTGTTCGTGATCCCCTGGCGCAACCACTGGATCGTGGGCACCACCGACACGGACTGGAACCTGGACCTGGCCCACCCGGCGGCCACGCACGCGGACATCGACTACATCCTCACGAACGTCAACTCGGTGCTGGCCACCCCGCTGACGCACGAGGACATCGAAGGCGTGTACGCGGGCCTGCGCCCGCTGCTGGCCGGGGAGAGCGAGTCGACCTCGAAGCTGTCCAGGGAACACGCCGTGGCCCGCGTGGCACCGGGCCTGGTCGCGATCGCCGGCGGCAAGTACACGACGTACCGCGTGATGGGCGCGGACGCCGTGGACGCCGCAGGAGTCGACCTGCCGGGCCGCCTCCAACCGTCCATCACCGACAAGGTCCCCCTGGTGGGCGCGGACGGTTACCACGCGTTGGTGAACCAGGCAGACCAACTCGCCACCAGGTACGGATTGCACCCCTACCGAGTGAGGCACCTGCTGGACCGCTACGGATCACTGGTGCACGAGGTCCTGGGATCAGCAGACCCGGACCTCCTCAAACCCGTACCGGCCGCCCCCGACTACCTCCAGGTCGAGGTCGTCTACGCCGCGTCGCACGAGGGTGCCCTGCACCTGGAGGACGTGCTGACCCGCCGAACCCGCATCTCGATCGAATACCCCCACCGGGGCACCGAGTGCGCCGAACCGGTAGCCCGCCTGATGGCCGGGGTCCTCGGCTGGGACGAGGAGCGGATAACCCACGAGGTAGCCGTCTACACGGCCCGGGTCGAGGCGGAACGGGCATCGCAGGCCGAACCGGACGACCACGCGGCGGACGCCGTGCGAGCAGCGGCCCCCGAGGTACGACCCGAACTCACGGAACCGGTGAGCTGACACCCACCACAGGGCACGCGGCCTCCGAACGCGCCCTGAAAACGTCCTGAACGCTGAACTCACCGGTCCTGAACGTACGACACGCGAGGTCTGAACGTACGACTCGCGCGAGCTGAACGTAGAACTCACCCGTCCTGAGTGTTCGACACGGTGGTCCCGAGTGTTCGACTCGCGCGAGTCTTCGTGGGTGAGGCGCCGACGAGACCGGTTGCACGACGAGACCGGGGCGTGCAGTTGAACACTGTGGGGTGCTCGTGGTCTCCCGTATGGCCTGGGCGCAGCCCTACCGCGCTTGTCCAGGGGGTGTCGCACGCCCTTCGCGACACCCCCTGGACAAGGGTGGTTGCCTCAGGCAGGCCATACGGGAGACCACGAGCCGAGCCCCTCCCCCGGAGGCCTGCCCAGCGGCGAGCGACAGCCCGTGAACACCCCGATTACGCCAAAGACGCCAGAGCGGCGTGGACCATCACGCGCACCCCCACCATCAACGCCCGCTCGTCCAGGTCGAACGTCGGCTGGTGCAGGTCCCGCTGCTTCCCCACCCCGTCCCACACACCGAGCCGCGCGAACGACCCCGGCACGTGCTCCAGGTACCACCCGAAGTCCTCGCCACCGGACGACTGCTCCGTCCCCGCCAGCGCGTCCTCGCCCAGCGCCGCCTCGATCCCGGCCCGCAGCAGCACCGTGCTCTCGCGGTCGTTGACCACCGGGGGCACCCCCCGCCGGTGGTGCAGGTCGAAGCCGACCCCGGTGGGCGCCAGCAGCGCACCCACCAACTCCTTGATCAACGGCTCCAGCTCGGCCCAGATGTCCCGGTCACCGGTCCGCAGGGTCCCGCGCAGCACGCCGTCCTGGGGCACCGCGTTGGGCGCCTCCCCCGCGTGCACCGCGCCCCACACGAGCACCGTCCCCGACCTCGGGTCCACGCGCCGCGACAGCAGGCCCGGCAGGCCGGTGATGACCGTGCCCAGCGCGTGCACCAGGTCGGCCGTCAGGTGTGGCCGGGAGGTGTGGCCGCCCGGCGAGGTCAGGCGCAGCTCCAGCATGTCCGAGGCGGACGTGATGGCCCCGATCCTGGTGCCGAGCCGGCCGACCTCCAGGCGCGGGTCGCAGTGCAGGCCGAAGATGCGCTCCACGCCGTCCAGGCCGCCCGCCGCGAGCACGTCCAGCGCACCGCCGGGCATGACCTCCTCGGCGGGCTGGAACACCAGCCGCACCCGGCCGGGCAGCTCGGTCGCCGACGCCAGGGCCAGCGCCGCGCCCAGCAGCACCGCGGTGTGTGCGTCGTGGCCGCAGGCGTGCGACGCACCCTCCACCGTGGACGCGTGGGGCAGGCCGGTGTGCTCCGTCAGCGGCAGCGCGTCGATGTCCGCGCGCAGCGCCACGCACCGCGGTCCACTGCCGACGTCGCAGATCAGACCGGTGCCACCGGGCATGATGCGTGGCTTGAGACCCACCGAGCGGAGGATCTGCTCGATCATCGCGGTGGTGTTGTGCTCCTTGCGCGACAGCTCGGGGTGCGCGTGGATGTGCCGGCGCCAGGCGACGACCTCTCCGGCGTTGGCCGCCAGCCAGTCGTCCAGCCACGAGGGGCCGCGCCCCTCCCCGGGATCATCCACAGGGGCAATGCTGACCCCCCGTTCGGTCAACAGCACGTCGGCACCCTCTTCCGGAAGACGCGAATCAAGGACCGTCATGCGGCGCCCGCCAGGAGACGTGCGCGCTGCTCGGGATCGAGCGCGGTAAAGATTGTCGTCCAGGCGAGGGCAAGGGCCCCGTCGAGCACCGCCCGGTCGGCCGAAGCCGAGGCGCAGGCGTTCGCGAACTCGATTTGGTGGTTCACCGCGTCTCCGCAGTCGATGGCGATGGTCGGGTGGATGGCCGGCAGCGCACGGGTGACGTTGCCCATGTCGGTGCTGCCGATCTTCTCCTTGAGCTCCTCCTCGGGGCTCAACGGACGACGCCCCAGCTCGACGGCGGCACGCCGGTAGGCGCCCGCGAGCCAGGGGTCGGGGGTCAGCTCGGCGTACACCGGGGAGACCTTGACGACCTCGTGGGTGCAGCCGGTGGCCAGCGCGCCGGCCTCGAAGCAGCGGTTCATCCGCTCCTCCAGCCGGCGCAGGGAGTCCAGGTCGTCGGCCCTCAGGTCGAACATCGCCGAGGTGCGGGCCGGGATCACGTTGGGCACGGCACCACCCCTGGTGACGATGCCGCTGACCATCTGGCCCGGTTCCAGCTGCTGGCGGGCCAGGCCGATGGCGACCTGGGCGACGGTGATCGCGTCCGCCGCGTTCACGCCCAGGTGGGGCGCCGCGGCGGCGTGCGAGGGCTTGCCGGTGTAGTGGACCTCGACGTCGGTGATGGCCAGCGAGCGCGCGGCCACCGCCTCGTACGGGGCGGGGTGCACCATCATCGAGAACGCCACGTCGTCGAACACGCCGCGTTCGAGCATCAGCACCTTGCCGCCGCCGACCTCCTCGGCGGGCGTGCCGATCACCTTGACGGTGAGCCCCAGGTCATCGGCCAGGTCGCGCAGCGCGAGGGCCGCGCCGGTGGACGCGGCGGCGATGACGTTGTGCCCGCACGCGTGGCCGACCTCGGGCAGCGCGTCGTACTCCGCGCACAGGCCGAGCACCAGCTCGCCGGAGCCGAACGAGGCGGTGAACGCCGTGTCCAGGTCCGCCACCCCGCGCTCGACCTCGAAGCCCTCGGCGGCGAGCAGGTCGGCCACCTTGGCCGCGCTGCGGTGCTCGGCGAACGCCTGCTCCGGCTCTGAGTGGATGCTGCGCGAGAGCGCGATCAGCGCATCCGAGTACCGCTCGATGGCCGAGCGCGTGCTCATCTTGAAGTCGGTACCCATTTCGCGTCCATCCTGCATCACGGCCCGGTAGGCGCGACGCCCCTCACGTTGATCAACCGGCAACCGGTCGCACGGGTGCGCCGAGCGGTGCGCGGAGTTCGGTCAGACCGATCAAGCCCGATCGAGTCTGCCCGTGCTCCGACGGGGTGAGGACGGATTCCGGCGGACGGAGGAGACTCCGTCACGTTTCAGGACTTGCGCCCCGCCCTCCACTTGGTCCAGCGCTTCTTGTTCCGCCAGTAGACGAGGCCGAACAGCAGCAGCGCGATACCTCCGAGCCACAACTTCTTGCGCGTCTCGGGGTTCGCCGGGGCGGGTTCCTGGGGGGCGTTGATGTCCGGACCCGGCCCGACCGTGCTCCCGGGCTGGAGGGTCTCGTTGCCGGGCGCGGGCGCGTCCGTCGGCTGCGCGGCGTACCCCGCCGGCGAGGACGGCACCGAGGCCGCTGTGCCCGACACGGTGAGAGCGCCGGCGAGCACGAGCAGGCACACCGCGAGCACAGAACGCCACATGGTCACCTAGCCTAGTCACCGCTTCTCCCGGTTACCACTGTCAGTGGTCAGCCAAACCGGTGAGCACTCACGTCGCGTGTGCGCCGGCGGTACCGGTGATCCCGTTGAACGCGGCCAGGATCTGCTCGGCGGCCAGCGTCGCGGTCAGTTCGCCGTCCCGCACCTGCCGCTCGACCTCGGGCACCAGGGCGCGCACCGCGGGCGCCGAGCGCAGCCCGGTCAGCAGCAGGTCGTTGACCATCGCCCAGGTCCACTCGACCTGCTGGCGCCGCCGCCGCCCGTCCCGCTCGCCCGCCGCCTCCAGGGCCTCGCGGTGCTTGACGACCTGCTCCCACACGACGTCCAGCCCGGCCCCGGTCAGCCCGCTGCACGTCAGCACGGGCGGGTGCCAGACCGCGTCCGCCGGGCGCAGCAGCCGCAGCGCGCCGGCCAGCTCGCGGGCGGCCTTGCGGGCGTCCAGCTCGTGCGGCCCGTCGGCCTTGTTGACCGCGATGACGTCGGCCAGCTCCAGCACGCCCTTCTTGATGCCCTGGAGCTGGTCGCCGGTGCGCGCCAGGGTCAGGAACAGCGAGCAGTCGGTCATGTTCGCCACCGCGACCTCGGACTGCCCCACGCCGACGGTCTCGACCAGCACCACGTCGTGGCCCGCGGCCTCGACCAGCACGATCGTCTCGCGGGTGGCCCTGGCCACGCCGCCGAGCGTGCCGGAGGTCGGCGACGGCCTGATGAACGCCGCCGGGTCCACCGCCAGCCGCGCCATCCGGGTCTTGTCGCCCAGGATCGAGCCGCCGGTGCGGGTGGACGACGGGTCGACGGCCAGCACCGCCACCCGGTGGCCGGCCGCGGTCAGCATCGAGCCGAACGCGTCGATGAAGGTGGACTTGCCCACGCCGGGCACGCCGGTGATGCCGACGCGGTGCGCGCCGCCCGACCGGGGCAGCAGCTCGACCAGCAGCTCCTGCGCGGCGGCCCGGTGGTCCGGGCGGGTGGACTCGACCAGGGTGATCGCCCGCGCCAGGGTGCCGCGGTCCCCGGCGAGCACGCCCTCGGCGTACGCGCCGACGTCGACCGGCCTAGCCATGCGCCGGCTGCCCCGGCGCTTCCCGCCCGTCCCGCGCACCGGACCCGGCCCGCGAACCCGGCCCGTCCTCGGCCGACCCGCGATCCACCGACTCGTGCCCCACCGACTCCTGACCCACCGACCCGCCGACCAGCTCGTGCCCCAGCTCCGCGGCGAGCTTCCGCAGCAGGTCACCGGCCGCGTCCGCGATCACCGTCCCGGGCGGGAAGATCGCCGCCGCGCCGGCCTCGCGCAGCGCGTCGAAGTCCTGGGGCGGGATCACACCGCCGACCACGATCATGATGTCCTCGCGGCCCGCCCCGGCCAGCGCGGCGCGCAGCGCGGGCACCAGCGTGAGGTGCCCGGCGGCCAGCGACGACACCCCGACGATGTGCACGTCGGCCTCCACGGCCTGGCGGGCGACCTCGTCCGGGGTCTGGAACAGCGGGCCGACGTCCACGTCGAAGCCCAGGTCCGCGAACGCGGTCGCGATCACCTTCTGACCGCGGTCGTGCCCGTCCTGGCCCATCTTGGCGACCAGGATGCGCGGCCGGCGGCCCTCCTCCTCGGCGAACCGCTCGACGAGCTCGCGGGTCTCGTCCACGTTGGACACAGCGCCGGCCTCCTGCCGGTAGACGCCGGTGATGGTGCGGATCTGCGCGGAGTGCCGACCCCACACCCGGCCCAGCGCCTCGGAGATCTCGCCGACGGTCGCCTTGGCGCGGGCGGCCTCGACGGCCAGCTCCAGCAGGTTCCCCCCGCCCCCGGCCGCGCCGGTCAGCGCGTGCAGCGCGCGGTCCACGGCGGACTGGTCGCGTTCGGACCTCAGCCGCTCCAGCTTCGCCAGCTGCTGGGCCCGCACGCCCGCGTTGTCGACCTTGAGCACGTCGATCCGCTCGTCGACCGCGACCTGGTACTTGTTCACGCCGATCACCGGCTGCCGCCCGGAGTCGATGCGCGCCTGCGTGCGCGCGGCGGCCTCCTCGATGCGCAGCTTCGGGATGCCCTCGTCGATGGCGCGCGCCATGCCGCCCGCCGACTCGACCTCGGTGATGTGCGCCCACGCGCGGCGCGCCAGGTCGTGGGTGAGCCGCTCCACGAACGCGCTGCCGCCCCACGGGTCGATCACCCGGGTGGTGCCGGACTCCTGCTGGAGCAGCAGCTGGGTGTTGCGGGCGATGCGCGCGGAGAAGTCCGTGGGCAGCGCCAGCGCCTCGTCCAGCGCGTTGGTGTGCAGCGACTGGGTGTGCCCCTGGGTCGCGGCCATCGCCTCCACGCACGTGCGGGCCACGTTGTTGAACACGTCCTGCGCGGTCAGCGACCAGCCGGAGGTCTGGCAGTGCGTGCGCAGCGACAGCGACTTCGGGTTGCTCGCACCGAAGCCCTTGACCAGCTTCGCCCACAGCAGCCGGGCCGCGCGCATCTTCGCGACCTCCATGAAGAAGTTCATGCCGATCGCCCAGAAGAACGACAGGCGCGGCGCGAACGCGTCCACGTCCAGGCCCGCGTCCCGGCCCGCGCGCAGGTACTCGACGCCGTCGGCCAGCGTGTACGCCAGCTCCAGGTCGGCCGTCGCGCCCGCCTCCTGCATGTGGTAGCCGGAGATCGAGATGGAGTTGAACTTCGGCATCCGCCGCGAGGTGAACGCGAAGATGTCGGAGATGATCCGCATGGACGGCTGCGGCGGGTAGATGTAGGTGTTGCGGACCATGAACTCCTTGAGGATGTCGTTCTGGATGGTCCCCGCGAGCTGCTCCGGCTTCACCCCCTGCTCCTCGGCCGCGACCACGTAGAGCGCCAGGACCGGCAGCACCGCGCCGTTCATGGTCATCGACACGCTCATCCGGTCCAGCGGGATGCCGTCGAACAGCCGGCGCATGTCGTAGATCGAGTCGATCGCCACGCCCGCCATGCCGACGTCGCCCGCCACGCGCGGGTGGTCCGAGTCGTAGCCGCGGTGCGTGGCCAGGTCGAACGCCACCGACAGGCCCTTCTGGCCCGCGGCCAGGTTGCGCCGGTAGAAGGCGTTGGACTCCTCGGCGGTGGAGAACCCGGCGTACTGCCGGATGGTCCACGGCTGGTTGACGTACATGGTCGGGTACGGGCCCCGGAGGAACGGCGCGGCGCCCGGGTAGGTGCCCAGGAAGTCCAGGCCCTCGGTGTCCGCGTCGGTGTAGACGGGCTTGACCCCGATGCCCTCCGGCGTCTCCCGCACCAGCGCGTCCGCGCCCTTGCCGGTCGCCTCCTGGAGCGCGGCGTGCCACTGGTCCGCGCCGGCCGGGGTGGGCTCGCCCAGCTCGACCTCGGCGAAGTTCGGGATCATCGCGGCACCCCCAGGAAGTCGAACGCGCGCTCCAGGACGTCCAGGGCGCGGCAGCCGGCGAACACGTGCTCGTCGACCTCCGCCGTCGAGTCCCGGCCCGCGAGCAGGACGCGTTCCGCGCCGGCCTCGCGGAGGGCCCGCGCGACGGGCGCGGCCAGCTCGGCGTAGCTCTTGTCGCTGCCGCACAGGCAGGCGATGCGGGCGCCACTCGCGCGGAACCGCTCCACCACCTCGTCGACGGTGCCCGTGGGGCCCGCGTCGGTCGTCTCGATGCCGCCCGCCCGGAACAGGTTCGCGGCGAAGGAGGCGCGCGCGGTGTGCGCGGCGACCGGGCCGAGCGTGGCCAGGAAGACCCGGGGCCGCTCGGGGCTCGCGTCGGCGGCGTCGCGCAGCGCCTCGTACGCCTGCGCGTACCGCACGCGCGGCAGGCCGCCGCCGGGCTCCTCGGGCGCCGGCGGCCGCACCACCGGCCGCTCGTCCACGTCGGGGAACTCGCTGACGCCGGTGATGGCGTCGGTGCGGTCGGCCAGGTTGGCGCGGCGCTTCTCCCAGGTGGTCGCGATCCGGTCCGCGACCAGGCCGAACGCCGCCGGCAGCCCGCCCGCGGCCTCGATCTCCCGGAACCAGGACCACGCGGCGCGGGCCAGTTCGTCGGTGAGGTTCTCCACGTACCAGGAGCCGCCCGCCGGGTCGATCACACCCGCCAGCCTCGACTCCTCCAGCAGCAGCGACTGGGTGTTGCGGGCGATGCGGCGGGAGAAGTCGTCGGACAGGCCGATGGCGGCGTCGAACGGCAGCACGGTCACCGCGTCCGCGCCGCCCAGGCCCGCGCCGAAGCAGGCCACGGTGGTGCGCAGCATGTTCACCCACGGGTCGCGGCGGGTCATCATCGCGGGCGAGGTGACCGCGTGCTGGAGCTGCGGCGCGGGCTCGCCGACGACCTCGGTGACCCGCGCCCACAGGCGCCGGGCGGCGCGGAACTTGGCGATGGTGAGGAACTGGTCGGCGGTGGCCGCGTAGCGGAACTCCAGGAGCCGCACGGCCTCGGCGGCGCTCAGCCCGGCCCCGGTCAGCTGCCGCAGGTAGGCCACGCCGGCGGCCAGCGAGGCGCCCAGCTCCTCGGCGTCGCTGCCGCCCGCCTCGTGGAACGGCAGCCCGTCCACCACGACCAGGCGCAGGTCGGGGAACGCCCGCGCCTTCGGCAGCAGGTCCGCGAGGGCCCCGAAGTCGGCGGGCTGCCCGGTGCGGGCCTGCACGCCCAGCGGGTCCGCGCCGACGTTGCCCCGCACCTCGCTCGGCAGCACCGGCCGCTGGTCCCACAGGCGCAGCACGGCGCGCCCGGCGGCGAGGAAGTCCGCGCCCGCGTCGACCACCACGGGCGCGAGGTCCAGGTAGACGTCGGCCAGCAGGTCGTCGTAGGAGGCCGGGTCCAGGCCCTTCAGCCACAGCGACGTGACGCCGTTCTCCAGGTCGGCCATGACCGCCTCGCGGTCCGCGACCCGGTGCTGCTGGCGCACGTCCCAGCCGTCCACCGCGCCCTGCGGCTGGCCAGCCCGGGTGAACGGGGCCAGGCCGGGGAACCCGGCGGACGGGGCGCGGTCGTCGGCGGTGTAGAGCGGCCGCACGTCGATGCCGTCGTAAGTGGTGGTGATGAGCGACCCGAAGTCCGCGCCCGACCTGTCCAGCACGCCCCGGACGAGGCCCAGCCACTGGTCGCGGTCGGTCGCGGGGAACTCCGCGGCCAGCGCCAACTCGCCTGACGGCTCCATCATGCTCCGCAGTGTTACTCAACAGTAGGATCACGGCTATGTGAGGTCCGCCGCCGTGAACGGTGCAGATGGCAGTCTTTCACGCTGATGGACGATGGTGCAGTGGAGAGCGCGGGCGGCGGGGGTATCTCAGGGGTTACCCCAGAAGAAATGACCGGGGGCGGTTTGGCAACCCCTGGTGACGCCTCAGGGGGTGGTGGCCGCCCGGGTGACGGCCGGCCCGGTGGTGGCCACCCCGGCGGCGGTCGCCTCATCGCGGGCCGCTACCGGCTCGAACACGTGCTGGGGCGCGGGTCGATGGGCACGGTGTGGGCGGCGCACGACGAGGTGCTGCGCCGGGACGTGGCGGTCAAAGAGATCCTGCTGCCGCCCGGCGCGCCCGACGGCGAGGCGACCGTGCTGCGCGAGCGCACCCTCCGGGAGGCGCGCTCGGCCGCGGCGCTGGCGCACCCGAACCTGGTCACGCTGCACGACGTGGCGCAGGTCGACGGCGACCCGTACGTGGTGATGGAGCTGGTGCCGTCCTCGTCGCTGGCCGAGGTCGTGCGGCAGCGCGGGCCGCTGACCGACGAGCAGGGCGCGGTGGTGGCGGACGCGGTGGCCGCGGCGCTGGAGGCGGCCCACCGGGCGGGCATCACGCACCGCGACGTCAAGCCGGGCAACGTCCTGGTCGCCGACGACGGGCGGGTGAAGCTGACCGACTTCGGCATCGCCCGCAACGTCGCCGAGGCCACCCTGACCAGCCGCGGGATCATGCTCGGCACGCCCGCGTTCATCGCGCCCGAGGTCGCGGCGGGCGAGGAGGTGTCCTCGGCCGCCGACCAGTGGTCGCTGGGCGCGACGCTGTTCACCGCGATGACCGGCAGCCGGCCGTACGAGGGCGCGAACGTGCTCCAGACGATCAACCAGGTCGTGCACGGCGAGGTCCCGTCGGCCTCGGTGTGCGGCGCGCTGGAGCCCGTCGTGGCGGGGCTGATGGTGCGCGACCCGGCGGCCCGGATGCCGCTGGCCGAGGTCCGCCGCCTGGTGCGGCCCCTGCTGCCCGAACCGGGCGTCGACGTGTTCCCCGCCGACGCGCCCAGCAGACCGGTGGTGAGGGTCGAGCGCCCGCCCCTGGTCGCCCCGGACACCCCGCTGGCCGCCGACCCTGGCCCGCTGCCGTTCCTGCGGACCGCCGCCGCCCCGTTACCGCCGGCGCCGGTCCCCCGGTGGCGCCGCGCGGCCGTCGCCCTGGCCGCGCTGGTGCTGTTCGCCGCCGCCGGCGTGGGCGGGTTCGCCCTGACCAGGACGGTCGCCGGCGCACCGCTCACCCCACCACCCGCGGCCCACGACGCCCCGCCGCTGCCGTCGCTGACCGGCACCCCGTCCCTGAACCCCACGACGGCCTCCGCCGCCACGGCGAACGGCGAGCAGGGGGCGGAGTTCACCATCTCGGTCGGGGCCGGGTGGACCGGCTTCCTGGAGCAGCGGGCCAACCGGGGGCTGGTGCCGAGCACGGTGGTGCACCTGGTCGACCCGACCGGGGCGTACGAGGTGGCGGTGCAGCGGTTCCCGGACTACCACCCGCGGCGCTCGGTCGAGGACTACGTGGAGATGGTGCGGTCGCGGTGGGACGGGGACCGGTACTTCGGGGAGGTCGTGGAGCCCGCCGAGGTGGGGGGTGGCTGGGAGGACGCGGTCCGGTACAGCTACCGGACGGCGGAGCGGGCGGCCGACGTGGACGGTGAGGGAGGCCCCGACCTGCGGCGGACGCGGTACTCGCTGGTGCTGCCGCAGGAGGCCGACCTGTGGGTGGTGGAGGTGGTGGTGCCCACGGAGCAGGAGGAGACGGGGCGGCAGCTGTTCGACACGATCGCGCCCACGTTCACGGTGGCGGGTTAGCGGTTCCGCGCCTCGCGGCCTTGTTCAGCAGGCCACGCTCCATCGCCTCCGGTCGAACGCCGCGCCGAACTGCTCCACCCACCCGGCTTCACCGACCGGGCCACCACCCAGACCGCGGACCTGCGGTCACGACACCCCGGGCGACCCCTCCGGGCGGCTATTAGGCTCCCCGCCGTGACCGCCATCAGTGAGAGCACCACCCCCGAGGCCCTGGCCACCGACGCCGCGCGGGCCCTGGCCGAGCGCACCGGGGTGGACAGGCACGACATCGCCGTGGTCCTCGGCTCGGGTTGGCGCCCGGCCGCCGACCTGATCGGGGAGCCCGCCGCCGAGGTGGCCGTGGCCGAGCTGCCCGGTTTCGAGGCGCCCACCGCGGTCGGGCACGGCGGCACGATCCGCTCAGTGCCCATCGGCGGCAAGAACGTGCTGGTCGTGCTCGGTCGCACGCACGGCTACGAGGGCAAGGGCGTGGCCAAGGTCGTGCACGCCGTGCGCACCGCCGCCGCGGCCGGGGTCGGGACCGTGGTGCTCACCAACGCCGCCGGCGGCCTGCGGCAGGGCATGGCGGTCGGCCAGCCCGTGCTGATCAGCGACCACCTCAACCTCACCGCGTCGTCGCCGCTGGTCGGCGCCCGCTTCGTGGACCTCACCGACCTGTACTCGCCGCGGCTGCGCGACCTGGCCCGGCAGATCGACCCGTCGCTGGAGGAGGGCGTCTACGCGGGCCTGCCCGGACCGCACTTCGAGACCCCTGCCGAGATCCGGATGCTGCGCACCCTGGGTGCCGACCTGGTCGGCATGTCGACCGTGCTGGAGGCCATCGCGGCCCGCGCCGAGGGCGTCGAGGTGTTCGGGTTGTCGCTGGTCACGAACCTGGCCGCGGGCATCACCGGCGAACCGCTCAACCACCAGGAGGTGCTGGAGGCGGGCCAGGCCGCGGCGAGCCGGATGGGTGAGCTGCTGCGCGAGCTGGTGACCCGCGCATGAGCCTGCCCCCGGCGCTGCGCGACGCGGCGTTCCGCTGGATCGCCGACGACCCCGACCCCGACACCCGGGCCGAGCTCCAGGGCGTGCTGGCCAGGGCCATGGCCGGCGACGCGGCGGCCACCGAGGACCTGGCCGACCGGATGGCCGGGCCGCTGGCCTTCGGCACCGCCGGGCTGCGCGGTCCCGTGCGGGCCGGGCCCAACGGCATGAACCGGGCCGTGGTCACCCGCACCACGGCCGGGCTCGCCGCGTGGCTCAAGGCGAACGACCGGGTCGGCACGGTGTTCGTCGGCCGGGACGCGCGGCACGGGTCGGAGGCGTTCGCGGCGGCGGCGGCCGGGGTGCTGGCCGCCGAGGGGTTCACCGTGCGGGTGCTCCCCGGACCGCTGCCGACGCCGGTGCTGGCGTTCCTGGTGCGCACGCGGAACGCGGTCGCCGGGGTGCAGATCACCGCCTCGCACAACCCGCCCGCGGACAACGGCTACAAGCTGTACCTGGAGGGCGGCGGGCAGATCGTGCCGCCCGCCGACCGGGAGATCGAGGCGGCGATCCGGGCGGTGCCCGCGGCCGTGTCGGTGCCGCTGTCCGATGAGCACGAGACCGTGCCCGACGCGGAGGTCGACGCCTACCTGGAGCGGGTCGCGTCGCTGCCGCGCGGTGTGGCGCGGGACCTGCGGGTCGTGCTGACCCCCATGCACGGCGTGGGCGGCGCGACGGCCGTGGAGGCGTTGCGGCGGGCCGGGTTCACCGACGTGCGGGTGGTGCGGGAGCAGGCCGTGCCGGACCCGGACTTCCCGACCGTGGCGTTCCCGAACCCGGAGGAGCCGGGCGCGGCGGACCGGCTGCTGGAGCTGGCCGCGGCGGCGGACGCGGACCTGGCGATCGCGCTGGACCCGGACGCCGACCGGTGCGCGCTGGGCGTGCGCGGGCGCGACGGGTCGTGGCGGATGCTGCGCGGCGACGAGACGGGCGTGCTGCTGGGCTCGCTGGTGCTGTCCACCTCGGACGCCCCGGACCCGCTGGTCGCCACCACGATCGTGTCGTCGTCGCTGCTCAGGTCGATCGCGGCGGCGCACGGCGCCCGGTACGCGGAGACGCTGACCGGGTTCAAGTGGCTGGTGCGCGCCGGCGAGGGGCTGGTGTTCGCCTACGAGGAGGCGCTGGGCACCTGCGTCGACCCCGGGTACGTCAACGACAAGGACGGCATCTCGGCGGCCGTGGTGGCGTGCGACCTGGCGGCGGGGCTGAAGGCGGCCGGCCGCGACCTGCTCGACGCGCTGGACCAGCTGGCCGTGGACCACGGCCTGCACCTGACCGACCAGGTGTCGCTTAGGTTCACCGACCTGAGCCGGATCGGGGAGCTGATGGCGCGGCTGCGGACCGAACCGCCCGCCGGCTTCGCGTTCGAGGACCTGCTGCCGGAAGCCGACGTCGTGCGGCTGACCGGGCCGGGGGTGCGGGTGGTCGTGCGGCCGTCCGGCACCGAGCCGAAGCTGAAGGCGTACCTGGAGGTCGTCGAACCGGTGTCCGGCGACCTGTCCGCGGCCCGCTCACGAGCCGCGGACAGGCTGGCCGAACTCCGCGCTCAGGTCTCCGGGCTGCTCGCCCTCACACCGCGATAGCGAGCAGCAGGCACAACACGGCGACGACGAGCGCACCGCCCGCCACCATGTACGGCCGCTTGGTCGGCGGGCTCACCGGGTTGCGGCGGTGCTCGGTGAACGCGGCCACCGAGATGCGGCCCGAGATGTAGCTGACCGAGCACAGCGCCACGCCGGTGGCCAGGATCATCGTGTTGACGTCCCACGGGCTGTGGTCGACCTCCGGCCACAGCGAGATGAAGACGAGCGGCAGACCGATGAGGCCGACGCTGATACCTACCCCCGCGCCCCAGGTGATCCGCCGGTTCCGGTCCATGGTGGCGATGCTGCGAGTGTCCATGACTCCCTCCTGGTCACCATTAAAGACGCGTGGGGGGTCGGTCGGTTCCCCGGGGCCCGACTATTGATCTTGGGGTTGGGGTCGGGGGTGCGACTCGCGCGGTGCGCGGTGCTGCTGACCGGCGGGTTTGCCGGGCGGAGTGCGCCGGGGGCGGAATTGCTCGGGTCGGTTTGCCGGCGTCGGGTTTGCCGGCGTCGGGTTTGCGGTGAGGCCGGGATGTCGGCAGGCTCGCGTGACGTGCCCCGCCTGCTGATCGTGCACCACACGCCGTCGCCCGCCACCCACGAGCTGTTCGAGGCGGTGCTGGAGGGCGCGTCGGACCCCGACCTCGCGGAGGTCGAGGTGGTGCGCCGCCCGGCGCTGGGCGCGACAGCCTCCGACGTGCTGGAGGCCGACGGCTACCTGCTCGGCACGCCCGCCAACATCGGGTACATCAGCGGCGCGCTCAAGCACTTCTTCGACACCGTCTACTACCCGTGCCTGGACGCCACGCGCGGGCGGCCGTTCGGCGCGTACGTGCACGGCAACCAGGGCGCCGAGGGCGCGGTGAAGGCGATCCGCGACATCACCGCCGGCCTGCGGTGGCGCCCGGTCGCCGACACCCTCGTGCTCACCGGGGCTCCCGACGCCGCCGCGGTGCTGCGGTGCCGGGAGCTGGGCGCCACGGTCGCCGCCACGCTCCTGTGACGCGGCCCGCCGAACCCGCCGCGCCCTACCGGCCGATCAACCGCATCGTGTCGGCGTTGTAGCGGGTGCCGGCGACCGCGTCCGCGGGCACGGCCGCGGCGATGCGCTCCACCTGCTCCCCGGTCAACCGGATGTCCGCCGCGGCGGCGTTCTCCTCCAGGTACTTCACCCGCTTGGTGCCCGGGATCGGCACCGCGCCCTGGTGGTGCACCCAGGCGAGCGCGATCTGGCCGGCCGTCACGTCGTGCTCCCGGGCCACCTCGCGCAGGGACTCCACGAGGGCGAGGTTGCGGGCCAGGTTCTCCTCGCTGAACCGCGGCATGTGGGTGCGGCGCACGTCGCCGGGCGCGAAGTCGTCCGGCGAGGTGTAGCGACCGGTCAGGAAGCCGCGCCCCAGCGGGGAGTAGGCGACGACGCCGATACCCAGCTCCCGGCAGGTCGGCGCGACCTCGGCCTCGATGTCCCGCGACCACAGCGACCACTCGGTCTGCACCGCCGCGATCGGGTGCACGGCGTGGGCCCGGCGGATCGTGGCCGCGCCCGCCTCGGACAGGCCGATGTGCCGGACCTTGCCCTCCCGGACCAGCTCGGCCATCGCGCCCACGGTCTCCTCGATCGGCACGTTCGGGTCGACGCGGTGCTGGTAGTACAGGTCGATGTGGTCGGTGCCCAGCCGGCGCAGCGACGCCTCGGCCGCCTGCCGGACGTACTCCGGGTCGCCCCGCAGGCCCCACTCGCTGCCCGGTTCGCGGACCACGGCGAACTTCGTGGCGAGCACGACCTCGTCCCGGCGGCCCGCGAGGGCCCGGCCGATCAGCTCCTCGTTGGTGAACGGGCCGTACATGTCGGCGGTGTCGAGGAAGGTCACGCCCAGGTCCAGGGCGCGGTGGAGGGTGGCGGTCGACCCGGCCTCGTCGCCGGGGCCGTAGAACTCGCTCATCCCCATGCAGCCCAGGCCCTGGGCGCTGACCTCCAGCGAGCCCAAACGACGTTTCTCCACGGTGTCGGTCCTCCCCTTTCGCGCGAGCCTCGCGAGCCCCACTGTGCAGGGCTCGCGAGGTGCGGCCAACGTCGTCGGTGCTACTCGGTCAACTACCGGTTCGAGAGCTTCAGCATCTCCGGCGCGTAGCGCTCCCCGGAGACGGTCGGCGCGGCGTCCTCGATGGCGCGGAGGTCGTCGGGCGACAGCGCCAGGTCGGCCGCGGCGACGTTCTCCTCCAGGTACTTCACCCGCTTGGTGCCGGGGATCGGAACCACGTCGTCGCCCTGGTGGTGCACCCAGGCCAGCGCCAACTGGCCCGCCGTGACGCCGCGCCGGTCCGCGAGCGCCCGCAGCGCGTCGACGATGGCGGTGTTGCGGGCGAAGTTCTCCCCCGAGAACCGGGGCAGGCCGCGCCGCACGTCGTCGGCGTCGAGGTCGTCCACCGAGGTCACGCGGCCGGTCAGGAAACCGCGGCCCAGCGGCGAGAACGGCACCAGGCCGATGCCCAGCTCGCGGCAGGTCGGCAGGACCTCGGCCTCGATGTCGCGCGTCCACAGCGACCACTCGCTCTGGAGGGCGGTGATCGGGTGGACGGCGTGGGCGCGTCGGATCGTGGCCGCGCCCGCCTCGGACAAGCCCAGGTAGCGGACCTTGCCCTCCCGAACCAGCTCGGCCATCGCGCCCACGGTCTCCTCGATCGGGACCTCCGGGTCGACGCGGTGCTGGTAGTACAGGTCGATGTGGTCGGTGCCCAACCGGCGCAGCGACGCCTCGGCCGCCTGCCTGACGTAGGCGGCGTCGCCGCGCGGGCGCCGGTCGGGGTCGCCGAGGGCGAACTTCGTGGCGAGGACGACCCGGTCCCGGCGGTCCGCGATCGCCCTGCCGACCAGTTCCTCGTTGGCGCCCGCGCCGTAGACGTCGGCGGTGTCGAGGAGGGTGACGCCCAGGTCCAGGGCGCGGTGGACGGTGGCGGTGGACTCGGTCTCGTCGCCTGCGCCGTAGGACTGGCTCATGCCCATGCAGCCGAGTCCCTGCCTGCCGACCCGGAGTTCTCCCAGCTGGGTCACGCGGTGATCCCTTCCACGAAGGTGCTCTCGATCTGCTCGTAGTGCGTGATCTTGTACTCCAGCACGTGGAGGCAGGTCTGGAGTTCGGCGATGCGCTCGCGCACCGAGGCGCGGTGCTCGTGCAGCATCTGCTTGCGACGGCCTGCCGTGGCGTCACCGCGGTGCCTGAGCTGCGCGTACTCGCGCATCATGCGGATGGGCATACCGGTGGTGCGCAGGCGGGTGAGGAAGATCAACCAGCCGAGGTCTTCCTCGCTGTAGGTGCGCCGCCCGCCCGAGTCCCGGGCCGGCGGGTCGACCAGACCGATGCGTTCGTAGTAGCGCAGCGTGTCGATGGACAACCCGCTGCGCTCGGCCGCCTGGGCGATCGAGTAAGTCACGGTGTCGACCGTAGGAGCTGGAGTGCACTCCAGGTCAACCCGGTTCAGCCACCCGGCGCGCCCGGTCACCCCGCACGACCTCGTGGACCGGCCGGCGCGGCGGCGTGCGGAGTGGCAAGTGCGCGGGAGGAGAGGGTGCGGGAGAACAGAGGAGAGCAGGGCGGGGGTGGAGGAGCGCGAGGCGGACGAGCGCAGGGCGGACGAGCGCAGGGGCGGGTGCGGGTGGAATCGCTCCCACAGGTGAGGCCGGACAACGGTTCCGGCGGTCGGCAACCGCCGGGTCGATCAACCTCGGACGCGGAACGGCTCGAACGCCGGCCTGCCCGGTTCCAATCTGCTCGCGCACGCCGGCTCGGAAGCCAAATGCTCAGGCACCGGCCAACTCAGACGGCGACCATCTCAAGCGGCGACCGTCTCAGGCACCGGCAAGCTCAAGCACCGGCCACCCCAGGCACCAGCCACTCCAGGCACCAGCCATCCCAGGCACCAGCCCATCGCGGCGCCAACCAGCGCTTCCGTCCCCCGAAGCTCGCGTGCCCACGCCTGGCCCTACCCGCGCGGCTATTCCCCCCTCGGTTTGGGCATACCCCACGCCTCCAGGTGCGCCGCCATCCCCGGCACGTCGATCTGCTCCCTGCCCAGTGCCCGCACCAGGTCCAGGGCCTCGTCCTCGTCGGCGTCGATCCACCAGCCGTTGATGTCGCACAAGGTCACCGCCGCCACCCAGCCCAGTCGCCAGTTGCCCTCGGCAAGCGGGCGTGTGCGCACGATCGAGTCGAGCAGGGCGGAGGCTTTCAGCCAGAGCGTGTCGTACGCCTCGACCCCCAACACTGTCGCCCGGGGGCGGTGGGCTGCGGAGTCGAGGAGACCTAAATCGCGCACGACCAGGTCCCCGCCGGTGACGGCGGTCGCCAGCACGAGCAAGTCGCCGGCGTCGAGGTAGTTGACCACTGCTTGACGCGCTCCCTGTCCCGAAGGGAGGGGGCCGTGGTGCGACCTCACCGCATCAGGGCAGCATCTGCCGCCACTACCCACCCCCTCAGGTCCGTGTCGCCTCCCCGCCTGAGCGGCGGCGAGGATGGTGTCGGCCGCGTTGTGCACCGAAGTGCAACCTGAACGCGACCCGATCTTCAACGGCGCACCATACCGGTGCACCGGTGATCGCCGTGGACGTTCGCAGGCGTGGCGGGGCGGCAAACGGGACTGGGGGTCGTTGAGCTGCATGGATTGATCGTATCGAACATGTGTTCGAACGAGGAGTGCGCAAGGGGCGCTACCACCCGAACGTGTGTGCGGGTGCGGGAAACCGCAACGATTCAGGCCGAGCCGAGCCGGTCCAGCAGCCCCCGGTACTTGGGGAGCACGCGCCCGAGCACCTCGGACAGCTGCTCCTCCTTCTGCAGGCGGGCCCAGCGCTCGGCCAGCGCCAAGCGCACGACCTCCTGCTTGGAGCGCCCTTCGGCCGCGGCGAGCTCGTCGAGCCGCCGGTTCTCCTCGTCACTCAGACGCAGGGTCATAGCCATGGGAAATGACGGTACCAACTTGATACCACGTTGGCCAGACCAAGTTTTATAACGTTGTTTTGGTAAGATCGGGCCGTGCCGCGACCGAAAACCCACGACGACGCACTCCGCGTCCGCCTGCTCCACCGCGCGGGCGAGCTGCTGTCCGCGGAGGGTCCGGGCGCTTTGAGCTTGCGCAGGCTCGCGGCGGATGTCAACACCTCCACCACGGCCGTGTACTCGCTGTTCGGGGGCAAGTCGGCCCTGCTGAACGCCCTGTACGACGAGGCGTTCCGCCGTTTCGGTGAACGGGTCGCGGAGGTCCCCGAGACCGAGGACCCCGTGGAGGACATCGTCCGGATGGGCCTGGTCTACCGGGAGAGCGCGCTCGCCGACCCGCAGTTCTACCTGGTGATGTTCGGCAGGGCCGTGCCGAGCTTCGAACCCGCCGAGGAGAGCCGGGAGGCCGCCCGCCGGACGTTCCTGCCGGTCGTGCGCAACGTCGGCCGCGCGGTGCGGGCGGGCCTGTTCGCCGAGGTGCCGCACGAGGACGCCGCGCTGGCGCTGTGGGGCCTGGCGCACGGGCTGGTGAGCCTGGAGATCAACGGCAACCTGCCGCCCGGCGTCGAGGTCGCCCCGATGTACGAACGAGCCGTCCGCGCACAGGCGGACGGCTGGCGCGGGTAAGGCCGGAACAGGTAAAGCCGCAGCAGGCAAGACCAGGACGAGCAAGACGGGCGCAGGTGAAGGTGGGGCCCGGGGAGGCGGCCGCCGCGAAACCTCCCCGGGCCCCGGTGGACTGCCCTTGTCAGGACAGTCCGCTGGTGAGCGCCTTGATCAGCTCGCCGTCGGCGGTGTCACCGTCGAGCGACCAGATCATCGCGCCGCCGAGGCGCCGCTCCGCCACGTAGCGGCCCTTGCGCTTCATCTCGGTGGGGTCGTCCCAGGTCCAGAACGTGGTGCCGTCGAACAGCCAGGCGTGCCCGGCCTTGGCGTCGCGGTGCACCTTGAAGTTGCCCAGCTGCGCCTTGAGGATGCGGTAGTCCTCGTAACCGGCCTCGTAGGTGGCCGGCGCGGGCCCGGTCGCGTCCTGGAACAGGCCGTTGTCGGCATTGGTCACGCCGGTCCAGCCGCGGCTGTAGAACGGCACGCCCAGCACGACCTTGTTCTTCGGCGCGCCGTTCTTCAGGTAGTGGTCGACGGTGACCTGCGAGCTGAACGGCAACGGCGCCGGGTCGCCCGCGGGGGTGCGGAGCGCGGACTGCTGGTTGGTCTGCGGGTCCCACGCGCCGTGGAAGTCGTAGCCCTGGAGGGTCCCGAAGGTCAGCAGCCCGAACACGCGCGCGACCTCGAAGCCCCGGTCGATCTGCCGCGGGTCGGCGGGCAGGAACGCGGTCAGGTCGTACGCCTTGCCGGTGCGCCAGGTCATCCTGCCCAGCTGCTTGCGGTACTCGACCAGCAGCGCGGTGAAGTTCTGCCTGTCCTCGGGCCGCACGACGTTGCCGGGCGCGGCCTCGGAGGAGGGCCACTCCCAGTCGAGGTCGATGCCGTCGAAGACGCCGGCCGCCGCGCCGGGTGCGGCGTCGGGCAGGTTGCCCTTGAGCCACATGTCGAGGCACGACGCCACGTGCGCGGCGCGCGACTCGGGCGTGAGGGCCGCGTTGGAGAAGTACTTCGAGCCGGTCCAGCCGCCGAGGGAGATGTTGATGCGCAGCTTGGGGTACTTGGCCTTGAGCTGCTTGAGCTGGTTGAGGTTGCCCGACAGCGGCTGGCCGGCCACGTCGGCCTTGCCGTTGACGCTCTGCTCGGCGGTGAACGGGCGCTGGTAGTCGGCCCACGGGTCGGAGCTGACGCACTTGCCGGACTCGTCGAGGAAGCCGAACGCGTAGTTCAGGTGGGTGAGCCTGGGCGCGGTGCCGTTCGTGACCAGGTTCTTGACCAGGAAGTTGCGGTCGTAGCCGCTCCACTGGGTGTAGTACCCGACGGTGCGCGTCTTGGTGTGACCGTGCCCGCGGTCGTGGTCGTGAGCGGTGGCGTGCGGGGCCAGCGACGCGGTGATCGCGGTGGCCAGGAGTGCGGGGAGCACCCATCTCCTGCTCGTCATGCTTCTCCTCGCGGGGTGCGGCGACGTCACTTCCTTGTGGTCCAGACCACGATAGGGATGAGGTCTAGACCATTGCTACGCCCAAAAGGCCCAATCCGCGCACGCCGAACAGCGCTGTCCGGTATTGCAAAAGTTTGCATGTGCGCACCGGGGTGCCACCGCGCTAGCGTCGGTGCTCAAGTTTGAACGGCGATTCACCAGGGGGAACCTTGAGCATCTTGGTCACCGGCGCGACCGGCACCATCGGCGGCGCCGTGGTCCGACAACTGGCGAACGACGGGGTGCCGGTCAAGGCGCTGACCCGCAACCCCGACCGGGCCGACCTGCCGACCGGCGTGGAGGTGGTGGCGGGCGACCTGACCAGGCCCGACGAGCTGCCGCTCACCGGCGTGACCGCGGTCTTCCTGGTCGCCGTGCCGGGGGCGGGTGACCCGGCCGCGCACGTGTCGGCTTTCCTGGAGCACGCGCACGACCTGCGGAAAGCGGTGTTCCTGTCCAGCAGCGCGGTCACGTTCGAGCGGCCGGGCAGCTACGAGGAGCACCAGGACGTGGAACGGGTGATCGAGCAGTCGGGCGTGGCGTGGACGCACGTCCGGCCGGGCGAGTTCATGAGCAACAAGTTGATCTGGGCGCGGGGCGTCAAGGCCGACGACGTGGTGCGGGCGCCGTTCCCGGACGCGGTCGGCGCGCCCGTGCACGAGGCCGACGTGGCGGAGGTCGTCGTGCACGCCCTGCTGCGCGAGGGGCACGACGGCGAGGCGTACACGCTCAGCGGGCCGGAGGCGCTGACGCACCGGCAGCAGGCCGAGGCGTTCGCGCGGGGGCTCGGGCGGCCGATCGGCTTCGAGCGGCTGACCTACGGGCAGGCGCGGGCGGCGCTGATCCGCGACGAGGGGCTGCCGTGGGACGTCGCCGAGTACCTGATGGGGTACATGGCGCAGCACGCCGAGGAGCCGGCCGTCGTCACGCCGGACTTCGAGCGGGTCACCGGCGGGCGTGGCCGGACCCTGGCCCGGTGGGCCGCCGACCACGCCGCCGAACTGACCTGAGGACCCGCCGCACGTCCAGGGCTCCCGGGTCGCGAACGTTGAACTCGGGGGTCCTGGACGTACGACACGGTGGTCGTGAACGTACGACTCGCGACGGGTTCGTGACCTAGACGGCGCCGTACTGGCGGTCGCCCGCGTCGCCGAGGCCGGGGACGATGAAGCCCGAGTCGTTCAGGCGCTCGTCGACGCTGGCGGTGACCAGGCGGACCGGCAGGCCCGAGGCGGACAGGTGCTCGATGCCCTCCGGGGCGGCCAGGCAGCAGATCGCGGTCACGTCGGTCGCGCCCCGGTCGGTCAGCAGGCGGATCGTGTAGGCCATGGATCCGCCGGTGGCCAGCATCGGGTCCAGCACGAACACCGGGCGGCCGGCCAGGGACTCGGGCAGCGACTCCATGTACGGGGTCGGCTGGAGCGTCTCCTCGTCGCGCGCCAGGCCCACGAAGCCCATCTGGGCGTCGGGGATCAGCTTGTGCGCCTGGTCGGCCATGCCCAGGCCGGCCCGGAGGACCGGGACCAGGAGCGGCGGGGTGGCCAGGCGGTGGCCGGTGGTGCGGGCGACGGGCGTGTGCACGCGCTCCTCGGCCACCGCCGCGTCGCGGGTGGCCTCGTACACGAGCATCACGGTCAGCTCCTGCAACGCCGCGCGGAACGCCGCGTTGTCGGTGCGGGCGTCGCGCATGGTGGTCAGTCGCGCCCGCGCCAGCGGGTGGTCGACAACGAGGACGTCCATGGTCGAACAGTATGTGGTACCTCTAGCCGATGCCCGACGGCTCCTTACCCACCTCGGTCGTCCGCGTGCTCGATCCCGGGGGCGATCCGGTCGGCGGCGGGGTCGTGGTCGGCGGGCGGGTGCTGACCTGCGCGCACGTGGTCAACCTCGCTCTCGGCCTCGACGCGCGGTCGGCCGAGCCGCCGGGCGGGGGCGTGCGGGTCGACTTCCCGGCCCTGGACCACCCGCCGGTGACCGCGCGGGTCGCCTCCTGGACGCCCCCGCCGCCGCGCGAGGGCGTGCCGGGCGGTGACGTCGCCGCGCTGGCCCTGGACCTGCCCGCCGGGGTGACGCCCGCGCGGCTGATCAGGACGCCACCGCACCCCGGCAGCCCGGTGGACGTGTTCGGCCACCCGGCCGACCGGCCCGACGGCGCGTGGGTGCGGGCCGTGGTGCGCGGGCCGGTGGGCGGGCGGCTGGTGCAGCTGGACAGCGACTCGGCGCTGCGCGTGCGGCGCGGCTACAGCGGCAGCGCGGTGTGGGACCCGGCCACGGGCCGGGTGGTGGGCATCATCGCCACCTCCGCCGGGCCGGACAGCTACGCCATCGGCGCCGACGCGCTGCGCCCGCCGAAGCCCGAGGTCCGGCCCGGCGGCGACGGGGTGGTGGTGCTGCACCTGACGCGCGTGCCGGGAGCGGACCTCGGCGAGTTCGAGGACCTGCGCCCGGACCTGGTGGTGTTCACCGGCCACCTGACCGCGAACGGCAGGCCGGACGAGTTCGCCCGCGCGTTCCGGTCGCTGGCGGACCTGGCCGAGGCCGTCGACCTGCCGCGCCGCCGGGTGGTGGTCGTGCCCGGCTCCCGCGACGTGAACCGGATGGCGTGCCGGGCGTACTTCACCCACGAGGAGGCGTGGGGCCGCACGCCGACGCCGCCGTACTGGCCCAAGTGGGGGCCGTTCAAGGAGGCGTTCGACGAGTTCTACGGCGGCGCCTTCACCTTCACCCCGGACGAGCCGTGGACGCTGTTCGAGTACCAGGACCCGCCGCTGGTGGTGGCCGGGCTCAACGCCACGGTCGAGGTGACGCACGAGGTGGACCGGGCCGCGCTGGGCGACCGGCAGGCCGCGTGGTTCGGGAGGGCGCTCCGCGACGCGGGCGGGCGCCACCTGTGCGCGGCGCAGGGCCTGACCAGGCCCGACGGCTGGGGCCCCGGCCCCTGGCTGACCGACGCCGCCACCGACCGCCCGTGGTCGGTGACGACCCTGGCGGTCCGGGCGCCGCTCCCCCCGGCGGAGGACGTGGGCGGACCGGGCACGTTCTTCGACCGGGTGCTGGAGGCGACCCGGGTGGCGCACCCGACCGCGACCGTCACGCCGCGCCCCGACGAGGGCTACGTGCGCGTGTCGAAACCCCGCGACAGCGGCGGTTTCGAGCAGTGGCCGGTGGGCGTGGCCGGCGTGCTCACCCCCGAGGTCGTCGACCGGTTCGTCCGGCGCGTGCACGACCCGTTCGCCGCGGCGGACCCGTACGTGCCCTCCGAGGTCGTGCACGGCGGACCGCCCGCGCCCGTGGACCTGGTGCTCGCCGCCCGGCGCCGCGGTGTGCGGCTGCGCAGCTTCGTGGAGTACCAGGGCCTGCTGGACCTGCGCCCCCTCGCGGTGAAGCAGGCGCAGTCGCTCGCCGGCGACACCGTCTACCCGGCCGGGCTGTACGTGTCCCAGCGGTACGCGGTGGTCCGGCCGGACGAGCGCGGTGACGACCTGCTCGGCCGCGTGCTCGACTGGCTGCGCGAGGAGTCCGCCCGGTTCGTGGTGGTGCTCGGCGACTTCGGGCGGGGCAAGTCGTTCCTGCTGCGCCAGCTGACCCGGGTGCTGCCGGAGGAGGACCCCGGCCTGCTGCCGGTGCTGGTGGAGCTGCGCAGCCTGGAGAAGGCCCCGTCGCTGGACGAGCTGCTGGCCCAGCACCTGGTGCGCGAGGGCGTACCCGCGGTGGACGTGCCCAAGCTGCGGTACATGATCAGCAGCGGTCGGCTCGCGCTGCTGTTCGACGGGTTCGACGAGCTGGAGCTGCGCGTCGGCTACGACAACGCGGCCGACTACCTGACCACCCTGCTCCAGGCCGTCACCGACCGGGCCAAGGTCGTGCTGACCAGCCGCACCCAGCACTTCCGGTCCACCGACCAGGTGCTCAACGCGCTGGGGCAGCAGGTGTCCGCGCTCGCCGCGGGCCGGGTGGTGGTGCTGGAGGACTTCACCGACGACCAGATCCGCGGCTTCCTCACCCGCCACTACGGCGGTGACGGGCAGCGGGCGGCCCGGCGGTTCGAGCTGCTGGACGCGGTCGGCGACCTGCTCGGCCTGTCCCGCAACCCGCGGATGCTGTCGTTCATCGCGGACCTGGACGAGGAGCGGCTGCTGGAGGTCCGGCAGCAGCACGGCCGGGTCAGCGCCGCCGAGCTGTACCGGGAGCTGCTGGACTCCTGGATGTTCCGGGAGGTCGACCGGCAGGACCACCGGCACGGCGTGCGGTCGTTCGACCGGGACGAGCGGGTGTCCGCGTGCCGGGCGCTGGCGCTGCGGCTGTGGGAGACGACGGCGACCACCATCCAGACCGCGGACCTGGAGGACACCGTGGTCCGGGTGCTGACCCGGTTGGCCGAGCGCGGGTACTCGATCGACCAGGCCGCGCACGCCGTGGGCTCGGGCTCGCTGCTGGTGCGGGCGGAGGACGGCGGGTTCGCGTTCGTGCACCAGTCGGTGATGGAGTGGCTGGTGGCCGAGGTCGCCGCGGACGAGCTGCGCGCCGGGCGGTTCGGCTCGGCGGTGGTGAACCGCCGGATGACGCGGCTGATGGTGGACTTCCTGTGCGACCTGGCGGGCCGCGAACCGGTGGTGCGGTGGGCGCGGCAGGTGCTGGTCGACCCCCACGTGGCGGACGCCGCCAGGCAGAACGCCACCGAGGTCGTGCGGCGGCTGAACGTGTGGACCCGGCTCCTGCTGTCCGGTCAGGACCTGCGCGGCTACCACTTCGGCGAGGTGGACCTGAGCGGCGCGGACCTGCGCGAGGCCGACCTGTCCGACCAGCGCTTCGTGAACACGCGGTTCGTCGGGGCCGACCTGACCGACGCGAACCTGACCGGTGCGCGGGTCATCGGCGGCGACCTGACCGACGCGGTGCTGACCGGGAGCCGGTGGCGGCGGGCGGCGCTGCTGGGTGTGGTCGGGGCGGACCGGCCCGAGCTGGCGGACGCCGCGGTGAGCGGTCGGGACCCGGCGCGGGCCCTGGTCCACGCCGAGGCCGATGACGTGGCGGCGGTTGCGTTCTCCCCGGACGGCGAGCTGCTCGCGCTCGCCCGCGAGCACGTGGTGGAGCTGCGGCACGTGAAGTCGAACCAGCCGGTGCGGCTGTGGCGGCGGCACGCCCACCGGGTGACGGACGTCGCCTGGTCACCGGACGGCCGGCGGCTGGCGACCCGCGAGGAGGACGGTCGGGCGTACACCTGGGACGCCGCGACCGGGGACCTGCTCGGGGAGGCCGCGACCGGCGTGGCCCGGCTCCTCGGCTTCCGGTACCGCGGTCGGGGGATCGCCGTGCTGACGCCGGGCAGCGAGGTCCGGTTCCTCGACGCCGCCGGCGCCCACCAGGGGTCGCTGCCCGGCCGGTGGGTCGAAGCGGCGTGCGCGACCACCGCCGACCTGCTGGTGACGAGGTCGGGCACCGAGGTCGTCGGGTGGTCGCTGGACAGCGGCACCCGCACCGTGCTCGCCGACTTCCCGGTTCGCCGCATGGCCCTGTCGCCCGACGGCGGGTGGCTGGCCCTGGACCGGGTGGACCGGGTCGTCGTCGTGGAGTTGCGGACCAACGCGGTCGTGGCCGAGTTCGCCACCCCCGACGCCCCGGACCGGATGGTCCTGTCCCCCGGTGGCGCGCAACTGGCCGTGATCTCGGGGGACGGCCTCGTCAGGTTGGTCGCCCCGGGCGGGCAGCACCTCGGACACCTGAACCGGCCGCCCCTCCACCTCGGTTCAGTGTCCTACTCCGCGGACGGTCGCCGCCTGCTGGTCATCGCCAACGGTCTCTGCTGGGTGTGGGACCTGTCGACGGGCGAGGTGACCACGAAGCTCGGCGAACGCACCCGGGCGGCGCTGTTCGCGCCCGACGACCGCGGGATCGTCCTGGGGGACGACTCCGGTGTGCTCGTCCCCGAAGCCGGCAGCCTCCCCACCGGCCCCGTGGTGGCGCTGGGCCAACCGGAGGACCGCGGGCAGCTGGTCACCGCCTCGGCGGAACGGGAGGTCACGTGGTGGGACCTCGACACCGGTCAGCCGCTGCGCAGCCTGTCACGGGGCACCGAGGCCATCACGGCGATCGACTGCGCCCCGACCGGTGATCTGGTGGCCATCGCCCACGGGCGTTTCGTGACGATCCACGGGAGTGAGCACCACGTGGTGCTCAGGGGGCGGGGAACGAGGGTGCGGCAGGTCGCGTTCTCCCCCGACGGCGAGCTGGTCGCGGTGGCGTCCGACGACGGCACGGCCCAGCTCTGGACCGTGCGGGGAGACCCGTTGCTCGTGCTGGAAGGGCACGAGGGCCAGGTGTGGGACGTGGCGTTCTGGCCCGATGGCGGGCGGCTGGTCACCGCCTCGTCCGACGGCACCGCGCGGGTGTGGAGCCGCAACGGCGGGGTGCTGGTGGTCCTGGTCGGCCACACCGGTCCTGTGCGCGGCGTGACCTGCTCGCCGGACGGCGAGCGGATCGCCACCGCCGCCGACGACGGCACGGTCCGGATCTGGGACGCCCGCACCGGGGCCGAGCTGGCGGTGTTCGTGCACGAGCACGAGGGCGCGGTGCTGCTGCCCGACGGGTCGTACAAGGGCGACGCGGGACCGGCCCTGTTCTGGGCGGTCAAGCAGTGCCGGTTCGAGGTCGGCGAGCTGGACCCCCACTACCCGGGAATCCGCCGCTTGGCCCCGGAGGAACCGCTGCCCGGCGTAGTAGCGTCGTGACCGTGGCTGATCACGTGCGGATCGGGGTCCTGGGCGCGGCGCGGATCGTGCCGGCCGCGCTGGTCCGACCGGCGCGGGCGGTGGGGTCCGTCGTGGTGTCGGCGGTGGCCGCCCGGGACGCGGGCCGGGCGCGGGAGTTCGCGGACCGCCACGGGATCGCCCGGGTGCACGACGGCTACGAGGAGCTGTTGGCCGATCCCGACCTCGACGCGGTCTACGTGCCGCTGCCCAACGGGCTGCACGGCAGGTGGACGCTGGCCGCGCTGGAGGCCGGGAAGCACGTGCTGTGCGAGAAGCCCTTCGCGGCCAACGCCGAGGAGGCCGCGCGGGTCGCGGAGGCCGCCCGGAACAGCGGGCTGGTGGTGATGGAGGCGTTCCACTACCGGTACCACCCGTTGGCCGCGCGGATGGTCGAGGTGGTGGGCGAGCTGGGCGAGCTGCGGCACGTGGACGCGCGGTTCGCCTTCCCGCTGCCCCGGTTCTCCGACATCCGGTACTCGCTGGAGCTGGCGGGCGGCGCGCTGATGGACGCCGGGTGCTACCCGGTGAGCCTGGTGCGACTGCTGGGCGGCGGTGAGCCGGAGGTGCGGTCGGCGCGGGCGCTGCTGCGGGGCGAGGGCGTCGACCGGGCGATGCGCGCCGAGCTGAAGTTCCCCGGCGGGCACACCGGCACCGTCGTCACGTCGATGTGGTCGCGCACGGTGCTGAAGGTGTCCGCGAAGGTGCTGGGCGCCAACGGGGAGATGCGGGTGATCAACCCGTTCGCGCCGCAGGCGGGGCACCGGTTGGTGGTGAGGCTGAAGGGGCAGCGCCGGGTCGAGCGCTTCGACCGGCGGCCGTCCTACGAGTACCAGCTGGAGGCGTTCGCGGACGCCGTGCTGCACGGCAAGCCGTTCCCGACGACGCCGGACGACGCGGTGGCCACCATGCGGGTGATCGACGACATCTACCGGGCGGCCGGGCTGCCGCTGCGCCGGCCCGCCTGATCGCGACGTTCCGCCGTGAAACACCCCCGGCCCTCCTAGACTCACCCGGGTGAGCGACGAGCTGGTGCCCGACCCCCGTCAGATGCGCGCCTCCGACGCCGACCGCGAGAAGGTCGCCCAGGTGCTCCAGCGGGCGCACGGGGAGGGCCGCCTGGACCTCCACGAGCTGGACGAGCGCCTGGCCGCCACCTACGCCGCCAAGACCTACGGCGAGCTGGTGCCGCTGACCGCCGACCTCGGCGTCCCCTCCCCCTCGCTGATGCCGGTGCCCGTCCAGCAGCACCTGCCCTCGTCCCGGATCGGCGGCACGCCCGGCTCGACGGCCTCGTTCGCGTTCTGGTCGGGGATCGAGCGGCGGGGCGAGTGGGTCGTGCCCGCCACCCACAACGCGGTGGCGGTCATGGGCGGCGTGGTGATCGACCTGACCAAGGCGCGGTTCGCGCAGCAGGAGACCACGATCAACGCCTACGCGCTCATGGGCGGCATCGAGGTGATCGTGCCGGCGGACGTGACCGTGCGGGTCGACGGCGTCGGGTTCATGGGCGCGTTCGAGGACACCACCCACAAGGGCGACCCGACCGTCCCCGGCGGGCCGCACGTGCGGATCACCGGGTTCGCGATGATGGGCGCGGTCGAGGTGAGGCGGCCGAAGAGGAAGAAGTCCAAGAACCGCGAAATCGAGGACTGATCACCCTCCTGAGCAGCGGGAACGCGCTCGCTTGGGACGCCCGTCCCAGTCCGCCTAGACTCGGCGGCATGGCTGCTCCAGCTACAACACCGTCACCGCGGCTGCCACCCGCGCTCGGGGACGCCGTCCGCGACGACGCGTCGCTGCGCCGGTTCCTCCACGGGCTGCCGGGGGTCGACCAGGTCGGCGTGGAACAGCGCGCGGCCGGGTTGGGCACGCGCAGCATCAAGAAGGCCGCGAAGATGTGGGCCATCGACACCGCGATCAGCATGGTCGACCTGACCACGCTGGAGGGCGCGGACACCCCCGGCAAGGTGCGGTCGCTGGCCGCGAAGGCGCGCCGGCCCGACCCGGACAACCCGGACGTGCCGAGGGTCGCCGCGGTCTGCGTGTACCCGGACATGGTCGCCACGGCAGCCGGTGAGCTGCGCGGCACCGGCGTCGAGGTCGCCAGCGTGGCCACCGCGTTCCCCTCCGGCCGCTCCAGCCTCAAGGTCAAGCTGGAGGACACCGCCTTCGCCGTCGACGCGGGCGCGACCGAGATCGACATGGTGATCGACCGGGGCGCGTTCCTCTCCGGCCGCTACGGGCAGGTGTTCGACGAGATCGCGCAGGTCAAGCACGCCTGCGGCGAGGCGCACCTGAAGGTCATCCTGGAGACCGGCGAGCTGGTCACCTACGACAACGTGCGCCGCGCGTCGTGGCTCGCGCTGCTCGCGGGCGGCGACTTCATCAAGACCTCCACCGGCAAGGTGTCGCCCGCGGCGACGCTGCCGGTGACCCACGTGATGCTCCAGGCCGTGCGCGACTGGTACACCCAGACCGGGCAGCTGCGCGGCGTGAAGCCCGCCGGCGGCATCCGCACCACGAAGGACGCGATCAAGTACCTGGTGGCCGTGCACGAGGTGGCGGGCCCGGAGTGGCTGACCGCCGACCTGTTCCGGTTCGGCGCCTCCACGCTGCTCAACGACCTGCTGATGCAGCGGCGCACCCAGTTGGCGGGCCACTACAGCGGCCCCGATTACGTGACGGTGGACTGACCATGTGGGAATACGCGCCCGCGCCCGAGTCGCGGGACATCGCGAACCTCAAGCCGACCTACCGGATGTTCGTGGACGGCCAGTTCGTCGAGGGCGGCGGCGAGCCCCTGAAGACGATCAACCCGGCCACCGAGGAGGTGCTGGCCGAGGTCTCCACGGCCACCTCCGAGGACGTGGACCGGGCCGTGAAGGCCGCGCGCCGCGCCTACGACCGGGTGTGGGGCCGGATGCCGGGCTCCGAGCGGGCCAAGTACGTCTTCCGCATCGCCCGCCTGGTGCAGGAGCGCGCCCGCGAGCTGGCCGTGCTGGAGTCGCTGGACAACGGCAAGCCGATCAAGGAGTCGCGGGACGTGGACGTGCCCACGGCCGCGGCGCACTTCTTCTACCACGCGGGTTGGGCGGACAAGCTCTCCTACGCGGGCTACGGCCCCGACCCGCGCCCCCTGGGCGTGGCCGGCCAGGTGATCCCGTGGAACTTCCCGCTGCTGATGGCGGCGTGGAAGATCGCGCCCGCGCTGGCCTGCGGCAACACCGTCGTGCTCAAGCCCGCCGAGACCACGCCGCTGTCCGCGCTGGTGCTCGCGGAGATCATCCAGCAGGCCGACCTGCCGCCCGGTGTGGTGAACATCCTCCCCGGAGCGGGTGACGTCGGCGCCTCGGTCGTCTCCCACCCGGACGTGGACAAGGTCGCGTTCACCGGGTCGACCGACGTCGGCAAGGTCATCCAGCGGCAGCTGGCGGGCACCGGCCGCAAGCTGACCCTGGAGCTGGGCGGCAAGGCGGCGAACATCGTGTTCGACGACGCGCCGCTGGACCAGGCGGTCGAGGGCATCGTCAACGGCATCTTCTTCAACCAGGGCCACGTGTGCTGCGCGGGCTCGCGGCTGCTGGTGCAGGAGTCGGTGGCCGAGGAGCTGCTGGAGAAGCTGCGCGTCCGGGTGGCCACGCTGCGGGTCGGCGACCCGCTGGACAAGAACACCGACGTGGGCGCGATCAACTCGCGCGAGCAGCTGACCCGGATCCAGGAGCTGACCTCGACGGGCGAGGCCGAGGGCGCCGAGCGCTGGACGTCGGCGTGCCCGTTGCCGGACAAGGGTTTCTTCTTCGCGCCGACCGTGTTCTCCAACGTGTCGCAGGCGATGCGGATCGCGCGCGAGGAGATCTTCGGGCCGGTGCTGTCGGTGCTGACGTTCCGCACCCCCGACGAGGCGGTGGCCAAGGCGAACAACACGCCGTACGGGCTGTCCGCGGGCATCTGGACGGAGAAGGGCTCGCGCATCCTGTGGGCCGCGCAGAAGATGCGCGCCGGCGTGGTGTGGGCCAACACGTTCAACCGCTTCGACCCGACCGCCCCGTTCGGCGGCTACCAGGAGTCGGGCTTCGGCCGCGAGGGCGGTCGCACGGGGCTGGAGGCGTACCTCGATGTCTGATCGGATCGCGGTGGCGAAGACCTACAAGCTCTACATCGGCGGCGCGTTCCCGCGCTCCGAGTCGGGCCGGTCGTACCCGGTGAGCGACGCGAAGGGCGCGTTCCTCGCCAACGCCGCGCAGGGCTCGCGCAAGGACGCCCGGGACGCGGTGGCGGCGGCGCGCAAGGCGTTCCCCGGCTGGTCGGGCGCGACCGCGTACAACCGCGGGCAGGTGCTGTACCGGGTGGCCGAGGTGCTGGAGGGTCGCCGGGAGCAGTTCACCGCCGAGGTGGCCGCGGCCGAGGGCGTGGCGGCGGAGAAGGCGCAGGCGCTGGTCGACGCGGCGATCGACCGCTGGGTCTGGTACGCGGGCTGGACCGACAAGGTGGCCGGCGTGCTGGGCGCGGCGAACCCGGTGGCCGGGCCGTACTTCTCGTTCTCGGTGCCGGAGCCGACGGGCGTGGTGGCGGTGCTCGCGCCGCAGGAGTCGTCGCTGCTGGGGCTGGTCGGCGTGGTCGCGCCGGTGATCGCGACCGGCAACACCGCGGTGGTGGTGTCCTCGCAGGACCGGCCGCTGCCCGCGGTCACGCTGTCGGAGGTGCTGGCGACCTCCGACCTGCCGGGCGGGGTGGTGAACGTGCTGACCGGGCGGACCGCGGAGATCGCGCCGTGGCTGGCGTCGCACGCGGACGTGAACGCGCTGGACCTGACCGGCGCGCCGGAGGGGACGCGGGCGGACCTGGAGCGGTCGGCGGCGGGCACGGTGAAGCGGGTGGCGCGGGTGCGCGCGGGCGAGGACTTCACGCGCGAGCCGGACCTGGGCAGGCTGCGGGCGTTCCTGGAGATGAAGACGGTCTGGCACCCGACGGGTGTGTAGGGCTCCGTTCGTGAAGGCCCCGTCGGTCGGACCGGCGGGGCTTTCGCATTTCCCGGGCCGGGTATTTCGTTCGGCCCGCGTTCCTGCGGTTTTCCGCGTGGGTTGGCCTGCGCTGTTCCCATCCCGGGACCTCATGGGTTTCATGCGGTTCCCGAATGGACCCCCTCGTCGACCCTCGGGCACGATTGCGGCGTCCACGCGCGTTGCCCGGTGACCCCGTGCGCGACGCCGCGGCGGGGGAGGACCGATGCGCGGTGTCGTCTCGTCGTTCGAACAACAGGTGCTCAGGCTGGGGCTGGCGGGCCTGCTCAACGCCGGCCTCTCCGTCCTGTCGCTGGGCGCCGTGCTCAGCGCGGTGCTGGGTGGGCCGGCGGTCAAGTCGGCCGCGGTCGTGATCGCCGCACTGGCCGCGCTGGCGACGTTCGTGACGCTGGTCGCCCGCCGCCACCACGGGGAGGCCGAGCTCGCGCTGCACCGCAAGCTCGTCGCCCGCTACTGCAACGAGATCCAGGGCATGACCGGGGGTCCGCTGCACATCGTGAAGTGGGACGACGTCACGGTGGTCGACGCAGGCGGCGGGGCGGAGGAGACCATCGGGGTGCGGGCGCGGGTGGAGAACGCCTCGGCCCACTTCTTCCGCTTCCGCATCGGCCCCGCGTGGGAGCAGTCGGAGAAGCAGCGCTCCGCGGTGGCCTGCGACGTGCGCACCGAGCTGGTCAACGGCGAACCCGGGCCGCGGTGCGACGTGACGCGGACCTGGCGGGCCGACGGCAGGCTGGAGGTCCTGGTGCACCTGCCGTCGCCGGTGCGGGCAGGGGCCGACGTCCGCATCAAGATGGCCATCCGGTGGCCGGGGATGTGCGAGCCGCTGGTGGTCAGGAGGCGGCCCGACGACTTCGTGCTGCACTTCGCGCGCGAGGCGGACGAGGTGCGCTACGAGATCGTGCTGCCGGACGGGGAGGACGCCTACTTCGAGCCCGTGGGGTTCGACGAGGGCGACGACGGCTACCGGGTCGAGGTGGGCACGGGGCGCGGCGGCCGGGTCCACGTGGTGCTCACCGCGTGCTCGGTGCCCGCCAAGCACCGCTTCGGCGTGCGGCTCGACCTGAAGTGAGCAGCGCCCGCGCCGGGTGGCCAGGGCGCTGCTCCGCGGTGTTCAGTCGTCGTCGGTCTTGTCCCCGCCTCGCACGGCGCCTCCCTCGGTTCTCCGGTGTCGGACTCGGAACGTCGAGCGCCGACCCGGTGCGGGTCGGCGTCGCGGAGAATTCGATCATCGAGGGGGCTGTCTCTCCTCCGGGCCCCGGCCGGCGGTGGCGGTCGGGCTTGTGCCGGACCGATCAGGTCCGTCGTCCACGGCCGCGGCTCGGCGCACCGCCGCGCCGACGATCGTGCGCAGCCACTCGAACTCGCGGTCCCCACCCAGGTCCGAGGGGGCGACGTCGGTCAGGGACGTCCACAGCCCGGCCGACGTCCAGTGCCGGAAACGCCGGTGCGCGGTCGCCTTGGAGACGCCGAAGACCGGGGGCAGGTGCCGCCACGCGCACCCCGTGACGAGGACGAAGACCACCGCGGCGAGGGAGGCGCGGTCGTCGCGCGGACCCGTGCCGCCGCCCTGCTTCCTCGCCTCCCACCCCGGGATCCGCGGCTGGACCAAGGTCCACAGGCCGGGCGGGACCAACCTCTCGACCAGGTCGTCTGCCACGGCCCGGCATTCTGCTGCACGGCCACGTGAGACAGCTCACCGCCGCGCCGTGTCGACGAGCGGTGCGGGAATTCCGCCGAGCGGCAACGCCCGTTCGGCCGCGGCGAAGATCATTGCCGCCCGTCCGCGGTGGACACCCGACGAGGCGCGGGTTCAGCCCGCGGCGCCCTTGCGGCAGGTGATCACGGAGGCGTGCGGGAGGCTCAGGTACGCGGACCAGAACTCCTCGCCGTGCTCCCGGACGCCCTCGGGCGACACGCCGTACCCGGGCCACTCGATGTCGGTGAACCCCGCCTCGGTCAGGGCGCGCTCCAGGGTGGCCCCGGTCCAGTGGCGGGCCGTGATCACCTGGTCGTGCGGGCCGAACGCCAGCTGGAGCGTGATCTTCGAGCCGTCCGCGCGGACCTCGTCGTCGTAGACCCGGATGCCGTACCGCCCGTAGTAGTCGGCGTCGTGCGAGTAGTCCGGGTTGAGCGGCAGCGTGACGAACCGGCCGCCGTCGCGCAGGGCGTCGGCCGCGATCGAGCACAACCGCACCAGCGACGGGTAGTCCTCGGCGTAGGGCAGCACGTACACGCCCAGCGCCAGGTCGAACGCGCCGCGCGGTGGCGGCGCGGACGTGTACTCCACGCCCAGGCCCTCGGTCTCCTCGCGGGCCCGCGCGTGGGTGAGCATCCCCTCGGAGATGTCGTAGCCCACCACCCGCGCGGCCCCGGCGCGCTTGATCGACCGGCAGTAGTGGCCGGTGCCGCAACCGATGTCCAGCACGGACCGGCCGGGCAGGTCGCCGAGCAGCTCCAGCACCGTGTGGGCCTCCAGGTGCCGGCGCCAGGGCAGGTCGAAGCTCTCCTCGTACGCCCGCGCCAACGGGTCGAACTGGCTGCTCATGGTGCGCCTTCCGCCGATGGGCACGTGCCTCCCGGTCCTCGACCGCGGGAGGGGCAGCCTATCGGGGCCGGGGGCTCAGCGGCGGCAGCCGAACGCGCTGTAGGCCACCAGACCCGCACCGCCGAGCACGCACGCGATCACCGTGGCCGAGGGCGTGCCCGCCGGCTGCGCCGGCCAGGCCAGCAGGCGTTCCACCCAGTCCTCGCCGGGCGGCACGACGAGCGTGAGGCCCGCCCAGCAGACGGGCGGCGACCACGCCGCGTTCGAGCCGAACAGGCACGCGCCCAGCGCCGCCAGCCCGCCCAGGCCGACCACGTCGCGCAGCACGACCGCGGCCGGCGCGACCGGGTCGGCCACCAGGCCCACGGCCGGCAGCAGCAGGGCGACCAGCGCCGCGCCGAGCAGCAGGTGCGCGGCCCGGCGCGGCGGCCAGCCGAACGCGGCGGTGCGGTCGAGGTCCCGGTCGTGCCCGCCGAGCCCGACCGCGACCGCGGCTACGCCGAGGGCGGCGGCGAACGCGGCCGCCCTCGGGTCGCCGCCCGGCTGGGCCGACAGGCCGAGCAGCCCGGTGCCGACGACCGCGGCGGCCAGCGAGACGGGCACCTGGCGCGAGCGGGCGTGGAGGACCAGCCACCGGCTCATGCCGCACCGCCGGAGGGGTCGCGAACGGTGAACTCGGGGGTCCTGGACGTACGACACGGTGGTCCTGGACGTACGACTCGCGATGCTTTTGTCATCTTGGGGTTCCCGTCAGGACGGACAGGGCGTCGCCGGAGCACGCCGCCTGCACCTCGCGGGCCTCCTGCACGCGCGCCGCCCGCTCGGCCTCCGGCAGGGCCCGCAGGGTCTCCCAGGCGGCGGTGCTCAGGGCGTCCGCCTCCTCCCCCACCCACACCCGGTACACCGGCAGCGGCTTCAGCTCACCGGTCAGCCAGGCCGCGGCGACGGAGCGGAACGCGACCTCCCGCGCGACCTCCTCCGGCACGTACTCGCCGTAGCAGGTCCGCGTCCCCGCACCCGCGATCAGCCAGTCGGTCAGGTCTTCGGGCGCCACGGCACCGGACGACCGGAAGTAGACGAGCTCGTCCAGATGCACCCACACCGCGTCGGTCGGGTCCGGGCCGCGCGCCTCCACCCGCACCGCGGCCGCCGCCTCGCGCACCTCCACCGGCGGTGACGGCAGCTTCGCCAGCGCCCGCAACGCCTCCCGCGCCGGGCCCGCCAACGCCGCCCGCTCCCCCTCGTGCGCCCGCGTCAGGCACAGCCCGTCCGCGCACACCAGCTCGGCGGCCACCGGGTCGGGTGACAGCGCGCCCGCCGGCGTCGCGGGCAGCAGCGGCACCGCCACCGCGCCCGCCACCAGCGCCGGCAGCACCGCGGGCCACCGCCGCCGCAGCGCGACCAGCAGGAACCCGGTCAGCGCCAGCCCGGTGAACCACACCGCCTGCCCCAGGCTCACCGCACCGGCGACGTGCGCGTATACGCTGCGCGGCGAGGGCACGGCCGGCGCCAGCAGCGTCCACCGGATCCCCTCCCCCTCCGGCCGCAGGGACAGCGCCACCAGCGCGAACGCGGCCACCGCCACCACCGGCGGCGTCAGCGGCGAGGGCACCAGCCGCCCCAGGCCCATGCCCAGCCACGCCGCGGCCACCAGCGCGAGCACCCCCACCAGCGCCACCGGAAGCCAGCCCCAGTGGAAGTGGTCGGACCGCACCAGCACCGCCCCGACCACGAGCACCACCGCGTACGCGGCGCCCAGCGCCAGGCCCCACGCGGCCAGCGTGCGCAGCACCCGCTGCACGCGCGGCCGCGGCGTGGAGTCGAACAGCTCGTCCACCCCGGACCGCCGGTCCCGCAGCCCCAGCAGCGCGCCCGCGCCCACCACCGGCGCCCAGGCGAAGAGCAGCGTGAACCGGGTCCACTCGGCCATCGACGACCACTGGAGCGTCCACGCCGTGCTGTTCTTCGTCGCCGGCCCCCAGGACAGCATCCCGAGCATGACCACCACCGTGATCAGGCCGACCACCAGCGCCGAGGTCCGGCGCAGCTCGATGCCCAGGACCCTCACCAGGCACCACCCAGCAGCGCCGAGTAGCCGCGCTCGATCGGGCTGTCGCCCACGTGGTCCGGTCCGCCCGCGGCGGCCAGCTCGGCGGGCGTGCCCTGGAACACGAGCCTGCCCTCGGCGATCAGCACCACGTCCGAGCAGGCCGCCGCGACGTCCTCCACCAGGTGCGTCGACACCACCACGCACGCGTCCGCGCCCAGTTCCTGCACCAGCTCCCGGAACCGCACCCGCTGGCCCGGGTCCAGCCCGGCCGTGGGCTCGTCGAGCAGCAGCAGCTCCGGGTCGTTGACGATCGCCTGCGCGATGCCCGCCCGCCGCACCATGCCGCCGGACAGCGTCTTGAGCCGGTCGTCGGCCCGGTCGGCGAGGCCGACGCGCTCGACGGCGCGCTGCACCGCACCCGGGATGTCCCGCTTCGGCACCTCCTTGAGCCACGCCACGTACTCGACGAACTCGCGGACGGTGAACCGCTTGTAGTAGCCGAAGTCCTGCGGCAGGTAGCCCAGGGCGCGCCGCGGCTCCCTCAGGTCCAGCCGCCCGGACACCGACCGGCCGAACACCTCCAGCGTCCCCGACGCGGGCCGCAGCACCGTCGCCAGCGACCTGATCAGCGTGGTCTTGCCCGCGCCGTTCGGCCCGAGCAGCCCGTGCACACCGCGACCCAGCCTCAGGTCGAGCCCGTCGACGGCCATCCGCCGCCCCGCGCGCACGCGCAACCCCTCCGCCCGGACCTGCCAGGCGTACCCCGTTGGCGCGACCTCCGCCGCGCCCACCGCACGCACCATGCTTCCCCTCCGTCACAGCCGCGCGTAGGACGCGGACCTGAAGAACACGGCGGCGGCGCCCCCGACCAGCGCCGCCGCCCAGACCGGCGCCGCGCCCGGCGCGAGCACACCGGGCACACCGGGCGCACCGCCGAGGAGCACCGCCGGGCCGACCACCAGCACCGCCCACGCGGCGGTGGTGGCGACCGCGGCCCGGCCGACCCCGACCACGCTGCCGAGCGCGAGCGTCACCGAGGTGGTGGCCAGGCTCGGCAGCAGCCAGTACGCGGGTGACGCGCCGGTCAGCCAGCCGCCCACCAGCAGCGGCGGCAGCACCGCGACGAGCACGGCCAGCGTCCGCCGCAGGACCAGTTCCAGCCCGGCCCGCGCGGTCGACGCCACCAGCTCGTAGGCGGGGTCGACCACCCGCGTCCACGCCCCGGCGACGCCCAGCACCGGCAGCACCGGCGCGAGCAGCAGCAGCACGGACGGCACCTCGTCCCGGGGCGCCAGGAAGTCGACGAACAGGACGGTGAGCACCACGAACGTGGTCATCCCGAGCCACGGCAGCAGCGACGGCGCCGCCCACGGCGCCCGGCCCCGGCGCGCGGGCGCGGGGGTCCCGGTGGGCTCCAGCCCCGCCCACACGGCCGCGGTCAGCGCGGCGACCGGCGGCGGTGCCACGTCGGCCAGCCGCAGCCGGCACAGCTCGCACCCCTCCAGGTGCGCCTCGACCGCCCACACCCGGTCGGCGGGCAGGTCCTCGCCCGCCGCGTAGCGGGTGATCAGCTCGACGGACGCGTGCTCGTTCACGACAGTGCCTCCCGCATCGCGATCCGGGCCCGCCTGGCGCGGGTCTTGACGGTGCCCTCGGGCACCCCGAGCAGCACGGCCGTCTCGCGCACGGTCAGCCCGTCGAGCACCATCGCCTGGAGCACCTGGCGCAGCTCGGGGGCGAGGTCGCGCAGCGCGCCGCCGACGTGGTCGCCCAGCGCGCCCGCCAGCACCTCGTCCTCGGCGGCGGGCGCGGGCGCCGGCTCGGGCAGCGCCCCGGCGAGGGGGGCGCGGGAGTGGTGGGCGCGGCGGCGGAAGGCGTCGACCAGCCTGCGGGCCGCGATCGTCCACAGCCAGCCGACCGCCGTGCCGTCGACCGCGGCGCCCGCGAACGACCCTGCCGCCCGCCACACCGCGAGGTAGGTCTCCTGCATCACCTCGGCCACGACCTGCTCGTCGGCGCACCGGCGGCGCAGGCGCACGGCGAGCCACGGCGACGTGCGGCGGTAGAGCTCCTCGAAGGCCGCGCGGTCGCCGCGGGCCACCGCGCGGACCAACTGCTCCTCGTTCACACCCGGCAAGACGCCCGCTCGCGGAGAACGGTTCTCAGCCGGAGGTGACGTGCGTCACATCAGTACCAGCTGTTCTCGTCGGCGGTGGCGCTCGACTCGGCCTCGCCGGTGGCCCGGTGGGCCAGCGCGGCCACCGCCTCCTCCAGCTCGCGCCGGACGTCGCCCCCGTGCTCGGTCTTCACCGCGATCGCGACCTGGCTGCGACCGGGGCCGTCGTCGACGACCACCACCTCGCCCCGGTAACCGCCCTCCTCCCAGGAGATCCGGCGGCCCCCGGTGTCCACCTCCGGCGTCGTCGTCTCCAGGCCGGGCAGGTGCTGGGGCAGGCTCTCCGGGCGCGCCATGAACCCGAACAGCTCATCGGCGGCCATGTCGACCGGGGCCCGGTACTCGTAGCTGGTCATGGCCACCGGGTACCCGCGATCGGGCGGAACGCACGGCCCCACCGGTCGGGTGACCTAGTCGGTGCGCCAGCCCAGCCGGCCGTCCGCGCTCACCAGCGGCTCGCAGTGCCCGAGCCGGCCGCGGTGCTCCAGCGCCGTGGCGATCCGGTCCAGCATCTCGTCCAGCCCGGTCCACTCGGGCTTGACCATCCCGCCCGCCTCGCGGTCCCACTCCACCACGCACCCCGACAGCACGCCCGGCCGCAGGTCCAGCGCCAGCGCGTCACCGCACCCGTCGAACGCTATCGGCAGCCACCGCGGGTGGAAGCCGACCGTCGGCGAGCCCGCCTCGCTGTCCGGGTCCGCGGGCCAGAAGCGCCGCTTCAGCCGCCACGAGCGCAGCGCGTCGGACGGGCCCAGCGGCGTGTAGAAGGGCGGCAGCACCTCGGCGTAGGCCAGGTCGGCGGTGCCGCCGCAGACCGACCACCACGCGCGCAGGTCACCGGGCGGCGCCAGGCCGGTCGCGACCTCCAGCGCCTCGACGGCGGAATCGTCCTCCGGCGGCACGAACGCCTCCGCGGTCAAGGGGGCGTGCTCGTCGAGCCACGCCACGATCCTGTCCCAATGGCGCAAAACACCCACCTCCCCATGATCACCTGGTACGGGCGTGCCAGGTACCGCCCATCGGGGCACGGTCTGCCGGATCGGCGCACGCCAGGCCGCCGGATGGGGCAGGATCCCGGCCCGGGAGAACGCGATGGAGGGCCAGGGGTGGAACGGGGTTTCGACGTCGACACCGCCGCGCTGTCGGCGTACGGCAGCGCGGCGGCCGGGTTGTCGGAGGAGGTCGGCGCGGTCGGCACGTCGACGCTGGCGGGCACGACCTCCGTGACGGCGGGCAGCTTCGGCGCGCTCGGCGACGAGGTCGGGCTGGGCGCGGCGTTCCAGCGCGCGGCACAGGCCCAGGTGGACGGTGCGGCGGCCGCCGCGGCGGCGCTGTCCGGGCTCGCCGGGTCGGCGCGGGACGCGAGCCGCGCCTACGCCGAGCAGGAGGCGGGCAACGCCGCCGACCTCGACCGCGCGTACCGGACCTGACGTGGACGTCGGCGGTTTCCTGGCGGCCCTCGTCCGGCCCATGAAGGACCATTTGGCCAAGCTGGAGGGCGACACCGGCGGCGCCACCCGCGCCGCGGACGCGTTCGGGCGGGCCGCGACCGCCCTGACCGAGGTCGACGGCAGGCACACCGGCGCGGCGAACGCGGCCCTGGCCACCTGGTACGGCGACCGGGCGAACGCGTTCCAGCAGCGGGTGAGCGCCTTCTCCGGCGGCGTGGGCGCGTTGGCGCGCAACGCCACGACCACGCAGCAGGCGGCGTCCGACGCGGTGGCCGCGGTGGACTCCGGCAAGGCCGCGATCCAGGGGCTCGTCGACGAGTTCACCGGCTGGGCGTGGCCCCGGCTGGCGGCGGCCGTGGCCGCGTCGCTGCTGGGCGGGACGGGCGCGGTGCTCGCGGTGGCCGCGGAGGTGACCGCGAAGGCCCGCGAGTACGAGGGCAGGACCGGCCGGGAGCTGGACCGGGTCCGCGCCGAGCTGGCCGACGCGGTCACCCGGCTCCAGGGCCTCCCGCGGCCCTCGTTCGACGGGCTGGGCGACCCGCTGGGCGCGGAACCGGGCGGCGGCACGACGTCCACCTCCTCCGCGAACGGCAACGGGAGCTCCCCCGCCGGGCCGGGCGGCAACTCCGGCGGCTCCGGCTCCGGCGGTGGCTCCGGCTCCGGCGGTGGCAGCGGCTCCGGGGGCGGCGGTGGCGGCGACCCGGTCGGCCCGCGCCTCCCGGTGGCCGTCCCGCCGCAGCCCGGCACCGGCGTGGGCGTGAACCTGCCCGACGGCAGCAGCGCCGAGGCGCCCAACGAGACCGCCGCGCGGGCCGTGCGCAACGCGCTGTCCGCGCTCGGCACCCCCTACGTCTGGGGCGGCGCGAACCCGCCGCAGGGCACGGACTGCAGCGGCCTGACCCAGTGGGCGTACCAGGGCGCGGGGTTCGACCTCCCGAGGCCCGCGTCGTCGCAGGCCATGGGTGCCTCGGTGCCCCCGGACCAGCTGCTGCCCGGCGACCTGGTGGTGTGGGACGGGCACGTGGCGATGGTGATCGGCAACGGGCAGATGGTGGAGGCGGGCGACCCGGTGCAGGTGAACCCGATCCGCACGGACAACATCGGCATGGCCTTCATGGGCTTCTACCGACCGACGGGCTGAGGACGTGGACGAGGCGGAACGGGCGGCCCTGAGGGTCGCGGAGACCGGGCGGCGGGTCGAGGAGCACCTGGCGCGCACCGGACCGGTGCGGGGGCGGGCGTCGTCCCCGGACGGCGCGGTCTCGGTCGTGGCGGCGCCCGGCGGCGCGCCCCAGGAGGTCCGGGTGTCGCCGGCGGCGATCGCCATGGGCCCCCGGGCGCTGGCGGACGAGATCGTGCGCGTGGCCGCGGCGGCGTCCCGCGACGCGGCCGGCCGGGCGCACCGCTCGCTGGAGCGCGTGGCCGACCCGGCGACGCTGCGGGCGCTGGCCGAGCTCGGGTTCGAGCCCGGTCCCGACACCGACGACTTCGGCGGCCCGTACCTGCGCGGCCCGCGGTGAGCCGGGAGGAGCGGCTCGCCGCCGCCGAGGCGCTGACCGGCGTGCTGGCCCGCGTGGTCGGCGCGGCCGAGCACCCCACCGGCCTGGCCCGCGCCACCGCGACCGCCACCGGCGAGCTCACGTCGCTCGACCTGCACCCCGCCGCGCTCGCCCGGGGCCCGGACGCGATCGGCCGGCTGACCGTGGAGACCGCCCGGCTCGCGGCGGAGGCCGCGGTGCAGCGCAGCTACGACGAGCTGGCCAAGGCGCTGGGCGACGGCCTGGCCACGGCGGTCGAGGCGTTCGCCGGCCCACCACCCCTCCGAGCCTCCCAAGAGCCCCTGCGAGACACCCGGCGGCACCCCTCGCAGCACCCTTCACCGCACCCCGCACCACCCACCCCGCCAGCTGCTCAGGGCACCCCGCCGTGGGCGGCCGGGCAGCCCCCGCGACGCCCCTCGCCCCGCCCCGCCCCGGCCGGGTTCGACGATGACGACGACTACTTCGCCGACCCGTTCCGTGGTCAACGGCGGTAGCCCGTGATCGACCCCGTACTCTTGCCCCCGCATGGCAAAGGGGCATGGCGTGACCGGGAGGTCGGATGGCACAGGACATCGTCCCGATCGAGCTGGGGCTCACGCAGGGTGATGTCGTCACCCTCTGGGCACCGCGCTGGCGGGAAGAGGGCGAGGAGTGGGAGGCATTCCTCGGCCACGAGGAGGACCTGTACGCCTTCCCCGACGCCGCGCACCTCGCGGCGTTCGTGCGCAAGGCCGAGGAGCACGACCTGACCGACCACCCGGCGTGGCACGTGGTGCCCGCGCTGACGGTCGGTGAGCTGTCGCCCGACGACAACCACCAGTTCGACCTGGTGGGCGTGCCGGAGCTGGTCGCCGAGGAGCCCGACACCTGGGTGATCGGCGAGCTGGCCGACGTGGTCTCGATCGTGCGGTCGCTGGCGGACGTGTGCGACCTGGAGAAGGTGCACGAGGTCCTGGACTCGGCGGAGGGCTTCGCCCTGCTGCCGCAGGGCACGCTGCCGTTCACCGGGCGCGAGGGCCAGGCGCTGTGGACGGAGCTCTCGCGGGTCGTCTCGGAGAAGTGGGACGAGGTGCTGGACGCGATCGACGAGGTCGTGACCGCGCCGGACGTCGACGAGGCCGCGCTGGCGTCGGCGCAGGAGGAGCTGGCCGCGTTCGAGGAGGCCAACGCCTCCGCGGTGAGCGTCGTCGACGACGACAGCGACGAGGAGTCCGACGGCGAGGAGCCGGTCGGGTTCTGGGGCGAGGTCGGCATCGACCCGATCAAGATCATCACCGGGGCGGGCGAGTACTACACGCTCCGCTGCTACCTGGACGACCAGCCGGTGTTCCTGGGCCGCAAGGGCCGGATCGACGTGTTCGGCTCGCCGCGCGCGCTGGCCCGGTTCATCGTCGAGGCCGACGACAACGACCTCGCCGAGGTGTCCACCTGGGGCGAGCTGGTCACCAAGGCGACCGGCGGCGACCTGGAGGTCGAGGTCGACCCGGACAACGTCTACGTGTTCACCGGCCTGGACGAGGACATCTCCGAGGGGCCGGACGCCGTGGACCCGACGCAGCTCGACCTCGCGGTGGAGCTGCTGGAGGACGCCGGCGAGTGGGCCGGCGACGACGGGGTGAAGGTCCAGCTCAACGGGTCCGAGCGGCTCGGGTGGCTGGTGAACTACGTGCTCAAGCCGGACCCGACGCGGCTGGCGCCGAGCGCGCCGTTCGACGACGAGGTCACCGCCTGGCGCACCCTCGTGGCGCAGTTCGAGGACCGGCTCACGGTCCGCTGATCGGAAGAAGGAGGGGGGCGGTCCGGCCGGACCGCCCCCCTCCGTCACTTCTCCAGGGCCGCGTACGCGGGCTCGACCACGTCCTGGATCAGGGCGCGGCGCTCGTCGTGCGTCAGGAACGCGGCCTTCGCGGCGTTCACGGTGAACGTGCGCAGGTCGCCCCAGCCGAAGCCGAAGTGCTCGACCGCCGTGGCGAACTCGCTGGTCATCGAGACGCCGCTCATCAGCCGGTTGTCGGTGTTGAGGGTGACCCGGAAGCCCAGCTCGTGCATCCGCCGGATCGGGTGCTCCGCCAGCGAGGCGACCGCGCCCGTCTGCACGTTCGAGGTGGGGCACATCTCCAGCGCGATCCGCCGGTCCCGCACGTACGCGGCGAGCGGGCCGACCCGGTCGCCGTCGATGTCCTCGGCCAGCCGCACGCCGTGCCCGAGGCGCTCCGCGCCCGCCAGCTGCACGGCCTCCCACGCCGACTCGACGCCCGCGCCCTCGGCCGCGTGGATGGTGAAGTGGGCGTTCTGCTGCCGCAGGTACTCGAACGTGGACAGCTCCCGGCTCGGCGGGAAGCCGGCCTCGGGGCCCGCGATGTCGAAGCCGACCACGCCCGCGTCCCGGTAGCGCACGACCAGGTCGGCGACGCGCTGCCAGCCGTCGTTCTGGCGCATGGCGCACAGCAGCGCGCCGACCCGGATCCGGTCGTCGGAGGCGGCCACGCCCTGCCGGAAGCCCTCCTGCACCGCCTCGACCGCCTGCTCCAGGCTCAGGCCGCGCTCGGTGAACAGCTCGGGGGCGTAGCGGATCTCGGCGTAGACCACGCCGTCGGCGGCCAGGTCCTGGACGGCCTCGGAGGCGACCCGGACCAGCGCCGCCTCGTCCTGCATGACGCCGCAGGTGTGGGCGAAGCCCTCCAGGTAGCGGACCAGCGAGCCGGAGTCGGCGTTGTCGCGGAACCAGGCGCCCAGGGCGACGGGGTCGGTCGTGGGCAGGCCCTGGTGGCCGCGGGCTTCGGCGAGTTCGATCACCGTCTGGGGGCGGAGGCCACCGTCGAGGTGGTCGTGCAGCAGCACCTTGGGCGCGCCGCGCAGGGCCTCCGGGGAAAGCGGGGTCGGCATGGCCGCCACGGTATACCGCCGACACGCCGGGTCGGGCGCCCCGAAACGATCATGTTCCGCTACACTGGGCGTACAGTGTGTGCAGAACCACTCGTTCGGGTCTTCCGTCCGCCGTTGTCCAGTCGTGATGCAGAACTTTCCGCTACTACGGCCCCAACTTCGGTCACTCACACGGTGGATGATCACCGCGGACCATCACCGGCCCCCTCACAGTTACCCTCGGGTAGGGTCACCCCCCGTAACTCGAACGGACTACACCCGAGGTGGTCCCCCCCAGGGGCTGGTACAGACCGCCGGCCCAACCTGGTTAGGCTCCCGGAGGTCTCCCCTCCCCTGGACGAAGGCACCGAGCCGTGAACGAGAACAACAACTCCACGATGTCCTTCGATCGGATGCGCAACATGCTCACGCGCGCCGCGGAGATCCGTGAGAGCGAACAGCAGCAGATCTTCGACGCGCTGGACGAGATCCACGCGCGGATGTCCCCGCTCGAATCGCTGGGTTCCGTTCGCAAGCGCCTGTCCGAGCTGCCCGACCGGACCGAGGTCAGCGTGCTGGCCGAGCGGCTGGACGAGGCGCTCTCCAGGTTGGAGGCCCAGGACAACGCGGTGCAGGGCATCGGGAGGGCCGTCGACGGCCTGGTCGACAAGCTGGCCAAGCCGTTCGCCCAGCTCGACGGCCGGCTCGACGGCGTGACCGGCCGGTTCGAGGGCGTGGCGGGCCGCATGGACGGCCTGGAGGACAAGCTCTCCCACATCCACAAGCGCATCGACGACCTGGAACTGCACCTCGACAAGCAGGACACCAAGGTCGACCAGGTCCCGGGCGCCGTCACCGCGCCGCTGCGCGAGCGGCTGGAGGTCCTGGAGGCGGCCCTGCGCAGCCGGCTCGACGAGGTGGACGAGGGCGTGCACGAGCACCTCGACGGCACCCGCGAGGCGCTCCAGCGCTCCCTCACCGACTCGACCAACGCCCTGCACGGCCGCCTCGACGAGACCAGGGACAACCTCAACACCACCCGCGACGGCCTGCACAGCGCCCTGACCGACACGCGCAACGGCCTGCACACCTCGCTGACCGAAACCCGCGACGGCCTCCACGGCGCACTGGCCGACACCCGCTCCACCATCACCGGCAAGGTCGACGAGGCCCGCGAGTCGCTGCACGCGGCCCTGGACGAGACCCGCGACCACGTCGACGCCACCGACCGCCTCGAAGCCCTGGCCCAGCGCCTGGAGCAGGTCACCTCGCGCCTCGACACCATGACCACGCGCCTGGACTCCGTGGAGGACGACTTCGCCTCCCGCCTGGCCGAACTGACCGGCGTGGTCGAGCAGGGCATCAACAAGGTGGACAACACCCTGTCCTCCCGCCCGGACGCCGACGCCCTGGCCACGATGGTCCGCAGGAGCAACCAGGAATCCGAGCTCCGCATCGGCGGCCAGCTGGACGAGGCCATGGCGACCTTCGCCGAACTCATCCTGGGCGGCGGCGCCTCCACCCCGCCCCCGCCGCCCACCGCCCTCCCGCGCCCCCAGAGGCGCACCCGCAAGAACGGCCCGAAGACGGACAACCGCAACGTGGACGACGACGACCTCACCGCCGAAGGCGCCTGAGACAGCAGCGAAAAGGGCCCGGTCGCACAACGCGGCCGGGCCTTTCGCGTTGTCTCAGGCCAAAACACCACTGCACAGGCGTCCTGAACGTAGAACTCACCCGTCCCGAACGTTCGACACGATGGTCCCGAACGTTCGACTCGCGCGTCCTGAACACTGAACTCGCCGGTCCTGAACGTACGACACGCCCGGCCTGAACGTACGACTCGCGCGAGCGTTCACGAGACGCCGACGAGACCGGTTGCGATCAGGAGCGGACGGTGTCGATCACCAGAGGGCCACGCGCCACCGGCGCCTCACCCACCGACCAACCCCCGTCCAACGCCTCCAGAGCCCCGTCCACAGCAGCACCCGAATCCGTGTACAGCTCCAGCAGCGGCTGACCGGCGACAACCGGCTCCCCAGGCTTGACCAGGCACAACACCCCAGCCCCACCCTGCACCGGGTCCTCCTTGCGAGCCCGCCCGGCCCCCAACCGCCAAGCCGCGACCCCCACCGCGTAAGCGTCCAGCGAGACCAGGTACCCGTCCGCCTCCGCCGTCACCACGTGCTTGTGCCGCCCACGGCGCAGCGGAGCCTCCGGATCACCCCCCTGCGCCCGGATCATCCGGGCCCAGGTCTCGTACGCCTCACCCGAGGCCAGCACCTCACCCGGGTCGACCGACGAGAGCCCCACCGCCGACAGCATCTCCCGCGCCAGCGCCACGGTCAGCTCGACCACGTCGGCCGGCCCACCACCGCGCAGGACCTCGACCGACTCCTCGACCTCCACCGCGTTGCCCACCGCGCGCCCCAGCGGCACGGACATGTCCGTCAGCAGCGCCGACACCCGCACCCCGTGGTCCACGCCGATCGACACGAGCGCCGAAGCCAGCTCCCGCGCCCGCTCCAGCGACTTCATGAACGCGCCGGACCCGACCTTCACGTCCAGCACCAGCGCCGAAGCGCCCTCCGCGATCTTCTTCGACATGATCGACGAAGCGATCAGCGGGATGGACTCGACCGTCCCCGTCACGTCCCGCAGCGCGTAGAGCTTCCGGTCGGCGGGCGCCAACCCCTCCGTGGCCGCGCACACGACCGCGCCCACCGAGCGCAGCTGCGCCAGCACCTCGTCCACGGACAGCTGCGCCCGCCACCCGGGGATGGACTCCAGCTTGTCCAGCGTCCCGCCGGTGTGCCCGAGCCCGCGCCCCGACAGCTGCGGAACGGCCGCGCCGCACGCCGCCACCAGGGGCGCCAGCGGCAGGGTGATCTTGTCGCCCACCCCGCCCGTCGAGTGCTTGTCCACGGTGGGCCGCCCGACGTCGAGCGACAACCGCTCGCCGGAGCGCACCATGGCCCGCGTCCAGCGCGCCGTCTCCCGGGCGTCCATCCCGTTGAGGTAGATCGCCATGGCCAGCGCCGACATCTGCTCGTCCGCGACCAGCCCGCGCGTGTAGGCGTCGACCACCCAGTCGATGTGGGCGTCGGTCAGCGCGCCGCCGTCCCGCTTGACCCGGATCACGTCCACGGCCGAGTAGCTCACGGCAGGTCCTCCGGTCCGAACGCGTCGGGCAGCACGGCGCTCATCGGCAGCACGCCCGAGGGCGTGTCCACCTCGCACCCGGCCCCGCCCAGCTCGTAGATGATCTGCCGGCACCGCCCGCAGGGCATGAGCAGCTCGCCCGCGCCGCTCCGGCAGGCCAACGCCACCAACCGCCCCCCGCCGGTCAGGAAGAACTGACCGGCCAGGGTGCACTCGGCGCACAGCCCCACCCCGTAGGCGGCGTTCTCGACGTTGCACCCGACCACGACCCGCCCGTCCGAGCAGACCGCCGCCGCACCCACCCGCAACCCGGAGTACGGGCAATAAGCAGCCTGAGCGGCCTCGACAGCCCGCTCCCGCAGCGCGACCCAATCAACAACAGCGACCTCACCCACGGCGGTACACCACGCCATCGGCCGCGGGCATCCGCAACCGCTGCGAAGCCACCGCCAGCACGATCAACGTCACCAGGTGCGGCGCGTAGGTCGTCAGCTCGGACGGCACCTCGTCCACCGAGTAGTACACCGCGTACAGCGCGCCACCCGCGACCACGCCCATCGCCGCCGCGAACCACCGCCGCCGGACCAGCTGCCACACCACGATCACGGCCAGCAGCAGCACCGCGCCGTACACCAGCGCCAGGAACGTGGCCCCGCCGGACCGCAGCTGCAACCCGTCCGCGTAACCGAACAGCGCCGCGCCGCCCAGCAGCCCACCGGGCCGCCAGTTGCCGAAGATCAGCGCCGCCAGGCCGATGAACCCGCGCCCGTTGGTCTGGCCCTCCAGGTAGCCGGGCTGACCGGGGTTGAGCACCAGCGCCGCGCCGCCGATGCCGGCCAGCGCGCCCGACCCGATCACCGCGACGTACTTGTAGAGGTACACGTTCACGCCCAGCGACTCGGCCGCCACCGGGTTCTCGCCGCACGACCGCAGCCGCAGCCCGAACCGGGTCCGCCACAGCACCAGGTAGCTGCCCACCACCAGCAGCACGGCCAGCATGGTCAGCGGCGACACGCCGGTCACCAGCCCGCGCAGGATGCCGGCGACGTCGGACAGCCCGACCCGCTGCTCGTCCTCCAGCCTCCCGAGCCAGTCCGACAGCCCCGCCGCCGAGTAGGTGTCGAACTTGGGCACCGCCGGCGACTCGCGCGGGTTGTCCGACAGCGGGAAGAAGATCAGCGTGGACAGGTACTTGGTCAACCCCGCCCCGAGCAGGTTGATCGCCACACCGGACACGATGTGGTTCACCCCGAAGGTCACGGTCGCGATGGCGTGCAGCAGCCCGCCCAGCGCGCCGAACACGGCGGCCGACACCAGCGCGGCCCACGGCCCCCACTGGTAGCCGCCCCAGGCCGCGCCCCACGTGCCCATGATCATCATGCCTTCGAGGCCGATGTTCACCACGCCCGCGCGCTCGGCCCACAGACCGCCGAGGGCGGCCAGCAGGATGGGCAGCGCCAGCCGCACGGCCGTCTGGATGGTCCCGGTGGACGTCAGCTGCGGCACGCCCGTCAGGTACGAGGTCGTCGACAGCAGCACCACCGCGCCCGCGACGCCCAGCGCGCCGACGGCCCACCCGGGGATCTTCCGGCTCTTCCGGGGCGTCGGCAGGGTCGCGGGGGCCTCGGACGGATTCATCAACGAAGTACTCACGCGGCACCCACCGTCCCGAGCTCCCGACCGACCCGGCGCTGCTGCGCGACCAGCTCGAACCGGCGAACCACCTCGTACGCGACCACGACCGACAGCACGATCGCGCCCTGCATGATCGTCACGATCTCCCGCGGCACGCCCACGTTGTCCAGCGCGAGGCCCGACTTGTCCAGGAACGCCCACAGCAGCGCGCCGAACGCGATGCCACCGGGGTGGTTGCGCCCCAGCAGCGCGATCGCGATGCCGGAGAAGCCGATGCCCGCGGGGAAGTTCAGGTTGTAGGTGTGGTCGCGCCCGAGGATCTCGGGCATCGACACCAGACCCGCGATGCCGCCGGACAGCAGCATCGCGATCATGATCATCTTCTTGGCGCTCACACCACCGGCGGCCGCCGCCGTGCTGGACTCGCCGGACGCGCGCAGCTCGAAGCCGAACCGGGTCCGGTTCATCATCACCCAGTACCCGACGCCCAGCGCCGCGGCCAGGAAGACCAGGCCGAACACCGTCCCGGACGACCCGAACGAGATCCCGGGCACCCACCCGCTCTCCGGGATCTCCGGGGTGCGGATGTTGTTGCCGCGCAGCTCGCCGAAGACGTCGTCGCCGATCAGGTAGGCGGCCAGGCCCAGCGCCAGCCCGTTCATCATGATGGTCGAGATGACCTCGTTGACGCCCCGCGTCACCTTCAGCACCGCCGGGACCGCGGCCCACAGGGCGCCGACCACCGCGGCCGTCAGGACGATCACCAGCGCGTGGATGCCGGGCGGCAGCACGATGGACCCGCCGACCACGGCCGCGACGACCGCCGCGACCCGGTACTGGCCCTCGACGCCGATGTTGAACAGGTTCATCTGGAACCCGATCGCCACCGCCAGCGCCGCGATGTAGTAGGTCCCCGTGCTGTTGACGATGTCCACGGCGGTGGTGCCCTGACCGACCTGCGACACCATCGCGCCGAAGGCCCGCAGCGGGTTCGCACCCGACACGAGCAGCGCGACGCCGCACAGCAGGGCGGAGAACAGGATCGCCAGCACGGGCGGCAGCAGTTTGCCGCGCAGAATTCCCATCAGTCGCCTTCCACTTCCGCGGCCGACCTCGGCGCGCCCGCGGCGGTGGCCCCGGGGACGTCCCCGGTCCCACCCGCGCCGGCGCCCGCGCCCGCACTCACACCCGCTCCCGCACCCGCGCCGGTCATCGCGCTGCCCAGGTCCTCGGGCGTCACCGTCGCCGGGTCCGCGTCGGCCACCAGCCGCCCGCGCAGCATCACCTTGATGGTGTCCGACAGACCGATCAGCTCGTCCAGGTCCGCCGAGATCAGCAGCACCGCCAGGCCGCGCGCGCGGGCCTTCTTGATCTCTTCCCAGATCAGCGCCTGCGCGCCCACGTCCACGCCGCGCGTCGGGTGCGAGGCGATGAGCAGCACCGGGTCGCCGGACAGCTCGCGCCCCACCACCAGCTTCTGCTGGTTGCCGCCGGACAGCGCGGCCGCGGTCACGTCGATGCCCGGCGTGCGGACGTCGAACTCCGCGACGATCCGCTCGGTGTCCTTCTTCGCGCCCGGCAGGTCCAGCCAGGCGCCCCTCGCCGTCGGCCGGCGCGTCTGGTAACCCAGGATGCGGTTCGCCCACAGCGGCTGGGTCAGCAGCAGCCCCTGCCGGTGGCGGTCCTCCGGCACGTAGCCGATGCCCGCCTCGCGCCGGGCCAGCGTGCCCGCGCGGCTCAGGTCGCGGTCGCCCAGCGACACCCGGCCGTGGTGGGCCCGGCGGATCCCCATGATCGTCTCGACCAGCTCGGTCTGCCCGTTGCCCTCGACGCCCGCGATGCCCACGACCTCGCCCGCGCGCACCACCAGGTCGATGCGGTCCAGGACGGGCCTGGTGCCCTCCTCGGCCACCAGGCCCAGGTTCTCCACCCGCAGCACCACTCGGTCGGTCACGGTCGACTCGCGGGTCTCCGGGCTGGGCAGCTCGCTGCCGACCATCATCTCGGCCAGCTCCCGCGAGCTCACCGACCTCGGGTCGGCCGTGCCCACGGTCGTGCCGCGGCGGATCACCGTGACCGAGTCGGCGATGGCGCGCACCTCGTCGAGCTTGTGCGAGATGAACAGGAACGTGAAGCCCTGCTCCCGCATACCGCGCAGGGTGGCGAACAGCTCGTCCACCTCCTGGGGCACGAGCACCGCGGTCGGCTCGTCCAGGATGATCACGCGCGCGCCGCGGTAGAGGACCTTGAGGATCTCCACCCGCTGCCGGTCGGCCACGCCGAGCCGCTCGACCAGCACGTCCGGGTCCACGGTCAGGCCGGTCGACCCCGCCAGCTCCTGGATCCGCCGGCGCGCCCGGCCGCCGATGCCGTGCAGCGACTCCGCGCCGAGCACGACGTTCTCCTGCACGGTGAGGTTGTCGGCCAGCATGAAGTGCTGGTGGACCATGCCGATGCCCGCCTTGATGGCGTCGGCGGGGGTGCGGAACCGCACCTGCCTGCCGCCCACCTCGATGGTGCCCTCGTCGGGGTGCTGCATCCCGTACAGGATCTTCATCAGGGTGGACTTGCCGGCGCCGTTCTCGCCGCACAGCGCGTGCACCTCGCCGGCCTGGACGCTCAGGTGGACGTCGCTGTTGGCGACGACCCCCGGGAAGCGCTTGGTGATGCCCGACAGGACGACGGCGGGGGTGGTGGTGCTCATGGAAGCTCCGTCTCGTCTCCGGCCGCGGGGCCGGGGCTGACCACGCACTGGGCCCCGCGAGGGTGCTCGCAGGGCCCAGTGCGCCGGAGGCCGGATGTGGTTACAGGCTGTCCTTGACCTTGATCTCGCCCTTGATGATCTGGGCCTTGTAGCCCTCCAGCACCGCCTGGAGGTCGGCGTCGAGCTTGCCGCCGGAGGTGGAGTAGCCCACGCCGTCGACGGACAGGTCGAAGACCTTCGGCAGGCTCGCCAGGTCGTTCTTGGCCACCGCGCCGACGAAGTCGTACACCGCGACGTCGACCCGCTTGAGCATGGACGAGATGATCACGTCCTTGGACTCGGCGACCGTGGTCTGGTTGTACTGGTCGGCGTCGACGCCGATGGCCAGGGCGTTGCCCGTCTTGGCCGCGGAGAACACGCCCTTGCCGGATGCGCCGGCCGCGTGGTAGAGCACGTCCGCGCCCGACTCGATCTGGCCGGTCGCGGCCTCCTGGCCCTTGGCCGGGTCCTGGAAACCGGTGAAGTCGCCGGCCGGGGTCAGGTACTTGCGCTCGATCTTGATGTCCGGCGCGGCGGCCTGGGCGCCCTGCTCGAAGCCCGCGTCGAACTTCTTGATCAGCGGGATCTCGACGCCGCCGACGAAGCCGACGTGGCACGCCTTGGACCGGTAGGCGGCGATGACGCCGGCCAGGAAGGAGCCCTGCTCCTCGGCGAACAGCAGCGGGGTGACGTTGGTCGCGCCCTCGACCGCGCCGTCCACGATGGCGAACTTGACGTTCGGGAACTCCGGCCCGACGACGCCCAGCGACTCGGCGTAGGCGAAGCCGACCCCGATGATCGGGTTGTAGCCCTCGCTCGCCAGCTGGCGCAGGCGGGTCAGCTTGGCGTCCTCCGGCTCGTTCGGGGCGGCGGTCAGCTCCTTGAGGTTCTCCGGCTTGATGCCGAAGTCTGCCTTGGCCTTGTCCAGCCCGGCCGCGGCGGAGTCGTTGAACGACGCGTCACCCCGGCCGCCGATGTCGTAGGCGAGGCCGACCTTGAGGGCGCTGCCGTCGATCTTCTCGTCGGAAGCGGCGGCGCTGGAGGTCGCCGCGGCGGCGGCAGGCGGCTTGGCGGCCAGCTTGCACCCCTCGGCGTTGTCCGACCCGGAGCCGGTGTTGCTCCCACCGGTGTCCTTGGCACACGCGGCCATCGACAGAACGCTGGTCAGCGCGATCGCGGTCACCGCGAGGCCACGCATTCGAGGACGCACAGCTCGTCTCCCTCCCTGCTCAGCGAGCAGACTTCCCCGACGGCGTAGTCGGGTTCCGAGTGGCGAACCGTACCCCTTGGTAATGACACCCGCGCACGTACCGGTCCGCACGTGACCTAATCGTTGGTGCCCCCGCGCCGGACCGCCACTCGGGGTGATCCTCCGACTTCCAAGTGTCGTAACCGGTCACGGAGAGTGAGAAGCTGAACCGGCGGGGGTGTCCGTTCGTAGGCCCGGGTGGAGGTCGGGACCAACGGCGGGGTCCCGGCTTCCGCTTTTCACCGCGCCGGGGGCACCCCGCCGGGGTCGCGGTTCGGACCTCCGCAGGTTTAGCCCGTTGGTGGCGCGTTGGGCCGGCGTTGGCGACTCCGGGTGGACTCCCACACTGCACCGGTATCCACCCCAGGAGGTTGACCTTGGACCCCCAGCAGTGGCTCGACAACTTCGAGGCCAAGCTGGCCGACCTGCAGCGCAAGTCGGCGGACCTCCAGGACAACCTGGCGAACTCCCAGGCCACCGCGTCCAGCCCGGACGGCTCGGTCACCGTCACCGTCGGCCCCAACGGCGGCCTGGTGAACATCCAGCTCGGCCACCGCGCCACGGACCTGGGCCCGGCCCGCCTCACCGCGCTGATCATGCAGACCGCCGGCGCCGCGCAGAAGCAGGCCGCGCAGAAGGTGCTCGCCGCGTTCGAGCCGCTCGGCGAGGGCACCGAGGCGTTGCGGATGGTGAGCGACGCCATCCCGGACGACGACGTGCCCGCGGCCGAAGACCGCGACTACGCGGAGCCCGAACCCGAGCCCGAACCCGAGCCGGCGCGCCCCGCCCCGGCGTTCCACGCCCAGCAGGCACGGCCGCCGTCGCGGCCGGCGCGCGGTTCGCGCCCGGCCGACGACGAGGACGACGACAACCAGCCCTGGTGACCAGGAAGGCCGAGGACCATGACCGCCCCCGAGACCCCCATCGACGCGCCTCCCGGGATGGAGATCACCGAGGAGAACAAGTTCAAGGGCTCGCTGTTCATCTCGGCGTGGGACGAGATGATCACCACCATCGGCAAGGACGCCGAGACCGAGACCGAGAAGGCGCTGGACATCACCTTCGCCTCGATCGGCACGGCCTCGTCGATGGCCATGCTGGCGGTGGACCCGTTCGGCACGATCCTCGGCGCGGGCATCGGCTGGCTGATCGAGCACGTGACCTTCCTCAAAGAGCCGCTCGACATGCTCATGGGTGACCCCGACGACATCAACGCCAACGTCGAGGCCACCAAGGCGCGGGCCGCCGAGCTGCGCGTGCTCGCCGAGGACCACCGCGGCGGCCTGGCCACCTTCGACGGGTGGAGCGGCGCGTCGTCGGAGGCGTTCAAGACCAACATGGACACCATGGGCCAGGAGCTGGACTCGCTGGCCAACGCGGTCGAGCAGAAGGCGAAGATCGTCGCCATCTGCGGCGTGCTGGTGCAGGTGCTGCGCGACATCGTCCGCGACCTGATCGCCCAGCTGCTCGGGTCGCTGCTGGCGGGCGCGATCGCGGCGGCCGCGGCGGCGTTCTTCACCTTCGGCGCCTCGATCGCGGCGTTCATCGGCTTCGCGATCGGCAAGGCGGTGGCGCTGGGCGTGAACATCGCGTCCCGGATCGCCCGCCTCACCGCCGCGCTGGCCCGGCAGATGGGCCGGATCAAGAACCTCGACGACATCACCGAGAAGATCGGCAAGGGCTGGAACCGGTTCGAGAACGTCGCCGACGTGGCCGAGGTCAGCTACGAGTCCTGGAAGGCGCAGAAGGGCGTCGACCGCAAGATCGAGGACGCGCTGGCCGAGGACGCGGCGAACGACAAGGTCACCGAGGCCAACGACAGGGCCAACGCGGCGAACGAGAAGTACAACCAGGCCAAGGAGGCGGAGAACAAGGCCGCCGAGGAGGCGTCGAAGGCCAACGAGGCGCTGAACACCGCCTCGCAGAAGGCCGGTGACGCCAACACCCGGGCCGGTGCCGCCGTCGAGGAGGCCAACGCCGCCGCCGCGCGCGGCGACCAGGCCGCCTACAACTCCGCGATGGCCAGGTACGAGACGGCGAAGGCCGAGGCGGACCTGGCCCGCGCCGACGCCGCCGAGGCCGCGGAGACCGCCGCGAAGGAGAGCCGCGAGCTCGCCGACGCGGCCAGGTCCAGCCAGGACGCGCTGACCGCGGCCAAGCCCGCCGACGAGGCCGCCAAGGCCGCGTACGAGGAGCACAAGCGCAACAACCCCGGCCAGGACGACCCCGGGCGCACCGCCGCCGAGAACGACATGTCCGGCAAGAACGACGCGGCCAAGGAGGCGAACGCCCGCTACGAGCAGGCGAACGTGGACGCCTCGGCCGCCAACGCGGCCGCCGCCGAGGCCAACGCCAAGGCGTTCGCGTCCGGCAGCGACGCGGACATCAAGACCGCCGAGGAGGCGTCGCGCAAGGCCGAGGAGGCCGGTCTCAAGGCGGAGCAGGCGGTGCGCGACGCGGAGGCCGCGAACGAGGCGGCGAAGTCGAGCTACGAGGCTTACGAGTCGAAGTACTCGCAGCCGTCGTCCGCCGACGCGCAGAGCCCCTCGGTCAACGTCTAAGTCCAGGATTTCGGGAAGGCAACCATGGCGCGCGGTGGCGCAGACGCGAACCCCGGGGGCAACCCCTCCAGCAACCCGTCCGCGCCACCGACGTCCCCGCCCCCGCCCCCGGTGGGCGGGCCGACCGGCAACTCCGGGTTCGGCATCAGCGAGTCGTCCATGCAGGGCCTCCAGAACAAGGCGGGCGACCTCCAGTCCCGGCTCGCGGCGATCTCCGGCGGGTTGCAGGGGCTGAAGCTGGGGCCGAACGCGCTGGGGCCGATCGGGATCGTCGCGGTGCCCGCGCTGAACAGCTCCAACGACGCGTCGGTGCAGCAGGCGAACAACGCGGCCAACGCCATGGGGAACGTGCAGCAGGGGATCAAGGCCACCGCGCAGTCGCACGTCAACAACGACCAGTTCAGCCGGGACCAGTTCAAGAAGATCGACCCCAACTGGGACGCGCAGAAGCTGCCGGGCTCGCCCGGCGCGGGACCGGGCTCCTCCCCGTCGGGTGGGCCGAAGACCTCCCAGGGGCCGACCCTGCCCGGCGCGACCGGACCCGGCACCTCCGGCGGGTCGCGCGGGCCTGACGGGTCGAAGGTCACGCAGGGGCCGCCCCTGCCCGGTGCCACCGGGCCCGGCACGCCCGGCGCGTCGCGCGGGCCGGGTGGGTCGAAGGTGACCCAGGGGCCCAACCTGCCCGGATCGACCGGACCCAACGCGCCCGGCGGGTCCCGCGGACCCGGCGGACCGAAGGTCACCCAGGGGCCCACCCTCTCCGGCGCGACCGGGCCCGGCACGCCCGGCGGATCGCGCGGGGCCGACGGGCCCAGGGTCACGCAGGGGCCGACCCTGCCCGGATCGACCGGGCCCAACGCACCCGGCGGGTCTCGCGGACCGGGCGGGTCGGCCGTCGGCCCCATCACCGGTCTGCCCGGCTCGACCGGTCCCAACGGGACCGGTGGGTCCAGGGCGCCCGGTGGACCCGGCGTGGGTCCGATCACCGGGCTCCCCGGCGCCGGCGCAAACTCGCCGTCGGGTGGTCCCAGGGGAACCGGCGGGGCCTCGGTCGGCCCGATCACCTCGCTCCCGGGCGGGTCGAGCCCGAACGCGCCGGGCGGCTCGCGCGGGTCGACCGGCCCTTCGGTCGGCCCGATCACCAACCTCCCCGGTGCCGGCGGCACGCCCTCGCCGGGTGGCTCGCGCACGCCCGGTGGGCCTTCGGTCAGCCCCATCGCCAACGTCCCGGGCGCGAGCGGATCGCCGTCGCCCGGTGGGTCGAAGGCCACCGGTGGGCCTTCGGTCAGCCCGGTGACCGGCCTTCCCGGCGGTCCCACTGCGGGCGGTCCCACAGCGGGCGGTCCGGTGGGCAAGGGCGGCACCGCCCCGGGCTCGGGTCCGGTGAGCGGGGTGTCGACGCCACCGGGCGCGAGTTCGGCGGCGGCCCGCGTCTCCGGCGCGCCGTCCGGTGGGCCGGTCGGCGTCCCCACCGCGCCGCCCATGGCCGGTGGCCCCATGGGCGCTCCCGGCGCTCCGGGCGCCGGGGGGACGGACCGGTCGAGCAAGTTCACCGGCGGGCCGGGCAAGGGCACGTTCGACGCGCCCAAGTCCCCGACCGGCGACGGCACCATCACCAAGGCGCCGCCGACCTCGTCGTCCACCCCGCCACCCGCGCCGAAGCCGACCGCCGGCGCCCCGGTGGGCGCGGTGCCGTCCCCGACGACCACGCCCCCGACCAGCACCCCGTCGACCTCCGCTCCCCCGAGCACCTCCACCGCGCCGCCGGCAGCACCGAAGCCGGGCTCCACCGCGCCCCCGGTCGGCATCCCGCCGGTCGGTGCCCCGCCCCTCGCCGCCGCACCCCCGGCGGCGGGCGCTCCCGGTCCGGCCGGCCGGCCCGCGGACCGGTCGAGCAGGTTCACCGGTGGGCCGGGCGCGGGCGTGTTCGACGCGCCCAAGCCGCCCACGGCGGACGGGAACATCACCAAGGCACCGCCGACCTCGCCCTCCACCCCGCCGCCCGCGCCGAAGCCCACCCCGATCACGTCCGTCACACCCCCCGTGACGGCGCCCCCGGCCTCCGCGACGCCCACGACCACGCCGCTGGCCACCGGGTTCACGCCCCCTCCGCCGGCCACCACCCCTCCGCCGGTCAGCGCCCCGCAGCCGGCCACCCCTCCGCCGGCAGCCACCACCCCTCCGCCGGCCGCGAACTCCCCGGCACCGGCGGCCAAGTCGCTCCTGCCGCCGGCGTCCCCGCCGGTCACCAGCGCCCCGCCGGCAGCTCCCGCCACGCCGACGCCAGGGGCGTCCCGCCCCGCTCCGCCCGTGGTGACCGCCCCGCCGGCAGCCACCCCACCGCCGGCGACCACGCCCCCGGCACCTCCGGCGACCACCGCGCCAACCACCACCCCGCCGGCAGCCACCCCCACGCCCGCCCCGGTGGCCTTCACCCCGCCCCCGGGCGACGCGCCCAAGACCCCCGGCGCACCCGCGACCGACAGCCCCAAGACCACCGGCCCCGGCACCCAGCCGCCCAAGGGCTCCGCACCGCCCGCCGCGCCGGAGGCCAACACCACGCCTCCGCCCACCCAGCAACCCACCCCCCAGCCCCCGACCCAGCAGCCCGCACCCCAGCCCCCGACCCAGCAGCCGGCCACGGCAACACCAGCCGCGGCAACCCCGGTCGTGGCACCGCTGCCCGTCACGACCCCGCCCCCACCGGCCGCCAAGCCGAAGTCCACCCGGCCGAACGCCCCCTCCACCCCCCTCCTCCTCGACCCGGCCGCCGACGCCGAGTTCGCCGCGATCCTGCACAGCGACGCCAACGGCCACCCCGGCCCGAACCTGGGCAAGCAGCGCGAGGGCTTCCCCAACACCCGTGAGCAGGCGTGGGGCGACTTCAAGCAGGCCGAGCACGACCTCGAAGCGGCCCTGGGCGACGTCGACGTGGCCCAGGCCCGCGTGGACGTGGCCGGTCCCTCCACCGCGAACGCCGACCTCGACCTCGCCCAGCGCAGGCTGGACGCCGCGCAGACCCGCTTCGACCAGGCCGCCAACGACGTCCGCGCCTGGGGCAACGACCCGATCCGGCTCCTCCAGGCCGAAGCCGACGTGCGGGACCGGTCCCTCAGCGACCGCCCACGGCTGCTCGGCGGCGCGCCGTCGAAGTTCCGCGACGTGGTGAACCGGCTGCTGCACCGCAACCAGCCGCCACCGCCGGCCGCTCCGACCACACCCGCGCCCGCGCCGCTGCCGCCGATCGCGTCGCCCGCGCCGATCGACACCTCGGTGTTCACCAACTTCCCCTTGCCGCCGACGCCGGAGCCCGCATCACCGACGACCGACACCGACACCGACACCGATGCCGAGGTCGAGGTCGAGGTCGAGGTCGAGGTCGAGGTCGAGGTCGAGACCGCCGCGCCGGCGCCGAGGTCCCCGTCCCCCGCGCTGTCCGAGGCCCAGGCCAACTACGACAGCGCCCGCCAGGACCTCGACCAGGCCGTCCAGACCAGGTACGAGGCCATCACCGACGGCGCGGACCCGGACGTGGTCGCGCGGTTCGAAGGCGACGTCGAGACCGCGTCCACCCGGGCCCGCGAGGCCGCCCGGGACGTCGAGGCCGTCGAGCGGGCCGAGACCCCGCCCGAGCAGTCCTTCCAGCAGTGGCACGAGCGCGCGTTCGGCACCCCGCCGCCGTCCGGCACCGAGGTCGAGTCGCCCCCCACCGGCACGGACACCGCGCCCCCACCCCGCGAACCGCGCAACCTGGAGTCCGTGCTGCCGCGCGAGCAGTGGTGGCGGCTCTACCTCGACCCCCGCCACCACGCGGAAGCCCGGCGGAAGTTCCCGGACGACCCCGGTTTCCTGTACGACACGCAGGAGTCGCCCGGCTTCCAGCAGAGCATGGTCGACGCCTACAACGAGGTCCTGAACCCGCCGGACATGTCCGTGCAGCGGCTGACGTCGGCCGACTACAAGCGCATGCACGAGCTGGCGACCAAGAACCTGAACGAGCAGTTCGACTGGTCCGGCCAGCGGGCCCCCGGCGGCGGGATCGTGCCGACCGACTTCCCGCTGCGCGCCGACGCGCCGCACCCGGACGTGCTCACCGACACGGTGGGCGACCGGCCGTTGATGATCGACATGCGGGAGTGGTTCGCCACCCCGCTGTCCGAGCGCGACAGCATCCCGGACCCGCTGACGGTCCTCGACTCGTTCACCTACGGCAACAAGTCGATCCGCACGAACTACAACTCCGACCAGGCGCCGCAGCTGATCGACACCGTCCTGGACACCTACTACCAGGACGCCGCGAACGCGCGGACCGACCACGAGCGGCTGCGCGCGATCGCCCGCGTGGTGCGCACCTCGCACATCATCCACCCGTTCGCGGACGGCAACCGCCGGCTCAACGTCCACCTGCTGCTCCCCCGCTTGCTGCTGGAGCAGGGTTTCCAGCCGGTCGTGCTGCCGGAGATGCCCGCGCTGTTCCAGGGCGGCTACTCGCTCGACGAGATCGCCACCGCCCTCCAGCACGGCCAGGACCTGGACCTGACCGCCGACGTCGTCATGCCGGAGACGGCCCCGCCGGCCGCGCCCGAACCCGCGCCGGTCCAGGAGGCCCCGGCCGAGACCGCCCCGCCGCGCACCGAGGCGGAGCAGGGCCTGGACGACGCGGTCACCGCCGTGGACCAGGCCGTCGAGGCGCGCCTGGAGGCCCAGCGCGACTACCCGACCCCCGAGCAGCAGGCCCGGCTCGACGCCGACGTGGACAACGCCCTCGGCCAGTACAACCGCGCGCAGGCCGAGCTGGACCGCGAGCGGGCCGTGGCCGAGGTGGACCGGGCGGTCGAGGCGCGCCTGGAGGCGCAGCGCGACTACCCGACCCCCGAGCAGCAGGCCCAGCTGGACGCCGACGTGGACCGGGCGTTCGAGCAGCTGGTGCGCGCGAACGACGCCATCACCGCGCTCGACGCGCCCCCGGTCGCCCCGCCGCCGTCGAACCCGGGCGCCGACCGGGGCCCGAACGGCAACCCGGACAACGGCAACCCCGACAACGGCACCCCGGACACCGGCACCCCGCCGCCCGCGCCCCCGGCCACGCGCGGCGCGCCCCCGGTGGTCCCCTCCACCCCCGCCGCCGACAACCCCGGCACCCCGAACCCCGGTACTCCCGACACCGACACCGCACCCCCGCGCGAGCGGGCCGCGGACGTCCTGAACGACGAGTCCTGGCGGCACAGCCGCGCCAAGACCGCCGACTGGTTCGGCACGGACGGCAAGGTCGACCCCGGCCAGTGGCAGGACCGCCGGGACGGCGCGCACGTCCGCACCGTGGACACCGAGGTCGCCGACGTCCGCACCGACAGCACCGTCACCGACCTCAGGTCCGAGCAGGGCCTGATCAGGTACGACCTGCGCCGCATCGAGGCCGACAACGGCGCGTGGGTCAAGGACTTCACGGTCAAGGTGCACCTCACCCCCGGCGAGGGCGTCGACCCGGAGGCGGTCGCCCGGGTCCGCGACAACGCCGCCCAGGGCGTGGACAAGCTGCTCAACCGGGGCAACCACCTGCCCGGCGGCGACCAGTTCCACGTCACCCTGGAGTTCACCGACGACCCGACCGAGGCGCACACCACGATCGAGGTGGGCGACCAGGACACCGACCAGCTGCACTGGAACCCGGACGCGAGCCCCGAGGTCCTGGCCCACGAGACCCTGCACTACCTCGGGGTGCCCGACGAGTACCGGGACCCGGCGCGGATCTTCCTGAGCAAGCCGGACGACGGCACGCACTCGGCGGTCGTCACCGGCGACGGCGGCATGATGGGCACGGACGTCCACACCACGGACCCCGGCCTGCGCCCCCGCCACCTGTGGCTGGTCGAGCGCGCGGCGAACAGCCAGGTCATGGTGCCCGACACCCGCCTGGGCGACACCGGTCCCACGATCGCGCCCCCGCCCACCACGCGACCGCCGACCGCGAACCCCCCGACCACGAAACCCCCGGCCGCGAACCCCTCGATCGCCAACCCGCCGGCCGCGAACGCCTCTGCCGGCCACACCCGCCAGGCGCCGATCGACGGCAAGCGCAAGCGCGAGGAGCCCGCCGCCGGCCCCTCCGTGAACCCCCCGAACTCCCCGACCGACACCCCCGCCAAGCCGAAGCGCACGCGCGGCAACGACCTGCCCGGGTTCACCGAGCCCGGCCCGTCGACCGGCGCCCCGGGCACCGGCGCGAACGCGGACGTCGACCTCGACGGAGACCTGGACCTCGACCAGGACCCGATCTCGAACGTCACCTGGGACGACGACGTCAGCTCGATCGCCGCCGACGGCGACGTCACCATGGCCGAACCGGACACCCAGGCCGACGCGAACGCCCTGGCCGACGACCTCGCCGGCCTGTCGCTGGGCGCCAACACCAGGTACAACCCCGCGTTCGCCGGGCTCGCCAACGGCCGGGACGTGGCGCTGCCGACCAAGCAGACCTACCTGGCCGACCTGAACCGCAGCGTCGGGGAGGGCCGGCCGGTCGCGTTCGTGGTCAACGCGATCGTCGGCGTCGACGACGCGGGGTCCCTGGCGAACGTCGTGGACAGCATCATGACCAACGCCGAGGGCCTGGAGGGCCGGGTCGCGTTCGTCATCGGCGTCAACGCGCAGGTGGGCCAGGAAGCGGAGCTGGCCGCGAAGCTCGCCGAGCTGGACGGCGTGATCCAGGGCCTGGACCACCCGATCGCGCTGACCGGGGTCACGTTCGAGCTGGACGACAAGGGCAACTTCCCGTACGGCACGGTCCGCAACGAGACCATGACCGGCGAGGCCAACAGGTTCGCCGTCGGCGCCCTGGCCGCCAACGGCAACCACCCCTACCTCGCGGTGCAGGACTTCGACGAGGGCTCCCGCGACGTGCCGTCGGGCAAGCACGTCTTCCGGCACGTCGCCGAGGGCATGGACATCGGCTCGGCGTTCGAGGGCCCGGCGACGACCCGCCCGCTGGTGGTCAGCGGCGGCTACCGGGTGGGCGACCAGGCCGCGCTGCTCGCGGAGACGCAGGGGCGCCTGGCGCGGGAGCTGGCGAAGCTCAACGCGACCAGGGACAGCCAGTTGGCCACCGACGGCGAGGTGGACCCCGACCTCCAGAAGAAGATCGACAAGCTGGTCAAGGCGGAGCCGAAGCTCACCCCGGCCTTCATCGCCGACTTCACCCGGCAGGTCCAGCACGACATGGCCTCGCGCGTGGAGCAGGCGAAGACCAGCCCGCTGCTGCCCTACACGCCCGAGCCGAACCTGTTCATCGACGCCATCCCGCCGATGGTCGACCCGGCCGTCCGGTTCGGCGACGGCGGCGCGGAGTTCTCCGCGCTCGGTCGGTCGCTGAACCGGTTCTACGCCGAGGAGCTCGGCGCCGTCTACAACCGGGAGATCGCCGACATCGGTCGGTCCGGCCTCGACCCCGAGGCGGCGGCGCGCGAGTACGAGGCGAAGCTGTCCAACCTGGAGGTCGACGCCAAGACCTACCGGCACCCGGTGCGCGGCAACGCCTTCACCACGGACTTCCAGGGCGCGGCGGTCGAGACGGACCTGTCGCGGCTGGCCCTCGGCTACGCCGTCAAGGGCCAGGTGCCGCAGACCCACGCCGCCCTGGCGAACGTCGCGGACCGCTACTTCGCCTCCCAGGGCGAGAAGAGCGGCACGAGCCTCGCGAACTTCCGCGACACCTTCGCCAAGAACGACCACGCCAACCGCGAACCGCTGCGGGTGGTGTTCGCGACCGGTCCCGTCCCGGCGGGCACCCCGTCGGCCGCCGCCGGGTGGCACCCAGGCGACCCGGCCGCGGGGAGCGCGGTCGACAAGGACCTGGGTGTCGGCAGGACCACCGAGACCAGCAAGTCGGGCAAGAGCCGGGAGGTGGACCACAAGCTCGACCGGGCGCTCCACGCGGAGGTGCCCGGCCGGGGCGTGGTCGCGGGCATCGACCAGGCCGACCTCACCGAGAAGCGGATCACCGGCGTCAACGCCGCGATGTCCACCCCGGAGGGGCTGGTGCAGCGCAGGTTCGCCGCGATCGGCGACTTCCTCGCCTCCCCGCACGCCCCGCGGCCGGCCCCCGACGGCCTGTTCCGGGCGGTGGCCGCCGGCAAGCCCGGCACCGACCCCGCCCGGCTCCGCGCGGACGTGGTGCGGTCCGTCGTCGACCGGGGCCTGCCCGGCGCCGACAACAAGCGCGTGGCCAAGGCCATCGCGGACTTCACGCTGGACAACCCGGCCGCGCCCGGCGACGTGTGGATGGCCTTCGTGCAGCCGACGCCGCCCGCCGCGCCGGACCTGTCCAGCGTGGCGACGGAGATCCCCGGCCTCGACCTGTGGGTCAACGACAACCCGGACGTCGCGCCCAACGGCGGCCCCGAGGCGGAGTTCGACGCCGAGACGAGGGCCGGGTTCGAGGCGGAGGCGCGGGCCGAGGCCGACGCCGACGCGCGGGACCGCGCCGAGAGCGCCGCCAACGCCGACAAGCTCGCCGCCCAGGCGATCGCGACGCAGCTCAAGACCCCGATCACGGTGCACGAGCCGGGCCGCGCCCCGACGACCTACACCCCGCTGGGCAAGGTGCCGAGGCGGCTGCCCCCGGCGATCCACGTCCAGGCGAACCCGAACCCCGGCGGCCGGACGACCTACAGCCGCTACACCCCGCCCGTGCCGCAGACCAGGGGCGCGCCGCCCAAGCCCGAACCGGCCGCCGAGGTCCCGAGCACCCGCTCCGCCCCGCCGGCGGACCCGAGCACCCCGACCCCCGGCACCCCGACCCCCGGCACCCCGACCGCCGACACTCCGGCCGCCGACACCCGCGCCACCGGCACGCCGGCCACCAACACCACCGACACCACCCCGCCGCCCGCCCACACGCCGCCCGCCCACGCCCGCGCCACCGACACGCCGCCCACCGACACCCGCGCCACCAGCACCCCCGGCACCGACGCGGACGTGCAGCTCCCGAACGCCCCGAGCCGCTCGCACCGCCCCGCCCCCACCGCGCCGATCCCCCTGGCCACGCTCACCCCGTCCCCCCGGACGCCGGTCATCACCACCCGGAACCTCCCGGAGTTCTTCCAGACCGGCCAGGCCCTGGGCACGATCGCCGCGGTCGAGGTCCGGGGCGCGGCCAGGGTCGCCGCCGCCGTCGACGGCCTCGCCGAGACCGACGCGACCCGCATCCGCGAGGCCGTCGAGGGCGAGTTCGAGTCGTTCCTGGGCCAGGGCCGCGACTTCCAGGTCAAGATCGGCAACCAGTGGTTCGAGGCCAACGTCCGGGCCACCCCGCTCCCGCCGGCCGACCAGGACGCGGCCCTCACCACCCCCACCACCGGCACCAAGGTGGACCTGGCCGTGCAGAGCGGCACCAGCTCGTCCACCACCGGCACCCTGGCCGGCGCCCACGACCTCGGCCTGGCCGCCACCGCCGGCACCCCCATGGGCCCGTACGGCTCGCTGGCGGGCAAGGCCCAGTTCGCCGCCCCGGCGAGCAGCACCACCACCTCGACGTCGACCACCGACCAGCGGATCATCCGCTCCGGCGAGGGCTCCACCCGGGCCGACGTCCCGGTCGCCTTCCAGGTCACGCTCACCGACGCGGCCGGCCGGGTCCGGCAGTCCACGCCGGTGCTCACCGACGCGGGCGGCCCGGTGGGCGTCACCCTCCAGGTCCCCGACGACCTGACCACCATCGTCGACTCCAGGCCGACCACCGCGCCGAACCCGAACCCGCCGGCCGCCGACTGGGGCGCGCGGGTCGAGCACCTGGTCCCCGAGGCGGTCGTCGACCTCGACGGGAAGGCCCTGTTCACCGACGTGGCGGCCAGGCTGCACCCGTCGATCACCAAGCTCGGCGCGCCGGGCCGCACCGCCCTGCGGACGTTCCTGAGCGGGACCACCGTGCGCGACAACCTGGGCGCCATGCTCGGCGGCTGGGTCACCTCGCCCGACCTGGTCAGCCCCCACGGCAGCAAGGGCGCGGCCGTGCAGATGCGGGCCCACCTGCGCTCCGCCGAGCTGGTCGGCGTGCACTCCGACGCCCAGCTGCGCGTGCACGAGAGCACCGCGTTCGGCACGGGCGTCACCGCGACGTCCAAGTCCGGGTTCGACCTCACCGGCGGGCTCGGCGGCAACATCGGGGTGCCCACCGCGGTCAACGGCCAGCTCGGCGCCACCCTCGGCTACTCCGCCCGCACCGCGGACAGCTCCAGCGCGGGCACCGGCACCACCAACCGCACCGGCATCCAGGTCAAGGGCGGCACCGGCCTGTACCGGGTGACCGCCGAGCTGGAGGTGCGCACCCCCAGCGGCGACAACGTCACCGTGCCCGTCACCACCTACGTGCGGCTGGGCCTGCCGGAGGCCGCGGCGCTGGACCTGCCCGTGCCGGAGAACACCCGCAGGGGCGTCGCGGAGCGGACCGGCACCCCGCGCTGGGCCCCGCCGTACCTGGCCGGCGCGTTCGCCGCGGGCAACGCGCGGGTCGGCGACTTCGAGCCGGCGAACCGGGTGCTGCCCCAGGTGGAGGGCGCGCTGCGCAACGTCAAGGGCCTGGAGGGGCTGCTGCCCACCTGGAACGACCGGAGTTCGAACCCGCGCAGCGGCAAGGGCAAGGACTTCGCCGACGTGGGCGCGCGGCTGGCCAACCAGCGCAAGCTCAACCTGCTGACCCCGGCCGCCCTGCGGTCCAACGTGGACAGCCTGCTGGGGCCCGGCGTGCAGGTCCAGCTCAAGCACCCCGGCGCCACCACCAACACCTACGTCAACGTCACCGTCAAGGCGAAGCTGAAGAACACGACCCACCTGGGCCAGGCCGACGGGCGCAACGTGCGCGCCTCCGCGTCCAGCGGCCCGAGGCTGGACAGCGCCACGGCCACCACCAAGGGCTGGAGCGGCGGCGTCGAGGGCAGGGTGGTGGTCCCGGCCGTGACCGCGGCCGCCGCGCTGCGGCCGACCCCTCAGGTCGGCGTGAAGTACAACCACTCGTGGACCACGAGGAACACCGGCGGCCCGACGGTCAACGCCACCTCGTTGAACGTGGGCAGCGCCGACGCCCAGGTGTTCCGGGGCGACGTGGAGTTCGAGGTCGAGATCACCACGTTCACCCGGCCGCGCTCCTGGGTCCAGCGGGTGACGCCCTCGTTCAGCTGGAAGCCCGAGGCCCCGACCCCGCGCGTGGTGGCCCGCACCGTCGGCGGCCCGGCGCTCGACCCCGCCGACCCGGACAACCCCGAGATCCTGCCCCTGGTCCACGGCACGGCGAACCTGTGGGTGTCGGACGGCTCCGCGATGACGGCCGACCCGGCGGGCTTCCAGCCGGGCGAGCCGCGGGTGCGGCAGCTGACCGGCGCGCCGACCGTCAAGGAGCTGCTCACCACCCGCCCCGCGACGCCCTCGCCCGAGTTCCTGCACGTCGAGGCGGTGGCCAACACCACCGCGCTGCACCGGGCGGCGATCGACGTGATCACCAGGGCCGCCGGCGGCGACCCGGCGCTGACCGTGCCCGGCACGGAGTCGCGCCACCAGGTCGACCGGATGTTCAGCCCGGAGAACATCAAGGCCAACCTGCGCAAGCTGGTCGAGACCGGGATGCAGGAGCAGGGCCTCAAGTACGACCGGCGGATCACCGACCGCACCGGCTCCGTCGGCATGTCGGTGGCGCTGAGCAAGCCCCGGCTGGTCTCGATCTCCGACACCACCGGCACCGAGAACGCGGTCACCGGCGGCTACAAGGCGGGCGACAGCACCACGACCAACCGCTCCGTGGACATCACCGGCGGCGTCAACGTGCCGATCCGGCCGAACGCCACCCCGCCGGCGGCCGGCGAGCCGGTCCCGGCGAGCGGCGCGGGCGGTTTCGCGGTGGCGGGCAAGGTCACGCCGTGGTCGGACACGACGTCCCGGGCCCGCGAGGTCGGCGGCACCGTGGACCGCAACGTGGTCACCCCGGCCGACGGGCGGACCGTGCTGATCCAGCTCGACGCGGACGTGACGATCACCGCCGAGAGCCGCGCGGGCAACGTGTGGCACGGCGGCACGCCGCGCGCCGAGGGCGCCGTCGTGACGCTGCCCAAGGCGGTGTTCGTGCGGGTCACCGAGGACGTGGCGCGCGAGCTGGGCGTGCTGCCGAACGTGACGCCGAACGTGCCCGCGGTGTTCCCCGCCCTGGCGCCGCCGCGCACCGTCGCCCCCGGCGAGCCCGGCTCGCTCGGGCTGTCCGCCGTGGACGACGTGCCGGACCTGTCCGACCTGGTCGACGAGCTGGTGACCGAGGTCAACGGCAAGACCGCCAGGAGGTTCGGCGAGCCGCTGGTGCCGGATTCGGTGCTCAAGGACTCGATGAACAACCTCCAGCGGTTGGTCGACTTCAGCTCCCGGACCTCGGTCAAGGCGATGATCGACAGCGCGCTGGACGGCGGCGTGCCGCTGCTGGTGCACCAGCCGGGCACCTTCGGCAAGGACTCGTTCCAGGTCACGCTGCGCGCGAAGGCCGGCACGCCGAGGTTCGACCGGGTGGTCAACGACGGCGTCGACGTCGAGCACACGATCGCCTCCGCCGACAAGCTGTCCGACAGCCGGGGCCGGGGCACGGGCTGGGGCCTCGGGCTCAAGGCACCGGGCCTGGCGCAGCCGGGCAGCGCGAACCCGAACGTCACCGGCACGGCGGGCGTGATCGCGTCGGCCAACCTCAACCACGCGCGGTCGACCGCGGTCACCGACGCCACCACCCGGCAGTTCGGCCACCTGCGCGCGGGCGGCGGCCCGGCCGCGCGGTACACCGTGCCGATCGAGTTCGAACTGGTGGTGGAGAAGGGCGACCAGGAGATCGCCAGGGCGGCCGGCGGCCCCCGGGAGATCGGCGTCCGGCTGCACGCGGACAACCTCAAGGTCGACGACCCCGCGGCCACCCCGGGCCGGCCCTACCTGGCGGCGGCCGTCAAGCGCGGCGCCGAGTTCGGCGGGCAGGCCGAGGTCCGGGCGTGGCAGCAGGCGCCCGGGGCCACCCAGCTGCCGGTGTCGGCGTCGATCGAGAACCTGCGCGGCGTCGGCGACCTGCGGGACGCGGCCGTGCGGGCGCTCGTCGCGGCGGGCGCGAACCAGGGCCTCGTCGGCAAGGGCACCGGGCCGCTCAACACCGTGCTGTCCACGATCAGCCAGGAGAACCTCCAGCCGAACCTGCCCGGCATGACCGACGGGTCGCTGGTCGTGCCCGGCCTGCACGAGGCGGCGCTGCTGTTCGGCCAGGACGCCGACGTCCGGGTCTACGCGCGGCTGGGGAACCCCCGGCTCGGCGCGCTGAGCGACGGGGTGAAGCTGGAGAACCCCACGTCCGTCGTGAGCACCACCAGCGGCGAGGCGAAGGTCAGCGAGACGCCGGACGTGTCGGTGGGCTTCGCCACCGGCAACGCGGCGGTGAAGCAGGGGCCGCAGCCCGAGGACACGGTCAACTTCACCACCGGCGGCGTCGAGCTGCGGCACGGGTCCGAGGACTCGCAGGCCGTGTCCGGCGGCGCGACCGACAACCGGACGACCAACCTCAAGCCGCAGGGCCGCACCGGTCTGGTGGAGTTCGACGTCGAGTACCGGGTGGTCGCCCGGGTCGGCGGCCGGCTCGGGGTGGTGGACCTGGCGGTGCCCGCGTCCGCGTCCGCGCGGATGCCCGCGCCCGAGGTCGAGGCCCTGCTGGGCGCCTTCCCCGCCGAGCTGGGCCGGGCCCAGGACGACGTCAAGGCGGCGGCGAAGGCGTGGCGCGACGCGGAGGTGGAGGTCGACCGGGCCCGCCACGCCGCCCAGCGCACCGTCAACGAGGTCGCCGCCGAGCTGGCCAAGACCGACGACGCGCTGACCGTGCTGGCGATCGGCCTGAACACCGGCATCGACACCGACCTGGGGGAATCGGCCGGGGTCGCCGACCTGGAGACCGCCCTCGACGACGCCCGCGGCGAGGTGACCGGGCTCCGGCAGGTCGTCACCGACCTCAAGACCCGGGTCACCGGGCTGGACTTCGCCGCCCAGAACGCGGACGAGGCCCTCGACGACGCGACCCACGACGCGGCGGAGAGCGCCGCGTCGGTCAAGGGCCTGGAGACCCGCCTCGACGACGCCGCCGAGCGCCTGGCGCGGGCCGAGCGGGCGTTGCGGGCCGCCGAGCCGCCCGCCGCGGACGCGGCCCGCGCCGCCCGCGACGGCGTGCGGGACGAGGTCGAGGGGCTGACCCGGGAGCTGACCGGGGCGCGGGAGCAGCTCGACGCGGACGAGCGGGCGCGGCAGCTCGCCGAGCGGACCGCCACCGAGGCCCACGCCGAGCTGACCAGGACGCGGGAGGCGCTGACCGAGGCGGAAACCGACCTGGGGACCGCGCGGGCCGCCGTCGACACGGCCAAGGAGGACCTGCGCGAGCAGCAGCGCGCCGCCCGCGAGGCGCGGGAGGCCCGTGACCGGGCGAGGGCCGCCCACGACGCCCTGGTCCGCGCGCGGGAGGCGCAGGAGGCCCTGATCACCGCGGCCGAGGTCGCGCTGAACGACGCCCGCGCCAGGGCCGACGGCGAGCAGCTGGCCTGGTGGGGCGCCAAGCGGGCGGTGGACGGCCAGGTGAGCGCCTACAACGCCACCCCACCCCCCGCCGCCAACGGCACGCCGCCTCCCGCCGGGACCACCGCCACGGCAGGCACCACGGGCACCTCCACGGCAGGCACGTCCACCGGAGGCCCATCGGTCGCACCCCCGCCCGCCCCCGGTGCGACCCCGGCGCCGCAGGCCCCCGCCGCACCGCAGACCACCCCGCCGACCGCGCCGACCACCACCCGGGCCGCCGAACCCACCGGCCCGACCACCACCCGGGCCGACCGCGGCCCCAAGCCGGAGCTGACCCTCGACCTCCCACCGGGCAGCACCGACCTCACCGGGCCCGACCGCGCCCGGCTCGACGCCCTCGCGAACGACATCGCCGAGCAGAACGCCCTGCGCGACCGCAAGGGCTACCTGCGCCCCGCCGTCGAGGTCTCCGGCCCGAACGCCCCCCTGCTCAGGAACCACCTGGCCGCCAGGGGCGTCCAGGCCACCGTCCGCGCCAACGCCGGCGCCGACCCGACCACCGACGTCCACGTGGACTGGGACCTCAGGCGCGCCGAGACCTGGACCCCGCACCCGACCCCGCGAACCACGCAGGTCACCGGCACGACCATCACGTCACCGGAACCGGCGGGCCCCCACCCGGTCCTCGACGACCCGTCCTGGCGGCACAGCACCGCGCCCACCGCCGACTGGTTCGCCGACGACCGCGCCGTGCCCGGCGAGGACATCGCGGCGGCCCGCGCCACCACCCCGGTCACCGGCCGGGTCCGGGGCGAGGACGGCGGCGTGCTCGACACCACCACCATCGGCCCGGACGGCATCCGCATGAAGGCGTGGCGCGGCCCCATCGCCTACGACACGCGCGTCCTGGACGTCGGCGGCACCCCGGTCCGCGACTTCACCGTCAGGCTGCACCTGGACCCGGGCACCGCGAACCCGGCCGAGCTCCTGGACCTGAGGACCCGCACCCACGAGGGCGTCGAAGCCCTGTTCAACCGGGGCAACCGGCTCCCGGGCGGCGAGCAGTTCCACGTCACGGTCGAGTTCACCGACGACCCCGCCGACGCCCACGCCACCGTCACCGCCGGCGACCCCGACGGCCGCGCCAACCAGCTGAACTGGCCCGTCGACACCGACCCGCGCCGCCTCGCGCACGAGATCGGCCACTTCCTCGGCCTCCAGGACGAGTACCTGGAGACCGCGGGACCCCGGCCGGTGTTCCAGCACCAGGACGGCAGGGGCCGCGTGGTCGGCGACAACGCGCCCATGACCGCGGGCATCGACGAGGCCGACGCGAGCCTCAAGCCGCGCAACCTGTGGCTCGTCGAGAACCGGATGCGGGCCCTGGCCTCGGACCTGCCCGTCGAGGTCGACCCCTCCGCCCAGCCGCCGAACGCGGTCAAGCGCACCCGCAGCGGGGCCGACCTCGGCTCGGGTCCGTCCCAGCCGCCCACCAAGCGGTTCCACGACCTCGGCCTGGCCGACGGCGACAGCGACAGCGAGCTGTCGGACGTCCCGGACGACGACGTCGAGATGGCCGACGCGGGAACGACCGCCCCCGTCACCCTCACCAACCGGGGCGGGACGCACAACACCGCGTTCGCGGACCTGGCCAACGGGCGCACCCTGCACCCGGTGACCAGGGACGACTACCTGGAGCTGACCCGCCGCGGCATCGAGGCCGACCAGCCGCCCGCGTTCGTGGTCAACGCCATCGTCCGGGCGGGCGAGCTGGGCGACCTGGACGACGTCGTCGACGGCGTGATGGCGAACGTGCCGGCGGAGCTGCGCGACCGCGTCGCGTTCGTCTTCGGCGTCAACGCCGCGCGGCAGCAGGACATCGACGCCGCCGTGGCCGCCGCGGCGCCGGTCGTCGCGGCGCGGCGGGAGCCGGTGGCGCTGGCCGCGCTGCCCCCGCACGGCGGCGACTTCAGGTTCGGCCCCACCCGCAACGCCACGCTGGAGCACAACGCCACCGAGTTCGCCGTGCTCGCCATGGCCCACAACGGCAGGCACCCGTACGTGGCGGTGATGGACTTCGACCCCAGCGACCGCACCACCGCGGCAGGCCCGCACGTGTTCGAGCACGTCACGGCCCTGCTCAGCGACACGACCGGCCTCGACGACCCGCAGCCGTCGCGTCCCCTGGTCGTCGGCGGCGGCTACCGGGTCCCCGACCCGCAGCAGCTGGTGGCCGACACGCGGCACCGCATCGACACCGACCCGGACACGACCCCGGCGCAGAAGCGGGCCTACCGGGCGAAGCTCGACGACCCGGGCTTCCTCGCCCGCTTCGAGCAGTCCATCGCGGCCGACATGTACTCCCGACGCAACCAGGCCGGCATCCACCCGCTGCTGCCCTACACGCCGGAGCCGAACCTGTTCTTCGACGGGCTGGTCGCGCTGGCCGACCCGGAGGTGCGGTTCGGGCCGGGCGGCGCCGAGTTCGGCCGCCTCGCGCAGAAGGTGAACGAGGTCAACGCCGCCGAGCTGAGCGCCCTGCACGCGGCGGCCGTGGCCGCCGGTGAGGTGTCGCCGGACGACGCCCGCGAGCGCCTCAAGGCGGACGCGCAGAACAACCGGCACCCGGTGCGCGGCGTGTCGTTCGCGGTCGACTTCGTCGACGGCGCCACCGGCACCGACCTGTCCCGCATCGCCTACGGCGTGGTGCGCAAGACCAAGGTGCCGCAGACGCACGCGCAGCTGCCGAACGTCATGGAGCGGTTCGTCGACGGCCGCAACGCCAAGACCGGGATGAAGCTGGCCGACCGCCGCCGGGGCGTCGGCGAGGACCCGTACGAGCTCGGCGAACCGCTCCGGCTGCCGCCGGACGGGCGGGGCGCGGCCACCTGGGAGCCGGACGCCGCGACGCGCGCGGAGTACGGCGAGCCGGCCGACCGCAACCCGTTCAACCCGGCGATCTCCACCCCCGCCCCGGCGCCGTTCGGGGAGGTCGTCGACGCCTCGGGCAACGTGGTGCGGCCGGCCGTGGAGGTCGGCGTGCCGCAGGAGCACAAGGTGGTGGCCGCGCACGAGCTGGTGGCCTCCGACCCGGTCAGCGAGGCGAAGCGGCAGCTGCGGTTCCTGGAGCACGACGTGCTGCCGCACCTGGACGGCGACGCGCCGCCCGGCACGGCCCCGTTCACCCCGGCCCCGCCCGCGGCGAACGGGCTGTACCACGCGGTGGGCCTGGCCACCGGCACCCCGCCGCGGGTGCTGCGCTCGGCCGTGGTCACCGGGGCCGACCCGAAGCACGTGGCCGAGTTCCTGCTCCGGCACCCGATGCGCCACGGCCACTTCCACCGCGCCCTGGTGGAGCCGGGCAACCGGTCGCCGCAGGCGGGTCCCGAGGAGGCCATGGCGACCAACGCCCGGGACCTGTCCGGGCGGCTGATCGCAACCCACCTGAGGGTGAACCTGGCCATCGTGACGCCGCACTCGCCGCAGCCCGTCGTGCTGGTCCCGTTCGGCCTGGCCGCCGAGCAGACGGTCACCGTGCGGGAGGTCCTGGCGAACGGCGTGGTGGCCTACCAACCGGTCTGAGGTCCGCAGTGGACGGTGCTCATCACCCCTTCGTGTGATGAGCACCGCACAGCGGGACCAGCGCAACCGTGAGGTGAATCAATCAAGAACCCGAGGTGCTGTCTCGTCGCTCACAGACGGGTCGGGCCGTTGGGTCGGGTGGCGCGCGCGGGACTAGCATCCGGGTCGAGGTCCTAGTACAGACCAGTCCACCACTGACGCTGGAGGCCGTTGCGCATGGCCGGCACCACCGCACCCGAGCGGGCGGGCGGCAGCTCCAAAGGGGGCGGCACGCTCTACCGCGGTGACCTGGGCATGTGGTCCTGGGTCGCCCACCGCATCACCGGTGTGCTGACGTTCTTCTTCCTGTTCGCGCACGTCCTGGACACCGCCCTGGTCCGGGTCTCCCCGGACGCCTACGACAAGGTCATCGAGACCTACAAGAACCCGGTCGTCAACCTGTTCGAGGTCGGCCTGGTCGGCGCGGTGCTCTACCACGCGCTCAACGGCATCCGGGTGATGCTGGTCGACTTCTGGGAGAAGGGCGCGCGCTACCAGAAGCAGATGCTGTGGGCGGTGCTCGGCGTCTGGGTGCTGGTGATGATCCCCGGCACCTACTACATGATGGTCCGCACGGTGTCCGACCTGTTCGGTGGGGGTCACTGATCATGAGCGAGTCCCTGGCCCTCGACAAGCCGCGCTCCCCGCGCCGCCCGGCCGCCCGCCGCAACAACTTCGAGCTCTACAGCTGGCTGTTCATGCGCATCTCGGGCGTGGCGCTGGTGGTCCTCGTGCTCGGCCACCTGTTCATCATGAACATCCTCGACGGCGGTGTGCACCGCATCAACTTCGGCTTCGTCGCGGGGCGCTGGGCGTCCCCGTTCTGGCAGCTCTGGGACCTGGCGATGCTGTGGCTGGCCCAGATCCACGGCGGCAACGGCCTGCGCACCGTGATCAACGACTACGCCCGCAAGGACGCGACCCGGTTCTGGCTCAAGGTGCTGCTGTACGTGTCGATGGTGCTGGTCATCAGCCTGGGCACGTACGTGATCTTCACCTTCGACCCGAACATCACCGACTGACCCGCCGCGGAGAGCACATGCAGTACCACAAGTACGACGTCGTCATCATCGGCGCCGGCGGCGCCGGTATGCGCGCGGCGATCGAGGCGGGTCAGCGCGCCCGCACGGCGGTCCTCACCAAGCTCTACCCCACCCGGTCCCACACGGGCGCCGCGCAGGGCGGCATGTGCGCCGCGCTGGCGAACGTGGAGGAGGACAACTGGGAGTGGCACACCTTCGACACGATCAAGGGCGGCGACTACCTGGTCGACCAGGACGCCGCCGAGATCATGGCGAAGGAGGCCATCGACGCGGTCCTCGACCTGGAGAAGATGGGCCTGCCGTTCAACCGCACGCCCGAGGGCAAGATCGACCAGCGCCGGTTCGGCGGCCACACCCGCAACCACGGTGAAGCCGCCGTGCGCCGGGCGTGCTACGCGGCCGACCGCACCGGTCACATGATCCTCCAGACGCTGTACCAGAACTGCGTCAAGCACGGGATCGAGTTCTTCAACGAGTTCTACGTCCTCGACATCTGCCTGACCGAGACCGACAACGGCCCGGTCTGCACGGGCGCGGTCGCGTACGAGCTCGCCACCGGCGAGATCCACGTCTTCCAGGCCAAGTCGGTGGTCTTCGCCACCGGCGGCTTCGGCAAGGTCTTCAAGACCACGTCCAACGCGCACACCCTCACCGGCGACGGCATGGGCATCGTCTTCCGCAAGGGCCTGCCGCTGGAGGACATGGAGTTCTACCAGTTCCACCCGACCGGCCTGGCCGGCCTCGGCATCCTCCTCACCGAGGGCGCCCGGGGCGAGGGCGCGATCCTCCGCAACGGCTCCGGCGAGCGGTTCATGGAGCGCTACGCCCCCACCATCAAGGACCTGGCGCCACGCGACATCGTGGCCCGCTCCATGGCGCTGGAGGTCCTCGAAGGACGGGGCGCCGGCCCGAACAAGGACTACGTCCTGCTCGACTGCACGCACCTGGGCGCCGAGGTCCTGGAGTCGAAGCTCCCGGACATCACCGAGTTCGCCCGCACCTACCTCGCGGTCGACCCGGTGGAGGAGCCGGTGCCGGTCTACCCCACCGCGCACTACGCGATGGGCGGCATCCCCACCAACGTGCACGGCGAGGTGCTGCGGGACAACGACAACATCGTCCCGGGCCTCTACGCCGCCGGCGAGTGCGCCTGCGTCTCCGTCCACGGCGCCAACCGCCTGGGCACCAACAGCCTGCTCGACATCAACGTCTTCGGCCGCCGGGCGGGCATCGCCGCCGCCGAGTACGCCAACAACCACGAGCACCTCGACCTGCCGGAGACCCCCGCCACCGTCGTCGAGGAGCAGCTCGCGCTGATCCTGTCCGAGCACGGCCACGAGCGGGTCGCGGACATCCGCACCGAGCTCCAGGCCACCATGGACGCCAACGCGTCGGTCTACCGCACCGAGGACACCCTCAAGCAGGCCCTGCACGACGTGCAGGCCCTCAGGGAGCGCTACGGCCGGATCACCGTCCAGGACAAGGGCAAGCGGTTCAACACCGACCTCCTCGAAGCGGTCGAGCTGGGCTTCCTCCTCGAACTGGCGGAGGTCCTGGTCGTCGGGGCCCTGGCGAGGAAGGAATCGCGCGGCGGCCACGCCCGCGAGGACTACCCCAACCGCGACGACACGAACTTCATGCGCCACAGCATGTACTACAAGCAGGATGAAGACATCCGCCTGGACTACAAGCCCGTGACGTTCACCCGGTACCAGCCGATGGAGCGCAAGTACTGATGACCGCTACCGCTGAAGCACCGACCGGCTCCCGCGGCAACCAGCCCCCGGTACCGGACGGCGCGATCACCGTCACCCTCAGGGTCCGGCGCTTCAACCCGGAGTTCGACGACGAGCCCCGCTGGGACGACTTCGAGATCCCGGCACTCCCCTCGGACCGGGTCCTGAACCTCCTCCACTACGTCAAGTGGTACCTGGACGGCACCCTGACGTTCCGCCGCTCGTGCGCGCACGGCATCTGCGGCTCGGACGCCATGCGCATCAACGGCGTCAACCGCCTGGCGTGCAAGGTCCTGCTCAAGGACCTCCTGGCCGGGGGCGGCAAGCAGACCACCATCACCGTCGAACCGATCAAGGGCCTCCCCGTCCACAAGGACCTCCTGGTGGACATGGAGCCGTTCTTCGAGGCGTACCGGGCGGTCAAGCCGTACCTCATCACTTACGGCAACGAGCCCACCCGCGAACGCGTGCAGTCCATCGCCGACCGGGAACGCTTCGACGACACCACGAAGTGCATCCTGTGCGCCGCCTGCACCACCTCGTGCCCGGTGTACTGGACCGAGGGCAGCTACTTCGGCCCCGCCGCTATCGTCAACGCGCACCGCTTCATCTTCGACAGCCGCGACGAGGGCTCGGAAGAACGCCTCGACATCCTGAACGACGTGGACGGCGTCTGGCGCTGCCGCACCACCTTCAACTGCACCGACGCGTGCCCCCGGGGCATCCAGGTGACGAAGGCGATCCAAGAGGTCAAGCGCGCCCTGCTCTTCAAGCGCGTCTAACCCCCGCACACCGCACAAGGCCCTCCGAGCCCCGCCCGGAGGGCCTTGACGCATCCACCGTCCTGAACGCTGAACTCACCGGTCCCGAACGTACGACACGCCCGACCTGAACGTACGACACGCGAGGTCTGAACGTACGACTCGCGCAACCTGAACGTAGAACTCACCCGTCCTGAGTGTTCGACACGACGGTCCCGAGTGTTCGACTCGCGCGAGCGTCCACAAGACGCCGACGAGACCGGTTGCGCGACGGGACCGGGGCGCGCAGTTGAACACTGTGGGGTGCTCGTGGTCTCCCGTATGGCCTGGGCGCAGCCCTACCGCGCTTGTCCAGGGGGTGTCGCACGCCCTTCGCGACACCCCCTGGACAAGGGTGGTTGCCTCAGGCAGGCCATACGGGAGACCACGAGCCGAGCCCCTCCCCCGGAGGCCTGCCCAGCGGCGAGCGACAGCCCGTGAACACCCCGATCAGGAAGGCTGACCACTCCCAACCCCCGCAGCAGCCGCATCCGCAGCCGCAGCACGACGAGCACGCGCCGCCTTGGCCCGCCGACTACGCAAGTACATCGCCAAAGCCAACAACAACCCCACCCCGGCCACCGCCGTGATGGGCCCACCCACATTCCCGAACGCCTTCTGCATAGCCGAGCTCTGCGTGTCGTCGGTCGTGTTCGCGACCTGACCCACCGCCGTGGACGTGCTGGTGGGCCGCGGCTCCGTGGTCTTCTTCCGCGCCTGCGGCGCACCCTCCACCAACCGCCCGACCGGATCGGCCGACGCCGAGGGCGGCAGCTCGAACCCGTAGTCCAGCAACCGCGCCGCCTGGTCGATCATCCGCACCGGCGACTGCTGCCCGCGCAGCAGCACCACGACCAGCCGCTTCCCGTTCCGCTCCGCCGCCCCGACGTACGTGTGCTGCGCGTCGTCCGTGAACCCGGACTTCCCACCCAGCGCGCCCTGGTACGTCGTGAGCATCCGGTTGTCGTTGACGACCGGCACGGTCCCCGCACCACCGGGCGCCGGGAAGTCGATCCGCTGCGTCCGCACGGCCTTGACGAAGTCCGGGTGCTTCATCGCCTCCCGGAAGATCAGCGCCACGTCGTACGCCGAGGTCGAGGTGCCCGGCCCGTCCAACCCGGAGGGCGTCACGGCCCGCGTGTCCAGCGCACCCAGCTCGGCCGCCAGGGCGTTCATCTTCCGGATCGCCGACGGGATACCGCCCAACCTGCGCGCCAGCGCGTGGGCCACGTCGTTCCCGGAGGCCATCACCAACGCCTGGAGCAGCTGCTCCACCGTGTAGGACGCCCCGGCGCGCAGCCCGACGCACGTGCACTCCTGCGCGACGTCCTCGGCCGTCGCGACCACCGTCGCGTCCGGGGACAGCTCCTTGGCGGCCACCGTCGCCAGCAGCACCTTGATCACCGAGGCGGGCCGCTGCCGCCCGTGCGGGTCCAGCCCGGCCAGCACCGCCCCGCTGTCGAGGTCGGCCACCAACCAGTTGCTGGCCGAGATGCCGTCCGGCAGGACGGGCGAGTTCGGCGGCAGCACGAGGCCGCACTCACCGAGCCGGTCGCCGCCGACCGGGTTCTCCGGCACCTCCAGCGGACGGGGCGGCTGCTCACCGGGCGGCACCTGCTCGGAGGTGTCCACCGCGGGAGGCGGTGACACCTTGTTCTCACAGCTGGGCTGGGCTTGGAGCCCACCGGCCCGCACAGGCACGGGCTCACCCCGCAACACGGGAGCGGGCTCACCCAGCAGCACAGTGTCCAGCACAGTGCCCAGCCCGCCGACCTGCGCGGAAACCGGCGCAGCAGCCGACGCGAGGGCCGGCGCGGCAGCGAGCACCGCGGTGGCCGTCAGCGCACAGGCAGCCGTGCAGGCGGCCAACACCGGGGCAACGGACCGTCGGAACGCGGAGGGTCGCACCCGTCCAGGCTAACCACCCCGGATGAGTGACCTGCACCCGCCACGTCGGATACTGCTCAGGTGAAGCTCTCCCGCGGCACGTCCGTCTTCCTGCTTGCCTTCGGGGTGTGGTCCTGGGTGATCTGGCCGACCTTCCTGCGCAACATCTGGAAGGACCCCCGCTCGTGGGACGACGGGCCGACCGGGTTCTTCACCGTCCACCTGCTGCTCGTCGTCGCGTCGCTCACGTTCGGCACGGTCATCGGCGTCCTGGGCCTGCGCGGCCTCAGGGCGAGCCGCGGGTGATGAGGCACTCCCCGAACCGAAACCCACCACCCCTGGAGGCTCCGCCGTGGAGTTCGTGCGCCTACTGCTGGTGTTCCTGCACCTGCTCGGCATGGGCATGCTCATCGCGATGTTCTTCGTCCAGCGCCGGGCGGGCGCCGACGCCCCGCTGAACAAGGGCTGGCTGCACGGCAGCGCGCTCCAGCTGCTCACCGGCATCGCCCTGGTCGGCCTCGCCCCGCTCACCGACCAGGACTACGACCACGTCAAGATCGGCATCAAGGGCGTGGTGGTGGTCCTGATCGCGGCCCTGGTCGCGGTGAACGTGAACAAGCCGAGGCCCGCCACCTGGCTCACCCCGACCCTGGCCGGCCTGGTCGTCCTCAACGTCGGCATCGCGGTCTTCTGGACCTGACCACCGACCGACCACCACCAGCCGACCAGCACCGGCCGACCACCACCAACAGACCAGCACCAACAGACCAGCACCAGCCGACCACCGACCGGTCACCGCCGGCGGAACAGGGCCCCCAGCAGCACCCCCGCGCCCACCAACCCGGCAGCGGCGCGGGGTCCGGGCCCGGACCGCACCTCGACCACCGGCCGGATCACCGCCGGCGGCGGCGGCACGGGCGGGTCCTTCAACAGGTTCTCCCGGGCCGTCGCCGTCCAGGCCGTGATGAACAGCAGGAACTGCGCCACCAGGTTCGCGAAGAACAGCACGCCGATCACCGGCCCGAACGCCGCACCCGCCGGTGAGGCGGTGACGCTGCTCAGGTACAGCGTCCCGGCCTGCTTGAGCACCTCGAACCCGACCGCGGCCGCCAGCGCGCCCTTCAGCGCGCTCCGCCACCCCACGGGCTTGCGCGGCAGCTTCGCCAGCACCCACAGGAACACCAGCCAGTTCGCCGCCAGCGCCAGCAGGATCGTGCCGACCTTCAGCAGCGCCTGGGCCCAGCCCACGCCCTCCAGGCCGATCCAGCGCAGCACCAGCTCCGCGAACCCGCTGCCCAGCGCCGTCAACCCGAACGACACCACCAGCGCCAGGCCGAGGCTGACCAGCGACAGCAGGTCCTTCAGCGTCGTCTTGAAGAACGGCCGGTCCTCCTTGGCGTGGCCCCACTGGGCCGTCAGCGCGTCCCGCAGGTTGCTCATCCACCCCAGGCCCGAGTACGCCGCGGTCAGCAGGCCCAGCACACCCACGGTCCCCTTGGACGCGACGGCCTGCTCGACCACGTCGTTGATCGTGGCGCCCAGCGCGCCGGGCACCGCTTCCGCGATGCTCACCTTCATCTCGTCCAACAGGCCGGGCTGCGAGGCGAGCACGAAACCGGCGACCGCGAACCCGATCATCAGCATCGGCACGAGCGACAGCACGCTGAAGTAGGTCACGGCCGCCGCGTAGTGCGCCCCGTACTGCTCCTGGTACCGCTGAACGGCGCGGAACACGTGGTCCAGCCACGGCTTCTCCCGGCGCAACCGGTCGATCTTCGACTCGCCCCCAGCGCTGTCCGCCACACGGAGAAGTTAAGTCGCGCCACGACCCCACGCCACTCAGGGAGGATCACGAATCGACCGGCACGGTCACGGGTCGACCGGCACGGCTCACGCCCCGGCCAGGAACCCGATCCGCTCGTAGGTCCGGGCCAGCGTCCTGGACGCCACCGACCGCGCCCGCTCCGCACCCCGGGCCAGGACCTTGTCCAGCTCGGCCCGGTCCGCCAGGTACTCCGCGACCCGCGCCTGCACCGGCGTCACGAACTCCACCAGCACCTCGCCGAGGTCCTTCTTGAGGTCCCCGTAGCCCTTGCCCTCGTACCTCGCCACCAGCGACTCGACCGACTCGCCGGTCAACGCCGAGTAGATCACCAGCAGGTTGCTCACGCCGGCCTTGTGCTCGGGGTCGTAGACGATGTCGCGCCCGGTGTCGGTCACCGCCGACCGGATCTTCTTGGCGGACCGCTTCGGGTCCTCCAGCAGCTCCACCACGCCCGCCGGCACGGACTTCGACATCTTCGACGTCGGGTCCTGGAGGTCGTAGATCTTGGCGGTGGCCTTGACGATGTGGGGCTCGGGCACCCGGAACGTCTTGCCGTACCGGCTGTTGAACCGCTGCGCCAGGTCGCGGGTCAGCTCCAGGTGCTGCCGCTGGTCCTCGCCGACCGGCACGTGGTGCGCCTGGTAGAGCAGGATGTCCGCGGCCTGGAGGATCGGGTAGGTGAACAGGCCGACGCCGACCCCCGCCTCCTGCCGCGCGGACTTGTCCTTGAACTGGGTCATGCGGCTGGCCTCGCCGAACCCGGTCAGGCACTGGAGGACCCAGCCGAGCTGGGCGTGCTCGGGCACGTGGGACTGCACGAACAGCGCCGAGCGGTCCGGGTCGATGCCCAGCGCCAGCAGCTGCGCGGCGGACAGCAGCGTGTTGTGCCGGAGCACCTTGGGGTCCTGCTCGACGGTGATCGCGTGCAGGTCGACCACGGCGTAGAACGCCTCGTGCGTCTCCTGGAGGGCCACCCACTGCCGCAGCGCGCCGAGGTAGTTGCCGAGGTGGAACGAACCGGCGGTCGGCTGGATGCCGGACAGGACGCGGGGCCGGCTCACCGGAGCGGCGGCGGTCTCGCCGGCGTTGTCAGCGGGGATCTCAGGGGCCACGGGAACGATCCTCCCAGGCCGACCAACCGCCACCGGTGGCGGGCCGCCCAACCCGGCCGACCCGGCCCGACCCGGCCAACCCGACCAGCTGGCTCAGCCGGCCCACCAACCCCGGCCGATCGGCCTCAGACCCCGGTGGCGGCCCGGGGCTCGCTCTCCTCCACCACCACCACCGACGCCGCGCTCACCAGCGCGGCCTTGCGCCGCCGCAGCAGCCCGGCCACCAGCCCCACCACACCGAAGCCCACGGCCACGATCCCGACCGGGGCGTCCAGGGAGATCGGGGGCGCCGTGATCACGTCACCGGCCGCCACGGCACCGTCGGCGGCCACCGCGACACCTCCGACGACCAGCGAAGACGCCGCGCCCAGGACCGTCCCCAAGACCGCACCGCGACCGCGCACTGCCCAGCTCCTCACCAGCACCACGCCACCCACCAAGGGGTGAAACCTCTGTTGACGGACGGCCGAGAACCTACCGAAGCTGTGACACTTGTTGGTTCGGATCGGCCGAAGCAGGGTATCCACAGCGGATCTCCCGCCGCACCACAGGGGGGTGCGGGACCACCGCCGAGGGCCCTCCACCTGGTCAAATACGCGCCCTCGCCCGGTCAACCGCACACCGGTCCACCGCACACCCCCACCCGGTCCACCGCACACCCCCACCCGGTCCACCGCACACCCCCGCCCGGCCTACCGCACGCCCTCCACCCGGCCGTACGTGGTGGTCCGCTGCCGAGCCGGCCGCCCGGCCAACGCCGCCGTCGCCTCCAACTGCCGCACCGTCCGCGCCGACCCGTGCTCCGACCCGGCCATGCGGCTGATGGTCTCCTCCATCAGCGTCCCGCCCAGGTCGTTCGCCCCGCCCCGCAGCACCTCCGCGGTCTCCTCGTCCCCGAGCTTCACCCACGAGCACTGGATGTTGTCCACCCGCCCGTGCAGCGCGAGCCGGGCGAACGCGTGGACCGCGCGGTTGTCCCGCCGGGAGGGGCCGGGCCGCGCCACCCCCGCCAGGTAGATGGGCGCGTTGCGGTGCACGAACGGCAGCCCCACGAACTCGGTCAGCCCACCGGTCCGGTCCTGGAGGCCGGCCAGCACCCGGAAGTGCCCGAGCCAGTGCCCGGGGTGGTCGACGTGCCCGTACATCATCGTGCTGGACGACCTGAGGCCCACCTCGTGCGCGGTGGCGACCACGTCCAGCCAGGTCGCGGCGGGCAGCTTGCCCTTGGTCAGCACCCAGCGCACGTCGTCGTCCAGGATCTCGGCGGCGGTGCCCGGGATGGAGTCCAGGCCGGCGTCGCGCAGCTCGGTCAGCCACTCCCGCACGCCCACGCCCGCCTTGGCCGCCGCGCTGACGACCTCCATCGGGCTGAACGCGTGGACGTGCATCCCCGGCAGGGCCGCCTTGATCGCCCGCACCACGTCGGCGTAGTAGGTGACGGGCAGCTTCGGGTCGATGCCGCCCTGCATGCACACCTCGGTGGCGCCCGCGTCCCACGCCTCCCGCGCCCGCTGCACGACCTCCTCCACCGAGAGCCGGAACGCGTCGGCGTCCCGCTCGCGCTGCGCGAAGGCGCAGAACCGGCAGCCGACGTAGCAGACGTTGGAGAAGTTGATGTTGCGGTTGACCACGTAGGTGACGTCGTCGCCGACCACCGAGGCGCGCAGCTCGTCGGCGAGCCGGGCCGCGGTCTCCAGGACCTCGCCCTCCGCGGTCAGCAGCGCCAGCGCCGCGTCGGTGTCCTCCAGCAGCCGGGCCGGGTCGTCCGCGGCGATCGACAGCGCCCGCTTGGCGTCCTCGGGCAGCCGCGCCACCGCGCTCCCGTCACCGCTCCCCGGCACGCGCAACGAGGCCCAGTCGCCGTAGACGCTGTCGAAGTCCCCGCGCCGGTCCGCCGCCCGCCCCTCGGTGTCGATCGCGGTGTTCAGGTCGGCCCGCCCGTAGGTGTCGAGCCCGCCGTCCGGCTCCTGCCACTCGCGGCCGACCACCGGGGCGTCGGCGTCGGCCAGCCCCCCTGGCCCGGCGAGCGCGGCGACGTGCCCGGCCAGCCGGGTGTCGATCCACTGCCCGGCGGGCGCGGTGACGTAGCGCGGGTAGACGGCCAACCGCTCGCGCAGCTCGAACCCGGCCTCGCGGGTGCGCTCGACGAGCGCCTCCACCTGCGGCCACGGTCGCTCCGGGTTGACGTGGTCGGGCGTCACCGGCGACACGCCGCCCCAGTCGTCGACACCCGCGCGCAGCATGAGCCCGAACTCCCCGCCGACCAGGTTCGGCGGCGCCTGCACGCTCGTCGACGACGGCATGACCAGCCTCGCCACCGCGATCGTGGCGGCCAGCTCGCGCAGGTCGGCGTCCGGCATCCCGCGCATCGCGGTGTCCGGCTTGGCCCGGAAGTTCTGGATGATCACCTCCTGCACGTGCCCGTACTGCCGCGCCACGCCCCGCATGGCCAGCAGCGACTCGGCGCGCTCGGTGATCGTCTCGCCGATGCCGATCAGGATGCCGGTGGTGAACGGGACGTTGACCCGGCCCGCGTCCGTGAGGACCCGCAGCCGCACCGCGGGCTCCTTGTCGGGGCTGCCGTGGTGGGGACCGCCCTTGTCCCGCCACAGCCGCTCGGCGGTGGTCTCCAGCATCATCCCCATGCTCGCCGCGACCGGTCGCAGCCGCTGGAGCTCCTCCCAGCTCAGCACGCCGGGGTTGAGGTGGGGCAGCAGCCCGGTCTCCTCCAGCACCGCGATGGCGCAGGCCCGGACGTAGTCGAGGGTGGACGAGTAGCCGCGCGCCTCCAGCCACTCCCGCGCCTGGGGCCAGCGGTCCTCGGGCCGGTCGCCCAGCGTGAACAGGGCTTCCTTGCACCCCTGCGCCGCCGCCCGCCGGGCGATGTCCAGCACCTCGTCGCGCTCCAGGAACGCGGCGGGCAGCCGGTGCGGGACGGTGGCGAACGTGCAGTAGTGGCAGCGGTCCCGGCACAGGCGCGTCAACGGGATGAACGCGTTGCGGCTGTAGGTGACCACCCCCGACCGCCCCTCGGCCAGCAGGTGGGCGTCGCGCACCCGGCCCGCGGCGTCGAACAGGGCGTCCAGGTCCCCGCCGCGGGCGTGCAGCAGCACGGCGGCCTCGGTGACGTCGAGGACCGCCCCGTCGGCGGCGCGGCGCAGCGCGCGGCGCATCGCCGCCGGGCTGGGCGTCGGTTCGGGCGGGGTGATCGAGATGTCCACGGCCACGACAACGACCTTAGGTGCCGAGAATTCCCGATCGGCCCCGGAGTGACCTCCGGCACCACCGCTCGGCACGTGAACCCGAACGGGTTCACCCCACCGAACCGACCGACCCACCCAGCGCTCACCGCACCGGACTCCGCCCCGCGACCACCAACTCGGTGTTGCGGTCGACCACCGCCCCCACCGCCGCCGGATCGGCGTGCAGGTCGTTGAACGCGAACTCCCGCGCCAGCGAGGCCAACCCGCGCGGCGACCGGTCGCCGTAGTCGGCCCGGTAGGGCGCGTCCCCCTCCACCAGGGTCGTGAACAGCGACAACGTGCCGTCGGCGTTGTCCACCAGCTCGATGACCCGCGCGTGCTGCGGGTGGTCGACGTGGGCGGCGGTGTTGATCTCCCAGAACGCGCGCTCGCCGGTGCCGTGCGGGACGATCCGGTTCTCGTGGGTGTGGCCGTTGACCCAGGCCACCACGTTGGGGAAGCGCCCGAGCAGGTCGACCAGCGCGTCACCGCCCAGGCGCGGGTCGAGCGGGCGGCGGCGGTCCGGCAGCAGGTTGTCCATGGTCCAGCTGCTGTGGTGGCTGAACAGGACGAACAGCTCGTCGGTCACGTCCTGCCGGCGCTGGAGCCCGAGGACGTCGTAGTAGCGGGAGCTGTTGCGCTTGAGGACCCGCTCCAGCCACAGGTACTGGTGCAGGCCGATGGAGCCCTCGGAGAAGCCCCCCGTGGTCGTGGTGTCGAGGCTGATGCCGGTCACGCCGGGCGCGATGCGGAAGGTGTAGAAGACGTCCACGCCGTCCGCGTTGTCCTGGGTGAACCCGTGCCCGTGCGGTCCGGGCCCGGTGTGGCGCGGGTCGAGGTGGGCCTGGACGAACTCCGCCGTGGTGAACGGCCTGCGGCGCGCGTCCGGCGTGACCCGGCGGACCACGCCGCCGCCGCCCGCCGACGACACCAGCGCGGCCAGCGCGTCGGGGATCGCCGCCGGGTCGGTGAACGCCCTGGCCACGCGGGTGGCCGTGGTCGCGTCGACGCCCACCACCTTGCGGTCGGAGGTGTAGAGGGCGTCGATGAACGGGATGCCGTCCGGGAGCGTGCCCACCACGCTGTCGTCGTGGTTGCCGAAGGTGCAGTACCAGGGGACGCGCAGCCCCGGGCTGTCGAACGGCCGGATGGCGGCGTCGAGCAGGCCGGGCACGACCGGGAAGCCCCTGGCCTTGTAGTCGTCGACCAGCGCGGAGTGCGGGTTCCAGTAGGCGGCGACGCCGGAGTCCTGCACCCCCTCGTACCGGGTCGGGTCGCCGGTGTTGGCGGTGATCCGACCGCCGTTGAGCACGGTGAGGAACCAGTCCAGCTCGACCAGCTCGTGGTTGTCGGTGTTGTCGCCGGTGGTCACCACGAGGTCGATCGGGCGCCCGGTGAACGGTCCCGCGCGCAGCTCGTCGACCTTGCGCACCAGCGCGGCGGAGGTGTGCTGGGCGAGGGTCTCGTGGGCCCGGAACGCCCCGGCGCCGAGCAGCGGGTGGGTGTACTCGAACCGCGCGGGGCTCTGGGTGTCCACCACGTGCATGTCGGTGAACTGCACGAAGCAGGCGAGCGGCACGCGCCGGTCGGCCCGCCCCGCCCCGGGCGGCGCCAGGTCGGACCGCACCACCACGGGCCACCCCGGTCCGGCCTGCAACCTGCGGTAGCCCTGGCCGCCCAGCGGCAGCGCCGCCACGTCGAGGGTCGTGCCGGTGGTGGCGGCCCAGGCGGGCCCGCCCCACAGCAGGGTCGCCCCCGCCGCGCCCGTCGCCTGCAAGAACCGCCGCCGGCTGATCCCCATCGACCGCTCCCCACGTCTCGGTTGTCATGAAAACTTCTCACGATTCCGTGGGTGGGTCACCAACCCCACGTGAAGTGCGGCCGAACGAGCGAAGACGTTCGTCGGGTGGATCGGTTCCGCGCGGGGCCCGTTCCGCACCACGCGGTCACCCGGAGGGCCGGTCGCGGACGTCAGCCGAGCCCTGCCGGCTTCCCGCTCCCCGACCCACCCGACCCGGCCTCACCCGACCCGGCGTCGTCAGCCTCCTGCGCCGGGCTCCCCGACTTCGGCTTCCCCCGCTCCGGCTTCCGCGCCGAGGACGTCCCCCCGGTACCGGGCCAGGTCAGGTCGGCCAACTTCTCCAGCAACCCGAAGATGTCCACCGCGGGCGACCTCCGACTCTCGGCAACGGCGTACGACCACGGTATCCACCGCCACACCCCACCCGACGCCGTTCCGCGAAGGTGGACCTCAGCCGTACACCACGGTCACGGGCGCGTGGTCCGACCACCGCTCCCCGTAGGTCGCCGCCCGCTCCACCACCGCCGACGCCGCCCGAGCCGCCAGCCCCTCCGTCGCCACCTGGTAGTCGATCCGCCAGCCCGAGTCGTTGTCGAACGCCTTGCCCCGGTAGGACCACCACGTGTACGGCCCCACCGCGTCCGGGTGCAGGGACCGCACCACGTCCACGTACCGGGCCTCGTCGAACACCCGGCCCAGCCAGGCCCGCTCCTCGGGCAGGAACCCGGCCGACTTCTGGTTGGTCTTCCACGACTTCAGGTCCTCGGGCCGGTGCGCGATGTTCCAGTCCCCGCACACCAGCACCTCCCGCCCACCGGCGGCGGCCTTGTCCCGCAGCTCCACCAGGTACGGCAGGAACGCGGCCATGAACCGCTCCTTCTCGTCCTGCCGGGGCGTGCCGACGTCACCGCTGGGCAGGTAGAGCGACGCCACCACGACGTCCGGCAGCTCGACCTCCACGTACCGCCCGGAGTGCTCGAACTCCGGCGCCCCGAACCCGATCCGGACCGCCTCGGGCGCCACCCGGGTCAGCACCGCGACCCCGTTGCGCCCCTTCACCTCGGAGTGCGCGTGCGCCACGTGCCACCCCTCGGGCGCCCGGTCCTCCTCGGCCAGCTGCCCCGGCTCGGCGCGCACCTCCTGGAGGCACACCACGTCCGCCGACGTGGCCGCGAGCCACTCGCGGTAGCCCTTCTTGGCGGCCGCGCGCAGCCCGTTGACGTTGACGGTCGAGACAGTCAGCACGTCCCGCAGCCTAGCCACGCTCCGCGACCGCCCACCCGCGCGGGTGGGCGGTCCCGCACGCCGCCCACGACCTCACGAGCAGTCGCTGTCCCTGGTCGGCACGACGAACTCCTCCTTCGCCCACCGCCCCTCGGACAGCATCCGGAACCCGTTCTCCACCCGCCGCTCGGCCGCCACCACGAAGTCGCGGCGCATGGTCGACACGATCGGCTGCGTGTCGGCGGGCCCCGACCGCACGTTGAGGATGTCGGCGACCACGGTCACCCGGCACTCCCCCGTGCCCGCCCCCTCCGCGCCCAGCTTCTCGCCGCCGTTGGCGACGTACATCAACCCGGCCGCGGCCAGCACGCCGAGCACGACCATCCCCCGCACGGGAACACCCAACATCACGCCTCCAGGCACCTCATCTGAAGTGCAGATATAGCGCCGGGAGGGCCCGAAGGACGGCCGGCGGGCCAAATCCACCCCGGAGGCGAACCGACCAGGTGACACCGCCGACCGACGATCACAGGAGAGACAGCCGCGGCAGCGGCGATCCCGGCAGACCGGCCACGCGCGGCCGGTCCACCCGCCGCGAAGCCCGAGGGCCCGGCCGCGCGAACGCGACCGGGCCCTCGGGAGCCGGAAAAACCGCGGAAGAGCTCAGCCGGCCATCTTCTTCTGGAGGTTCTCGTCCAGGGTGCCGAGGAAGTCCTCGGTGGTCAGCCACTCCTGGTCCGGCCCGACGAGCAGGGCCAGGTCCTTCGTCATCCGGCCGCTCTCGACGGTGGAGATGATGACCTGCTCCAGGGTCTCCGCGAAGCCGGTGACCTCGGGGGTGCCGTCCAGCTTGCCGCGGTGCTTCAGGCCACCCGTCCACGCGTAGATCGACGCGATCGGGTTGGTGGAGGTCGGCTTGCCGGCCTGGTGCTGGCGGTAGTGCCGGGTCACCGTGCCGTGGGCCGCCTCGGCCTCGACGGTCTTGCCGTCCGGCGTCATCAGCACCGACGTCATCAGGCCGAGCGAGCCGAAGCCCTGCGCGACCGTGTCGGACTGCACGTCGCCGTCGTAGTTCTTGCACGCCCAGACGTAGCCGCCCTCCCACTTCATGGCCGCGGCGACCATGTCGTCGATCAGGCGGTGCTCGTAGGTCAGGCCCTTGGCGTCGAACTCGGCCTTGAACTCCTCCTCGAACACCCGCTGGAAGATGTCCTTGAAGGCGCCGTCGTACGCCTTGAGGATGGTGTTCTTGGTGGACATGTACACCGGGTAGTCGCGCTGCAACCCGTAGGAGAACGAGGCGCGCGCGAAGTCCTCGATGGACTTGTTGAAGTTGTACATGCCCAGCGCCACGCCGCCGTCGGGGCCGTAGTTGGCCACCACGTGCTGGATCGGCTCGCCGCCGTCCTCGGGCGTGAAGGTGATGGTCAGCTGACCGGCGCCGGGGACCTTGAAGTTCTGCGCCTTGTACTGGTCGCCGTGGGCGTGGCGGCCGATGATGATCGGCTTGGTCCAGCCCGGCACGAGCCGCGGGATGTTGTTGATGATGATCGGCTCGCGGAACACCACGCCGCCGAGGATGTTGCGGATCGTGCCGTTCGGCGAGACCCACATCTTCTTCAGGCCGAACTCCTCGACCCGCGCCTCGTCCGGGGTGATGGTGGCGCACTTCACACCCACGCCGTGCTGCTTGATGGCGTTCGCGGCGTCGACGGTGACCTGGTCCTCGGTCGCGTCCCGGTGCTCGATGCCCAGGTCGTAGTACTCGAGGTTGACGTCCAGGTACGGGTGGATCAGCTTGTCCTTGATGAACTGCCAGATGATTCGGGTCATCTCGTCGCCGTCGAGTTCGACGACGGTCCCCTGAACCTTGATCTTGCCCATACTCCGGGCGCTCCTCTCGCAACAGTGCAAGCAAGACAAGCGTACTGCTATGTCGGGCTGCTTGCGTCCACCTGGGGCCGAAAAGGGAACGGCGTCACACCTCCGGGCCGGGTGGCCGGTGTGGTTCCGGTGCCAATACAACCAGCCCGGCGGCCGGGCCGCGCCCCGGGGCGACACTCGAACACGCGTTCGTCGATCAGCGGCGCGCCGGGCGTCCGGGCCGCTAACCTCGACCCGGTCGAGTGATCAAGTGTCGAGTGATCAAGTCGCGTGATCGAGGGGGCAGCCTTGTCGATGGGTCCGACCCATGCCATGAGTGGTCTGCTGGCCTGGGCGGCGGTGACCGCGCTCGCCGACGAGCACCCCGTCGGGCAGCTCACCCCGCAGAGCTGGGCGGTCGGCGCGGTGCTGGCCACCGGCGCCGCCCTGCTGCCCGACCTCGACCACCCGTCGTCGACCATCTCGCGGACGTTCGGGCCGATCAGCCAGGCCGCGTCGGTCCTGATCAACACCACCAGCGCGTTCGTCTACCGCACCACGCGCACCCGCAAGGACTCCAAGCGCGACGGCGGCCACCGCGGCCTCACCCACACCCTGGTGTTCGCCTTCGTCGCCGCCGTGTTCACCACGGCGGTGGTGCAGCAGTCGCAGAAGTGGGCGCTGCCCGCGCTGATGTTCGTGTTCGCCGGCCTGGCCGTGCGCGGCATCATGAACGACTGGTGCCCGAAGAAGGACGCCCTGCTCATCACGGGCGTGTCGGCCGGCATCACGGTCCTCTGCCTGGCGTGGACCGCGCAGACCCCGGCCAGCGCGGCGGCGTGCGGGCTGGCCGTCGGCATCGGGTGCGTGGCGCACTTCCTGGGCGACGCGATCACCGAGCAGGGCTGCCCGATCCTGTGGCCGATCCCGCTCGGCGGCAAGACGTGGTTCCCGGTCGCGCCGCCGAAGGTCATGCGGATGCAGACCGGCGGCAAGGTCGAGCTGGCCGTGGTCGCCCCGGTGATCACCGGCCTGAGCATCTGGCTGTCGGCCGCGGCGCTCCAGCGGATCGGCGCGCTGCCGTTCCTGGACTCCTTCGACCTGCTCCCGGGGTGAGCGGGGCCGGGCGGACGGGTCCCCGGGGGTGCTCGGAAAAGGTCCGGACAACGGCCATTCGGCGGCTACCACCACGTCACCCGATCGGAGTAGCCTCCTCGCGCCCCGTCCCGCGTTGACCCGCGTCGAGGAGACCCTGTGCCCGAATACCAGTGCGACAACGTTGTCCAGGTCGCCGGATGACCACCTGGCTCGGCCTGGACGCCGGTCACGGCGACCCGGCCACGGCGGACGCCGTGGCGGTGTCGCTGTACGAGACGCTGCTGTTCCACGCGCACGTGGTGTGCGTGCACGCGGTGGAGGACCACCACGCGCTGTCGTTCCGGCTGGCCGAGCAGCCGTCGGAGAACACGCTCTCGACGCTGATCGAGCGCGGCTACGGGGTCGCCGTGCACAACGGTGACCTGCAACGCCTGGCGGGTCCGACCGGGCTGACGCGCGGCGCCCTGCGGGCCGCCCTGGCCCACCGCGACCGGCGGGAGGGCCGGGCGCTGCGGTTCCCGGGCCAGCGCACGCTGCGCGGTCGCTACGGGGTGTCGGACATCATCGCGTTCAGCGCGATCGAGGAGGTCCTGCCGCACGGCATCAAGAGCGTCGACGCCCGCGGCGACCTCCAGCCGTTCTTCGCCAACGGCCGGCTGGTGCTCCAGGCCCGGTGACGGGGGTCGACCGGCCCGCCGTCAGCCCGGGTGGGCGCCCGCGGTGTCCTCGAAGGCCATCCAGCAGTCGTTGCCGCACACGTCGAAAGTCGCCGTGGGCGCACGGTGCGACACCCCGGGTGACCCGGCAACTCGAACCCGGCCGACTTGAACCTGACCGGCTCGACCCCGGCCCGGCCGGCTCGAACACCGGCCGGCTCGAACACCGGCGGCTCGGACCCCGCGGACCAGGCCGGACTCGAACCGGCGTACTCCCTCCCGGAGGAGGGCGCGTCAACCACTGCGCTACCTGGTCCCGAGCCGGGCCGGAGTCGAACCGGCGTACTCCCTCCGAGCAGGAGGGCGCGACGACCACTGCGCTACCGGGCTCAAGGCGACAACCCTAACCATTCGGACCGCTTTTCAGACAGTGCCGCTAAGGTCTGCCGCGTGCGCGGGGTCGACTACTACGAGCTCCTCGGTATCGGTCGCAACGCGTCCGAAGCGGAGATCAGGTCCGCCTACCGCTCCCTGGCCAAGGTCATGCACCCGGACGCGGGCGGGTCCTCCGGCACCTTCCGGATGCTGCAAGAGGCATATGACACCCTGCGTGACCCGGCCCGCAGGCGCGACTACGACCGCGGCTGGACCCACACCCGGCCGGGCGCCCGACCGACCTCGCCGACCCGGCCGCCGCGCTCGGCGCGGACCGGGCGGGCGCGCAACCTCGGCGACGACCCCGACTTCGTACCTCCGAAGCCCGTGGTGGACCTCGGCGGCATCGCGTGGTGGCACCTGGTCGACGTGGGGCAGCGCGTGCGGTACGCGCCGATCGCGGGTCCCGGGCACGCGCCCGCGCTGGCCGCCGTGTGCGGCTGGGTCCTCCTGCTGCTGCCGGTGGTCGTGGTCGACTTCTCGCCGCTGGCGCTGGGCGCGTGGCTGCTCGTGGTGGCCGCCGCGGCGACCGCGGTGTTCCGGCTGGCCCGGCGGTACCTGCGGGCGGTGCGCGAGGACCAGGCGTTCGCGCGCGAGCACGACACCGCCGTGGTGCACGGGACCACCGACGACCGGGTCTGCGAGCGCCTCACCGCCGACCTGCTCAACCGCTACCTGACCCGCCTGCCGGGCGCCCGCGTCTTCCACGGCCTGGCGTGGCCGGGGTCGGTGTTCGCCGACGTCGACCACGCCGTGCTGTGCGGGCGGCGGCTGGTGCTGATCGAGTCGAAGTCGTGGCTGCCCGGCCACTACGAGGCCGAGGACGACGGCGCGTTGTGGCGCAACGGCCACCCGTTCCGGGGCGGTGGCACGCGGTTGCCGCGCAGCCTGGCGGTGTACCGGAAGCTGCTGCCGTGGCTGGACATCCGCTGCGCCCTGCTGGTGCACCCGAGCCGGGCGGGCGCGGTGACCGCGGAGCAGCCGGCGGACGCCGTCGTCCCGCCGATGACGCCCGCCCAGTTCGTCGAGGAGATCGGCGACTGGCTGGCCGAGGACCCGGCCGCGGTGGACCGGGAGGCGTTGCGCCTGCTCCTCGACCAGGTCGTGCCGATCACCCGCGCCTAGCGGGCCCTCAGTAGACGCCCATCTCCCACAGCGAGTAGCCGTAGGGCGTGGCGCGCTGGAACGCGTACAGCTTCACGTACCGGGCGGTGGCGCGGACCGCCACCTCGTCGGTGCCGCCGTCGGCCGCGTAGTCCTCGTGGACCGTGGTCCACGTGGTGCCGTCGAGGGAGGTCTGGAGCTGGTACTGGCGCGCGTGCGCGGCCTCCCAGTCGAGCCTGATCCGGCTGATCGCCCGCGCCGAGCCGAGGTCGACCCACAGCGAGTGCTGGTCGGTGTGGGCGCTGCTCCAGCGCGTGGCGGGGTTGCCGTCGACCGCGTGGGCGGCCGGGTGCGCGGCGCTCTCGGTGGCCGTCGAGTGCGCGGGACGGCCCAGGGCCAGGTTGGCGCCCGGGTTCGGGGCGAGTTGGCCCTGGTTGACCACGCGGGGTGAGGCGTAGGTGGCGCGGACGGCGCTGTCGGGGTTGAGCGCCTTGTCGTCGAAGAACTCGGGCCAGGCCATGAAGTAGGTCCAGTCGGGCTGGGACGCGAGCTCCTGCGGCGACGGCACCCGGCCGACCTCGGCCAGGGCCAGCGGCTTGCCGTTCGCGATGGTCTTGAGGGTGTCGTAGTAGGTGGTGGAGGGCCAGAAGTCGTTCCACGCGTCGAGCGACACGACGTCCACGTAGTTCGCGCCGGGGTAGTAGTCGGCGATGCGGGCGGGGTCGAGGTCCTTGACGTTCCAGACCCAGGCCATGCCGGTCAGCCCGCGCGTGCGGACCAGGTGGTCGTAGGTGATCTGGTAGAGCTTGCGGCTGCCGTTCGCGCCCGGCCGGCCGCCCCACCACGCCCACGGGTCGTTCATCTCGTGCAGCGGCCGGAACAGCGGTTGCACGCCCGCGCCCAGCAGCTGCCGCAGGAACGGCACGGACTCGTCGAGGCGGGCCTTCCAGGCGTTGTTGAGCGCCGTGCCGCCGGTGACCAGCTGCGTCCACTGGGCGTCGGTGAGCCGGTCCCGCACGCCCGCGTCCCAGCCGCAGCTGACGCCGCGCGTGGGCGGGCAGACGTGCCAGGTCAGGGTGACCAGGGAGCCGTTGCGCCACTCGGTCTCGGCCTGGTCGACCATGCGCCGGCGGTTGTTGACGTCGTCCTGCGCGAACAGGAGGTCGCCGCCCCACAGGCCGGGGTAGACGCCGGTGATCGCGTGCACCTTGGCGGTGTGGCGGGCGGGGTCGGAGTTGGGCTCCTTGTTGTGCATACCGGTCACCGTGCGGGTGCCGCTGATGCGCTTCAGGTAGTCCACGACGGGAACGGGCGGTGGTGCCGCCGAAACCGGCGGCGTGATCGTGACCAGCAGCAGGAGTGCCAGCAACAGGGCTGTGCGCACTGCTTCCTACCTTCCTCGAGGTGGCGGCCTTCGGAGGAACGGCGACGGTCTTCGGACCGTAGCGATTAACCGGTTAAGCGGTCAACCGTTCGGCCCATGTCCTTTTGCCTCCCGGACCGTTAGGTTTCGGCGGACCGGCGGGCGTGAGGAGCGGGATGAAGATCGACGTCTTCAACGAGATCCAGGACCCGCGCCCGTGGCGGGACGGCCACCAGGGCGCGCGGTTCGCCGAGGCCCTGGAGCAGGCGCGCCTGGCCGACGCCCTCGGCTACGGCTGCTGGTGGCAGGTCGAGCACCACGGCGCCGAGGAGTTCAGCCTGTCGTCCGCGCCGGAGCTGCTGCTGGCCGCGATCTCGCAGCACACGTCCCGGATGCGCCTGGGCCACGCCGCGGTCCTCGCCCCGGCCCGCTTCAACCACCCGATCCGGGTGGCCGAGCGGGCCGCGACCCTCGACCACCTCAGCGGCGGGCGGCTGGAGCTCGGGCTGACCAGGTCCACCGCCCCGGAGTGGCGCCTGTTCAACATCGACCCCGACGACGTGCGGCGGCAGGCGCAGCAGGCGTTCGAGATGATCCCCCGGATGTGGACGTCGGAGCGCTTCTCGCACTCCAGCGAGGACTTCGAGATCAACGACGTCCCCATCGTGCCGAAGCCGCTCCAACAGCCCCACCCGCCGCTGTGGCAGGCCGCCGCCAACCCCGCGTCGTTCGAGGAGGCGGGCCGCCGCGGCGTCGGTGTGCTGGGCACGACCATCTGGGAGTCGGTCGAGCGGGTGCGCCGGATGGTCGACCTCTACCGCTCGGCCGCCGCCGCGTGCACCTCGCCGGTCGGCGCCCGCGTCAACGACCAGGTCGCCTTCTTCACCTTCGTGCACTGCGCCGAGACCGACGAGCAGGCGGTCCGCAACGGCGCCGTGGCCGCCGCGGCCTGGTACACCGTCAAGGCGCTGACGTTCTTCGAGGCGGCCGACGCGTTCGCGGAGAACATGCGCCACCAGGAGGAGCTGCTGAACTCCCCCGAAGGCGGCGGCCTGACCGGGGACTTCCTGCGTTCGGAAGCCGCCGCCGGTGTCGGGCCGACGCAGGCGCAACTGGTCATCGGCCGGGTGCTGCGGGGCGAGGACGTGACGCCGGAGGAGATCTTCGAGGCGCTGAACGAGCAGGACTCGCTGATCGTCGGCAGCCCGGAGACGTGCCGGAAGAAGATGAAGGTCTACGCGGATCTCGGCATCGATCGCCTGATGACCTTCCACCAGGTCGGCGGGCTGAAGCACGAGGACGTCATGCAGAGCCTGCGGCTGGTCGGCGACCTGATCCCCGAGTTCGACCGGTGAGCGGGAGCGACTGCGCCGCCCTGGCATGTCGCTTGACCAGCACAGTGCCTGATGTATGACCAGTGCGGTGACCACGAACGTTCGCCGGGTTGGGGATACGCCGGAAAGATCCGCGATGCCGGTTCGTGGTGATCTCATTCTCGGTGGTGACGTAGTCGCCGCTGAGAATGAGGACGGGCGATGGCCGAGCCGGTCAGAGCACGTCGAGATCCCCGCGCCGTCGATCGCACAGCTGGTTGCGGCGGACACGGACACCGTGCGGAACGTGATCCATGACTTCAACGCCCGCAGCCCGGCGGCGCTGGGCCCCAACTGGATGGGAAGCCGTCCCCGCCGCACCAGCCCCGACGACATCGCGTTCATCGTGGCGACGGCCAGGACCCTCCCCCCTGGGGCTGGCCTGCCCTCCACCCGGTGGAGCCTGCGCACACTCGCCGCCCACCTGCACCGCAACCCTCAACGCCGCGAACGAGCATGCACCCGCAGCCTGCCACCAACGCTGGGGCCGACCACTAGTAGCCTGACCGACCCGGCAAACGTTCCTGGTCATCGCACTAGCGGGCATCGCGCCCTTCGAGGAGGCGTGCTGCCTCAGCAGGGTCCATGAGGTTGGAGTACGCCTGCTCACCGGGGCGAAGCGGTCGATCCGGCATGGCGAACTCGGAATACCAGCCGTCCCGGTCACAGCCGGGCACGAGGTTGAGGACCACGGCCACCATGCCGTCCGGTACGGAGCCGGTGATTCGCAGAGCTACATACGTACCGCGCTCTTCCGAGCCCTGGACGAGTACACCGAGTTCCGCCCCTGCCACTTCGCCAGCGTGCTCGTGCCCATCCAACAATGAATCGCACACCAGCCGATGAACGGTGTCGCGCAACGCGCGCAGGAGGCGAATGCCGGCTTCGGCGCGATACCGGTCGTAATCATCCTCCACCGGAAGCCACTGGTCACAGCACGTCTGCGATTTCAGGGGCGGGCTGTGCTCAGCGTTGTACCGAGCACGTGCGGCTACGGCCGCGGTGGCGAGCGCCTCGTAGAAGTCATCTCGACTACCGTCTTCCCGCACGCCGGCCGCTACGAGCCAACTCGGTTCCCCCGACTCGACAACGGCTCCTCGCCACCGCTGGACCTTGACCTTGAACATGATCACGTCATCCACCGACCTGATCCGCTCACGAGGTCCTGCCGGCACGGCGAACTGATCGTTGGCCTTCCGGATCAACGGGTGGTCGATCTCATCCAGCGGGTCGTCGACCGACGGCAGTGTAATACCCAAATCGTTACGCAGGCATCGCAGGGTGGGACGAACGGTCATCAGCTTTCGCGAACTCCACCGAGTTCATCGATGCGCTCACGGGACATGCCCGTCAGAACGGCTACCTGACTGGCTTCCGTACCGTCGATCATCTGCATCGTACGGCGCAGGGCAGCACTGATCTCCTCTCGGCGAGCACCCAGGTACTCACGAACAGCCGCGGAGAGGAGATCTTTCTGCGACATGTGCAGCGCAGTGGCCGCATGGGCGATCAAAGCGTGCGTTTCCTGGTCGACTTTGACCGGAGCAGACTGGACAGCCATGCGACACCTCCTGGTACCCCCGGGTACCAGGGTACCCGGGGGTACCAGGAGGTGTCAAAATGACCGGGTACCGTGACCAGCGATCAGTACCGACCTCCATCATGCCCCGCATGGGGTGCCCGGCTCAGACCCCGAAGCCGACGAACTGCTGGCCAACGACATGTTCGCCCTACTGGCCGGCATGTCGCTCGACCAGCAGGTTCCCATGGAGCGTCTCCCTCGGAGCAGGCGAAAAGCAGGAGCACGGCAGCCCCGCGTTCGGTACACCCCGGGTGAGAATCCGAAAGTTCCTCGACACCGTCGTCGCCGCCCTGCTGGTCACCGGCCTGGCTTCCGCCACCGCCTCCTACTATTCCTCCGGGGCACAGTCGGGCTACCCGACCTCCACCTGCCACATCTACCGCACCAACCACCCCTGGTTCGTCCACGGCTCCGCCAACTTCACCCCGGTCGGCGACGTCTAGGGCGTCCTGTACGCCGGCAACAGCTGGTTCGTCTGCCAGCGCCGCTTCCCGCTCCGCATTGACCACGGCTCCGTCACCAACGACTGGTCCGCCTACACCCCGAGCGACAACGGCTACTGGGGCTGGGTCAGCGCCACGCACTTCTCCGCAGGCGGCAACCGGCAGCCCGTGCCGAGGTTCGTCGGGCGCCCCTCGGGATTTGGGGAGACCAGCGGCTACCCCGGCGACCGCCCGCGCCCCGGCAACCTCCAGCTGCCCGGCCCCGACGGCGGCAACGTGTCCACGGCCTGATCGCGGCCGGTTAGAGTCCCGGCGTGCAGCTGCCGGGACTCTCCGACCTCACCCCGCTGGGCCAGGGCGGCTTCGCCACCGTCTACCGCGCCCGCCAGGTGCAGCTGAACCGCGAGGTGGCGGTCAAGATCGACAACCGGGTGCTGCGGACCGAGCGCGACCGCCGGCGCTTCCTGCGCGAGGCCCACGCCGCCGCCCGCCTCTCCGGTCACCCGCACGTGGTCTCGGTGCACGACGCCGCCTTCACCCCCGACGGCACCCCCTACCTGGTCATGGAGCTGTGCGCCGGTGGCTCGTTGGCCGATCTGGTGAAGCGTGAGGGGCCTCAAGCACCGGAACGGGTGCGGCGGCTCGGCACCCAGCTCGCGGACGCCCTGGCGGTCGCCCACGCGGAAGGCGTGCTGCACCGCGACATCAAGCCCGGCAACATCCTGCTCGACCGGTACGGCACCGCGAAGCTCGCGGACTTCGGCCTGGCCGCCCTGCTGGACGCCGAGGGCTCCAGCACCGTCACCCGCGACTCGCTGAGCCCCAGCTACGCCCCGCCCGAGGCGTTCGCGATGGCCCACCCGACGCCCGCCGCGGACGTGTACTCGCTCGCCGCCACCCTGTACGACCTGCTCGCGGGCAAGCCGCCGCGGCCGGTGCCGTGGCCCATCGAGTCGTTCGACCACCTCGGGGAGGTGCTGCGCTCCCCCGTGCCGCCGGTGCCGGGTGTGCCACGCGACCTGCACGAGGCGCTGGTGCGGGCGCTGGAACCCGACACCGCGCACCGGACGCCCAGCGCCGCCCGCCTGCGGCAGGAACTCAGCGGGCAGGCCGCGTCGCACACGCCGCCGTACGCCGGCCCGAACACACCCCAGGCCGGGCCGAACACACCCCAGGCCGGTCCGCGCACGCCGCGTGGCATCCCGAGCGGGCCGCCACACCCGCGAAGCGGGCCGCCACAGGCCCCGCAGTACATCGCGCCGGCGTTCCCGACCTCACCCCCGCCGACCACCCGGCAACCCTGGCCGCTCGTCCTCGGCGCGGCGGCGCTGGCCGCTGCGGTCGCGCTCGGCACGTGGTGGTGGACGACCAGGGACACCGGCGGAACCGCCGCGAGCAGCACCACCGACGTCACACCGGCCGCCGCCGACCCGCCGCCCCCGTTCCTCACCGGGTGCGACACGGGCTTCTGCGTCGCCGAACCCACCTGCTACCACGGCATCAACAACTTCGGCGGCCAACCCGCCACCGCCCGCCGCGCCGCCGACTGCTCGGTCGAGCACTTCTGGGAGGCGTTCGCGGGCGGCTGGCTGTCCGGGTCGGTGCCCGCGGTGACCAGCGACAACCTGGCGCGGGCGCCCGAGGTCGCGAACGTGTGCACGCCCGCGGCGATGAAGGCCAACACCCGGCCGACCGTGGACACCTCCGCCTGGGAGATCACCGCGGTGGGCTTCACCGAGGGCGACCGCTCCTACTTCCACTGCCTGGCCGCCAAACCCGGGGCCGGTCAGGTGACCACGAGCGCCTTCGGCCCCTGAGCAACTCGACCGGCACCGCACTACGACATCCGTCAAAGTTCGACGAACCTCGTACCATGGCCGCATGGCGAGCCCGATCCCCCACCCCGGCCGCGAGGAGATCCGCATCGAGGCGGTGCTCCACGCGCTGGCCGACCCGGTGCGGCTGCGCATCGTGCGGTCGCTGGCCGAGCACGAGGAGGGCATCTCCTGCGGCGCCCTCGACCTGGGGATCACGGCGTCCACCCTCACGCACCACGTCCGCACGCTGCGGGAGGCCGGCGTGGTGCGGGTCCGGCCGCGCGGCACCTCGCGGATCAGCTCGCTTCGGCGCGAGGACCTCGACGCGCTCTACCCCGGCCTGCTGAACGGGGTGCTGGCCGCGCGGCGATGAGGGCCTCTCACCCGAACGAGCGATAAACCACTTGCCCCGCTTCCTAGGGTTGACAGACGTGCGCGCCTACGCCCTTCTAGCGCTGGCCGGATTCCGCAGGTACTCCACCTACCGACAGGCGATGTTCGCCGGCATGGCGACCAACGTCGTCTTCGGCATGCTCAGGCTGGCCGTGCTGGCGGCGGCGGTCTCCTCGGGCCCGATCGCCGGCTACGACCTCGCCGCCGCCTCCACCTACACCTGGCTGGGCCAGGGCCTGATGGCGTTCGTCGTGCTGGGGGGCGACGGGCAGCTCTCCGAGCGCATCCGCACCGGTGACGTCGTGGTCGACCTCTACCGGCCCTGGCACCTCCAGCCGGCCCTGTTCGCCGAGGACGTCGGCCGGGGCGCCTACGCGCTGGTGGTGCGGTTCGCCCCGCCGGTCGCGTTCGGCGCCCTGCTCTTCCCCTTCCGCTGGCCCGAGCCCGCCGTGGTCCCCGCGTTCGCGGTCAGCCTGGTGCTGGCCCTGACCACCAGCTTCGGCCTGCGGTTCCTGCTCAACGCCACCACGTTCTGGCTGCTGGACAACCGCGGCCTGCACGGCCTCTACACGCTGAGCACCTGGCTGCTGTGCGGCCTGGCCGTGCCGCTGGCGTTCTTCCCGGACTGGGCTCGCACCGCGCTGTGGTTCACGCCCTTCCCGGCCGTGCTCCAGGCCCCGATCGACGTCTTCCTGTCCGCCGCTCCACTGTGGACCACGCTGGCGCACCAGGCGTTCTGGGCGGTCACCGTGATGGCGGCGGGCCACCTGGTGCTGCAACGCGCCGTGCGCCGGGTGGTGGTGCAGGGTGGCTGAGCGCGTCTACCCGAGGCTGATCGCCGCGCGGCTGCGCGGCCAGGCGTCCTACCGGGCCTCGTTCGCCCTCCTGTGCGTCGCCTCGGCGCTGAGCCAGTTGGTGGAGCTGGCGGTCATCCTGGTCCTGTTCAACCGGGTCGACGCGCTGGGCGGGTTCTCCGTCGACGAGGTCGTCCTGGTGTACGCGCTGGCCGGTGTCGCGTTCGGCCTCGCCGACCTGGTCGCGGGCCAGCTGGACGAGCTGCCCACCCACCTCCGCACCGGCACGTTCGACGTCCTGCTGCTGCGCCCGCTGAGCACGCTGGCCCAGGTCATGGCCTCCGACCTGCACCTGCGGAAGATCGGCCGCACCCTGGCGAGCGCGGTCGTGCTGGTCTACGCGCTGGTCCACAACGACATCGCGTGGTCGCCGCTCACCGCGCCGCTCGTCCTGGTCGCGCCGATCAGCGGCGCGGTCATCTTCTCCGCCGTCTGGGTGATCGCCGGCTCGATCTGCTTCTGGCTGATCGACGGCCAGGAGCTGGCCAACTCCGTGACCTACGGCAGCAGCGCGTTCACCTCCTACCCCGCCACCGTCTACGGCCCGTGGCTGCGGCGCTTCTTCGCGTTCGTCGTACCCGGCGCGTTCGTCGCCTACTACCCCGCGCTGGCCCTGCTCGACCGACCGGACCCGCTCGGCGGCCCCGCGCTGCTCGGCTGGGCGTCACCGCTGGTGGCGGCGGTCACCGCGGTCGTGGCGGGCCTGGTGTGGCGGTTCGCCGTCCGGCACTACCGAGGGACTGGATCATGATCGAGGTGCGGGACCTGCGCCGCGAGTTCACGCTCACCACCAGGACCGGCCGGTTCCGGCGGGAGAAGCGCGTGGTGCGCGCGGTCGACGCGGTGAGCTTCGACGTCGCCGCGGGCGAGGCGGTCGGCTACGTCGGCCCCAACGGGGCGGGCAAGTCGACCACCATCAAGGTGCTCACCGGCATCCTGGTGCCGACCTCCGGGCACGTCCTGGTGTCCGGTGTGGACCCGTCGCGGTCGCGCCGCGAGCTGGCCCGGCGCCTCGGCGTGGTGTTCGGCCAGCGCAGCCAGCTCTGGTGGGACCTGCCCCTGCGGGACAGCTTCGACCTGCTGCGGGCCGTCTACCGGGTGCCGGGGCCCGACCACGCGCGGCGGCTGCGGGAGTGCGCGGACCTGCTCGACCTCGACCCGTTCCTGGACACCCCGGTCCGCCAGCTGTCCCTCGGCCAGCGGATGCGCGGCGAGGTCACCGCCGCCCTGCTGCACGGCCCCGAGCTGCTGGTGCTGGACGAGCCGACGATCGGGCTCGACCTGGAGTCCAAGGAGCGCCTGCGCGAGTTCCTGGCCGAGCTCAACACCCGGCGCGGCACCACCCTGCTGCTCACCACGCACGACCTGGACGACATCGAGCGGCTGTGCCCGCGGCTGGTCGTCATCGACCGGGGCACCGTGCTGGCCGACGGGCCGCTGGCGGCGCTGCGCGCCGAGGTGGCACCCGAACGGGTGCTCGTGGTGGACCTGGAGCGGCCGGTGGCCGAGCTGACCGGGCTGCCGGGCGTGACCTCGACCAGGGCCGAGCTGAACGGGATGCGCCACCACCTGGTGTTCCGCCGGGCGGAGACCACCGCGGCGGCGCTCATCGCGGCCGTCGCGGCGCGCACCGAGGTGCACGACATCTCCGTGGAGGAGCCGGAGATCGACGACGTGGTGCGGCGCTTGTACGCGCGCCGGTAGAGGGGGTCTCGCCCACATCGGTAGAGTCGGGCGAAACGGTCACCGCCCAATACGGTCACCGCCGAAGAACGGGAGCCACTCATGCGCGCAGGTCGTCCGATCGCCACCCTCGTGCTGGCGCTGGGCCTCGCCGGCGCGGTCTCCGGGTGCGAAGCCGTGCAGAGCGCACAGGACACGGCCAACCAGGTCGGCCAGGCCGCCGACAAGGCGCAGCTGTGCATCGACGCCCTCAAGCTGGCCGGCTTCACCCCCGACGCGACCGACCCGCAGAAGGCGCTGGAGGAGACCCAGCAGAAGGCCCAGGAGCTGAACGACCTCGCCGCCAAGGCGGGCGACGCCACGCTCAAGGACGCCATCGACGGCGTGGCGGGCACCATGAACCAGGTGACCCTGGAGGACCTGAGCCCCGCGAACATCGCCACCTGGTCGCAGCAGAAGCTGGACCAGGTGGCGAAGCTGTCCACCGCCTGCGCCTGAGCGGAAGAACCACCCTGTCGGTACCTTCGGAACAGTCCTACGCTGTGACGCACCGGAGGTGTTGCAGATGTACGCGACCGTAGGTGACCGGTTGCACGTCCACAGCCGCGCGGTGGGCCTCGACGAGACGATCGGCGAGATCCTGGAAGTGCGCGGGTCCCGGGGTGCGCCGCCGTACCTGATCCGCTTCTCCGACGGGCACGAAGGGCTGGTCTACCCCGGCCCGGAGAGCCTGGTGGAGCCGCGGGTCCCCGAATCGCCCAGGCTCGAGGACGCGACCCCGGCGCGGTAGGCGGCGCCGGGGCGGCACGGCGGGGGCACGTCCCCCGCCGTGCGAACCCGCCCGCGCCCGGGGCCCGCTGTCCGAAGTGGACCCGACGGCCCCGCCGCGGTGGCCCCGCCCGGCGCTCCTCCCCGAAGGCACGCGCCCGATCGGCTGAATTCAGGGCCCGCGCGCTGTCGCTCGTTCGAGTGGAGTTCGGGTTGGGCCGGCCGGGGTTCACCCACTACCCGGGAACGCTCCCAGCCCGTCCTGGGACCAGGCGCCCCCGACGCCGCCCGCGACCCGGCCTAGCCGAGGATGGTGGCCACCAGCTCGTCGGCCAGCTCGGGCGACGCGGCGGCGATGCCCGACCACCGGCGGGTCAGGTCCAGGTCGAAGGTCAGCGGCCGGCCGTGCAGGTCCAGCAGCACACCGCCGGCCGCGGGCACCGTCACCAGGGCCGCGATCAGGTCCATCAGCCGGTGGGTGTCCGAGCCGGGGTCGGCGAACGCGTCCACGGCGCCCTCCGCGACCAGCATGGTCTCCAGGCACGTCGTGCACAGCACGCGGACCCGGTCGGCCTGGTTCGACACCCGCAGCCAGGCTTCCTCGGTGCCGCGCTTGGGGCGCAGCAGGCACACGTTCGCGCCCTTGAGCGCCTTGCGGCCGGTGGTGCGGAACGGCGTGGGCTCGCCCGCCCTGGCGTGCCAGGCGCGGCCGGTGTCGAACCACACCGTCAGCGCCTCCACCGGCTGGTCGTCCACCACGAGGGCGCCCGCGAAGCACGACAGCGGCACGCCCGTGGCGGCGTTGGCGGACCCGTCCACCGGGTCGATCACCAGGGTGACGGCGGAGCCGTGGTCGAGGAACCCGGCCTCCTCGGACAGCAGGTTCGCGCCCGCGCCCTTCGCCGCCTCCGCGATGGCGGCCTCCACGATCGCGTCCACGCGCATGGTCGGCGTCCCGTCCGCGCCGTCGGCGATCTCCTCGCGCAGCTGCGCGCGGGTGAACTCCCCGCGGGCGCCGCCGTAGGCGCGGGCGGCGGCGCGGGCGGTCGCGGCGAGCGCCGGGTGGACGTCGGCGGGCAGGTCGGGCGCGGGGACGGGCCAGGTGTTCATGCCCTCAACATGCCACGGGAGGGCCACCCGCGGGTGGCCCTCCCGTGTGGCGCCGCTCCTAGATGAGGCCCAGGGCCTGCACCGCGTCGCGCTCCTCGACCAGCTCGGCCACGGAGGCGTCGATGCGGCCGCGGGAGAAGTCGTCGAGCTCCAAGCCTTGCACGATCGAGTACTTGCCGTCCTTCACCGTCACCGGGAAGGAGGAGATCAGGCCCTCCGGCACGCCGTAGGAGCCGTCGGACGGCACGGCCATCGACACCCAGTCACCCTCGGCGGTGCCGTTCACCCAGTCGTAGACGTGGTCGATCGCCGCGTTGGCCGCCGACGCCGCCGAGGACGCGCCGCGCGCCTCGATGATCGCCGCGCCGCGCTTGGCGACGGTCGGGATGAAGTCGTTCTCCAGCCACTGCTGGTCGTCCACGGCCTCGGCGGCGACCCGGCCGTTGACCTCGGTGCGGAACAGGTCGGGGTACTGGGTGGCCGAGTGGTTGCCCCAGATCGTCATCTTCTTGATCTCGGTCACCGACACGCCGAGCTTCTTGGCCAGCTGCGACAGGGCGCGGTTGTGGTCGAGGCGGGTCATCGCGGTGAACCGCTCGGCCGGCACGTCGGGCGCGTGGCGCTGGGCGATCAGGGCGTTGGTGTTGGCCGGGTTGCCGACCACCAGCACGCGCACGTCGTCCGCCGCGCCGGCGTTGATCGCCTCGCCCTGCGGCTTGAAGATGCCGCCGTTGGCCTCCAGCAGGTCGCCGCGCTCCATGCCCTTCGTGCGCGGGCGGGCGCCGACGAGCAGCGCCACGTTCACCCCGTCGAAGGCGGTCTTGGCGTCGTCGGTGATGTCGATGCCGGACAGCAGCGGGAACGCGCAGTCGTCCAGCTCCATCGCGGTGCCCTCGGCGGCCTTGACGGCCTGGGGGATCTCCAGCAGGCGCAGGCGCACCGGTACGTCGGCGCCCAGCAGCTGGCCGGAGGCGATGCGGAACAGCAGTGCGTAGCCGATCTGGCCGGCCGCACCGGTGACGGTCACGTTCACGGGCGTGCGGGTCATGAGCCTTCCCGGATGTCGTGGCTTGGAGTCCTCGGGCATGACCACTAGGCAGGCTGACCTGTCAGCGGCGGTCTCTACACCGGGACCGCGGCGCCGGGCGGGTTGCCCGGCAGGTCGGAGGTTACCAACTGGCGAACGATGACAAGGTGTGACAGTGGACATCATCGGCGAGGACTACTCGGACGCGGTCCTGTACGGGCAGCGGTGGGAGGGCCGGGCGTTCGTCCGGTGCGATTTCACCGAGGCGGACATGCGGGGCCTGGTGACCTCCGGCTGCACCTTCACCGAGTGCACGTTCGACCGCACCGACCTGGGCGAGTCGTCGCACCGGGCCTCGGCGTTCCGCTCGTGCCGGTTCCGGCGGACCGTGCTGGCGTCGGCGGCGTTCGCCTCGTGCACGTGGCTGGGCTCGGTGTTCGTCGACTGCGGGCTGCGGCCGATCACCCTGGAGGAGACGGATCTCACCCTGGCCGGCCTGACCGGCGCCGTGCTGCGCAAGGTCTCGCTGCGCGGCCTGCGGTTGCGCGAGGCCAACCTGGAGGACGCCGACCTGCGCGAGGCGGACCTGCGCGACGCCGACCTGACCGGCGCGCGCCTGCGGAACTGCCGCTTGGAGGGCGCCGACCTGCGCGGGGCGCGCCTGGACGCCGACGGACTGGTCCAGGCTTCGCTGCGCGGTGCGCGGGTGGACGTGGACACGGCCCTGGCCTTCGCCGCCGCCCACGGCCTCCAGCTGACCTGACGCGAACGTTGAACTCACCCGTCCTGAACGTACGACACGGTGGTCCCGAACGTACGACTCGCGCGCGTGTCGAACACCCGCGCCCCGCGAGTCGTACGTTCAGGCCTCGCGAGTCGTACGTTCAGGACCCCCGAGTTGAGCGTTCGGGTCAGTGGAGGGGGGCCTCCTGGTTGGCCACCTCGACCAGGACGCCGTCGGCCACCATCTCGTCGACCGTCTTGGGCAGGAGGTAGGCGGTGCCGCCACCCGGCTGCTCGAACCACGGCACGGCCACGCCGGTCAGCACCTCGACCGGGCGGCGCAGCCGGTACACCCGGTACGGGCGGTTCACCCACGACGGCACGAGCGAGCGCTGCGGGAACGGGGTGCCGGCCGCGTAGACCAGGTTGCCCGAGCCGTCGCCGAAGCGGTCGACCTCGACGCCCGCGGGCAGCTCGACCATCTTCTTCTGCCGGAACAGGGTGAGCGGCGGTTCGCCGTTCATCGGGCTGATCGGCCACGAGCGCGTCGGCTTGGCCTCCGCCTGCGGGGCGGAGGGCTGGACCGGCGGCTCGACCGGCGGGCGCGGACCGGGCGGCCCGGGACGACGCGGCGGCTCCTCCCGGAACCCGTTGTTCATCGGTGGGCGCGGGCGCTGCTGGGGCGGCATCGGTGGCGGCGGGGGCAGCGGGTTCGGTCGCGGGGCGCGGCGGTGGGTGAGGACCAGCTTGCCGACCAGGTAGGCGGCGGCGTCCTCGACGCGGTCGAAGCGGACCGGGTTGGTGGGGCCGTGGTCGAACCACGACACCTCCCAGTCCTGGCCCTCGGTGCGCAGCAGCCACGTGCGGTCGGTGGGCTCGCCGCCGAACCGGTAGGCGGCCGGGGGCACGTCCAGCTCGTCCAGCGCGCGCCGGATGCCGGCGAGCTCCCGCTCCTCCTCCGGCGTGACCTGGCGGGGCTCGAGCACCACCGGGGGCGGGGGCGGCGGGGTGGGCGCGGCCTCGCGGAACGGCTGGGCGGGGGCGGCCTCGGTGAAGCGGTCGGGCACCGGCACGGCGAACTGGTCCGGCGCCTGGGGCGCGAACTGGTCCGACGCCTGAGCACCGAACTGGCCCGGCGCCTGAGCACCGAACTGATCCGGCGTCGGCACGGCGAACTGGTCCGACACCTGGGCGGTGAACTGGTCCGACACCTGAGTACTGAACTGATCCGACGCCGGGGTGGCGAACTGGTCCGGTGCCTGCGTGGTGAAGCGCTCCGGGTCCTGGGCGGTGAACTGGTCCCCGTGGTCCCGGTCCGCGAACCGGTCGGGCGCCTGTGCCGCGAAGCGGTCCGGCTCCTGCGCGGCGAACTGGTCCGGCTGGTCCCGGTCCGCGAACGGCGGCGCCTGCTCCATGAACCGGGTCGGCTCCTGCGCGGCGAAGCGGTCCGGCTCGTCGTCGAAGCGGTCCCGGCCCTGGTCGGCGAACCGGTCCGGCTCCTGCGCCGCCGCCGCGAAGTGGTCCCGGTCGGCGAACCGGTCGGGCTCCTCGGCGGCGAACCGGCCCGGGTCCTGGTCCGCGTGCGGAACGGGCGCGGCCTCGGCGAACCGGTCGGCGGGCTCCTCGGCGCGGTCCTCGAAGTCGTGCTGGTCGCGGTGGTCGTCCGGGCCCTCGGCGGGCGAGGCGCCCGGCGCGTCGAAGGGCTCGTCGTCGTGCTCGGCGCGGCCCTGGTCGTACAGCTCCTGGTCGACCTCGAACTCGGCGGTCACCTCGTCGGGCGCCGGGGCGGGCACCTCGACGACCGGCTCGGGCTCCTCGCGGCCGGTCTCCTCGCGCACGGGGTCCTCGGCCGGCACCGCCTCGACCTCGGCGGTCTCCTCGGTCGGCGCGGGCTCCGGCTCCTCCTCCGAGAACGGGCTCCACGCCTGCGTGTCACCGGCATCCCGCTCGTACGCGGCGGGCGCGAACAGGTCCATGCCGTCCACGTAGGACTCGCGCCGGTACCGGTCGTCGATGACCGGGCCGTCCTCCTCGAACCGCACCCGGTACGGCGGGCCCTCCTGCTCGTACTCGCCCGACCCCGCCTCCGGCTTGCCGCCGGTCGGGTTCGCCGTCCCCCCGACGTCGCCCCGCCCGCCCGGCTCGTCCAGCAGCTCCGGCAGCGCCGCCGCCACCGTCGCGCCCACCTCCACCGGGGGTTCGGCGGCCGGCTCCGGCGGCTCGGCCACCGGCAGCGCGGTGCCCTGCGGCGCGGCCGGCGCGCCCAGGTTGGCCGCGGCGGCGACGCGCGCCTCCTCGGTCACCTCCGGCAGCACGAAGTCCTGCGCCTTGGCCCGCTCCACCAGCTCCGGCTCCGGCGGCACGCCGTAGGCCCGCAGGTAGTGGCCGACCGCCGCGGGCCAGATCCACTGCCCGTCGGTCTGGAACGCCACCGGCACCACCTGCGGCGCGTCCGGGTTCAGCACGTCCGCGTCGAACCCGCGCCCCACCACCGCGACCGGCGCCCGGTCCAGGTAGCTCAGCAGCAGGTCGCGGTCCTCGTCCGCCACCGGCGGGCGGTTCACCGACGGCCGGCCGCCGGGACCCGCGCCGTCGAACACGCGGGCCGTGCGGAACGCGCGCGCCGGCGGCGCCTGCTGGAGCCTGCGGCGCAGCCAGTCGGGCACGTTGTCGTCCGTGCGCGGGAAGAACCGCATCTCGTCCACGTACGCCTGCGGCGGCGGCGCGGTCTGCCACGAGGGCTCGTTGCGGTCGAAGTCCAGGTTGTAGCTGGACGGGTGGTCGAGCTGGTAGCGGGCGTTGGACCAGCTGCCGCGACCCTCCCGGTACATGCCCGCGCGCAGCCGCGCGAACAGGTTGCCCACCTCCTGGGGCGGGGACCACGCGCGCAGGTTGCCGTCGGTCGACCGGACCTCGGCGGTCAACTCCGAGTACCGACCGGTGGCGCGGTACTCCGCCGTCACGTGGCGCCACTCCTCGGGAGCGGCCCGCATCAGCGTGAGGCCGATCTGCTTGACCAGCGCATCCTGCTCGGTCGGGTTCAGCGGCTTCAGCTCGGACACGTGCACCATCTTCCCCCGCGACCCACCGTGCTCGCACGGCACCCCGCTGGGCCGAACGGACCAATGACGTCTTGCAGCCCCGTCAGACCCTCGGCGGCGGCGGTTGGGTGGTGACCTCGGGCACCTCGACCAGGCTCCCGTCGGCCAGCAGGTCCGCCACCGACACCGCGAGGAAGTACCCCGTGCCGCCGCCGGCCTGACCGAACCACGGCACCGCGACGCCCACGAGCGCCGGCACCGGCTTCCGCACCCGGTACACGTGGTAGCGGCGGTTCAGCCAATCCGGTGGCAACGACCGGTTGCCGAACATGGTGCCCGCCGCGTAGACGAGGTTGCCGGACTCCGGGCCGAACCGGTCCAGCTCCGCGCCCACCGGCAGCACCACGGGCTCGCGGTCGCGGAACAGCGACAGCGGCGGCTCGTCGGGCAGCGGCTGGATGTCCGGCACCGGCCGCACCGCCCCCGGTCCCGCGGCGGCCTGCCCGGCGGCCCGCGCCTGGTCCTGGTCCGGGCGCCACAGCAGCTCCGCGAGCAGCACCTTCGCCGCGTCCACGGCGTGCTCGTACACGCGCGGCCTGCCGCTCGGGCCGCGGCTGCCGTCCCAGAACTGCACCTGCCAGCCGGACCGGCCGGGCGCGGGCTCGATCACCAGCGCGTCCGGCTTCGGCTCGACGATGCCGTACTCCTGCTCGCCCACCCCGAAGTGGTCGAGCCGCGCCTTGAGCTGCTCCAACGCCCGCCGGTCGGCCTCGGAGACCTCCCGCGGCCGGTACTCGGGCAGCTCGGCGCCCGGCCGCTGCCCGGTGGCCACCGCGGTCGCGGCGCGCTCGGCCTCCGGGGAGACCTCAGGCACGACGCCCTCGTTGTCGCGGACGTGCTGCACGAGCTGCGGCACCGGCGGCACGTGGTGGTGCCGCAGGTAGTAGGCCACCGCGCCGGGCCACACCCACGTGCCGTCGGTGTGGAAGGACAGCGGCACGGCGGGCGTGGCGTCCGGCCGGAACACGTCCGTGCCGTAGGACCGGGCGGCCAGCACGACCGGCGCGCCCTCCAGGTAGGCCAGCACGTCGTCCAGCTCCTGCGGGTGCACCGCCGGCCGGTCCTGGAACCGGCCCTCGGCGCCGTCGAACACCGGCGCGGCGAAGATCAGCCCCGGGTCGATCTGGGCGGCCCCCACCTGCTCCGGCGCGACCAGGCCCGCGCGTTCCCGCAACCACTCGGGCAGCGCGTCGTCGTCGCGCGGGTAGGTCTCCAGCTCCTCCAGGTGGTGCTCGCGGGAGGGCGGCCGGGTCCAGTCCGGCTCGTGGTCCCGGTCGAACTCCGCCGAGTAGGTGTCCGGGTGCACGAGGTGGAACCTCATCGAGAACCACGTGCCCCGCCCCGGCCGCGCCATGCCGTCGCGCAGCTGCACGAAGAACGGCAGCGCCTCCGCGGGCAGCTCCCACTCGAACGACGAGCCGTACAGGGTCAGCCCGGAGACCTCCGCCTCCAGGTGGCCGCCGACCATCCGGAAGTCCACCCACAGCTGCTCCCAGTCACCCGGGAGGCGCTGCACGAGCAGGGTGGTGACCGAGCCGAGGATCGCGTTCTGGTCCTCGACGTCCAGCTGGGGGGCGGTCATGCGTTCTGCTCCTCGGTGCTCGCCTCGACGAGCTTGGCGCGCAGCCAGTCGGGCGTGTAGGCGTCGTCGCGGGGGAAGACCCGCAGGTCCCGGGCGAAGTCGGCGGCCGGGACCGGCGGGTCGAACAGCGGGTCGTGGTCGAAGTTGTAGGTGATGTCGATCCGGGCCGGCGCGTTGACCACGCACCGGGCCGAGAACCACGTGCCCCGGCCCGGCTGGTGCAGCACCTGCCGCATCTCCTGGAACGCCGCGGCCAGGCCCTCCGGCGGGAACGCCTCGGGCGTGCTCCGGTCCGGCATGTACACCGTCATCGCCACGTCCTGCACGGCCACCGTCATCCGCACCAGCACGTCGATCCGCCGGAAACCACCCGGAGCAGCGTCCAGCAGCAGGCCGCCGATGTGCTGGAGCAGCTCGTCGTGGCGCTGCTCAGAAGTCGGCCGGCCAGAGGGCTGCGTTGTGCTCATTCGGGTAGCTCCTGACGTAGATCCCGGTCGTGCCGTCGTCGAGCGTCACGCGCCAGCGGGTCTGGTACGTGTGCGGGTGCCGCTGGAGCGGGTCCCGCAGTGCGAACGTGTCGATGATCTCGACCGTACCGCCGGCTTTCAGGAACGCCGCGCGGTCCCGCTCCATGCGGTGCCAGGTCTCCTCCGTGACGAACGCCGGGCGCTCGTTGCCCTGGTTCTGGTCGCGCTGCTGGCTCGACTGGTTGGCCGCCTCGCCGGGCCCGCCGGTCTCGTTGCCCTGGTGGTGGCCGCCGTCGGACAGCTTGCGGCCGTTCGAGTCCACCTCGCCGTGGGTGCCCACGTCGAGCTGCGCGGCGCTGTCGCGGCGGATCGCGCCGCCGGAGGACAGGTCCGGTCTGCCGGTCGTGGCGACCGTCTCGCCGTCGCCGTTGGTGCGGCCGCGCCACGAGTCGTCGTCGGCGACCAGCACCGCGTTGGGCAGCGGGTTGTTCAGGTCGGGGCTGAACGGCCGGAACGTGTGGACGTGCGAGGTCGCGCCGTCGTCGCCGGTCTGGAACGTGCCGTAGCCCTGGCCCCTGTGGTCGTCCAGCACGAACCGGGTGTTCGGCGGCAGGTCGGCGCGGGCCGAGAAGGGGGCCCGGTTGTCGTACGGGCGCGACACCGCGTCGTGCTGCTGCCGCGTCCAGCCGCTGGTGTCGCCGCCGACCACCGTCACCGAGTACTGCCACTCGCCGTTGACCTTGGTGCGCTCCACGGCGAGCCGGACCTCGCCGTTGGCCGGGGCGGGCCAGGTGGTGGTGGGCTGCTCGGCCTTGCCCAGGCCGTAGAAGCCGTCGGAGGTGATCTGCGCGTGCGCCGGGGCCTGGGTGATCTCGTTGTTCACCCGGCTGCGCTGGCCGGAGTGGGTGTCCTCGAACACGACGTGGCCGGACTCGTCGGTGAGGAACCGGCCGCGGTGCTGGCCGTGCTCGTCGGAGACGACGTACTCGGTGCTCGGGTCGTGCAGCTGGCCGGGCCGGCTGAACGGCTCGCCCTGCCTGAGGTCGGTGACCGGGGTCTGCCTGGTCGTGGTCGGCTCGGTGCGCTCGACGGCGGTCTGCGGGTGGCCGTCGGCGTTGGTGGTGAACTCCTGGTGCAGCGGGCCGCGGTCGACGTTGTAGTTCACGCCTCGGCCGGCGTCGGTGACCTCGGGGTTGCGGGTGTCGTCGGGCAGGTGGTCCGGTGCCTCGACCCACCGGGGCAGGCCCGTGGCGTCGGTCTGCACCGTGCCCCGGTAGACGCCGTCGGTGTCGTAGACCTCCAGGCGGGTGTCCGGCGGGAGGTCGGTGCGGGCGGTGAACGCCTCGCCCGGCTTCGGCGACAGCGGGTGGTTCGCGTCGACGACCTGGCGGCCGTTGGCGGGCTCGGGGATCGGCTCGATCGGCGTGGTGCGCTCGATCGGGACGACCCGGTCACCGATCCTGACGGTGTCCTGGGTGGTGGCCCGGGTGCCGTCCGGGTTGGCCACGAACACGTCGTGCCGGTGGCCGACCTCGACGCGGTAGTGGGCGTTCGGCGCGGGGTGCTTGACCTCGGGGTTGTCGCCGTGGCGGGTGTTGGGCGCGACGGCGTCCACGTAGACCCGGCCGTTCGCGTCCACGTGGATCGTGGTGCGCGGGGCGCCGTCCTCGCCCAGGACGGTGATCCTGGTGTTCGGGGGCAGGTCCTGGCCGCTGCGGAAGTACGACTCGTCGTCGCGCAGGCGGACCTCGCGCTCGTGGGCGGTCTGCGGCGCCTCCCACGGCTGCTGGACCTGCGGCTCGATGTCCTGGCGGCCGCGGTGGGCCTGGTCGTCGGTCGCCAGGTCGCCCCTGGGCTCGTGGCCCGGCGGCATGCCGTGCTCGCCGACCGGGGTGGAGGTGCCGTCGGGCTCGAACGCGTGCCAGCCGCCGTCCGGCGGGATCTTCGGGCCGCCGGTCTCGGTGGGCGAGCTGGCGTAGAGGTTGCCGTGCTGGTCGGACCAGGCGAGGGTGTCCGGCGCGATGACGCGCTGGCCGGTCTCGCGGGCGACGTGCGCGGCGAGGCTGTTCTCCCCGCCCGCGCCCGCGTCGCAGCCGACGAGCACGAGCGGCCGGCCCGCCAGGTCCGGGTGGTTGTTGATCAGCTCGACGAGTTCGGCGCGGGTGTAGTGCGTGTCGCCGACGCGGACGCCGTCGCCGTCGGTGTGGATGTCCAGCACCACGTGGTCGTCGCTGCGCGGGATGCGGTCGGACAGGTCGCGCAACCGGTCCTCGGTGTGCAGGGCGACGCCCGCCTCGGTGGCCTGGCTGTTGCGGATGGCCTGGTCGACGCGCTGGGAGACCTCACCCAGCGGGATCGGGCCCCGGTGGGCGACCGGGCCGAGGTCGGGGTTGGGCAGGACGCCCGGCGGGTCCGCGGGGGTGTGGCCGTCGAACGCGCCGTCCCGCGCGTCCGCGACCGTGGCGGTGTCGGGCCGCAGGACGGTCCCGTCAGCGCCGAACGTGCCGAAGTCGGGCGCGAGCACCCGCCCGTCCGCGGGCGGCACGTCCACCTCGTGCAGGAGGCCCAGGTCGATCAGGCGCTGGACGCTCATCTTGCCCGTGTTCGGGTCGACGAGGTCCGGGGTGGCGACCGGCTGGAGCTGGCGCGCGCCGCCGTCCTGGTCGAACGCCGGGGCGACGCGGGACAGCTCGACGGTGAGCGGGGCGTCCAGGACGTAGACGTGGTAGCCCTTGCCGAGGCTGTCCGGCATGATCGCGCGCTCGCCGAAGCCGTACGCCTGGCCGTCCGGGCGCAGCGGGGACAGGAAGTCGCCGCCGGGGTGGCCGAACCGGTCGAGCACGGTGCCCGCGGGGAGCTCGACGACCACGCGCGGGCCGTCCGCGCCCTGGTTGGCGGGCCAGGCGATGCTGCCGTCCGGGTTGGAGTGCGCCTGGACGAAGTCGGTGTGGTTCCCGTGGGGGCCGTAGGGCTGGTAGTCGGGTTCGACCAGGGCGGCGGCGCGCTGGTCGTAGGTGCCGACGGACTGGTCGTGGGGGCCCGTGCTGTCGTGGACCGAGTGGTAGGGGCCGTCGTGGGAGAAGCCGGGGACGACGCCTGCCGGTTGGCCCCAGTTGTTCTTGTTGGGGAACGGGTCGGTGGTGCCCGTGCCCGGGTCGGTGGTCGTGCCTGGGTCGGTGGTCGTGCTCGGGTCGGCGGGCCACTCGTGGCTGGATGCCGGGGAGTGCTCGTCGCCGGGGGTGCCGGTGAGGTCGGCGGGCCCGTCGGGCGTGGTGCTGTCGGGGGTCGGGCCGTCGGTCGGCGTGGACCCGTCCGGGGTCGGCGTGGGAGCCGGGGTGTCCCCACCCCGGGGTGCGGGACCGTCGGCACGCGGCGGAGCCGCCGGCGCGTCGGTGCCGCGGGAGGCGGGCGCGGGGCCCTCCGTGCGCGGTGACGTGGTCGGTGCGTCGAACCGGGACGGGGCAGCAGGACCACCGGGTTGCGGACCGAAGCCGGGCTGAGGCCCGAAGCCACCGGGTTGCGGACCGAAACCACCCGGTTGGGGCGTGATCGGAGGCTGAGCGGTCGGCGGCTGGCCCGGTCCTCGCTGCTCGGGCAGGGACGCGGGTGCCACGTCCCGGAACGGCTGGACCGGTGCGCCGGTCAGCGAACTCGCGCTGACCGCGTCGGTCCCACCGACGTCGTGGCTCGCGCCGGAGGTGGGATCGTCGAAGTACCCGGAGGACGGCGCGACAGGACCACGCCCGCCGCCACCGCCGCCTGCGGGAGCACCACCGGGCGGCGGCATGAGCCCACCGGCGCCACCGGCCATCGGCGCGCCGGAGCCGGGCGCGGCACCAGGCGCGGGAGCGGGTCCGCCGGTCGCGGGAGCCACGCCCCCGGCCGGGGGCGCTGCCGGAGCGACACCGGCGGTGGGAGTGGCACCGGGTACGGCGCCGGACACGGGGCCGGCAGTCGGCGCCGGACCGGCGGAGGGGACTCCGCCGGCAGGCATTCCGGCACCGGGCACCCCGCCGGGCGTCGGTCCACCGGGCGTCGGACCACCCGGTGCAGCCCCACCAGGCACGGATCCGCCGGGCACAGCGCTTCCGGGCAGAGGGTTGCCCGCGCCTGGCGTCGAACCACCCGGAGTCGAGCCACCGGGCGTAGAACCGCTGGGAGTCGAGCCATTGGCGGTCGGACCACCCGGCGTTGAACCACCCGGCGTAGAACCGCCCGGAGTCGAACCATTCGCCGTCGATCCGCCAGGCATAGAGCTACCAGGCGTCGAGCCGCCGGGAGCAGAGCTGCCGGGGTTCGAGCCGCCAGGCGTCGAGCTACCGGGCATGGAGCCGCCAGGCGTAGAGCCACCGGGAGTCGAGCCACCGGGCACCGCGCCCCCGGGCGTACCCCCACCAGGCGTCGTCCCCACAGGGGAAGGCCCGGCGGGAGCAGGCCCACCCAGCGCGGTCCCACCAGCAGCGGGACCACCGATCACCGGCCCACCAGGGCGCGCCCCGGGCGTACCACCCTGACCAGGCGTGAAAGCCGACCCACCGGGCACCGACCCACCGGCCGGCACCCCACCGGGCGTCCGACCGGCACCACCACCGGGAGCGGGCGCGACACCACCCGGCACCGCACCACCGGCGGGCGCCCCACCACCGAGCCGACTGCCGATGGAGGGAGTTCCACCCCCACCGGGCGAGGTCGGCGGCGAAGCCCCACCGGACCGCCCACCGGGCGCCCCGGTGAACGCCGAGGGCGAGGCCGGAGCACCGCCACCGGGCGAGGAGTCCCCGATCGGGGGCGGCGCGCTGACCACCGGTCCGGGCGCGGGCGGCGCCGCCACCGAGGACGACGACGTCGTCCCGCCGGGCAACCGGTCCAGCCCGTCCCTGCTCACCGAGGGCCCACCGGGCGTCGCGGCCGGCGACCCGGGCGTAGGACCACCCACGGAGGGCGGCGGAGGCACCGGACCCAGGTTCGGCGGCCCGCCGTCCGGCCCACCGGGGTTCACCCGCGGCGGCTCGACCGACAGCCCGTCCTTCGCCCCGCCGATCCCACCGGACACCGCACCGGCGGACGCGCCCATCAGCACGTCCCGCGCCGAGATGTCCTGCCCCAGCACGGCGGCCGTGCCGACCGTGGACACCATGCCCTCGACCGCGCCGCGACCGGCGCCGGCCGCGATCTGCCCGGGCAGCCCGCCGCCCTGGAGCTTCACGCCACCGGACAACCCGCCGACCAGGCCGGACACCACGCCCGAGACGGCCGCCTCGGTCGTCTTGCCCCAGTCCCACGACGTCCGGTCGCCGCGCGCCACCTGCACGAGCTGGATCGCCGCGTCGATGCCGACGGAGATCGCGACCTCGCGCAGGATCGCCAGGACCAGCTGCCGGAAGGTGAACTGCACGATCAGCCGGGTGGCCTGCTGCGCGATGGGGATGCCGGCGGTGGTCGCGCCGAACGTGCCGAACGCCGCGGCGATCAGCGCGGCGATCTCGATCGCCAGCGCGATCAGCGACGCGATGATCGACAACTTGGTGTACTCCACCTCCAGCGCGGTGTTGTCGCAGCTCTCCGCCAGCTGGTCGCAGATCTTGGCCAGCTTCGGCAGGTAGGAGTCGTCGCCGTCGGCGAACTTCCTCCAGTACTCCTCGAACCGCTGGACCGCCTCGCCGGTCTGGCTGGCGAAGACGGTCGACGCGGCGCCGTTGCCCTCGTCGAGCACGCCCTTCACGCCCTGCGCGGCGGTTCGGTAGGCATCGGCCATGCGCCTCAGCGCATCCTCGTCGCCCTCCGGCCAGCTCTGCCCGACCACGATCGGGAAGAGCCAGGTGACCTCGCTCGGTATCTCGATGCCCACCGCAGTCCCCCTCAGTAGACCCGGGTGATCCCGGACGCGTTGCCCCGGTCGGAACCCTCGTAAGCGTCGGCGGACTGCCCCACGCCGGTGCCGATGTCGCCCAGGGCCTGCGCGAGCGCCCCGAACGCCTCCAGCGTCGCCTGCGAGTTGGGCACGTACTTCTGCGCGAACGCCTGCCCGGACTCGTCACCGCCCCAGCACTGCCCCTCGGCCCGCAGCGCCGAGTCCAGCGCCCTGAGCACGTCGTTCAGCGCATCACCCGCCCCACCGAACTGGGCGGCCCCGCGCCGCAGCCCGGGGACGTCGACGTCGTACCCGCTCACCAGCCACTCCTGTCCATGACGCTGTTGCCGTCGTCCTCGTCGGGGGCAGGCGCGGAGCGGCGTGGCGGCTCCGGGGTCTGCGGCACGACGGGCGGCTTGGGGATGAGGTCCGAGAGCGACGGCACGCCGGGCAGCATCTCGGACAGGTCGATGCTGGGGCCCGCCTGCGCGGGGGCCAGCACCTCGTTCAGCTCGGTCCGCGCCTTGGCGACGGCCTGCCGCACGGTCTCGGTCGCGAGCCGGGACAGCCGGGCGGGGGTGGTGCGGTCGAACGCGGAGGGCGAGAACTCCAGCTCGGTCAGCGCGCCCGCCGAGTCGACCGTGGCGCGCACCGAGCCGTCCTGGGACACCGCGGTCGCGGTGATGGCCATGGCCCGCTCCTGCGTCTCGCGCAGCTCGGAGGTCTTCTTGCGCAACTCGCCCAGGAGGGAGTCCACCTGCTCGCGCATGGCGGCGTTGCGCGCCTCCAGCTCAGCTCGTCGCCCGGTCGGATCGGTCACAGCTGTCCCCTCGTGTGCGCGTGCAGAGGTGCAGACGCTAACGGAGCCCTGCGGGTTCCACGGATATTCCGTCCGTGTTGTCGGTGCGAGGGGGCAGAGTGTGTCACCGTGTTGCGTCCGTACCGAGAACTCGCCGGGGTCCCGCACCTGCCGTGGCTGCTGCTGTGGTCGCTGGTGGGTCGGCTCCACCTCACCGCGACGCCGCTGGCGGTGTCCTTCCTGATAGCCGGGTGGACCGGTTCGTACACGCTGGCGGGGGTGGTCGGCGGCGCGATGACGCTCGGCGTCGGCGTCGCGGGGCCGCTGCGCGGACGTACGGCAGACCGAAGCCCGGCGGGCCGCCTGCTGCTCGTCACGGCCTCCGGCTACGGCGTGGGCATCGCGCTGCTCGGGCTGCTGCCCGCGGTGCTGCCCGGCTCGGCGTGGCCCGCGGCCGCGGCGGTGGCGTTCCTGACCGGCCTGTTCAACCCGCCGGTGACGGCGATGACCCGGGCGGCCTTCCCGCGCCTGGCCACCGGCAGCGCGCGGCAGGCGGTGTTCACCGTCGAGGCGTCCATGCAGGAGGTCATGTACATCGTGGGGCCGTCGGTGGCCGCGGTCGTGGTGGCGGTGTGGAACCCGCGGGCGGCGCTGTGGCTGTGCGGCGCGTTCGCGGTGCTCGGCGCGCTCGGGTTCGGCGCGGCGGTGCGCCGGGCGGGCCTGGACGAGCCGGTGGCGCGGCAGGCGGGGCGGAGCGGTCGGACGCTGCTCGCGAACACCCCGCTGGTGCTGGCGCTGGCCAGCGCGTTGTGCATGGTCGCGTCGCTGGTGGCGATCGACCTGGTGATCATCGCCTGGGCCCGGGACCAGGGCTCGCCGGGCCTGGCCGGGGTGCTCGCCGCGGTGTGGGGCGTCGGGTCGGTGGCCGGTGGGCTGATCGCGGGCGGGCTGAGCGGGCGGGTCCGGTACGCGCGGCGGGTGCTGCTGCTGGCGCTGGGCGTGGCGCCCCTGGTGCTCGTGCTGCCGCCGGTGCTGGAGCCGTCGTCGGTGTGGGTGATCGGCCTGGTCCTGGGTATCGGCGGGATGGCGATCGCGCCGGCCATCGCGGCGGGCAACGAGCGGATCAGCGACCTCGCGCCGGACGAGCGCAAGACCGAGGCGTTCGGTTGGATGACCACGTTCACCACCGCGGGCTCGGCGCTGGCGCTGCCGGTGGCGGGGACGCTGCTCGACCACTCCGGACCGGCCGCGGCGGCGGGCGCGAGCGCCGCCGCGGCGCTGCTGGCCGCGGTGCTGGCGAGCCGGGTGCGGGAACGGGGGGCTGTTCCGGTTGGGTGAGCGGGTTCGGCTGGTGGGCGCGCTGCTCGCGTTCGTCGGCGGGGCGTTCCTGGCCGTGCAGGGCCGGTTGAACGGCGAGCTGGGGCACGTGTTCGGGGACGGTTTCCTGGCCGCGCTGGTGTCGTTCGGCGGCGGGTTGGCGCTGTTGCTGCTGACCGTGCCGACGACGGCCGCCGGGCGCGCCGGGCTGGCCCGGCTGCGGGACGCGCTGCGCGGCGGGCGCATCCGCTGGTGGCAGTGCGTCGGCGGGGCGGCCGGGGCGTTCTTCGTGTCCACGCAGGGGTTGGCGGTCGCGGCGCTGGGCGTGGCCGTGTTCACCGTGGCCGCGGTCGCCGCCCAGGCGGTGAGCAGCCTCCTGGTTGACCGGGCGGGGCTGGGCCCGGCCGGGCGGGTGCCGCTGACGGTGCCGCGCGTGCTGGGCGCCGGGTTGGCCGTGGTGGCGGTCGCGGTGGCGGTGGCGGACGAGTTCGGCGACCCGGCGGCGCTGTGGCTGGCCCTGCTGCCCGCGGTGGCCGGGATCGGCCTGGGCTGGCAGAGCGCGGTGAACGGGCTGGTCCGCGAGGCGGCGGGCAGCACGCGGGTGACCACGATGGTCAACTTCGGCACCGGCACCGCGGTGCTGCTGGTGGTGTGCGCGGTGGACGTCGCGGTGCGCGGCCTGCCCGACGCCGCGCCCAGCGAGCCCTGGTTCTACGCGGGCGGCGCGCTGGGCATCTTCACCATCGCCTCGGCCGTGCTGGCGGTGCGGTGGCTGGGGGTGCTGCTGGTCGGGCTGTGCCAGGTGGCGGGTCAGCTCGTCGGCGCGCTGGTGGTGGACGTGGTCGCCCCGGCCGCGGGCGAGCGGCTGTCGACCTGGACCGTGGTCGGCACGGTGTTGACGCTGCTGGCGGTGGTGGTCGCCGCGCTGCCCGGCCGGCGGTGATGAGAGGATGAGGCACGTGACTGCGACGATCCTCAACGGCAGGGCCACCAGGGACGCGATCTTCGAGGACCTGCGCGCGCGGGTCGCCGCGCTGGGCGAGCGCGGCGTGTCGGTCGGGCTGGCCACCGTGCTGGTCGGCGACGACCCCGGCTCGCACTCGTACGTGCGCGGCAAGCACAAGGCGTGCGAGCGGGTCGGCATCACCTCGATCCGCCGCGACCTGCCCGCGGACACGACGCAGGAACAGCTCGAACAGGTCATCGACGAGCTCAACGCCGACCCGGCGTGCACCGCGTACATCGTGCAGCTGCCGCTGCCGAAGCACCTGGACGCGAACGCGGTCCTGGGGCGCATCGACCCGCGCAAGGACGGCGACGGCCTGCACCCGGTCAACCTGGGCAAGCTCGTGCTCGGCGACGAGGCGCCGCTGCCGGCCACGCCGCGCGGCGTGGTGGAGCTGCTGCGCCGCTACGACGTGCCGCTGGCGGGCGCGAACGTGACCGTGGTCGGTCGCGGCGTGACGGTCGGCCGGCCGATCGGACTGCTGCTGACCCGCCGGTCCGAGAACGCCACCGTGACGCTGTGCCACACCGGCACGAAGGACCTGGCCGCCGAGGTGCGGCGGGCGGACGTCGTGGTCGCGGGCGCGGGCAGTCCGGGCCTGATCACCGCGGAAATGGTCAAGCCGGGCGCGGCCGTGGTGGACGTCGGCATCACCCGCACCGACGCCGGCCTGGTGGGCGATGTTCACCCGGACGTGGCGGAGGTGGCCGGGTTCCTCGCGCCGATCCCGGGTGGCGCGGGCCCCATGACCATCGCGATGCTGCTGACCAACACGGTCGAGGCGGCCGAGCGCGACCTCGCGACGGCCGGGGACTAGGGCGGAAGCGGGGCGGGAGCGGTGGAGCTGTTGCCGGAGCAGCGCTGGCGGTCGGCGGCGGGTAGGCACCTGCCGTTCGCCCTGGTGCTGGGTGTGGCCGGGTTGGGGTTCCTGCGCATCGTGCAGTACCACTGGCGGCAGGGCGCGGTGCTGATCGGCGTCGCGCTGCTGGTCGCCGCGCTGCTGCGGGTGCTGGTGACCGACGAGCAGGCCGGTCTGATCGCCATCCGGGGGCGCAGCGTGGACGCGCTGCTGTACTCCGGGCTGGGCTTCGCGGTCATCGCGGTGGCGATGACGATCATCGGCGGACCACTGGACCGCTGACCGCACCCCTCCCCCGGCTCACCGACGACCGACGTCCCGCCAGGTCCCGCACCCACACCCGGCACCCGTACCCGCGCCCGGCACCGGTGCACAGCACCCGCGCTCGGCGCCTACACCCGGTAACCACACCCGGGACCAGCACCCTGAACCCGTGCTCGGTGCCCACGCCCAGCACCCGCGCCCAGCACCAGCGTCCTGCGCCCGCGCCCGGCACCAGCGCCAGCGCCGTCACTCGCCGGTGCGATCGACCAGCGCGGTGATCAACTCCGCCAACTGCTCCTCCGGGAGCACCTCCGGCAGGGTCAGGTGCTCCACCATCAGGCCGGTCATCGCCAGGTACAGCGACACCACCGTGGTCCGGTCCCCGGGCAGACCCGCGTCCAGGTGGAACTGGACGTCCCGCTCCAGGTTCGCGCTGATCGTCCTGGTCAGCGCGGCCTGGAGCTCCGGGCGCCTGGTCGCCTCCAACCTCAGCTCCAGCAGCGCCAGGTAACCGGTCCGGTCGACCTGGAGCCGCCCCAGCAACTCCTGGAGCAGGCGGACCACCAGGCTCTTGTCCGGCGGTGCCGCCATGGTCTCGGCCAGCTTGACCGCGTTCGGGGTCAGCCGGACGTGGATGTGCTCGCCGACCTGCCGCAGCAGGTCGTCGCGGTTGGCGAAGTAGTTCGACGCGGTGCCGTTGGGGACGCCCGCCTCGACGTCCACCGCCCGGAACGTCAGTCCCCTCGCGCCCTCGCGCGCCAACACCTCGATGGCCGCGTTGACCAGCGCCGTTCGCCTGGTCGGGTTACTCGACATGATCCTCCCTTGACAACCACTGCACCCAAAGTACTACATTCGGAGCACTACGACCAGAGTGGTTCCGCCACCTGGCCGAAGAAGACCGAAGGAGAAGGACACCATGCGAAACCTGACCTACTTCGTCGCCACCTCGCTCGACGGCTTCATCGCCGACCCGACCGGCGGCTTCGACGACTTCCTGTTCGAGGGCGACCACATGACCGCGCTCTTCGAGGAGTACCCCGACACGCTGCCCGCCCAAGGCCGGGAGGCACTGGGCATCGACGCGCCCAACAAGAACTTCGACACGGTCCTGATGGGCCGCGCCACCTACCAGGTGCCAGGGGGTCTACCGAGCCCATACCCCCACCTGAGGCAGTACGTGGCGTCGAGCAGACTCGTCTCGACCCCGCCCGACGTAGAGGTGGTGGCGGATCCCCTGGCGAAGGTCCGCGAGCTGAAGTCGGAGTCGGGCCTGGGCATCTGGCTGTGCGGCGGCGGCAGGCTGGCCGCCACCCTGCTGCCGGAGATCGACGAACTGGTGCTGAAAACCCACCCGATCGTGCTGGGCAAGGGCATCCCGCTGTTCGCCGGAGAGTTCCCCACCGCCCGCTTCACCAGGGCATCGACGAGGACCTTCGACACAGGCGTCGTGTTCACCACGTACACCAGGGAGGAGGCCGCCTGACCCGGTCACTCACCCCGGCCCGACGAGCGCCTCACGGGCTTCCCGGGCCCCCGTGACCGCACGCACCCGCCACGCCGCCCTCCAACCAGCCCAAACGACAACCGCTCCGGCCCACGCCCCGGCAGCCTCCCAGCCAACGCCAGGCTCCGGCCCAGCCCAACTCCCAGCCGCCACCAACCTTCAGCCCTCGACCCTGTCCGCCGGTCACAAACCATCAGCGGCCAACCACCAGCCATCCGCTACCGACCACCATCGTCGGCCGCCAGCCGCCAGTCCCTATCCACCAACCACGACCACCAACCACCGATCACCGGCGACCGGCCACCACGCCCCCTGGCCCACGGCCCCTGGCCCCAATCACCGAAAGTCACGAGAACGGGAGGGAATGCGCAAATCCAGTTGCTGCAAGCGTTCGGCGCGAATGCTGATAACACCTTCCGCCGACTCCACCACACCCCGGACGAGCAGCGCGGGGCTTGTCCGGGCGACGCGGCGGTAGCGGGCCCACAGGCCCGGCGTGCACACGACGTTGACCATGCCGGTCTCGTCCTCGATGTTGAGGAACGTGACACCGCCCGCGGTGCCCGGACGCTGGCGGTGCGTCACGGCGCCGCCGATCAGCACCCTGGTGCCGTTCGGCACCTCGGCCAGGTCGGCGGTGGTCAGGGCGCCGAGCCCGGTCAGGTGGTCGCGCACGAACTCGGTCGGGAAGCTGTCCGGGGACAGGCCCATCGCCCAGACGTCGGCGATGGCCAGTTCCACCTCGTCCATGCCGGGCAGGGGCGGGGCCTCGGTGCCGACCTCGGTGCCGGGCAGTCGGCCGGGGCGGATCTTCGCCACGGCTCCCGCCGCCCACAGGGCCGCTCGCCGGTCCAGGCCGAAGCACCCGAACGCGCCCGCGGTGGCCAGGGCCTCGACCTGGGCGGTGGCCAGGTGGACGCGGGCGCCGAAGTCCGCCATGTCCTGGAACGGGACCGCGCCCCGTTCCGCGACAACGGCTTCGGCGGCCCTGCGGCCGACGGTCCGGATACCGGCGAGGCCGAGGCGCACCACCTGCTCGCCGTCCACCGGTTCGAGGGTGGCGTGCGGGAGGCTCGCGTTGACGTCGGGGCCGAGCACCCGCACGCCGTGGCGGCGGGCGTCGGCGACCAGTGATTGAGGGGAGTAGAAGCCCATGGGCTGAGCACGGAGCAGGGCCGCGCAGAAGGCGGCCGGGTGGTGGAGCTTGAACCAGGAGCTGACGAACACGAGGTGCGCGAAGCTGAGCGCGTGGCTCTCCGGGAAGCCGAAGTTGGCGAACGCCAACAGCTTCGCGTAGATCCTCTCGGCCGACTCCGCGCCGACGCCGTTGGCCCCGGCACCCCGGTAGAAGCGCTCGCGGAGGCGTTCCATGCGGTACGTGGAGCGCTTGGCGCCCATGGCGCGCCGCAGTTCGTCGGCCTCGGCTGGGCTGAAGTCGGCCACGTCGACGGCGATCTGCATCAGCTGTTCCTGGAACAGCGGCACGCCGAGGGTCTTCTTGAGCGCGCCCTCCAGCAGCGGGTGGTCGTAGTCCCACTGCTCCTGCCCGTTGCGGCGGCGGATGTAGGGGTGCACCGACCCGCCCTGGATGGGGCCGGGGCGGATCAGGGCGACCTCCACCACCAGGTCGTAGAACTCCCTGGGCTTCAGGCGGGGCAGGGTGGCCATCTGGGCGCGGCTCTCCACCTGGAACACGCCGACGGAGTCGGCGCGCCGCAGCATCTCGTAGACGCGTTCGTCCCGCAGGTCCAGGGCGGCGATGTCCACCTCCACGCCCTCGTGCTCGCGCACCAGGTCGATGGCGTGGTGCAGGGCTGACAGCATCCCGAGGCCGAGCAGGTCGAACTTCACCAACCCGATGGAGGCGCAATCGTCCTTGTCCCACTGCAACACCGTGCGGTCGGCCTTCCTGCCCCGCTCGACCGGGCACACCTCGCTGACCGGCCGGTCGCAGATGACCATGCCGCCGGAGTGGATGCCCAGGTGGCGCGGGAAGCCCTCCAGCTGCGCGGCCAGCTCCAGCACCGGGGGCGGGATGCCGCCTTCCTCCACTGTGGACCGGAGCGGGCCCCGCCGGTCGATCTTCCTGCTCCACGCGTCCTGTCGGCCGGCCGAGTGGCCGAGTGCCCGCGCCACGTCGCGGATCGCCGACCGACCCCGGTAGGTGATGACGTTCGCGACCTGGGCGGCGTGCCGGCGGCCGTACCTGCGGTAGACGTACTGGATGGCCTCCTCGCGGCGGTCCGACTCGATGTCGAGGTCGATGTCGGGCGGTCCGTCGCGGGCGGGGGCCAGGAAGCGCTCGAAGAGGAGGTCGAAGCGGACGGCGTCGACGTTGGTGATGCCCAGCGCGTAGCAGACGGCGGAGTTCGCGGCCGAGCCCCGGCCCTGGCAGAGGATGCCGTTGCGGCGGCAGAAGTCGACGATGTCGTGCACGACGAGGAAGTAACCGGGGAAGCCCAGCTCCTCGATGATCCTCAGCTCGTGCTCGACCTGCCGGTACGCGCGGGGGTTCTCGCCGATCGACCGGTAGCGGCGGGCGGCGCCCGCGTAGGTCAGCTCGCGCAGGTAGCTGTTCTCGTCGTGACCGGCCGGCACGTCGAACGGCGGCAGACGCGGGGCGATGAGCCGCAGGTCGAACTGGCACTGGAGGCCGAGCACGGCCGCGCGGTGCACCGCGCCGGGGAACCGGGCGAACCGGCGGGCCATCTCCTCCCCCGACCGCAGGCACGCGGTGCGGCCGGGAGGCAGGCGGCCGGCCAGCTCGTCCAGGCTGCGCCGCGCCCGCACGGCCGCCACCGTCGCGGCCAACCGGCCGCGCGCGGGCACGGCGTAGTGGACGGCGTTGGTGGCCACGGTCGGCAGCCCGAGATCATGGGCCATCGCCCACAGCAGGTCGTTGCGCGGGCCGTCCTCGGGGTAGCCGTGGTCGGTCAGCTCGACGAACACCCGGTCCGCGCCGTACCGGTCGACCAGGTCGCGCAGCCGCGCGAACGCCGCCTCCGGCCCTTCCCGCGCCAACGCCCGGCGCACCACGCCCTTGCGGCAGCCGGTGAGCACGACGCAGTGGTCGCGGGTGTCGGCGACGACCTGCTCCGGCGCGTAGACCGGCCGGCCCTTCTCGGCGCCGTCCGCGAGCTGGCCGGTGGTGATCGTGCGGCACAGCGCGTGGTAGCCGTCCTGGTCGGCGGCCAGGAGCAGCAGGTGCTCGCCCTCCGGGTCGGGCTGCCCGCTGCGCGGCGCGGACAGCCCGAGGCCCAGCTCGGTGCCGAACACCGTGCGCACGCCCAGCTCGGCCGCGGCCTCGGCGAAGCGCACCACCCCGTACACGCCGTCGTGGTCGGTCAGGGCCAGGCCGTCGAGGTCGAGCTGGTGCGCCACCTCCACCAGCTCCTCCGGGTGGCTCGCGCCGTCGAGGAAGCTGAAGTTGGAGTGGCAGTGCAGCTCGACGTAGGGCACGCGCGAACGGGTCGCGCCCAGCTCGTCGACCTTGACCGCGAAGTCGGGCGGCGCCTCGTAGCGCCCACGCCGCCGCGTCCACGCGGGGCTGTCACCGCCGTCCGGTGGTCGGGGTTCGCCGGACAACGCGCGTTCCAGCTCCGACCACCGGACCGGCGGGTTGTTCCACCCCATCAGACCAGGTCGTCCGGTGCCCGCCGGGGCAGGGGGACCAGCGGGAACACCGGCCCGGCCGACGGCCGCCCGGACCTGGGCGACGGGACCGGGCGCAGCGGCACGCGCGGCGGCGTCCAGCCGAAGTTCGCCGGGTACGCCGGTCCGCCGCGCTGCTCGGGCACGTCGAAACCCGCCAGCCAGTCCGCCAGCCCCGGGTCCACCCGGCCATCCGGCTCGGGAAAGTCAGCGCTCATCAGTCGTACACCCCTTCCACCGCCCACTTCCCGCCCGTGCGGATCAGCAGGAAAGCCAGTTCTTCACCGTCCGGCGCGGCGCCGAGCACCTGGAGCCGGGCCGCGCGCAACGCGGTCGCCTCGTCCCACCAGCGCTCGTCCACCGGCCACGGCCCCGACCACGCCACCACCTGCCGCGCCCGCCCGGCGTGCACGATCCGGTGGGGCTGGACCACCAGCTCGGCGTAGCCGGTGACCACGACGTCCGCGCCCGAGGAGTCCAGCAGCGCCACCGGCTCGGGCTCGGCGAACACCGTCGCCGGCGACGGCGCGGGCAGCCGCCCCGGCCACGGCTGGTCCGGGTCGGACGCGGGCGTGCGCTCGTCACCCCAGGGGACCAACCGCACCCGCTCACCCGGCCCGCGCCCACCGCCGAGCACCGGCGTGAGCACGGCACCGGGCCCGAGCAGGCCCTGGACGTGCACCATCGCGCGCGCCGCCCGCTCCGCCGCCTCACCCTGGTCACGTCCCGCGCCCGGCCACAGGCCGGGTTGCAGGGCGGTGGCGTCGACGACCTCCTCCGGGTCCAGCTGGAGCAGCCGGACACCGGAGGCGAACCGGTTGCGGGTCAGCCAGCCGTCGAGCTGCCAGCGGACCCGGTCCGCGATGCCGTGCGGGGTGAGCGGATCGGCGCAGCGCCACACCCGGCGCAGCTCCTCGCCGTCCTCGGTGGTCGCCCGGACACCGAGGCGCGTGCAGGCCAAACCACGGTCGGCCAACCGGGTGTGCAGGCTCTCGGCGAGCCCCCTGGCCGCGAAAGCCGCCGTATCGACCCGGTCGACGGGCGGATCGAGCTCACAGCCCACCGACAACTCGGGCGGCGGCCAACGCCGCGACGGAGGCCGCTCCACCAGCCCGGCGGCCAACCGGTGCGCCGGCACGGCCCGACGACCGAAGCGGTTGGCGACATCGCGTTCGGGCACGGAGGCGAACGCGCCGAGCGTGCGCAGCCCGAGCCGGCGCAGCAGGTCCACCAGTTCCGCCCGGTCCTCGCGGTGCTCGGCGGGCTGGTCCAGTTCCTGGACGCCGAGCGGGGCGAGGAACTCCCGGCTCCCACCGGGCGGGACGACCACCCCGCGGTGCGCCGCGAGGGTCGCCGCGAACAACCCGTCGGCGAACCCGACCTGCGCCTCGACCCCGGCACGCACCGCCACGTGGTCGACAACGCACTCAGCCGCCCGCTCCGCGGAGCCGTGGTGACCAACGGGCCCCCGCGCCCCGACGACCACCAGCCCCGGCCGCACCACCTCGATACCGGGCGCCAACTCCTCCACCGCCTCCGCGACGGGTTCGAAGAAGCGGGCGTCACGCGCCTCGTCGTGGTCGAAGACGACCAGCTCGGGACACCGCCCCTGCGCCGCGCGCGTGCGCCACCCCCGCCGCACCCCAGCGGCCCGCGCAACCGCGGAACAGGCGACAACCTCACCCGACCGCACAACAGCGGCGGGCACGTGCGGCAGCAGGGCGGCTTCGGCGGAAGCAGCCACCACCGGCCAATCAGGACACCAGACGGCGAGCGTGTACAGCGGTTCACCCCTGACGGTTGATCCGGAGGAATGGAGAGGAGGAACGGATGAAGGGAGGAGGAGAGGAAGGCGGGAGAGGAGGAGAGGGAGGGGTCAGGCGGCGGACAGGGCCAGAACCGACGGGAGTGGATCAGGAGAGGTTGCGGCGGCGGCGAGGGCGGAGCTGAAGACCGGGCGGCGGGTTGGTGTCAGGGCTAAACGGGGTCGGGTGGTCGTGCCGCCGGCTGCGCCGGGGTCGGTCACGCCGGAGCCAGGTACGCGGGAGCCAGGTGCGATCGAGCCGGGTGTCCGGAAGCCAGGTGTGTCAAGGCAAGGTGCGCCGGAGCCAGACATGTTGGAGCTGGGCGTGCCGGAGTCGGCCGGGCTGGAGCCAGGCGAGGCGGAATCGGCCGGGCTGGAGGCGGCCAAGACGGAGCTGACCGGAGCGGAAGGGGTTGAGGCGGAGCCGACCGGGGCGGGGAGCGTTGGGGTGAAGAGCGTTGGGGCGGAGGAGGTCGCGCCGGAGAGGAGTAGGCGGGTTTGTCTTGGTTTTGCGGCTGCGCCTCGGCCTGTTGTGCGCACGGTGGCGGTTCGGCTGGTCAGCACGCCGTGGCCTTGGGACAGGCCCGTCCACGGGTCCGGGGAGGCGCTCAGCTCCACGTCCGCACCCGGCCACGGGGTGGCGAACGGCAGCAGGACCGCCTTGCGGTGCCTGGCTCTCGCCGAGAGCTTGCGGGCCGTGGCGTCGGTGACCGGGGTGGCCACCGAGACCAGGTCGAAGCCGTCCAGCAGGGCGGCCACCGTCTTCTCGACCTCGCTCCGGTCCCTGCCAGGGCGAGGGACCAGAGCGAGTCGGTGGACAGCCACCCCCAACTCGGCCGCCGCGAGTACCCCGCACCCCGGCAGGCCGACCACGGCCGCCCAGCACCCTTCTGCTGTCGCCGCGGCCACCAGCGTGAACAGCAACGATGTCGACTCTCGCACCGACACCGTGCTGCCACGCCGCAGGCCGCCCCACGGGAGGAGCTCTGCCAGTTCCCCGCGAACTGGCAGAGCTCGGGCCGGTGCCGCGGTCAGCTCGCTCGCCGCGCCTACCCCGAGCGCGGACAGCATCGCCGTTGCCGACCTGGACACCCGCCTCTCCTCCCACTGATCCGCGCGCACCCCTGTGCGCGGACCGCCGTGGGAAGTCCGGCGACCTGTCTGTCGAACATGTGTTCGAACGACGTGGTGATCATATCGCGGGGCGACCGCCTGGTGTCAATGCCCACGAACGAGTGGTTGGGGCACTTTCTCGCGCATCGGCCGCAGGACCACCCGCAACACCAAGGGAACAGCGCGAATTCAGCCCGGGGAGGGGAAGGAGGGAGAGGGGGAGGGGGAGGGGGGAGCGCTGCTGGGGGCGGTGGGACGCCCCGACCTGTCGAGGAACCCTCGTGGGGCAAGGGCAAGGGCAAGCGTGGCCTGCTGCGGGCGCCGTGGCGCGGAAACGCCGTTGGGGGGCACCCGGATCGGGAGCCCCCCAACGGAAAGCGGCGAAACCGCCGGCGCGGAACCAGCAGCGCGGAACCGCCGACGCCAAAACCCTCAGTGCGCGAAGTGCCGCGTACCGGTCAGGTACACCGTCACGCCGGCCGCCTCGGCCGCCGCGATGACCTCGGCGTCGCGGACGGAACCACCGGGCTGCACGACGGCTCGCACGCCGGCCTCCAGCAGCACCTCCAGGCCGTCCGGGAACGGGAAGAACGCGTCGGACGCGCCGACCGCGCCCTGGACCCGGTCACCCGCTCGGGCGACCGCCAACCGGGCGGCGTCGACGCGGTTGACCTGGCCCATGCCGACACCGACCGTGGCGCCGCCGGACGCCAGCAGGATCGCGTTGGACTTCACCGCGCGGCACGACCGCCAGGCGAACGCCAGGTCGGCCAGGCCCTGCTCGTCCAGCGGCGCGCCGCACGCCAGCGTCCACTTGGCCGGGTCGTCGCCCTCGGCAGTGATGGTGTCGACGGTCTGCACCAGCAGCCCGCCGGACACCGCGCGCATCTCCGTCCCGCCCCGCACCGGCTCCGGCGCGACCAGGATGCGGATGTTCTTCTTGCGGGTCAGCACGTCCACCGCGCCGTCGGCGTAGGCCGGGGCGATGATCACCTCGGTGAAGATCTCCGCGACCTGCTCGGCCATCTCCACGGTGACCTCGCGGTTGGCCGCGATCACGCCGCCGAACGCGCTCACCGGGTCGCACGCGTGGGCCTTGCGGTGCGCCTCGGCGACCGCGGCCGCGCCGTCCAGGTCGGACACCGCGATGCCGCACGGGTTGGCGTGCTTGATGATCGCCACGCACGGCAGCTCGTGGTCCCACGCCGCCCGCCACGCGGCGTCCGCGTCGACGAAGTTGTTGTAGGACATCTCCTTGCCGTGCAGCTGCTCGGCGGTGGCCAGGCCGGAGCGCCCGTCGACGCCGGTGTAGAGCGCCGCGCGCTGGTGCGGGTTCTCGCCGTAGCGCAGCACCTGCTTGCGCTGCCACGTCGCGCCGACCCAGCCGGGGAAGCCGGAACCCCCGTCGTCCGGCGCCACGACGCTGCCCAGGTACGAGGCCACGGCCACGTCGTAGGAGGCGGTGTGCCGGAACGCGTCCACGGCCAGCCGCTGCCGGTCGGGGAGCGTGAAGCCGCCCTCCCGGACCTGCTCCAGCACCCACTCGTACCGGGTCGGGTCGACCACGACCGCCACGCTCGCGTGGTTCTTCGCGGAGGAGCGGACCATGGCGGGCCCGCCGATGTCGATCTGCTCCACGCACTCGTCCGGTGACGCGCCGGAGGCGACGGTCTGAGCGAACGGGTAGAGGTTCACCACGAGCAGGTCGAACGGCGCGATGTCGTGCTCACGCAGGGTTTCCAGGTGCGCTTCGCGCCGGGTGTCGGCGAGCAGGCCCGCGTGCACACCCGGGTGCAGCGTCTTGACCCGGCCGTCGAGCATCTCGGGGAACCCGGTCACGCTCTCCACCGACCTCACCGGGATGCCCGCGTCGGCGATCGCGCGCGCCGTGCCGCCGGTGGAGACGATCTCGACCCCGGCCGCGTGCAGGCCGGTGGCCAGTTCCAGCAGCCCCGACTTGTCGGACACCCCGATCAGGGCCCGACGAACCGGTCGCCTCTCGGCAGGAGTGGTCACGGCATGCTCACCTTTCGTCCGTCCACGGTGCAGCCCTCGCGGGCCAGGCGGGCGACCACGTCGACGAGCAGCCGCCGCTCCACCACCTTGATGCGCTCGTGCAGGCTTTCGACGTCGTCGTCATTGGTGACGACCACCGCCTCCTGGGCCAGGATCGGCCCGGTGTCCACGCCACCGTCCACCAGGTGCACGGTCGCGCCGGTCACCTTCACGCCGTAGTCCAGGGCGTCGCGGACGCCGTGCGCGCCGGGGAAGGCGGGCAGCAGCGCGGGATGGGTGTTGACCATCCGGCCGCCGAAGCGGGCCAGGAAGGCCGTCCCGAGGATCTTCATGAACCCGGCCGACACGACCAGGTCGGGCCGGTGCGCCTCGACGGCGTCGGCCAGCGCGACGTCCCAGGCGGCGCGGTCGGCGTGGTCGCGCAGCTTCACCGAGAAGGCCGGGACGCCCGCGCGCCCGGCGCGGTCCAGGCCGGCGATGCCGTCGCGGTCCGCGCCGACGGCGACCACCTCGACCGGGTATCCGGGGTCGGCCGCCGCGTCCAGCAGCGCCTGCAAGAGGGTGCCGGAACCGGAGACGAGGACGACGACCCTGGCGGGGACGGGAAGCCGGAGTGTGGTCGCGGCGCTCAGCTTGCTCTCCTTGCTGGGGACTGTCACAGCAGCTCAAGAGCAGCCTAGGCGGTGCTCACCGGCGCTCGGTCGGCAGGTCCGGGTCGCGGTCGGCCGACTCGTCGGAGCCGGGCCCGGGGTCGGCGTCGGGGGCGGGGGCGGGATCAGCGTCGGACTCGGGCTGGAGGTCGGGCTCGGACTCGGACTCGGGATCGTCGAGCTCGGGATCGTCGAGCTCGGGGTCCGGCTCGTCGGAACCGACCTCGGGCACGTTCTCGAAGTCGTCGTCGTAGTCGTCCTCGAAGTCCTCGTAGTCCTCGTAGTCCTCGTAGTCCTCGGCGGCGGAGTCCTCGGAGTCCTCGGGGTCCTCGGGGTCGTCCTCGAACTCGTCCTCGTCGTACTCGAAGTCCTCGTCGTACTCCTCTTCCCCCTCCTCCTCTTCCCCCTCCTCCGCGGCGACCGGTTCCTCCACCGCGGGCACCACCACCGCCACCGGCTCGACCACGCGCGGCGGGCGCGGCGGGCGCGGACCCGCGAACCAGGCGACGATCCCGCCCGGCACGGCGACCCAGACCAGCGTCAGCACGCCCAGCAACCCGGCCGGCACGGTCACCGGGTCGAACGCCCCACCGCCCAGCGCCCCACCCGCGACCGCGGCCAGCACCAGCGCCCCCACGCCCGCGGTGACCCCCGCGATCAGCACCGCCCGCACCCGCGACCGGGGCACCGGGGCGGCGTCGCGCAGGGTGAACCCGGCCAGCACGCCGATCACGCCGGGCAGCACGAGCACCAGCGGCAGCCACCCCGACTGCTCCTCGGGCAACGCGGCCAGCAGCGGCACGGCGGGCACCGCACCGCCGGTGAACTCCAGCGGGTTCACCACCACCGGGCCGAGGGAGAACCCCGCGCCCACGACGTAGGACAGGGCGCCCACCACGGCGTTCGGCAGGTAGGCCAGGCACAGCAGCCAGATCCCGAGGCCGGTGCCGATGGTGCCGCCGCTCTGGTCGAACAGCGCCGCGGTGGTCGGCCAGGAGAGCACCAGGCCCAGCGCCAGCACCAGCGCGCCGGCCGCCGCCAACGCGAACAGCACCACCGCGCCCGTCCGCAGGCCGCGCCTGGCCACCGGGTCGACGCGCTCGAACACGACCTCCACCAGGCCGCAGCGCTGCGCCACGCCCGCCACCGCCGCCAGCCCGGACACCGCCGCGCAGCCGAAGAACGCCACCGCTGGCGTCGCGCGCACCGGGCCCTCCTCGCCCATCAGGAACGAGATCACCCCGCCGACCCCCGCGTGCGCGCCCGCGATGCTGAACACCACCGACCGCGCCTGGAGCGGCTCGAACAGGCCCAACCGGTCGGCCGCGCCCGCCGCCGCCCGGTACACCAGCAGCATCACCAGCGCGGTCGGCAGCAGCGGCAGCAGGCCGAGCTGCCCGCCGTCGAACCGCAGCGGCACGTGGTGCGCGGCCAGCCAGCCGGGCGCGGCCGCGGTCAGCACACCGGTGGTGGAGAACGAGGCGTGCGCGGCCGTGGAGGAGATCAGCGCGAGCAGCGCGGCGACCGCGGCGTAGCCGACCACCACGGAGCCCGCGGCGGTCGTGGCGAGCACCCGCACCCGTTCGGCGCGGGAGAACTCGGGCGGGCGCACGGAGTCGGTCACCGCGCCGTGGGAAGTCGTCTGCAGCACCGGCACCTGTCCACTGTCTCAGTCGCGATGAGCCGTTCGGGTGAGGCACGCCGGGTACGCGAAGAGGGGTGGCACCGGGATCCCGGTGCCACCCCTCCTCAAACCTGGTCAGCCCTGCTGCTGAGGTCCGCCGAACCCGCTGGGCGGGGTGCCCTGGCCGGGCTGCGGCTGGTTGAACTGGCCGGGCTGCGGCATGTACGAGGTCGGCTGCGGCTGGTTGGGCTGCTGGCCCTGCTGCTGCGGCGGCGCCTGCTGGCCGAACTGGCCGGACGGCGGGCCGAACTGCTGCTGCGGGTGCTGGCCCTGCTGCGGGAACGCGCCGGACTGCGGGTTGTTCCAACCGCCTTGCTGGGCGTAGGGGTTGGCGGGCTTGGGCTGGAGCTTCACCACACCCGCGTCCAGCAGGACCGCGACGATGATGGCGGCGGTCTGGAGCAGCGCCACGATCAGCAGGACGACCTGCATGCCCTCGACGTCGGCCTCGGTCTTCACGATGTCCTGGAGCAGGAGCAGCGTGGTGACCGCGGCGAGCACGGCGGCGGCGGGCAGCAGCCGCGGCGCCTTCGGCAGCACGGACAGGCCCGCCAGCACCGCGGCGGCCAGCAGGAACTGGATCTGCACCGACGCGACGTCGTCCGCGAACGCCAGCAGGTAGGCGATCAGGCCCAGACCCGCGGCGACCAGCGGGAGGATGAGGTTCAGGTTGACGCCCACCGCCGGCTGCGCCGGTCCCGGCTGCTGCTGAGGGGCGCCGTACGGCTGGGACATGGTGGTGTCTCCTCCAACTGGTGGGCTGATCAGGTCGTCGGCAGAACGCTAGCCGATGCGCACTCTCCGACGACGACCGGACTCCTGTGGTTCCCCCGGACGCGTGCTCGCACACACCGAAGGCCACCTCCCCTCGGGAGGTGGCCTCCAGTGTCTGCCACGAACGGGCGGATGTCAGCCGATCGAAGCCATGATCTCGCGCATCAGGGCGGCGGTCTCGGACGGCGTCTTGCCGACCTTCACGCCCGCGGCCTCCAGGGCCTCCTTCTTCGCCTGCGCGGTGCCGGCCGAGCCGGACACGATCGCGCCCGCGTGACCCATGGTCTTGCCCTCGGGGGCGGTGAAGCCCGCCACGTAGCCGACGACCGGCTTGGTGACGTTCTCCTTGATGTAGGCCGCGGCCCGCTCCTCGGCGTCGCCGCCGATCTCGCCGATCATCACGATCGCCGCGGTGTCCGGGTCGGCCTCGAAGGCCGCCAGCGCGTCGATGTGGGTGGTGCCGATGATCGGGTCGCCGCCGATGCCGATGGCGGTGGAGAAGCCGAAGTCCCGCAGCTCGTACATCATCTGGTAGGTCAGCGTGCCGGACTTCGACACCAGGCCGATCTTGCCGGCGCCCGAGATGTTGGCCGGGATGATGCCCGCGTTGGACTGGCCGGGGCTGATCAGACCCGGGCAGTTCGGGCCGATGATCCGGGTCTTGTTGCCGGTGGCCACGGCGTGGGCCCAGAACGCGGCGGTGTCGTGCACCGGGATGCCCTCGGTGATCACGACGGCCAGGCCGATGCCGGCGTCGATCGCCTCGATCGCGGCGGCCTTGGCGAACGCCGGCGGCACGAAGATCACGGTCACGTCGGCACCGGTGGCCTCCATGGCCTCCGACACGGTGCCGAACACCGGCAGCACGTGGCCGTCGAAGTCGACCTTCTGGCCGGCCTTGCGCGGGTTGACGCCGCCGACGATGGTGGTGCCCGAGGCCAGCATCCGCTTGGTGTGCTTGGTGCCCTCGGCGCCGGTCATGCCCTGGACGATGACCTTGCTGTCCCGGTTGATGAAGATAGCCATCGTCAGACCCCCGCAGCCGCGAGCTCGGCGGCCTTGTCGGCCGCGTTGTCCATAGTGTCCACCACGGTCACCAGCGGGTGGTCGGCCTCGGCCAGGATCCGGCGGCCCTCCTCCACGTTGTTGCCGTCGAGGCGGACGACCAGCGGCTTGGCGGCCTCGTCGCCCAGGATCTCCAGGGCCTTGACGATGCCGTTGGCCACCGCGTCGCACGCGGTGATGCCGCCGAAGACGTTCACGAACACGGACCGGACGTCCGGGTCGTTGAGGATGATCTCCAGGCCGTTGGCCATGACCTCGGCCGACGCGCCGCCGCCGATGTCGAGGAAGTTCGCGGGCTTGACCCCGCTGTGCCGCTCGCCCGCGTAGGCCACCACGTCGAGGGTGGACATGACCAGACCGGCGCCGTTGCCGATGATGCCGACCTGGCCGTCCAGCTTGACGTAGTTGAGGCCCTTGGCCTTGGCCTTGGCCTCCAGCGGGTCCTCGGCCTGCTTGTCGACCAGCGCCTCGTGCTCCGGGTGGCGGAAGCCGGCGTTCTCGTCGAGCGTGACCTTGCCGTCGAGCGCGACGATCCTGCCCTCGGGGTCGCGGACCAGCGGGTTGACCTCGACCAGCGTGGCGTCCTCGGACACGAAGGTGTCCCAGAGCTTGACGACCACGTCGGCGACCTGGTCGGCGACCTCGGCCGGGAACTTCGCGGCCTTGACGATCTCCTCGGCCTTGGCGCGGTCGACGCCCTTGATCGCGTCGACGGGCACCTTGGCGAGGGCCTCGGGCTTGGTCGCCGCGACCTCCTCGATGTCCATGCCGCCCTCGACGGAGGCCATCGCGAGGAAGGTCCGGTTCGCCCGGTCCAGCAGGAAGGAGAAGTAGTACTCCTCCGCGATGTCGGAGGCGGGGGTCACCAGCACGCGGTGCACGACGTGACCCTTGATGTCCAGGCCGAGGATCGCCTCGGCCTTGGTCGAGGTCTCGTCGGGCGTCTCGGCGAGCTTGACGCCGCCGGCCTTGCCGCGGCCGCCCGTCTTCACCTGGGCCTTGACCACGACGGTCTGGCCGAAGCGCTCGGCGATGGCCTTGGCTTCGGCGGGGGTGGTCGCCACGTCGCCCGGCAGTACCGGGACGTCGTGGGCGGCGAAGAGATCCTTCGCCTGGTACTCGTACAGGTCCACTCGGGTCTCCTGCGACGTCGGTGTCGGACACCGCGTCCTCGCTGGTGCGGTCCTCGAAGGTCCGGCGCTCCAGGCTGGGGCCTGGTGCACCACGTACCAGGCATCACCTGGAACGCCGGCTCAGCCGTGGGGACCGGCTCGACGCGGCTGCGCAGAACACTATCGACCTGCCCGGACTACTCCGCACCCCACGCCCGTGAAGTCCGTCATAGAGGTGGTGAGGTCGATCACCACACCGATTCAGCAACCCGGCGGGCGGCGCGGACCCGAGCACCGCTCGTCTCTTCCGCACGACCCGGCGGCGAGCGACCCTCCGCGCCGGTGAGCCGAACCGGCTTCAGCGAACCGTTCTCAACGCGCCGTCCTCAGCGCGCCGTCCTCAGCGCGCCGTCCTCAGCGCCTCGTCCTCAGCACCCGTCCTCAGCGCGCCGTGCGCAGCGCCGCCGACACCAGGAACGCGGCGGTCGCGGCGGCGGCCAGCCACAGGCCCGGCCCGGCCACGGCGTCCACGGCCCGCCCCGACGTCAGGGGGTACTCCAGCGCCCGCACCGCGGTGACCAGGGAGGCGCCCAGCAGCAACGCCGCGCCCTGGCCCGGACGCGCCTTGAGGGCGATCGCGGCCGCGACCACCACCCACACCAGCGACAGCAGCAGGCCCCAGGACCCGACCCGGAAGTCGAAGGCGCCGACCGGCGCGTACTCCGGGGCCCTCAGCACCGGCAGGGCGAACGCGCCCAGCGCCAGCAGGGCGGCGATCAACGTCCCGGCGACCAGCGGCAGCGGCGGTTCGCCTGCGGCCGTGCCCGCCTCGTCCCGCTCGACCGAACCGGCCAGGGCCGCGACCAGGCCGGCCGCGGCGGCGAGGACCACCGCCAGCACGGTGAACCACGTGCCGGGCCCGGGTTCGACGGTCTCGACCTGCGTGGCGGCGAAGACCGCGTCGAGCGCGGAGGCGGCCGCCAGCGGGACGGAGACCAGCGCGACGGCGAGCGCCGGCCGGACCGGGACCCTGGCCAGCAGGGCCACCGCCAGGCCACCGGTGGCGATCGCGGCCGGCCAGAGGAGGCGGGCGGCGTAGTCCGTCGGGACCGGCAGCCCCTCGGGCAGCACGAGCTGGTCGGTCACCGCGCCCGCGACGGCCGTCGCCGCGGCGGCCAGCGCCAGGCAGCCGGTGATCACGTGCAGGCGGCGCGGACCGGGCAGCTCGGGGTCTGAGGGCTCGGCGCGCTCCGCCCTGGCGGACTGCGGCCAGGCCAGCGCCGCAGCGGCGACCAGCACCAGGAACGGACCGGGCGCGAACCCGACGCGGTCGACGGCGATCCCCGTCGCGACCGGCGGCAGCGCCACGGCGACCAGGACGGCGGCCAGCCCGAGCAGGCCGCCCCGCCGGACCTCCGGGGTGGTGGCGCTCGCGGCCACCACCGCCAGGACGGGCGCGGCGATCGTGAGCAGGAGGCCGCCGACCATCGGCAGCGCGGCCGACTCGAACGGGCCGCGCGCCGGGATGAAGGCGTCGGTGGAGGTGAAGGGAACGGTGAACAGCCCGACCGCCGCGACCAGGCCCGCCGTGGCCGGCAGGACGAACCCCGCGGGCTCGCTGCGCACGTCCGGTTCGACGAGGGCGGTCGCGGCCGCGGCGCCGCCCGCGATCACCAGCACGTGCCCGACGAGGAGCAGCCACGCCCCGGCGCCCGGGGCCGGGGACCCGAGGTCGGTGAGGAGGAACAGCTCGGGGCGGGAGGTGTCGACGGGGTCGACCACGATCTGGAGGTCGTTGAACAGGCGGCCGACCGCGAACACGGCGGGCGCGACGAGGACCGCCGCCGCGGTCGTCTCCTGACCTCGGGCCAGCAGGACGACGGAGAGCGCGGTGGGCAGCAGGGCGAGGACCGCCAGCAGCGGCCACGCGGTGAACGCGGGGGGCACGGAGGCGTCGACCACCCCGACCACCGGGGCCGCCGCCGCGAACACCGAGCCCAGGGCGGCGAGCCCGACCGCCGTCCGCAGCCTCGTGGATGTCGGGGCGACCGGGTCAGCGGTTCCGGTTCGGATCACCGGTCGGACGCTAGCAAAGGCCGGGGAGGTCCCGCGCACCGTCGCGGGGGCGGTCCCCCCGGTGCGCCGGCGGCCCCCGAGCCCTGACCTGGTCCGGCGCGGGAACGGGTCCTGGGTGCCGCCGAGTTGGGCCTGATGTCGCCTTTGCTCACCCGTACGGGTGGTCTAGCGCGGAAATCCGGTCGGGGTGGGGGTGGGCGGGACCGGGGATGGCCGCCGCCCCTCGGGGAAGGAACCGGCGTTTCCGACGATCTTGGCCGGTTCGCCGTTTCGCCAGGTGGTGCCGCAAGAACCGCCGGGTGCGGGGATGTCCGCCGATCCCGCTCCACCTCATCATCGCTGAAGAGCAATTGCAGGCTGGAGGGCGTGGTGGAGGCTCCCCCGAACCGTCCGGCCGGCGCCCCGGCCCGTTTCGACCCCGGAAGTGGCGGGCACCCGATTCGCGTCTGGTGCACGGGGCACCGGGGGACGACCGGTCCGCCTTCGCAGTGCTGTCGGGGGTGCTGCGGAGGCGGGGAACCGGAGCGGTGAGCGCGGCCGACCACCGCGTTGCGCGAACGCCTGGGGAGCGCGTCCGCGCAGACCATTCCGGAGCAGGACCTGACCACGCCCGGGGCGTGGGCCGTCAAGGGTTCCGGGGCGCGAACCGCCCGGGGCGGGACAGCCCGGGACCCGGACAGCTCGGGACGGGGCCGAGCCGTACCCGCTCCACCACGCCGTGATGTGACCCGGCGTGAGGTGCTCGGGCGCTCACCAGAGGGTGACGTCCGGTTGGAGTAGCGGGTTTCGGCCACCCAGGAGCACCGGATACGTGATTCAGGTCACCTTTGGCTCACGATCTCCGGGCGCACCTCTACCTCTTTGTGATCGCCATCACGCATTCGTATGACGTCCAGAATCACCCCATCGTGCCTGCACGCTCGCGGTTTAGTAGCGCTGTCATGACCCAAAGTCACCAGTCATGTGCCGAGTAGTCCACCTGACCGCTAATCGGTAGAGATCCCCACCAGGGATTGCCCTTAAGGGCTCCGCGCCGTTACTGTCCCCCGGTCCGTTGTCACGGTCTGGTCACAACCTGGACAGGGAGTCGGTTACCCCAACCGGCTCAACCGGGATCCCCCGCCCGGTGTCCGACCGGACTCCCCGAAGACGGAAGGTCAGGTTTTGTCTCGACACCGCTCCCCCGGCGGCCATACGAGTTCGAACGCGCTCGAAGAGGCGGTAGACCGTGCCTCGACGCGTGCTGTGGCCACGCACCGGATCCCGCCGCCCCCCTCGGCGCTGCGCGGCCGCATCATGGTCGCCGCTGTCGCCGTAGGCGCGTTCGCCGCCGCAGGCGCCGGGCAGACGCTCCACGCGCTGGGCTCCGACTCGCCGAGCAGCTCGGACGAGGTGACCCCCCTCGCGAACGCCGCCGAGGGCGCCGCCGCGTTCGGCGTCGGCGGCACCGGCCCCGCCGCACCCCAGGTCCTCCCCGTCGCCAAGACGGTCGACGCGGCCGCCGAGGCGCAGAAGCTCGTCAAGAGCCAGCAGATCACCCAGGACCGCGAGGCCGCCGCCGCCGAGGCCGCGCGCCCCAAGTTCGCCCGCCCGGCCGCCGGTGACTTCACCTCCGGCTTCGGCGGACGCTGGGGCACGATGCACTACGGCATCGACATCGCGGGTCCCATCGGCACGCCGATCCTCTCCGCCGCGGATGGTGTCGTGATCGAGGCCGGTCCGGCAAGCGGTTTTGGCCTCTGGGTCAAGGTCGAGCACGCCGACGGCTCGGTCACCGTCTACGGCCACGTCGACACCTACTCGGTGCGCGAGGGCCAGCGGGTCAGGGCGGGCGAGCAGATCGCCCGGATGGGCAACCGCGGCTTCTCCACCGGCCCGCACCTGCACTTCGAGGTCTGGGACGCGTCCGGCCGCAAGACCAACCCGCTGACCTGGCTGAACTCCAAGGGCATCAGCGTCTGACCCCGCGGTCGAACGGGAGCCGGTGCACGAAGTAGGCACAGGCCACCCGCCACACCGCGCACATGCGCCCGCGCTCGACGCACCGCCGGCACCGTCCGGCGGGCGTGCGCCGGTGCACACCCAGCAGCGCCCGCCACGCCGCGGCCAACCGCCGGGCCTCCAGGCCCGGCGCGCCACCGCGCGCGCCCAGCCGGTCCACCGCGTCCAGGTAGTCCCCCACGCGCTCGTCCAAGAGCCGGGCCAGCACCTCGTCCACACCGCACACCCCCGTGTCGTCGGCCTCGGTGTGGATCAAACACCCGGGCACCGACAATTTTCGGTCGCGGGGTGTCTGAGCTGCGGAAACGCGGTGGCGGGGCGCACGAGAGCCCGGGAGCGGGGACCGAGGGCCCAGGCGGAGAACGCGGAGGCCGGGCCGAGAACGCGAGAAGCCGGGCCGCCGAAGCGACCCGGCCCTCCCCTCGTAGAACCTCCCCCTCACGAGAACCGCCGCCCAGGCCCCCCTGCCGACGATTCCCACCGCGGTCACCGCCCCGACACGGCTCCCGCGATCCCCCCGCGCCACGACCGCGGCTCCCCGATGACCCCGCGCCCCGAACGCCCGGCCATCCCGCTGGTGACAAACCTGAAGACGCGCACGACCGATCCGGGTTGCCCGGAAAACGGATTCAACCCGGACGAGTGAGGAACAAGCTCCGGGAAGCCCTCAGAGCTTCACGAGCGGCACCCCGCCGATGAGCATCAGCCGGACCGTGCCGGCCCCGCCGAAGTCGATCGTGGCGGTCGCGCGCGGCCCGGAGCCGTCCACGGCCACCACGCGCCCCAGCCCGTACTTGTCGTGGCTCACCCGGTCGCCCACGTCCAGCTTGACCGCCGGCGTGTCCTTCCACTGCGAGTTCGACGGCGAGGGCCGCGACGAGGTCGACGAGCGGCCCCACGACGTGGGCGCGGACGGCGCCGAGCGCCTCGGCTCCACCCGCCGCCACTCGACCAGGTCGGCCGGGATCTCGTCCAGGAACCGCGAGGCCGGGTTCGCCGCCGGCTGCCCCCACGCCGAGCGCACCAGCGCCCGCGACAGGTACAGCCGCTGCCGGGCCCGCGTGATGCCCACGTACGCCAGCCGGCGCTCCTCGGACAGCTCCGCCGGGTCGCCCAGCGCCCGCATGTGCGGGAAGACGCCGTCCTCCCAGCCGGTGCAGAACACCACCGGGTACTCCAGGCCCTTCGCGGTGTGCAGGGTCATCAGCGTGACCACGCCGTCGGACTCCGCGTCCGGCACCGAGTCCGCGTCCGCGACCAGCGACACCCGCTCCAGGAACGCCGCCAGCGAGCCCTCCGCGGGCAGCCCCTCGTCCTCGTCCGGCACGGGCACGGCCGCGCCCAGGTCGGTGAACTCGCGGGCCACCGTGACCAGTTCGTTCAGGTTCTCCACGCGGGAGTGGTCCTGCGGGTCCTCGCTGGCCTCCAGCTCGGCCCGGTAGGCGGTCTTCTCCAGCACCGCCTCCAGCACGTCGGCCACGTCGTCGCCGCGCTCGACCAGCTTCCCCAGCTCGTCCATCAGCTCGACGAACCCGGCGATCGCGTTGCGCGAGCGCGGGTTGAGCAGCGCCACCCCGCCCGCCACCGCGGCGCGCAGCGCCACCGCGAAGCTGACCCGCTCCCGCTCGGCGTGGGCGGCCACGCACGCCTCCGCGCGGTCGCCGATGCCGCGCTTGGGCACGTTGAGGATCCGCCGCAGCGAGACCGTGTCGTCCGGGTTGGCCAGCGCCCGCAGGTACGCCAGCGCGTCGCGCACCTCGCGCCGCTCGTAGAACCGCACGCCGCCGACGACCCGGTAGGGCAGGCCGAGGCGGATGAAGATCTCCTCGAACACGCGCGACTGGTTGTTGGTCCGGTAGAACACGGCGATCTCGCCGTTGTTCGCGTCGCCCGAGTCGACCAGCCGGTCGATCTCGTTGGCGACGAACTGCGCCTCGTCGTGCTCGTTGTCCGCGACGTAGCCGACGATCTTCTCGCCGTCGCCCAGGTCGCTCCACAGCCGCTTGTCGCGCCGGTCCGGGTTGCGCGAGATGACCGCGTTCGCGGCGCTCAGGATCGTCTGCGTGGACCGGTAGTTCTGCTCCAGCAGGATGGTGGTGGCCTGCGGGTAGTCCCGCTCGAACTCCACGATGTTGCGGATGGTCGCGCCGCGGAAGGCGTAGATCGACTGGTCCGCGTCGCCCACCACGCACAGCTCACCGGGCGGGACGCCGTCCGCGCCGGTGCCGACCAGCTCGCGGACCAGCGTGTACTGGGCGTGGTTGGTGTCCTGGTACTCGTCGACCAGCACGTGCCGGAACCGGCGGTGGTAGTGCTCGGCCACGTCCGGGTGGTTCTGGAGCAGCTCGACCGTCCTCATGATGAGGTCGTCGAAGTCCAGCGAGTTCGACTCGGTGAGCCGGCGCTGGTAGCTCTCGTAGACCTCGGCGACGCGGCGCTCCAGGTCGTTGGCGGCCCGGTCCTTCGCGGTCGCGGGCTCCACCAGCTCGTTCTTCAGGTTCGAGATGTGGACGGCCAGCGTGCGGGCCGGGTAGCGCTTCGGGTCCAGGTCCAGGTCGCGCGCCACCAGCGTGATCAGCCGGCGCGTGTCGTCCGAGTCGTAGATCGAGAAGTTGGACGACATGCCGAGGACCTTGGCCTCGCGGCGCATGAGCCGCACGCACATCGAGTGGAACGTGGAGACCCACATCGAGCGGGCGCGCGGGCCCACCAGGTCGGCCACGCGCTCCTTCATCTCGGCGGCGGCCTTGTTGGTGAAGGTGATCGCCATGACCTCGCCGGGGTGCACCCCCCGCTCGGCGAGGAGGTGGGCGATGCGCCGGGTGAGCACGCGGGTCTTGCCGGACCCCGCGCCCGCGACGACCAGCAGCGGTGAACCGGCGTGCTCGACGGCCCGGCGCTGGGCCGGGTTGAGGTCGTCGAGCAGCCGCGCGGTCCGGGGGGCGGGGGGACTTGAGGGCAAGTCGAACAAGGCGCTCATCGCCTGTCCACGTTACCCGCAACCCCCGACGGGCCGGGGGCTGTGGCATGATGTGGTCGTGCTCGCGGCCAACTTCTACTTTTACGGGAACCGGACTCCGGCTCCCGTGGACCGCTAGCGCGACCAGCCACCACGAAGCCCCGGAGTCCTCGGACCCGGGGCTTCGCTGCTGCCGGGGCCGGCACTCCGCAGACCACCCCGAGAGGTCGTCACGATGAACAGCACCGACACCGGCACGGAGTCCGCCCAGGACATCGACGCGCTGCGCCAGGAGATCGACCACGTGGACGCCGAGCTGCTGCGCCTGGTGAAGCGGCGGATCGAGATCTCCAAGATCATCGGTGCGGCGCGGATGGCCGCCGGCGGGACGCGGATCGTGCACAACCGCGAGCTGGACGTGCTCAACCGCTACCGGGAGCTGGGCCCGGAGGGCCGCGACCTGGCCATGGTCCTGCTCAAGCTCGGCCGCGGCCCGCTGGGGCGCTAGTGGCGAACGCCCAGTCGGTGAGCGCGGCCCTGGCCCGGTCCAGGTCCGCGTCCACCAGCTGGGTGTCGTCCGGCACGTAGGCCAGCGGGTCCTCCAGCAGCTCCAGCCCGAGCAGGCCCTCCACGAGGGCGTGCAGGCACAGCGCCGAGTAGCCGCGCAGGTAGCCGCCCTCCTGGGTGAGCACGGTCGGCAGGCCGAGGTCCGACACCGCCCGGCCGATCCACCGGTAGCCGGCGGCGGTCAGGTTGTGCCTGCCGTTCGGGTCGAACGCGGAGCCGTCGAACCCGGAGGCGCACACCAGGAGGTCCGCGCCGAACTCGGCCAGCGCCGGGAACGCGATCTCCTCCAGCGCCCGCCGGTAGGCGAGGTCGCCCGCGCCCAGGGACAGCTCGACGTTGACGTTGGCCGGGCCGCTCTCGTCGGGCGCGCCGGTCTGCGCGTGGTTGGCGCCCCACGGGCCGTGGCGCATGTGCACGGAGACGGTGAGCACGTCCGGGGTGTCGCGGAAGGTCTCCTGGGTGCCGTTGCCGTGGTGCACGTCCCAGTCCAGGACGGCCACCCGCCGGCCACCGCGGCGCGCGGTCTCGGCGACCAGCGCGGCGTTGTTGACCAGGCAGTACCCGTCCGGCAGGTCCGGTTGGGCGTGGTGGCCGGGTGGGCGGACCAGGGCGTAGGCCAGGCGGGTGCGGCCGGCGGCGACCGCGTCCAGGGCCGCCAGGGCGGTGCCCGCGGCGGCGCGGACCGCGTCCCAGGAGCCGGGGCCCACGACCGTGTTGACCTCGACGCAGGTGCGCTCCCGGCACGCCTCGCGCAGGCGCGCCAGGTAGTCCGGGGTGTGGACGCGGGCCAGCTCCTCCCCGTCCGCGAACCGGCCGGTCGACCAGGTCAGGTGCGGCGCGACCGGGCCGTGCCGCAGGGCGTGCCGGAACGTGCGCAGCCGGGCGGCGTTCTCCGGGTGCGGTTCGGCGACGTCGAGCCAGTCCCAGCGGCCGGGCAGCTCCCACAGGCCGCTCCCGGTGTCGTGCTCAAGGCAGGCGTCGTGCCAGAAGACCTCCACCGGGGGTGGATATCAGGGCGATCACCCATGGTCCAGCGGGTTTGGGCGTGGGCACACTGTTGGCATGGTCATCGGTCTCATCACGAGCCTGATCGCGATCGTGGGTGTGCTGGCCACGCTGGCGCACGACGGCTACCTCGCGATGCTGGGCTCGGCCGCCAAGTCCAAGCGCGCCGCCGGCGCGCCCATCGCCCAGTACGTGCGCAGCCGGTGGACCCTCGCCGGGGTGACGACGATCATCGCGCTCGTGGGCCTGCTGATCACCGCGGGCGGCGGGGTGTCCGGCGACATCATCGGCGCGCTCATCGCGGGCGGCGCCGGCCTGGCCGCGGCGAACTCGCTCCAGGGCACGCGCAAGCAGCTGAACAGCGGCAGGTGAAGATTCACTCTTCCGAGTGTCACTTGCCGCTCCGAGGTTGATTTGGGCCGTCCGCTCGGGGCCCTGCGCCTACCCTGAGGTGGTCGCGGGGCCCCTCGTCGTCCCACCCCCACCCCGCGCCACTTGAGCAGAACAGGTGCGCAGTCGCGAGGGTCGCGAGAGCGGGGTGGAGGGATCCACACGCATGGAGATCGGGGAACCGGAGCGCTCGGGACGGCACCGGTCGGAGGACGGGGCGGCGATGTGGCTGCCCGCGGGCGGCGAACTGGACCACTCGCCCGCGGCGCCGGCGCCGCCGTCGACCCCGGCGCTGCCGCCGCAACGCGCGTACGGCGCGTCGGCGCTGCCCGTGCAGCGCGCACGCGACCCGCTCGCGGACAGCGACGCGGTGGGGTTGCGCAAGTTCAACATCGGCCTGGTGCCCGCGTCGGCGACGCCGCCCGGGACGTGGAAGCGGGCCGCGTGGTTCGCGGTCCTGTCCTCGGCGGCCGTGCTGGTCGGGCTGGCCCTGGCGGCGGCCGAGCTGGTCGGTTCGGGTGGCCCGGCGGAGCGCGTCGGGCTGCCCGGCTACCCCACCGACGTGCCGCTGCTGACCGGGTCCAGCTCCGCGACCAGCCCGCCGCCCGACACCGCCGCGCCGGCCACCGCCGAGCCGGGGCGCCCGGAGGCGCCCCGGTCGCCCGACGCGCGGCGCCGGGCCGCCGGGGTCGGGGTGGTCGCGGAACCCGTCGACGCCGCGCCGACCACCGCCGAGCCCGCCGCCGGCGACGCCGCCCCCGCCGCCGCCGCCGTCCTGGCCGCGCCGACCGGGTCGCCGGAGGTCACCACCGTGCCGGGCGGCGCGGAACCGCCGCGGGTGGACGGGCTGGTGATCGCCGCGCGCACGGAGCGGTTCTACGAGGAGGCGGTGCGCGACGCGGGCACCGCGCTGGCGATGGTCTCGGACTCCTTCCGGCCCGGCGCCGAGGCGTTGCTGGCGCAGCGGTTCGCGGACGTGTCGCTGGTCGAGGTGACCGCCATCCGGGTGGATCCGGCGAAGGGCGTCACGCTGAGCACGTTGCAGCTGACCCGGAAGGACGGGACCCGGGTCGTCGAGGAGCGGGAGCTCGGGTTCGCCACCACCGGCGAGCCGTTGATCAACGCCGAACGACCGGCGGGCGGCGCCCAGGGGTCCACCGGGAACGCGGAACGGCACGTCGCTCCGTAGTCGTTCACCCGATAGCGCCCAGCGACCGACCACTGGTCGCCACGAACGGGTGAACTCCGGCCCTGAGCTGGCTTTTCGCTGGTGGGAGACGGTACGAGTGCTGGCGACGTCACAGCGAGGGAGTCGCCAGTGCAGCGCCCTACGACGAGCGGCCGCCGGCACAACCGCGCGGGCTCGGTGAGCGTGGCCGAGCTGATCAGGCAGCAGCCGGCCCCGCTGCGCATCCGGTCCGGGGACCGCGGTCGGACCGCCGCGCACGAACTCGTCCGCGACCTGCTCGCGGACCCACCCGCGCGGCGGCCGCCCAACCGGGTGGCCAAGCTCGTCGGCGTGACCACCGGTGTGGTCGTGCTGCTGGCGACCGTGGCGGCGGCGACCGTCCTGGCGGGGCACCGCGACGCCGGTCCGGAGCGGCCGTTCGTCGAGGCGCCGCCGCAGATCAGCGGGCCACCGGCGCTGCGCCCGGACCTGCTGTCGGCCGAGCTGGGCGGCAGCCGGGCCGACCTGCTCGCGGTGGACCGGCCGACCGCGCCGCAGGCCGTGGAGGTGCCGACCGGCGACGCCGTGGTGATGCCCGCCGCGCCGCGTCCCGGGCCGCGGCCGCGGGTGGACGTGGTGCGGCGGTTCTACGAGCTGCTGCCCGCCAGGCCCGCGGAGGCCCTGCGGCTGCTGGCCCCGGAGCTGCTGGGCGAGGACGCCCGCGAGTTCGTGGCGGCGTGGGACCGGGTGCAGGCGATCACCATCGAGTCGACCACGCTCCAGCCGGGCGGCGCCGTGCTCGCGGTGGTGTCGATGCAGGAGCGCACCGGCGGCTGGATGCGGGTCGAGCAGCTGTTCCGGCTGTCCGACACGACCGTCCCGCTCATCGTCGGCACCGAGGTGCTGTCGGCCCAGCGGAACTGACTCCCCGTGACTTTTCGCGCTATGGGACTAACACAGCGTTGATGTCAACTGTGTTTCTGTGCCAAACTTCCCCCGAAGGGGTTACGAACTCGGTCACGATTCGGTATCCATGATCCCGGTCAGTAGCGCAACGCACTCCCCGGGAGAGGTGTCCAGCGGTGTCGAACGACGACAAACGCCGTCGGCGGGATGGTTCGACGGCACAGCTGTCCGTCGCCGACCTGGTGGCCAGGCGCGAGGCGGAGACGCAGCCGATCCCGCGGATCACCGAGGTGGAGCCGGAGACGGTGCGGTTCAAGCCGGCCGCCAACCTCTCGGGTCGCGAGCTGCACATCACCGAGCTGCTGCGCCGCGAGGGGCGCGCCGGCGAGGAGGAGCGCGGCGGCGGGCTGCCCGTGCCGAAGATCGTGGCGATGGCCGGTGGCGGTGTGGTGCTCGCCGGCGCGGTCGCGTTCACCGCGTCGAGCCTGGTGTCCTCGCCGGACGAGCGGCCGCTCGCCGAGGTGCGCTTCGACGCCCGGCAGGCCGCGCGGGCCACCAACACGCTGACCAAGGACCTCACCGCCGCGGCCAAGCAGCAGGAGGTCCAGCAGGCGCAGGCGGAGACGACGACCGACGCGCCGGAGCAGACCACCACGCAGCGCACGCAGCGCGCCACGCAGCCGCAGCAGCGGCAGGTCCCCCTCGCGCAGGCGCCGACGAGCACGCAGGCGCCGAGCACCACGACGAACCAGACCACCACCCCGCCGAGCACGAGCACCACGACGCCGCCGCCCAGCAGCACCAGCACCCCGCCGCCGCCCTCGTCGTCCTCCGTGCCTCCCTCCTCCAGCACCACCCCGCCCTCGACCACGCCGTCCTCGGCGGACCCGAGCACGCCGCCGCCCTCGTCCTCCGAGCAGCCCGCGCCGGGCGTCGGGATCGGCCTGGACCTCGGCGGCATCCTGGAGCCGATCGGCGGCTTCGACTTCTTCGCCCCGTCGAACTGATCCCCCGACCGGTCGACACGCCCGACCGGAACGGGGGATGCGCGGCACCGAGGTCGACGACACGCGGTGCCCGGGTGGGCGACACGCCGATGTCCCGAATGACGAACTCGGGGGTCCCGGGTGTTCGACACGGTGGGTCCGGGTGTTCGACTCGCGCCCACCGGGGGTCGTGGGCGGCGGGGATTGGGCCGTTCGGCCGCAATCGTGGTGATCTTCACACGAACGGGTGCCGTTTTCCGCCGGCATCAGGTATCCCTTCCCGGTCACCCCTCGGCTCGCGTGACCTGCACAACGGTGCCCGAGCGGTAGTTCGGGCCGGGGTAGGCTCTGCGGGCGAGCGGTGGCCTAGCCTGTTCCGCGCACCGATCCGCACGACGAGGAGCCCGAGCGTGAGACCAGCTGCCCTTGCCGCGGTCACGCAGCGCCCCAGCGAGGTGGTCCGGTGAGCAACGACGGTCGTGTCATCGCCGACCGCTACCGGTTCCTGGACCGGATCGGCAGCGGTGCGATGGGCGTCGTGTGGCGCGCCCAGGACGAGCGGCTCGGCCGCATCGTGGCCATCAAGCAGCTGCTGCTCCAGCCCAGCCTGGACGAGCGCGAGCAGGACGAGGCGATCCAGCGCGCCATGCGCGAGGGCCGCATCGCCGCCAAGCTGCACCACCCGAACGCCATCGCGGTCTACGACGTGGTGGAGGAGAACGGCGCTCCGTGCCTGGTCATGGAGTACCTGCCGTCCTACAGCCTGGCCGACACGATGGCCGAGCACGGCCCGCTCGACCCGGTGGAGGTGGCGCAGATCGGCGCGCAGGCCGCCGCCGCGCTGGCCGCCGCCCACGCCGCCGGGATCGTGCACCGGGACGTCAAGCCCGGCAACGTGCTGCTCGCCGACAACGGCCTGGTCAAGATCACCGACTTCGGCATCTCGCGGGCCAGCGACGACGTCACGGTCACCAAGACCGGGCTGATCGCGGGCACGCCCGCCTACCTGGCCCCGGAGATCGCCCGCGGCCAGGACCCGACACCCGCCTCGGACGTGTTCTCGCTCGGCTCGACGCTGTACGCGGCGGCCGAGGGCGAGCCGCCGTTCGGGCTGTCGGAGAACACGCTGGGCGTGCTGCACGCGGTCGCCGCGGGCCGGATCAACCCGCCGACGGTCGACCACCCGCTGACCGACGTGCTGCTGCGCCTGCTGAACTACGACCCGGCCGACCGGCCCACCATGGTCCAGGCCCGGGACCTGCTCAACGCGGTGGCGCAGGGCCGGAACCCGAGCCTCACCGGGATGCCGGCGTCCACCGCGACCGCCATCGCGCCGGTCGTCGGCGCGGGCGCCACGACCGTGGTGGACCCCGACCGCACCCGCGTGGTGCGGCCCGGTCCGCGCACGGTCGGCCCGCGCACGGGGGCCATGCCGCCGGTCGCGCCGCCGGCCGGGCAGAACGGCACCAGGCCGCTGGTGATCACCGCCGTGGTGCTGGGCGTGATCCTGCTGCTCGGGGTGCTGCTGGTGGCGCTGGACGTGTTCGACCGGAACCCGACGACGCCCCCCGCGGACGAGAGCACCACGTCCACGCCCGCGCCGACCACCACGACCACCCCGCCCCCGGTGACCACCACCGTGCAGACGGAGACGGTCACCGTCGAGGTGACGACCACCACGCCGGAGCCCGAGCCCACCACCACGACCGAGGCCCCGGCGCCGACCACCACCACCACGCCCCCCACCACCACGACGAGGCCGGCGCCGACCACGACGCCGCCCACGACGACACCCCAGGTGCCGCCCACCACACAGGAGCAGCAGTGAACCTCGTAAGGTGGGCGTTGAACCCGATCGGGTGACGCAACGTCTTTGTCCTAGTGGCGTCCTGCATTTCGCCGCTGAAGAGCCCTAGCAGCTACCTGGGAGCACGCCGTGACCGACGATGGCCGCCTGGTCGCCGGCCGCTACCGCCTTGGCCGGCGGATCGGCAGCGGAGCGATGGGCATCGTCTGGCAGGCGCACGACGAGCGCCTGCACCGGACCGTGGCCGTGAAGCAGCTGCTGCTCCAGCCCGGCCTGGCCGAAGCGGACACCGACGAGGCCAAGCGCCGGGCGATGAGGGAGGGCCGGATCGCGGCCCGCCTCCAGCACCCGCACGCGATCGCGGTCTACGACGTGGCGGAGGACGACGGCCAGCCCTGGCTGGTGATGGAGTACCTGCCGTCCCAGAGCCTGTCGGCGGCCCTCTCGGAGCGCGGCACGCTGCCGCCCCGGGACGTGGCCTCGATCGGCTCGCAGGTGGCCTCCGCGCTGGCCGCCGCGCACAACGCGGGCATCGTGCACCGCGACATCAAGCCCGGCAACGTGCTGCTCGGCAACGAGGGCACGGTCAAGATCACCGACTTCGGCATCTCCCGCGCCACCGGCGACGTCACCGTCACCGCGACCGGGATGCTCGCGGGCACGCCCGCCTACCTGGCGCCGGAGGTGGCCAAGGGTTACGACCCGGGCCCGCCGTCGGACGTGTTCTCGCTGGGCTCGACGCTGTACGCGGCGGTCGAGGGCGCGCCCCCGTTCGGCCTGAACGAGAACACCATCGCGCTGCTGCACCAGGTCGCGTCGGGCAAGGTGGTGCCGCCCAAGCAGGCGGGGCCGCTGACCGCGCTGCTGATGCGCCTGCTGCGCGCCGAGCCGGAGGACCGGCCGACCATGGCGGAGGCGCGCGAGGCGCTGGCCGCGGTGGCCGCGGGCCGGGCCGCGCCGGACTTCCCGGTGCCGATGCCGCAGAGCCACCCGCCGTCGTGGCAGGGCTCGCCCGTGCAGGCGCCCGCGCAGACCCGCGCGATGCCGCCGGTCGGCCAGAGCCACCAGGCCCAGAGCCATCAGACCCAGAACCACCAGGGGCAGAACCACCAGGCCGCGGCGCACCACCAGGGCGGGCACAACCAGTCGGCGCACAACCAGGGCGGGCACCACCCGGCTACGCGCGTGGCCCCGGTGCCCCCGCCGCAGCACTCGGACGCCGGCCGGAAGCGGTCCCCCGGGGCGAGCGGCTCGCCCCGCACCGGCGGGTCGGGTCAGCTGAGGAACAAGCGGTCGGCCGTGCTGACGGCGCTGGCGATCGCGGGCGCGGCCGTGGTGGGCATCATGCTGGCCAGCGTGTTCTCCGACAACTCGCCGAACGACGACGCCGCGTCGCCCACGTCCTCCAGCACGGCGCAGGCCGCCGGCGGGGAGCCGTCGACCTCGCAGACGAAGAAGTCGGCCGGCCCGCCCGCCACGTACACCTCCACGCCGACGCGCCAGCAGCAGGAGCAGGCCCTCCGCGACTACTACGCGCTGGTGCCGGGCAACCTGGAGGACAGCTGGGCGCGCCTGGCGCCGTCCATGCAGAACGTCCAGGGCGGCTTCGAGAGCTACCGGAACTGGTGGGACCGGGTCGAGTCGGTCGAGCTGGACGAGGTCGAGTACAACGAGGACTTCGCCTACGTGATCGAGGTCACCTTCCGCATGAAGGACGGCACGACCAGCGAGGAGAAGAAGCTGATCGTGCTCCAGTGGGCCCAGCAGAGCCTGTTCATCTCCAACGAGCAGAACCTGGGCAAGCCGTAGGCGCTCAGCGGTTCGCGGCGTCCCGCAGCGCGGCCAGCAGGCCGGCCGCCGCGGGCGCGCCCGCCGAGTCCTCGCGGACCGCGGCGCCGATGGTCCTGGTCGGCTCGGGGTGGCGCAGCCTGCGCACGACCACGCCGGCGTGCACGACGTCCAGGCTGAGCCTGGGCACGATGGTGACGCCGAGCCCGGCGGCGACGAACCCCTGCGCGGTCGGGTAGTCGTCGGCCTCGACCACGGCGTTCGGCGCGAACCCGGCGGCCGCGCAGGCGTCCAGCACGACGTCCCGGCACGCGCCGGGCGCGACCACCGCGTCCACCCACGGCTGCCCGGACAGGTCGGCCAGGTCCAGCACGCGCTTGCGGGCCAGCTCGTGGCCGCGCGGCAGCACCGCCACGTACGGGTCGTCGAGCAGGTGCACGACGCGCACCCCGCGCGGCGGCTCGGCGTTCCGCCCGCGGACCACGATGGCCACGTCCGCGCGGCCCGCCTGGAGCTCCGCCATGGGGTCGTCGGGCCCGGTGAGCTTGAGGTCGAGCCGCACGTCGGCGTGGCACCGGCGGAACGCGGCCACGGCGGGCGGCACGAGCGCCGCGCCCGCGGTGGCGAAGTAGCGCACCCGCAGCCGCCCCGTGCGGCCCGCCCGCAGGTCGGCCAGCGCGGCCTCGGCCTCGGCCAGCCGGTCGGTGATGCGGGCGGCGTGCTCGGTGAGCAGCCGGCCCGCGGGCGTGGGCCGGACGCCCCGCCCGACGCGGTCGAGCAGCGGCAGGCCCGCCTGCTTCTCCAGGGCCGCGACCTGCTGGCTGACCGCCGAGGGCGTGTACCCGAGGTTCACCGCCGCGGCGGTGATGGAGCCGGTGGTCACCACGGCCCGGAGCACCTGCATCCGTCGCACGTCCAACATGGACGGACCTTACAGCTGCGCTTAACGGTCGTGCAGTTCTATTCACTTGTCCTGATGCTTCGCGAGGCTCAGGGTGTGGACGTGAACAGTTCCGGCACGCTGGTCAGGATGGGTGCGCTCGCCCTCCTGTGGGGTTCGAGCTTCCTGTGGATCAAGATCGCGCTCACCGGGCTCTCCCCCGTGCAGATCGCCTTCGCGCGCAGCCTCCTGGGCGCGCTGGTGCTCCTCGTCGTGCTGCGGGTGAGCGGGCAGCGGCTGCCGCCCGACCGCCGCTCCCGGCTCCACCTGCTGGTCGCCGCGGTGTTCGGCAGCGCCGTGCCGTTCGCCCTGTTCGCGGTGGGCGAGCAGACCGTGGACTCCGGCGTGGCCGGGGTGCTCAACGCCACCACGCCGCTGTGGGCGCTGGGCCTGGGCCTGGCGCTGGGCACCGAGCGGCAGCGGAACCCGGCCCGGCTGGTCGGCCTGGCGCTCGGCTTCGTCGGCGTGCTGCTGATCTTCGCGCCGTGGGAGCGGGCCGGGCTGGCCAGCTGGGGCGCACTGGCGTGCCTGCTCGCCGCCGCGTCCTACGCGGTCTGCTACGCCTACATCGGCCGCACGATCTCCGGGCGCGGCCTGACCCCCGTCCAGATCTCCTCCACGCAGCTGATCGGCGCGGCGGGCCTGACCGGGCTGGCGGTGCCGGTGGGCGGCCTCCAGCCGGTGCACGCGTCCTGGGCCCCGCTCGCGGCCGTGGCGGTCCTGGGCGTGTTCGGGACGGGCGTCGCGTTCGTGCTGAACTACCGGATCATCGAGGACGAGGGCGCGACCAACGCCACGACCGTGGGCTACCTGCTGCCCGTGGTCTCCGTCCTGCTCGGCGCGGTGTTCCTGGACGAGGCGATCGGCGTGCGGGTGGTGATCGGCATGGCGGTGGTGCTCGTGGGGGTCGCGCTGACCCGGCGGCGGCCCGCGCCGGCGCCCGCCCCGGTGGCCGTGACGGCGGCCGTGCCGGTGACCCCGGTCACCCTGACTACGCTCAAGTGACCTGCGGTAACACTGGGTTACTCGTCGGTACAGTCCAGTTGAGACATGCCTCCTGGGCAAATGGGTGGTATTGCGACGCAGGTCTCCCCCGATCGCGTGGTGTTCAGGCGAACCGCGTCCTGGAACGCCCCTTCGGACGTCTCCTCAGATGAAAGGACTCGACCCAGGAGGGAACCCCAGAGCCATGAGCACCGAGAGCATCACCACCACGACGACGTTCCACCTCCTCGTCCCGGGCATCGCCCCGGCACCCGTGGAGGCCGAGCTGCACTACGAACCGGAGGACCCGTACGCGGTCGCCGTCCTGTTCCACACCGGACAGGGCAAGGTGGAGTGGATCTTCGCCCGCGACCTGCTGGCCGACGGCCTGCTGACCCCCTCCGGCGAGGGCGACATCCTCATCCGCCCGGCCGCCGACGACCCGGAGCGGGTGCTGCTGGAGCTGAACGCGCCCACGGGCTTCGCCATCCTGTCCGCCGAGGCCGAGCACATCGCCGAGTTCCTGGACCTGACCTACGACGTGGTCCAGCCCGGCGAGGAGGACCTGTGGATCGACTTCGACCGCGAACTGGCCAAGCTCGTCTCGACCAACTGACGGCGGCGCCCGCCCGTCCGTCGCCTACCCTCTGACCCGTGACGGAGGCCGGGGGGATGGTCGGCGGTCGGTACGCGCTGGTCGAGCGGATCGGCAGCGGCGCCATGGGCGTCGTCTGGCGGGCCCGGGACGAGCTCCTGGACCGCGAGGTCGCGGTGAAGCAGCTGCGCCTGCCCGACCTGACGCCCGAGGAGGCCGGCACGGCCAGGGCGCGGGCCATGCGCGAGGCGCGCAACGCCGCCCGGCTGCACCACCCCGGGGCGATCTCGGTCTTCGACGTGGTGGTCGAGGACGACCGGCCCTGGCTGGTCATGGAGCACCTGCCCTCGCGGAGCCTGGCCGCCCTGCTGGCGGAACGGGGCCGGCTGGACCCGGACGAGGCGGCCCTGATCGGCTGCCACCTCGCCGCCGCGCTCGCCGCGGCCCACGCGGCGGGCATCGTGCACCGGGACGTGAAACCGTCGAACGTGCTCATCGGCCACGACGGCACGGTGAAGCTCACCGACTTCGGCATCTCGCGCGCCGCGGGGGACGGCACGCTCACCGACAGCGGCATGATCACCGGCACCCCGGCGTACCTCGCGCCCGAGGTCGCGCGCGGCGAGCAGCCGAGCAGCGCCTCCGACGTGTTCTCCCTCGGCGCGACCCTGTACGCGGCGACCGAGGGCCGGTCGCCGTACGGGACCTCCGACAACAGCTTCGGCCTGCTGTACCGGGCCGCCGCGGGCAGGGTCGAGCCGCCCGCGCGGGCGGGCGCGCTGACCGACCTGCTGACCAGGATGCTCGACACGGACCCGGAGCGCCGCCCGACCGCGGAGGGGGCCGTGCGGCTGCTCGCCGAGCTCCCGGCGGAAGCACCGGAGGAGCCGGAGCGGACCGAGGAGCCGGCGGCGCGCGCGGAGGAGGGCCCCGTCGAGCTGGAGGGCGCGGTGGAGCACCCGCGCCGGCGCCGGTGGCTCGCCCCGCTGGTCGCGGCGATCGTGCTGGTGGCGGGCGCGGCGTCGGTCGCGGCCATGTCGATGCTGCCCGACGGGACCGGCGGCCGGGCCGGCGAGCACGCGCAGCCCGCCTCCCTGCCGCGGGTCGCCGTGGAGGACGCGGTGGCGCTCGTCCAGGGGCACTACGACCTGCTGCCCGAGGACCCGGGGGTCGCCTACGACAACCTCACCCCGTCCTACAGCCAGTCACCGGAGGAGTACCAGGCGTTCTGGGGCCGGTACGACGACGTGCGGGCGGAGCTGGTGCAGGTCCGGGAGGAGGCCGCGCGGGTCTGGGTGCACGTCGCGGTGACGTTCGTGCGCGGCGGGGTGGAGAGCACCGGGACCTACCTGCTGCGGGTCGAGCACTACGAGGGGCGGCCGAGGATCGTGGCGGCCGAGGAGCTGCCCGGCCCGACCGTTCCCCCGGTCGGCTGAACCTCCTCAGACGAGCCGGCGGTCCGACGCCCAGCGGGACAGCTCGTACCGGTTGGACAGCTGCGTCTTGCGCAGCACGCTCGACACGTGCGTCTCGACCGTCTTCACCGAGATGAACAGCTCGGACGCGATCTCCTTGTACGCGTAGCCGCGGGCCAGCAGCCGCAGCACGTCCCGCTCGCGCGGCGTCAGCAGGTCCAGCTCGGGGTCGCTGATCGGGGCCGCGCCGGGCCGGTCGGCGAACGCGTCCAGCACGAACCCGGCCAGGCGCGGGCTGAACACCGCGTCGCCCTCCGCGACCCGCACGACCGCCTTCACCAGCTCCTGGCTGGAGATGGTCTTGGTCACGTAGCCGCGGGCGCCCGCGCGGATGACCGCGATGACGTCCTCGGCCGCGTCCGACACCGACAGCGCCAGGAACACCACCTCGGGCAGCGACGTGCGGACCTGCCGCAGCACCTCCGCGCCGCCGCCGTCGGGCATGTGCACGTCCAGCAGCACCACGTCCGGGCGGTGGTGGGCGATGCCCACGACGGCCTCGCCGACCGAGCCCGCCTCACCGACCACCTCGACCTCGTCGGTGATCGAGTCCAGCTCGGCCCGCACCCCCGCGCGGAACAGCGCGTGGTCGTCCACCAGGAACACCCGTACGGCCACGGTTCGGCCCCCGTCCCTCACTTGTCCGCTGTCTTCCTCGGCATCATCAGCTGCACCTCCGTGCCCTCACCCGGTGCGGTGCGGACGCGGACCTCGCCGCCGTGCCGGTCCATCCTCCCCCGGATCGAGTCCGCGAGGCCATGCCGGTCCTCCGGGACGGTGTCCGGGTCGAAGCCCTTGCCCCGGTCGCGCACGAACACCGTCACCCGTTCGGGCTCGACCTCGCCGTAGACGCTGATCTCCGCGACGCCCGCGTGCTTGGCCGCGTTGACCACCGCCTCGCGGGCCGCCTGCACCAGCGCGTGCAGGTTGGGGTCCAGCTCGCAGTCGCCCACCACCACCTGCTGCACCACCAGCGCGAACGCGTCCTCCACCTCGCCGGACGCCTTGGCGATCGCGACGGACAGGGTGGTGGGCAGGTCGTTCTCCTCCACGACCCGCCCGTACAGCCACTCGCGCAGCTGCCGCTCCTGGCCCCGCGCCAGCCGCTTGACCTCGCGCGGCCGCTCGGCCTGCTTCTGGATCAGCGCAAGCGTTTGCAGCACCGAGTCGTGCAGGTGGGCGGCGATCTCGGCGCGCTCCTCCGTGCGGATGCGGGCCCGCCGCTCCTCCCCCAGGTCGTTGATCAGCCTCACCCACAGCGGCACGGTGAGCACCGCCACGCCACCGAGCGTGGCCACCACCGCCAGCAGCGCGAACCGCAGCTGGTCGATGCCGTAGCTGTTGACCAGCAGCACGCCGATGCCGATGGCGACCAGCGCGACGCCCGCCAGCACGCGCACCGCGGTGGTCCGCCCGGTGCCGAGGAACCCGGACCTGGCGCCGTCCCGCCAGCGGCGGCGCTGCGCCTCGTCCGCCTCCCGCCACACCACGGCCGCGCCCACCAGGGCCACCGCGAGCGGTCCGGCGATCCAGCCGTTCACCGGGCCGGAGAACAGGCCGGTGAGCACGGCCGCGGCGATGCCCAGGGCGACCAGGCCCAGCGCCTGCTGCCGCTCCCGGGGGTTCGAGGGCCCCTCCGGGCCGCCGGCGGTGTGCTGGGGCACGAACAGCCACAGCAGGCCGTAGGCGATCACGCCGACGCCGTTGAGCGCGGTCAGGGCGGCGAACACCGCCCGCACCCAGAACACCTCGACGCCGAGGTGGTCCGCGACCCCGCCCGCCACGCCCGCGACCACCCGGCCGGTCCGCCTGCGGCGCACCGGCTCGACGGTCTTGACGGCCTTCGTCTCCACGCTCACCCCCACAGGGTCACACGCCCCCGAGGGCCGGTCATCAGGGTTCCACCCCATGTCGGGTTCAGGGTGGGTCCCGGATGTGCGCGACCCCCCGGCTCCAGCAAGCTCGTCACCGTGAGCGGGAACATCAACGCGGCCAACGTCGAGGAGACGTTGAAGGACTTCTGGGCCAGCAGGCCCAGGCGGCCCCACGACGGTCGCAAGATCGCCGGGGTGGCCGCCGGTATCGCGCGGCGGTACCAGGTGGACCCGGTGATCGTGCGGGTCGCGTTCGTGGCCATGGCGCTGTGCAACGGCGCCGGGGTGCTCGTCTACCTGCTGGGCTGGCTGTGGCTGGCGCAGGCCGACGACGAGGTGTCGCCCGCGGAGGCGCTGCTCGGCCGGGGCCGCAGCGCCACGCCGACGCCGCTGACCGTGCTGCTGGGCCTGGCCGTGGTGCCGGCGACCGGCGTGTTCGTCGACGGCGGGTTCACCATGGTCGGCGGGGTGCTGCTGTCCGTGGGCGGGATCTACCTGCTGCACCGCGGTCGCGGGCAGTTCAACCGGCCGGAGGCGGTCCCGGCGCCCGCCCCGGCCTTCGACGGGGTGGGGGTGGGCCCGGTGGGGATGGGCTCGGTGGGGATGGGCTCGGTGGCGGCGAGCACGGACGGGGTGGACCCGGTCGGCGGGCCGGCGCTCCAGGAGCAGCGGGACGGACGGGTGACACCGCCCGCGTGGGACCCGCTGGGCGCGGCGCCGTTCGCGTGGGACCTGCCGGAGCCCGCGGCGGACGTCGAGCAGGCGCCCGCGGCGCACCGGCCGGCGCGGCGGCGGTCGCGGGTGGGGACGGTGACGTTCGCGCTGGCGCTGATCGTGCTGGCCACCGCGGCGGCGGTGTCGCGGGAGTGGTCGTGGTTCGACGAGGCGCACACCCTCGGCCTGGTGGTGGCCGTGCTGGGCGCGGGCCTGGTGTTCGGCGCGCTGCGCGGCGGCGGGGGGCGCGGCCTGATCTGGCTGGTCGTGCCGCTGTCGGTGATCGGCGTGGCCGCGACCGCGGCCGACTTCGACGGCATCCGGTCGGACCGGGTCGGCAGCACCCGGGACGCCCCGACGTCGATCGAGCAGGTGGAGGGCCGGTACGACTCGGGGGTCGGTGAGGTCGACCTGGACCTGACCCGGCTGCCGGGCACCGGCACGGTGCGCACGGAGGTCGAGGTCGGCCTGGGCAGCGCCCGGGTGCGGGTGCCGCAGGGCGCGGACGTGAGCGTGACGTGCCGGGCCGACCTCGGGAGCGTGCGGTGCCTGGGGCGGGAGTCGGACGGCAAGGACGCGGTCCAGCGGATCGACGACGACGGCCCGGACGGGCCCGGCGGGCTGAGGATCGAACTGGACGTGCGCAGCGACGTGGGAGAGGTGGAGGTGAGCCGTGGCTGACCAGGAGCACCGGTGCGTGGAGAAGCGGGGCGTGGACGTGGTCGGCCTGGTGTTCGGGGTCGCGGCCCTGGTCGCCGCCGCCTACGTGCTGTCGGACGGGGCGGCGTGGCCGGAGTTCCTCGACCTGAGGTGGGCGCTGGCCGGGGGGGCGATGGTGATCGGGATCGGGTTGCTGGCGGGGTCGGTGCGCCGGCGGGGGTAGCCCGGTCCGGGGGACGCACGGGGGTGCGGAAGGCGAAGGGCCCGTCCTGGTGGACGGGCCCTTCACCGTGCGCTCACTCCCACTCGATGGTGCCCGGCGGCTTGCTGGTCACGTCCAGCACGACCCGGTTGACCTCGTTCACCTCGTTGGTGATGCGGGTGGAGATGCGCTCCAGCACCTCGTAGGGCAGGCGGGTCCAGTCGGCGGTCATGGCGTCCTCGCTGGACACCGGCCGCAGCACCACCGGGTGACCGTAGGTGCGGCCGTCGCCCTGGACGCCGACGCTGCACACGTCCGCGAGCAGGACCACCGGGCACTGCCAGATCTGCCGGTCCAGGCCCGCGGTGGTCAGCTCCTCGCGGGCGATCGCGTCGGCCCTGCGGAGGATGTCCAGGCGCTCCTGGGTGACCTCGCCGATGATCCGGATGCCCAGGCCGGGCCCCGGGAACGGCTGGCGCTGGACGATGGTCTCGGGCAGGCCCAGCTCCGCGCCGACCCGGCGCACCTCGTCCTTGAACAGCGCGCGCAGCGGCTCCACCAGGGTGAACTGGAGGTCGTCCGGCAGGCCGCCCACGTTGTGGTGGCTCTTGATGTTCGCCGCGCCCGAGCCGCCGCCGGACTCGACCACGTCCGGGTACAGCGTGCCCTGCACGAGGAACCCGTAGTCGCCCTCGGCCTTGAGGTCGCGCTCGGCCTGCTCGAAGACCCGGATGAACTCGCGGCCGATGATCTTGCGCTTCTGCTCGGGGTCGGTGACGCCCCGCAACGCGTCCAGGAAGCGCTCGCGGGCGTCCACGGTGACCAGGTTGACGCCGGTCGCGGCCACGAAATCGCGCTCCACCTGGGCCCGCTCGCCCGCGCGCAGCAGGCCGTGGTCGACGAAGACGCACGTCAGGCGGTCACCGATGGCGCGCTGCACGAGGGCCGCCGCGACCGCGGAGTCCACGCCGCCGGACAGGCCGCAGATGGCCTTGCCGTCGCCGACCTGCTCCCGGATGCGGGCCACCTGCTCGTCCACGATCGAGGACGTCGTCCACCGGGGGCGGATGCCCGCGATGTCGTGCAGGAACCGGCGCAGGACCTCCTGGCCGTGGGGCGAATGACCCACTTCCGGGTGATATTGGACGCCGGCGAACCGGCGCTCCCGGTCCTCGAAGGCGGCCACGGGCGCGCCCTCGCTGGTCGCGGTGACGGTGAAGCCCTCGGGCGCCTTGGTCACGCAGTCGCCGTGGCTCATCCACACCGGGTGCTTGGCGGGCAGCTCGTCGTGCAGCAGGCCGCCCGAGTGCTCGACGCCCAGCTCCGTGCGGCCGTACTCGCGGGTACCGGTGTGCTCCACCGTGCCGCCGAGGGCCCCGGCCATGGCCTGGAAGCCGTAGCAGATGCCGAACACCGGCACGCCCGCGTCGAACAGCTCCGGGTCGACCTGCGGCGCGCCCGGCTCGTAGACGCTGGACGGCCCGCCGGACAGCACGATGGCCACCGGGTCGCGCTCCACCAGCTCGGACACCGGGGTGGTGTGCGGCACGACTTCCGAGTAGACCTGCGCCTCCCGGACGCGCCGGGCGATCAGCTGCGCGTACTGCGCGCCGAAGTCGACTACCAGCACAGGGCGGTTGCTGCTCTCGACCACTGGGGGAAAACCTCTCGTCCGGCGGGTCCGCGCAGGTGAAGGATGTCATGCGTGGAAGGGGAACTGCTCACCGGAGGCGGGCTGAACGAGGTCGTGCGGATCGGCGCCACGGTGCGGCGGCCGACCGGCCCGTGGACGCCCAACGTGCACCGCCTGCTGGAACACCTTGCGCCGCTGGGGATCTCGCCCGTGCCGCACGGCGTGGACGAGCGCGGCCGGGAGGTGCTGTCCTACCTGGAGGGTGAGGTGGCCCACCCGCCGCTGCCCGCGGCGCTGCGCTCGGACCGGGTGCTGGTCGAGGTGGCGCGGCTGGCCCGCCGGCTGCACGACGCGAGCGCGGGCCTGGCGCACCTGCGGGAGGGCTGGCGGTTCCCGCCGGTCGAGCCGGTCGAGGTGATCTGCCACAACGACCTGGCGCCGTACAACGTCGTGTTCCGCCGGGGATCACCCGTTGGTGTGATCGACTTCGACACCGCGCGACCGGGGCCGCGGTGGTGGGACGTGGCGTACACGGCGTACTGCCTGGTGCCGTTCTCGCCGGAGTTCGGCACGCCCGACGAGCAGCGGCGGCGGGCGGAGCTGTTCTGCGCGGCCTACGGGATGCCCGCGACCGGGCTGGGCGCCCGGGTGCTGGCCCGGTTGGAGGACATGGTGGCGATGATCCGCGGGCTGCCGGAGTTCCACCGGCAGCGGGCGGAGGGGCACGACACCCACTACCTGGGCCACGCGGCGTACGTACGGGCGCACTTCCAAGATCGATAGCGCCGAGCACGCCGTACGGGCATACGGTGATCCCCATGGACGCGACCACCCCCGAGCCACGGCCCTGCTGGATCGCCGGACACGCCGAGCAGGGCGTGCAGGCCATCACCGTGCACCACCCGTTCGACGGCACGGAGGTCGCCTCCGTCGCGGTGCCGGGACCGGAGCAGGTGGAACGCGCGGTCGCCGCCGCGGCGGCCGTGGCCAAGGAGTTCCGGCGCACGCCCGCGCACGTGCGGGCCAAGGCGCTGCTCCAGGTCTCGCAGGCGCTCGCCGAGCGGGCCGAGGAGATCGCCGAGATCATCACCGCCGAGAACGGCAAGCCGCTGAAGTGGGCCGGCGTCGAGGTGCAGCGGGCGGTGAACACGTTCCGGTTCGCCGCCGAGGAGGCGCGCCGGTTCACCGGCGACCTCCAGCGGCTCGACACCGACGCCACCGGCGAGGGCAGGCTCGCGGTGGTGCGGCGGGTGTCGCGCGGGCCGGTGCTGGCCGTGGCCCCGTTCAACTTCCCGCTGAACCTGGTGGCGCATAAGGTGGCCCCCGCGCTGGCGGTGGGCGCGCCGGTGATCGTCAAGCCCGCCTCGGCGACGCCGCTGTCCGCGTTGATGCTGGGCGAGCTGCTGGCCGAGACGGACCTGCCCGAGGGCGCGTTCTCGGTGCTGCCGGTGCGCGGCGGCGACATGAAGGCGCTGGTCACCGACGAGCGGCTGCCGGTCATCTCGTTCACCGGGTCGACCTCGGTCGGGTGGTCGCTGATGGACGGCGCGCCGCGCAAGCACGTCGTCATGGAGCTGGGGTCCAACTCGGCGGCGATCGTGTGCCCGGACTGGCCGGACCTGGACCTGGCCGCCTCGCGCATCGCCACGTTCGGCAACTACCAGGCCGGGCAGTCGTGCATCGCGGTGCAGCGGGTGCTGGTGCACCGGGACGTCGCCGAGGAGTTCGTGCCGAAGCTGGTCGCGGCGGTGCGGTCGCTGCGGACCGGCGACCCGCACGACCCGGAGGTCGAGGTCGGGCCGCTGATCGACGAGGACAACGCGCGGCGGGTCGAGGAGTGGGTGGCCGAGGCCGTGGCCGGCGGTGCGGTGCTGCACGTGGGCGGCGGCCGGTCGGGGACGACGGTGGAGCCGACCGTGGTGCAGGACGTGCCGCCCTCGGCGCGGCTGTGGCACCAGGAGGTGTTCGGGCCGGTGCTCGCGGTGTCCGTGGTCGACTCCGTGGCCGAGGCGTTCGAGCGGGCCAACGCCACCGACTACGGGTTGCAGGCCGGCGTGTTCACCCGGGACGTGGCGGTGGCCTTCGAGGCGGCGGCCGAGCTGGAGGTGGGCGGCGTGATCATCGGCGACGTGCCCTCGTACCGGGCCGACCAGATGCCCTACGGCGGGGTGAAGGGCTCGGGCACCGGGCGCGAGGGCGTGCGGTCGGCCATGGAGGACTTCACCGAGGAGCGCACCCTGGTGCTCACCGGCATCAGCCTCTGAACCGGCTCCGGGGCGGCCTCAGGACGACCTCACCTCCACGATCGGCAGCCGCAGCGCGCCGGGGGCGTGGGCGGGCACGGCGGGGTTCCCCGGCGCCACGGGCGCGAGGCGCAGGTACCCCGCCGCCTGGTCGGGCCGCCGGTCCGGCTCGCCCCTGTTCGGCCACAGCGCGAACGCCCGCTCGGCCTGCGCGGTGATGGTCAGCGACGGGTTCACGCCCAGGTTCGCCGAGATCGCCGCGCCGTCGACGACCGACAGGGTCGGGTAGTGGTGGACCCGGTGGTAGGCGTCGATGACGCCGGAGGCCGGGTCCGAGCCGATCGGGCAGCCGCCGATGAAGTGGGCGGTGAGCGGGATGTTGAACAGCTCGCCCCAGGTGCCGCCCGGGATGCCGCCGATGCGCTCGGCCGCCAGCAGGTTCGCCCGGTGGCCGGCCGGGATGAACGCCGGGTTGGGCTCGCCGTGGCCCTGCTTCGAGGACAGCCCGCGCCCGAACAGGCCCTTCTTCAGGTAGGTGGTGATGGAGTTGTCCAGGCTCTGCATCACCAGCAGGATCACCGTCCGCTCGCTCCAGCGGTGCACCGACAGCAGCCGGGCCAGGCGGACCGGGTGCCGGACCGCCTGGGCGAGGAACTGGAGCACGCGGGGCGTCGACTTCGCGCCGTCGGTGGCCAGGGTCTGGAGCAGGCCCATGACGTTGCTGCCCTTGCCGTAGCGGACGGGCTCGATGTGCGTCTGCTCGTCCGGGTGGATCGACGAGGTGATGGCCACGCCCTGGCTGAAGTTGCGCTCCTCGTCCACGGTGAGGCGGCCCGCGCCGATGATCGCCTCGGAGTTCGTCCTGGTCAGCTCGCCCAGCCTGGGCGAGAGGCGCGGCAGGGCGCCGGTCGCCCGCATCCGGTGCAGCAGCTGCTGGGTGCCCCAGGTGCCGGCGGCGAGCACGACCTGGTCCGCGGTGATGGTGCGGCGACCGCGGCGCAGCCTGCCGCCGGTGCGGCGGGTGCCGATCGCCCAGGTGCCGTCGGGGGCCTGGCGCAGGTCGGTGACCGTGGTCAGCGGCAGCACCTCGGCGCCGTTGCGCTCGGCCAGGTACAGGTAGTTCTTGACCAGGGTGTTCTTCGCGCCGACGCGGCAGCCGGACATGCACGCGCCGCACTCCGTGCAGCCGGTGCGGGTGGGGCCGGCGCCGCCGAAGTACGGGTCCTCGGCCGGTTCGCCGGGCTCGCCGAAGAACACGCCCACGGGGGTCGGGCGGTAGCTGTCGGCCACGCCCATGTCCTCCGCGACCTGCCGCATGACCCGGTCGCTGGGGGTGGTGGTGGGGTTCTGCACCACGCCCAGCATCCGGCTCGCCTGGTCGTAGAACGGGGCGAGCTCGGCCTCCCAGTCGGTGATGTGCGCCCACTGGCGGTCGGTGTAGAACGGCCTGAGCGGCCGGTACAGGGTGTTGGCGTACACCAGCGACCCGCCGCCGACGCCGGAGCCCGCGAGCACCATGACGTTGCGCAGCGCGTGGATGCGCTGGATGCCGTAGCAGCCCAGGAGGGGCGCCCACAGGTAGCGGCGCAGGTTCCACGACGTCCTGGCGAACTCGTCGTCGGCGAACCGGCGGCCCGCCTCGACGACGGCCACCCGGTAGCCCTTCTCGGTGAGCCGGAGCGCGGCCACGCTGCCGCCGAACCCCGAGCCCACCACGACGACGTCGTAGTCGGTGTTGTTACCGGCGAGTTCACCCATGGTTGGGAGATTAGGGGTTACCCCGGGTAACAGCTAGTTCTTCATCGGTTCAGCCCGACGACACCGGCACCGGGGGTCGGCTCGGTGGCGGTGCGCCCGCCCCGGTCGTCGCCGACGTCCGCGTGGTCAAGGAGGCCGGCGACGGGCATCCTGGTGCACGACCCACCGGCCGAGGAAGGCGAGCGGACCGTGCAGATCGGGTTCGGCAGGGCGCGGTACCCCCGGTGAGGCCCGGTCGGGGGCTCGCCGCGGCCGTCGCACTGGTCGCGGCCGCGTCCTCGCCGGCCGGCGCGCCCGCCCCCGACGACGGGTCCTACGCCTACGCGACCGCCGACGAGGTGGTGGTCATGCGGGGCGAACGGGTCGTCACCCGGTGGCGGGAGGAGCGGGCGGCGCGGGTGGGCCCCGTGGTGTGGACCGACGACGGGCGGCACGCGGCGTTCCTGACCTCGACGGGCGCGCCGGACACCCCCGGGGCGATCCGCCGGCTGGTCACCGTGGACGCCCGGTCGGGGAACACCCGCTCCGCGCGGTGCGACGGGTGCACGGGCGTCGCGGCACCCGGCGGCGGCACGCTGCTGGTCGGCACCGGCACCGACGGCCCGTTCACCGGGCTCCTCGCGCTCGACCCGGGCAGCGGCGGCGAGCCGGCGGAGGTCCCCGTGCGGCTGCCCCCGCTCGACCGGGTGGAGCTGTTCTCCGGCACGGGCGGCGAGGTGCTGCTCGGCGGGGTGGGGCCGACCGGCGCGGAGAGCTGGTTCCGCGTGCGGGCCGACGGGTCGACCACGCCGGTCGGCTCGGTCGCGGCCACCCGGCGCGACCGCTCCGGGCAGCCCTACCTGCGTGGCCGGGGCCCGGTCGCGGCCGCCGTCGACGGGGCGGGCAACACCGCCTACGCGGTCGCCGGGTCCTTCCGGGGGCGCGACGACCGGTGCGGGAGCGCGGCCGAGGTGTTCGCGGCCCTGCCCGCCGCCGGGTCGACCGTGCCCACGGACCTCAGCGCCGCCACCCCGGCCGACACCCGGACCACCGCCACCGACGTCCTGTCGCTGTGGTGGGACCCGGCGCACCGCCTGCGGGCCGCCGTGCTCGCCGGGGTGTGCGACGGGACCTCCGCCCTCGCCCCCACGACCGGCGAGTGGCTGCTGGAGCGCAACAGGTGGGTCCAGGTGTCGGCCGAGCCGACGCTCGGCTCGCTCCACCTGCGCAGCGGCTCGAAGCTGGTCACGCGCCTGCCCGGGGCGCCGCGCGACGGCGCGTCCCTGGTCCTCGAACGCGGCGGGCGCCGCACCGCGATCGCCTCGGGCGTGCGGTCGATCACCGCGCCCGGGTTCCGGCCGCCCGGCTCCGACGAGGTCCTGGCCCACCTGTGCGACCCGGCGGACCCGGTGTGCCTGTCCCGCACGGGCGGCGCCTACGAGCTCGCCTCGACCAGCGGCGACCTCGACGGCGACGGGGCGGCGGACCGGCTCGCGGCCGTCCAGTCCTGGGCCGGCGGCACGGCCTCGGCCCGGCTGGAGGTCGCGTTCGCGGACGGGCGGGAGGAGCACCTCGACCTGCCCGCGACCGTCGACCTGGGCGTGCCCCGCTGGATCGGCGCCACCGACCTCACCGGCGACGGCCGGGCCGAGGTGCTGGTCCCGACCGGCACGGGCGCGCACTCCGTGGTGATCGGCGCGTTCGAGCACGTGGACGGCCGGCTCGCCCGCGTCGGCGGCGACCTGGCCGAGCTGGTGGTGGGCGGCTCGGCCCACGAGGCGACCGGCGTCGAGTGCCTGGTGGACGGCGACCGCGCGCTGGTGCGCACGAGCACCGTCAGGGCGGGCGCGCCCACCCCGGCCGCAGGCCCGGCCGAATACGTGCTGACCGAGGTCACCTACGCCGCCGATCCCGCGTCCGGGCGGCTCGTCCGGATCGCCGAGGACCGGACCACCTCCGCCGCGGACGGGGGCGGCGCGATGCCGGCGCGGCTCGCCGGGGTGGTGGGCGTCCACTGCCCCGGCGTGCCCGACGTCTTCTGACCCGCGCGGCTAGCCGCGGATGGTCAGGCCGACCTTCTGGAACTCCTTGAGGTCGGAGTAACCGGTCTTCGCCATCGCCCGCCGCAGCGAGCCGAACAGGTTCGTCACGCCCCGCGGGTCCACCGACGGGCCGAACAGCAGGCTCCGCAGGTCGACCACCTGCTCCACGCCGCTGGACACGTGGCTGCGCGGCACCGACGGGTGGGCCGAGGCCGCGGTCCAGTACAGGCCCTGGGCCGGCGCCTCCGCCGCGGCCGCCAGCGGCTCGCCCAGCATCACCGCGTCCGCGCCGCAGGCGATCGACTTGGCCACGTCACCGCTGGTCAGCGCGCCGCCGTCGGCGATCACGTGCACGTACCGGCCACCGGTCTCGTCCAGGTAGTCCCGGCGGGCCGCGGCGGCGTCCGCGATGGCGGTGGCCATCGGCACGCCGATGCCGAGCACGGCGTCCGTGGTCGTGACGCCCGGCGTGTAGCCGTAGCCCACGACCACACCCGCCGCGCCCGTGCGCATCAGGTGCATCGCCGTCCGGTAGTCCCCGACACCGCCCGCGATGACCGGGATGTCCAGGTCCGCGATGAACGACTTCAGGTTCAGCGGCTCGCCGTCGCGCGAGACGTGCTCGGCGGAGATGATCGTGCCCTGCACGACCAGGATCTCCACGCCCGCGGTCAGCAGGTCGGGGGTCAGCTCGGCGGCCCGCTGCGGGCTCACCCGCACGGCCACCGTCACGCCCGACTCGCGGACCTGCTTGATCGCCTCCGTGATGAGGTCCATCCGGACCGGCGCGGAGTGCAGCTCCTGGAGCACCCGCACCGGCGCGGCCGGGTCGTCGGTGTCCTCCACCGCCCGCACCAGGCGGAACAGGGCCTCCTCCACGTCGCCGTGCCGGGCCCACAGGCCCTCCGCGTTGAGGACGCCGAGGCCGCCCAGCTCGCCGATCGCGACCGCCGTGCCCGGCGACACGATCGCGTCGGTCGGGTGGGTGATCAGCGGGATCTCGAACCGGTAGGCGTCGATCTGCCACGCCGTCGAGACGTCCTTCGAGGACCGCGTCCGGCGGGACGGGATGATCTCGACGTCGTCCAGCTCGTAGGCCCGCCTCGCGGTCCGGCCCATACCGATCTCGACCAGATCGCGCACCTTAAGTCGTCCTTCCGCAGTGCCTGCTCAAACCAGTGGACCTTAGCTCACCGACTGGTGTAGTTCGGCGCTTCCACGGTCATCGTGATGTCGTGCGGGTGGCTCTCCTTCAGGCCGGCCGCGGTGATCCGCACCAGCTGCTTGTCCTGGAGCTCCGCGACGGTCTTCGAGCCGGTGTAGCCCATGGCCATCCGCAGGCCGCCGACCAGCTGGTAGGCCACCTGCTGGAGCGGGCCGCGGAACGGCGTGCGGCCCTCGATGCCCTCGGGCACCAGCTTGTCCTCGGACAGCACGTCGTCCTGGAAGTAGCGGTCCCGGGAGTAGGACTTGCTGTTGTCGCCGCGCCCGCGCAGCGCCGCCAGCGAGCCCATGCCCCGGTAGGTCTTGAACTGCTTGCCGTTGACCAGGACCACCTCGCCGGGCGCCTCGGCGGTGCCCGCGAGCAGGCTGCCCAGCATGACCACGCTCGCGCCGGCCGCGATGGCCTTGGCGATGTCGCCCGAGTACTGGATGCCGCCGTCGCCGATCACCGGCACGCCGGCCGGGGCGCACGCCAGGTTCGCCTCGTAGATCGCGCTGATCTGCGGCACGCCCACGCCCGCGACCACGCGGGTGGTGCAGATCGAGCCGGGGCCGACGCCGACCTTCACGCCGTCCGCGCCCGCGTCCACCAGGGCCTGCGCGCCGGCGCGGGTGGCGACGTTGCCGCCGACCACGTCCACCTCGTCGCCCAGTTCCTTCTTGACCCGGGCGACCATCTCCAGCACGTTGCGCTGGTGGCCGTGCGCGGTGTCGACCATGATCACGTCCACGCCCGCCTCGGCCAGCGCCATGGCGCGGGCGAAGCTGTCCTCGCCGACGCCGATCGCGGCGGCGCACAGCAGCCGGCCGTCCGGGTCCTTCGAGGCGTTCGGGTACTGCTCGGTCTTGACGAAGTCCTTGACCGTGATCAGGCCGCGGATCTTGCCGTCGCCGTCCACGATCGGCAGCTTCTCGACCTTGTGGCGGCGCAGCAGGCCCAGCGCGGCCTCGGCGGACACGCCCACCTGGGCGGTGACCAGCGGGCCCTTGGTCATCACCTCGCTGACCTTGCGCGAGTGGTCCACCTCGAACCGCATGTCGCGGTTGGTGATGATGCCCACGAGCTTGCCGCTGTCGTCGGTCACCGGCACGCCGGAGATCCGGTAGCGGGCGCACAGCTCGTCCACGTACCGAATGGTGTCCTCCGGCGAGCAGGTCACCGGGTCGCTCACCATGCCCGCCTCGGAGCGCTTCACCGTCTCCACCTGGCGGGCCTGGTCGTCGACCGAGAGGTTGCGGTGGAGCACGCCGATGCCGCCCTGGCGGGCCATCGAGATCGCCATGCGCGCCTCGGTCACCGTGTCCATCGCGGCCGAGGCCAGCGGGATGCGCAGGGAGACGTTGCGCGAGAGCCGGGTGGCGGTGTCGACCGCGCTCGGGATGATCTCCGATTCGGCGGGCAGCAGCAGTACGTCGTCGAAGGTCAGTCCCAGCATGGCGAACTTGGGCGGGACTCCGTCAGCGTTGAGCTCGCTGGTCATGGCGGCTGGCTTGCCTTCCGTCGTGCGGTGATCCCGCCGCCGCGGATCGGGTTTCCACAGGCGGCGATGGGTTCAGCCCATGGTATCTGGACGTGGTCCGGGGTCCGCCCGGTACCGTGCGGGGTCGTGCCGCACGACGCGTTGCCACCAGACCCGTTCGCGGGTGACCCGGACGACCCCGCCCGGGCGCTCGGCGAACCCGAGCACGACCACGAGCACCCGCCGATGGACGACGCCGAACGCGCCGAGCTGGTGGGCGACCTCAGCGACCTCGCCGTGTACCAGGCGCTGCTGGAACCCCGTGCGATCAGGGGCATCGTGGTGGACTGCGGCGAGTGCCAGGAACCGCACTACCACGACTGGGCCCTGCTGAGGTCCAGCCTGGAGCAGCTGCTGGCCGACGGTCGGATGCGACCGCACGAGCCCGCGTACGACCCGGACCCCTCCGCCTACGTGAGCTGGGAGTACTGCCGCGGTTACGCGGACGGCGCCACCGCCGAGAGCGCCCGCTGAGAGCGCCTGTTGACGGTGTGACGAAGCCCGCCCCGGTTCGGCGGGGCGGGCTTCGTCACAGGTCGCGCTACTGCTCCTGGGTGGCGGGCGTGTCGCCGGTGCTGTCGCCGCTCGGGTCCTGCGTCTCGCCGCGGGACTGGCCCGGCGTCTCGCCCCGGGACTGACCGGGGGACTCGCCCGAGGACGGCGGGGGCGGCGGCTGGCCCGACACGTCCGTGGTCGGCGGCGGTTCCGTCGTGGGGACCGGCTGCGTGGTCGTCGTCGGCTCGGTGCTCGGCTGCTGGGTCGTCGAGGGCGGGTTGGTCGGCACCCGCGGCGTCGTCGCCGTCGTGGACGGGGTGGCCGTGGACGGCGTGGCCGTCGGCGACGGGGTGGTGCTCTCCAGCTCCTGCTTGAGCGTCTCGTGCCGCTGGGTCAGGTCGTCGCGGCCGTCGTCGTCGGAGACCGACAGGAGGTACTCGCCCGCCTTGTCCAGGGCGTCCTTGGCCTCGCGGTAGCGGCCCTCGCGCAGCGCGGTGCCCGCGTTGTCCAGGTCGGTGCGGACCGCGACGGCGGCCTCGATCGACCGCGCGTGGTCCGAGTAGAGGACGCGGGTCAGGCCCCAGAGCGCGTCACCCGGCTGGGCGTCGCGGGCGACCAGGCTGACCCCGGTGAACGCGATGGCCAGCACGGCGGCGGCGCTCGCGAGGGGGATGAGGTAGCGGTGCCTGCCCCGGGGCTGGGGGCGGGCCGCGGCGATGGTCGCCACGGCGGTGTCGGTGTCGACCAGCTCGCCCACCGGGCGGCTGTCCACCTCGCGCCGCCAGGCCAGCAGCAGCGCGTTCAGCTCGTCGTCGACGAGCGGGTCAGCCTGCTCGGGGTCCCGGCCGCCCAGCGCGTCGAGCAGCGCGTCGTCGGCTCGGATACCCGCGAGGTCGTCGCCCGGTTCGACCAGGGCGTCTTCAGGCTGCGGCGGTCTCTCATCTCGTCCGCGCACGACTTTTCCGTTGCCCTTCCCGTGCTGATCAGCCACTCAGACCACCTCCTCCGCTGCCAAGGTCTTGCGGAGACGGGCCAAGGCCCGGTGCTGCGCCACCCGAACCGCGCCCGGCGTCGAGCCGACCGCATCGGCGGTCTCCTCGGCCGACAGGCCGACGACCACCCGGAGCAGCAGGATCTCCCGTTGCTTCTCCGGGAGGACCTTCAGGAGCGCGGCCATCCGGTTCGACAGCTCGCCCTGCATGGCCCGCTGTTCGGGACCGGCCTCCGTCTCGGGGGCGTCCGGGACCTCCGGGACCGGTTCGGACCGGTTCCGGGCGGCTGAGCGATGCGCGTCGGCCACCTTGTGCGCGGCGATCCCGTAGACGAACGCCAAGAACGGCCGACCCTGGTCGCGATAGCTGGGTAGGGCCGTCAGCACCGCGAGACACACCTCCTGGGCCACGTCGTCCGCCGAAGCGAAAGACCTCTCCTGCCTTCCGACTCGGGCGCGGCAGTACCGCACCACCAGAGGGCGGATGGATGCCAGGAGCCGCTCGATCGCATGGCGGTCGCCATCGACGGCCGCGCCCACTTCGGCGTCCAGTCCGTCCCCCAAATTGGTCATCGCAGACAGCAGCCCTGGTGTTACGCACAGGCGTATCGACAAGGAACAGCACGGGACGACCAACGTCGCCCGTACCGGTGACACCTACGGTACCGGTCGTCCGGCCACCCGTTGCGCAACGGGTGAGAAGAGGTCCGTGACCTGCCGACACGCCGGGAACGGCGAGCCGGCCCGGCGACGAGGACGTCGACGGGCCGGCAAGAGGAAGGAGCGTCGGCGTGAGCCGCCTCACCTGTTCCTGGGGATCAGGAGACGAGGCCGCGCCGGAAGCCGTGCGCCACGGCCTGCGCGCGGTCGCGCACGCCGAGCTTGCGGAACAGCCGGCGGGCGTGCGTCTTCACCGTGTCCTCGGAGAGGTACAGCTCACGCCCGATCTGCCCGTTGCTCTTGCCCTGGCTCATGCCGCGCAACACCTGGAGCTCGCGCTCGGTGAGCTGCACCCCCGGGTCGGACGGTTGGCGCGGCGCGGGCACGCTGGTGCTCGCGAGCGTGTGCGCCAGCGCGGCCACCAGCTCGGGACGCGAGGCGTCCCAGCGGAGGTAGCCGCGGGCGCCGCCGGCGATCGCCGCGGCGATGCTGCCCGCGTCGTCCGGTGCGCCGAAGACGATGACGTTTGCCTGCGGGTTGGCCGAGACGAGTCGCCGGGTCGCTTCGACCCCGGTCGGGACGGCGCGCTGGGTGCCAACCAGTACGACGTCGACCGGCTGCCGAGAGAACCGAGCCAACAACTCGTCACCGTGCGCTACGCAGTCGATGCGGCTAACCCCGGGGACAGCCGACATCACGCGGGTGAGACCCTCCCGCACACTGCGCCGGTCGTCGCAAATAAGGACCGTGGTCACGGGGACTCCTTCCTGCAGCCGAGTGACGTTCCACATCCCCTATCGGACGCTGGGGGCCGAACCTTGACACGATCCGGTGCTTAATCCGTCAAGAAATTCGCCTCAGGGTCTGCGTTCGGGGGTTCCCCGGAACGGAGCAGCGCGGTCGGGACCCAGGGCGACCGGTGGGCCAGTCGTCGGCTGATCGGATCAGCCCTCCGCAACACGCAGCTCAGAGCGTTTTGAGTTCGTTCCTTCATGTTCTGACCGTCCGCATAAGTGCGGTTTTCCTGCGCGTTTGCCAGGACGTAGCCCGTTGGCCAGATCAACGACAGGAGGCCCAGTTGGTCCGTGTGATTTAGGTCACAGTGGAGCAGATCGAGCCCTCTGTCAAGGCCGGCGGGGGCCCCGAGCACCACCAAAGTGGTCCCCAGGACCAGGTCGGACTTGAGGGCGTGCCGCGTCGCGCCCGCCTCCCTGGAGAGGGCCGCGGCCCGTTCGGCGGGCGCGACCGCGCGCTCCGCGTGACCGTCGGCCAACTCGATCTCGGCCGCCACCCACTGGTGGCGCACCCGGCTCCGCCAACCGAGCGGCTCGACCCGTTCGTGCAGCCTCCGGGCCTCACCCACCCGTCCGGCCCCCACGGCGTCGGCCGCGAGCCCCAGCAGGGCGTCCGCACGGGCCCCGGCGACGTCCACGCCGTCCGGATCCTCCTCTACACCCTTTTCGCCCCGATCCGCCAGCAGCGCCAGCGCCAGGGCGTCCCACCGCCGGGCCGCCGCGTGCCCGCCCAGCTGCCGCCGGTGCGAGGCGAGCGTCGAGGCCGCCAGCGACCCGAACAGCCCACCACCCCCGATCAGCCCACCCAGCACGGTCGCCGCCGCCGCGTAGTGCCCCTGCCCGCCGAGCACCACCGCCGCCAGCCACCGCTCCTCGACCCCACCCCCTCGGGCCGCGCCCCACACCCCGACCCCGGGCAGGTCACCGAACGCCGCACGCCGAACATCCACCCCACCATCCTCCGCGAGTCGTACGCCCAGGCCCACCGTGTCGTACGTCCCGGACCCCCGAGTTCAGCGCTCAGGACCCCCGAGTTCAGTGCTCAGGACCCGTGCGCCCGCCGACCGGGCGCCCCTCGGGTCAGCAGACGGCGCGCTCCACCGCGTCGGCGGCCGAGGCGAGGTCGTCGACCCGCTCCGACGGCTGCGGCACGACACCGCGCTCCCACCCCGGACCGCCGACGAAGACGCGGACCTGCTGGCGCGTCCTGGGCAACGCGATCACCACACCCGGATCGGCGTACCGGTGCAGCTGGGCCCACAGCACGACGGCGGCCGGTGCCGTGCGCCGGACCGCGGCGACCAGGGCGTCCAGCGGCAGGTCGGCACCCAGCTGACGTGCGCCGATCCCCCGCCGGGCCAGCACCGCCGCCAGCGGGTGGAGGGGCAGGTCGTGGCGCTCGCCCGGCGTGCACGCCAGCAGCACCGGGCGGGGGTTGCGCGGCTCGGTCACGATCGGCGCGGCCCGGATCATCGCGGCCCGCGCGCACTCCTCCAGCAGGTGCGACACCTCCAGGCCGGCGCCCGACCGCTCCCGGCGCGCGGCGACGGCGGCCAGCACCGGGCGGACCACCCCGTCCCACGTCGCGACCACGCCGTCCGCCTCGACCGCGTCCGCGAGCAGCGCCTGCACCGCCGCCGAGTCCAGCGCCAGCGCCGCCCGCCCCACGCCCCGCGCCCACCGGTTGGCCGCGTGGAGCCCGAGGCCGCGCACACCACGACCACCGGCCGGGACGTCCACGGGACCGGGTCGCGCGGCGCCCTCGGGCACGGGAGCGGAGAGGGCGTACCTGGCGGCCTCGGCGGACGGCGCGCCCCGCAGCAGCGCTTGCTGCATCAGCTCCAGGCGGGCCACGTCGAGCGGCCCGTACCTGCGGTGTCGCCCAATCGTGCGATCACCGGGTCCGAGGCCGTACCGGCGGTCCCAGGTGCGCAGCGTAGCCGGCGCGACCCCCAACCGGCGGGCCACCGCGGCCACGGGCAGCAGCACGGAACCCGCGGGATCACCCTCCGCCGCAACGGTTTCCCGTTCACCCCCGGGCGGGCTCCCGTCGTGATCGGCCGGCGTCGTCACGCTGACATGGTCCGTTCACCTGATGTCGCGGGCAACTTCGGGTTTGAACCGCATCCGATCACCCATCGAATGAATTGCCGCCTGTATGCCCCGCACCCCCTTGAACAACCATTGACGCGGTTCTACGGTGGATCATCGTTAAGCCGAATGGAGCAGTGCACGTCAATGGGCCAAGGAGGCGGTCTCGATGGCGGACACCCGTAGGCTTCCCGGTCCCAACGCGGATCTGTGGGACTGGCAGATGCGCGGCTCGTGCCGCGGGATGGACAGCGCGTTCTTCTTCCACCCGGACGGCGAACGCGGTCCGGCCCGGGCCCGGCGGGAGGCGCGGGCCAAGGCCGTGTGCCTGTCGTGCCCGGTGCTGGAGATGTGTCGGCAGCACGCCCTGGCGGTGCAGGAGCCGTACGGGATATGGGGCGGGCTCTCGGAGTCGGAGCGGGACGGCATCCTCAAAGCCCGCAAACGGCAGTTGACACCCGTGTGAGGCACGACGCGCGGAGAAGGGCGGCACCCGTGGGTGCCGCCCTTCCGCGTTTCCGGGGTCCGAGCTACACGTTCGGGGGATCCTGAACGCTGAACTCGGGGGTCCTGGACGTACGACACGACGGGTCTGGACGTACGACTCGCGGAAGCAGGCGGGGCGGCGTCGGGTGGACGCCGCCCCGTCGGGGTGGAGCTGGTGGAGCCGGTGGGTCAGTGGCCGTGGCCGTGACCGTGACCGTGACCAGCGGAGCCGGACTCCTCTTCCTTCTTCTCCACGATGGCGCTCTCCGTGGTGAGCACCATGCGGGCGATGGAAGCGGCGTTGGCGACCGCGGAGCGGGTCACCTTGACAGGGTCGATGATCCCGGCCTCCAGCAGGTCGCCGTAGGTCAGGCTGGCGGCGTTGAGGCCGAAGCCCCACTCCTGCTCCCGGACCTTGTTGACCACGACCGCGCCCTCCAGGCCCGCGTTCGCGGCGATCCAGAACAGGGCCGCGCCGAGCGCCTCGCGCACGATCCCGACACCCGTCGCCTCGTCACCGGTCAGGTCGAGACCGCCGTCGAGCACCTTGGCCGCGTGCACCAGCGCCGAACCGCCGCCGGGCACGATGCCCTCCTCCACCGCCGCCTTGGTCGCCGCGACGGCGTCCTCGATGCGGTGCTTGCGCTCCTTGAGCTCGGTCTCGGTGGCCGCGCCGACCCGGATCACCGCGATGCCGCCGGACAGCTTGGCCAGCCGCTCCTGGAGCTTCTCGCGGTCCCAGTCGGAGTCGGTCGACTCGATCTCGCGGCGCAGCTGCTCGGAGCGCCCCGCCACGTCGGCCTTGGTGCCGCCGCCGTCGACGATGGTGGTGTCGTCCTTGGAGACCACGACGCGGCGGGCGCTGCCCAGCACGTCCAGGTCGGCCTCGGACAGCTTCAGGCCCACCTCGGACGAGATGACCGTGGCGCCCGTGACGACCGCGAGGTCGTCCAGGAACGCCTTGCGGCGGTCGCCGAAGTACGGCGCCTTGACCGCGACCACGCGCAGCGTCTTGCGCAGGGCGTTGACCACCAGGGTGGACAGCGCCTCGCCCTCGACGTCCTCGGCGATGATGACCAGCGGCTTGCCCGCCTCGGCCACCTTCTCCAGGATCGGCAGCAGCTCGGCCAGGGCCGAGATCTTCTCGCGGTGCAGCAGGATGCGGGCGTCCTCGAACACCGTCTCCTGGGCTTCCAGGTCGGTGGCGAAGTGCGCCGAGACGTAGCCCTTGTCGAACTGGACGCCCTCGGTGATCTGGAGCTCGGTGGCCAGCGTCGAGGACTCCTCGACGGTGATCACGCCGTCCTCGCCGACCTTCTCGATCGCCTCGCCGAGCAGGGCGCCGATGGACTCGTCGCGGGACGACACGGTGCCGACCTGCGCGATGTTGTCGCGCCCCTTGACCGGGGTGGCCTTCGCCTTGAGCGCGTCCACGACGGCGTCGGAGGCGGCCTGGATGCCGCGGCCGAGCGAGGTCGGGTTGGCGCCCGCGGCGACGTTGCGCAGACCGACCCGCACCATGGCCTGGGCCAGCACGGTCGCGGTCGTCGTGCCGTCGCCGGCCACGTCGTTGGTCTTGGTCGCCACGCTCTTCGCCAGCTGCGCGCCGAGGTTCTCGAACGCGTCCTCCAGCTCGATCTCGCGGGCGATGGTCACGCCGTCGTTGGTGACCGTCGGCCCGCCGAACTTCTTGTCGAGCACCACGTGCCGGCCGCGCGGACCCAGGGTCACCTTGACCGTGTCCGCCAGCTTGTTCACGCCGCGCTCAAGGGCCCGACGAGCGTCCTCGTCGAAGCTGATCTGCTTGGCCATGCTCTTATGCCTCTCTCAAGTGCGAAACGCCCCGGGAAGCCCCGGTGATGGGGTCGCCGGGGCGCTTTGCGTGTCAGCCGAGCGTCAGTTGATGACGGCCAGCACGTCGCGGGCGGAGAGGATCAGGTACTCCTCGCCGTTGTACTTCACCTCGGTGCCGCCGTACTTCGAGTAGATGACGACGTCGCCGACAGCCACGTCCACCGGGACGCGGTTGCCCTTGTCGTCGATCCGGCCGGGGCCGACCGCGATGACCTTGCCCTCCTGGGGCTTCTCCTTCGCGGTGTCCGGGATCACGAGGCCGGAAGCGGTCGTGGTCTCGGCCTCACTGGCCTGGACGACGATCTTGTCCTCGAGCGGCTTGATGTTCACGCTCACCGGGCTGACCTCCACGGTCGTCGAAAGCGTTGGCAGGTTGCGTTTACGGCTCCTGCCACCCCGCCGTCGCGGGGGTCGGGGCGGTTGCTGGTGCCGTGCGTCTAGCACTCTACCCATGCGAGTGCCAGCGGTTCAACGACCCCCCGGAACGTCCCGCGCGAAGTCGTCCACTCGTGTCACACCGGCGTTCACCCGACCGCCAACCGCGTCGGGGAGCGTGCGGGCCATGACCTCGGTGACCCGACGTTCCCTGCTCATCGGCGGTGCGGCCCTCGCAACCGCGGGGGCGGGCCTCGCGACCGCTGGAGCGGGCTTCGCGAAGCTCGACGACCCCTTCACCCTCGGCGTCGCCTCCGGTGACCCCGGTTCCGACGGCATGGTGCTGTGGACGCGGCTGGCGCCCTCACCCCTGGACGAGGACGGCCTCGGCGGTATGCCCAACCGGGTCGTCCCGGTGCACTGGGAGCTGGCCGAGGACGAGCGCTTCCGGCGGGTGGTGCGGCGCGGCGTGGAACTGGCCCGGCCGCAGACCGCGCACAGCGTGCACGTGGAGACCTTCGGCCTGCGGCCCGGCCGCGAGTACTTCTACCGGTTCCGCGCCGACCGCCACGTCTCCCCCGTCGGCCGCACCCGCACCACGCCCGAGCCCTGGGTGGTCGGGCAGGACCTGACCATGTGCTTCGCGTCGTGCTCGCACTACGGCGAGGGCTACTTCACCGCCTACCGGCGGCTCGCCGAGGACCAGCCGGACGTGGTCCTGCACCTGGGCGACTACCAGTACGAGTACGCGGGCAAGGCGGCGGACGTGCGCGCAGTGGTAGGCCCGGAGACCCGCACGCTGGCCGACTACCGGCTGCGCCACGCCCAGTACAAGACCGACGAGGACCTCCAGCTGGCGCACTCGGTGGCGCCCTGGCTGGTCGTGTGGGACGACCACGAGGTGGAGAACAACTGGGCCGACGGGGTCCCCGAGCAGCCGGACCCGGACTTCGCCGCCCGGCGCGCGGCGGCGTTCCAGGCGTACTACGAGAACATGCCGCTGCGGCGGGGCGCCAAGCCCAACGGCGTCGACATGCGGCTCTACCGGCGAATCCGGTGGGGCGGTCTGGTCAACTTCCACATGCTGGACACCCGCCAGTACCGCGACGACCAGGCGTGCGGCGACGGGTGGAAGACCTGCGCCGAGGCCGGCGCCGCCACCCGGACCATCACCGGCGCCGAGCAGGAGCGGTGGCTGCTCGACGGCTTCCGCCGGTCGCGGGCGCGCTGGGACGTGCTCGGCCAGCAGGTCTTCTTCGCCGAGCGCGACCGCGAGGACGGCCCGGAGAAGGAGCTGTCCATGGACTCCTGGGACGGCTACCTCGCCTCCCGCGACCGGGTGACGCGCGGCTGGGTCGACGCGAAGGTCCGCAACGCGGTCGTGCTCACCGGTGACGTGCACGCCGCCTACGCCGCCGACATCAAGGCGGACTGGGACGACCCGGCGTCGCGCACCGTCGGCACCGAGCTGGTGTGCACCTCGGTGACCTCCGGCGGCGACGGCAACGACACCTCGGACGAGGTGCAGCTGCGCAACAACCCGCACATCAAGCTGCACAGCAGGCGGCGCGGCTACGTGCGGACCAGGTTCACCGCGCGGGAGCTGCGGGCCGACTTCCGCTCGCTGCCGCACGTCCGCACGGCCGGGGCGCCGGCCACGACGTTGAAGTCGTTCGTCGTCGAGGACCGCCGCCCCGGCCTGAACGCGGTCTAGGCCGCCGCCCCCGTCCGGCCCCGGATCACGGTGAGCAGGGCGGTCCAGCCGTCTCGACCGTGCCCCGCCTCGACGGCGCGGCGGTAGAGCGACCGGACCGCCCCGGGCAGCGCGGTGTCCAGGCCCGCGGCCTCGGTGGCGCCCACGACGTGGTCGGCCGTGGCGCCCATCATGGTGATGGTGGCCCGGTCACCGGGGTGCTCGTCGGCGTCGAGAGCCCGGACGACCTCGTCCAGGTAGCTGCCCAGCGAGCCGACCAGGTCCAGCAGGTAGGGCGCGAACCGCTCCGCCGTCACGCCCGCCGAGCCGACCAGCGCGACGCCGTGCAGGACGCCCGCCAGCGCGGTCAGGAAGACGTCCAGCTGCGCCTGGTAGAACAGCTGGGCCAGGGCGTGGTCCTCGCCCAGGTGATCGGGCCTGCCGATGAGCGCCAGGGTGTCCCGGTAGCGGTCGAACACCTCGTGCGGGCCGCTGTAGAACACGTACGCGCCCGGGTCGCCGACCAGGTCCGCGGGCACCATCACGCCGCCGACCACCAGCTCCGCGCCGCGCTCGGCCAGCCACGCGGCGGCCTTGAGCGTCTCGTCCGGGGTGTCGGAGCTGAGGTTGACCACGACGCGCCCCGCCAGGTCCGCGCCCGCCAGCACGGCGTACATCGCCCCGTAGTCGGTCAGGCTCAGGATCACGAGCCGGTTGGCCGCGACGGCCTCGGCGGCGGTCGCGGCGCGGGTGGCGCCCCGGGCCACCACGCCGTCGGCGCGGCTCGCGGTGCGGTTCCAGGCGGTGACCGGGTGACCGGCCGCCAGGAACCGGTCGACCATCGCCTGTCCCATGGGGCCGAGACCGATGAAGGTCAACGGGGTCTTGCTGCTCATGTGCGCTCACTCCTCGTCCGTGTGACCGCCACGGTGCCGGGGGGCGCGCACGAAATCCCGGGGGTTCGCTGGGGGTCGTTGGCTACGGTGCGGTCGTGCGGTTCGGGGTGTTGGGGGCGCTGGCGGTCTGGACGCCGGCGGGTGAGCCGGTGCGGGTGCCGGAGGCCAAGGTGCGGTTGCTGCTGGCGGTCCTGCTGGCGCACGAGGGGCGACCGGTGTCGGTGGACCGGCTGGTCTTCGGCCTGTGGGGCGAACGGCCGCCCGGGAGCCCGGTGAACACGCTCCAGACGAAGGTGTCCCAGCTGCGGCGGCTGCTCGGGCCGCTGGTCGCGCGCGAGCCGGCCGGGTACGCGGTGCGGGTGGGCGCGGGGTCGCTGGACCTGCTGCGGTTCCGGGAGCTGGCGGCGGCCGGGCGGTTCGCGGAGGCGCTGGGGCTGTGGCGCGGCGAGCCGCTGGTGGAGTTCGCGGACGCGCCGTTCCTGCCGGGGGTGGTGGCCCGGTGGGAGGAGGAGCGGCTGGCGGTGGTGGAGCGGTGGGCCGAGGGCTGGGCGGGCTTGGACGGGGTTGGCCCGGAGGGGGCGGGTCTGGGCGGGGTGCGCTTGGACGGGGCCGCGGGACTGGACCGGTGGCTGGCGGCGGAGGTGGCGCGGTACCCGCTGCGGGAGCGGCTGCGCGGGGCGCACATGCGGGCGCTGTACCGGGCCGGGCGGCAGGCGGAGGCGCTGGAGAGCTACGCGGAGCTGCGGCGGGTGCTGGCGGAGGAGCGCGGGTTGGAGCCCGGACCCGGGTTGGCCGCGCTGCACCAGGCGATCCTGAGGCAGGACCCCGCGTTGATCGCCGGACCGGGTGGGGTCGGGCGCGGGGAGGAGAGGGCCGGGCGCGGGGAGGCGGCCGCCTCGCTCCCCGCCGGCAACCTGCCGGTGGCGGTGACCGGCCTGGTCGGGCGGGACGCGGCCGTCCGCGAGCTGCGCGACCTGGTCGGCCGGGTGCGGCTGGTCACCCTCACCGGACCGGGCGGGGTGGGCAAGACCAGTCTGGCCGTCGAGGTCGCGCGCGGGGTGGGGGTGGCGGACGGGGCCTGGTTGGTCGAGCTGGCCGGGGCCGGGGACGGGGAGCGGGTCGTGGCCGCCGTCGCCGCCGTGCTGGGGGTCCGGGACGACGGCGGCAGCCGGTTCGGCGACCCGGTCGACCGGGTCGTGGACGCGCTGCGCGGCCGGGAGGCGCTGCTCGTGCTGGACAACTGCGAGCGGCTGGTGGAGCCGGTGGCCGGGCTGGTGTCGCGGCTGCTGCGGGCCGCGCCCCGGCTGCGCGTGCTGGTCACCAGCCAGGAGCCGCTGAACCTGGCCTTCGAGACCGTCCGGGCCGTCCCGCCGCTGGACGTGCCCGGCGCGGTCGAGCTGTTCACCGCGCGGGCCGCCGCCGCGGCGCCGGGGTTCGCCCTCACCGCGGTGAACGCGCCGGTCGTCGAGGCCGTGTGCCGCCGGCTCGACGGGCTCCCGCTGGCGCTGGAGCTGGCCGCCACGCGGGTGCGCGGCCTGGGCCTCACCACCCTGCTCGACCGGCTGCACGACCGGTTCCGCGTCCTGGCGGGCGGCCACCGGGACGCGCCCGCCCGGCACCGCACCCTGCGCGCCGTGATCGACTGGAGCTGGGACCTGCTCGACGACGCGGAGCGGGCGGTGCTGCGCCGGTTGTCCGTGCACGTCGACGGGTGCTCGCCGGCCGCCGCCGAGGCGGTGTGCGCGGGCGACGGCATCGCGGACGTGCTGGACGTGGTGACCCGCCTGGTCGACCGGTCGCTGGTGGTGGCGCCCGAGCACACCGGCGCGCCCCGGTTCCGGCTGCTGGAGTCGGTGGCCGACTACGGGCGGGAGCGGCTGCGCGACGCGGGCGAGCTGGACGCGGTGCGCCGGCGGCACGCCGCGTTCCACCTGGACGTCGCCGAGCGGGCCGACGCCGGGCTGCGCGGGCCCGACCAGCTCGCGTGGCTGGACCTGCTCGACGCGGACGCGGCGAACCTGCGGGCCGCGTTCGACGCGCTGGACGGCGCGGGCGCGGCCCGGTTGGCGCGGGCGCTGACCTGGTACTGGTTCCTGCGCGGGCACCCGCGGGAGGCGCGCGGGCTGCTGACCGGTGACGACCCGGAGGCGGTGGCCTGGCGGTCCGGGTTCGGGGCGCTCGCCGGCGAGGTGGTCGAACCGGGCGCGGTGGAGGGCACGGCGCGGATCGAGGACCCGCTGCGGCGGGCGCGGGCGCGCTGGTTCCTCGGGTACGTGCTGACCACGGCCGGGGACATGCCCCGCGCCGAGCGGCTGACCGGGCAGGCCCTGGCGGCGTTCGAGGAGCTGGGCGACCGGTGGGGCGTGGCCGCCGCGCACGCCGACCTGGTGAGCCAGCTGCTGGGGCGCGGGCAGGTCGAGCAGGCCCGGCAGTCGGCCGCGCGGTCCGCCGGGCTGTTCACCGAGCTGGGCGACCGGTGGGGGCTGCTGAAGTCGTCGTTCGCGCTGGGCACGCTCGCGGAGCTGGACGGCGACTACCCGCGCGCCACCGCCGTGCACCGGGAGGGCCTGCGGGTGGCCGAGGAGCTGCGGTCGTGGCCGGAGGTGTCGTACAAGCTGTCCTGGCTGGGGCGGGTCGCGCTGCTGGGGGGCGATTTCGCGGCAGCGCGCGAGCTGCACGAGCGGGCGCGGCGGATCGCGGCGGAACAGGGCTTCTCGCCGGGCGAGGCGTACGCGGAGACCGGGTTGGCGCTGGGCGCGCGGCGGGAGGGCCTGCTGGACGAGGCCGAGGAGCGCCTGGTGCGCGTCCTGGAGTGGCACCGGCGGGTCGGCGGCGACCTGGCCGCGACGCTGGTGCTGGCCGAGCTGGGGTTCGTGGCCGAGCTGCGCGGGCACGCGGCGCGGGCGCTGGAGCTCCAGGCCGAGGGCCTGGCGCTGGCCCGGGGGTCCGGCGACCCGCGGGCGGTCGCGCTGGGGTTGGAGGGCCTGGCCGGGGCGCGGGCGGCGGCGGGCGAGCCCGCGGCGGCGGCCCGGCTGCTGGGCGCGGCGGCCGCGACGCGCGACTCGGTGGGCGTGCCGCTGCCCGCGGCCGAGCGCGGCGACGTGGACCGGATCGCCGCCGCGGTCCGGGCCGGGCTGGGCGCGGACGGGTTCGCGGCGGCGTTCGACGCCGGGTACGCGGGTGGTCCCGACGCGGGTGGTCCCGACGCGGGTGGTCCCGACGCGGTGGCCTGAGCGGGAGCGGGCGGGCGGGGACCCAGGATCAGCAGGCCCCGCCCGACAGACCCCGCCCGACACGCCCGATCCGGCAGACCCGACCCGGCAGAGCCGGATCGGCAGACCTGGCCGGCAGGCCCGGCCCGGAAGACCCGGCCGGCAGGCGGATCAGCAGGCCCGGCTCAGAAGACCTGCACCGTGCCGACCGGCAGGCCGGGCGTGGTGGACAGGTCCAGCGGGGACGGCTTGGCCCCCGCCGCGACCAGGTGCGCGCCCAGCGCCGCGATCATCGCGCCGTTGTCCGTGCACAGCCGGGGCCGCGGCACGCGCAGCTCGATGCCCGCCTCGGCGCACCGCTCGGCGGCCAGGCCCGACAACCGCGAGTTGGCCGCCACGCCGCCGGAGATCACCAGGGTGTCCACGCCGAGGTCCTTGCAGGCCCGGATCGCCTTGGCGGTGAGCACGTCCGCCACGGCCTCCTGGAACGAGGCGGCCACGTCGGCCAGCGGTACCTCCTCGCCCGCCCGCTCCTGCCGCTCCACCCACCGGGCGACCGCGGTCTTCAGGCCGGAGAACGAGAAGTCGTACCGGGAGTCCCGCGGCCCGGTCAGGCCGCGCGGGAACGCGATCGCGCACCCGTTGCCCTGCTTGGCCAGCCTGTCGATGGGCGGGCCGCCCGGGTAGGGCAGGTCGAGCAGCCGGGCGACCTTGTCGTACGCCTCGCCCGCCGCGTCGTCCACGGTGGACCCCAGCTCGGTGATCCGCTCGGCCAGGCCCTCGACCAGCAGCAGCTGCGAGTGGCCGCCGGAGACCAGCAGCGCCAGGCACCGCCGCGGCAGCGGGCCGTGCTGGAGGGTGTCCGCGGCGACGTGCCCGGCCAGGTGGTTGACGCCGTAGAGCGGCTTGTCCAGCGCCGCCGCGTACGCCTTGGCCGCCGACACGCCCACCAGCAGCGCGCCCGCGAGGCCGGGACCGGCGGTGACCGCGATCGAGTGCACGTCGCGCAGCTCGATCCCGGCCTTCTCCACCGCGCGGCGCATGGTCGGGACCATGGCCTCCAGGTGCGCGCGAGAGGCGACCTCGGGCACGACGCCGCCGAAGCGGGCGTGCTCCTCGACGCTGGAGGCGACCTCATCGGCCAGCAGCTCCACCGCCCCGTCAGGGCCGAGCCGGACGATGCCGACACCGGTCTCGTCGCACGAGCTCTCGATACCGAGGATGAGCCGGTCAGTCACGGTTCGCGGGCCTTCCCATCGTGTACGCGTCGGCGCCCGACGGCTGGTAGTAGCGGCGGCGCAGGCCCAGGTGCTCGAAGCCGTGCGCGAGGTAGAGGGCGATGGCGGGCGCGTTGTCCGTGCGGACCTCCAGGAACACCGGCAGGCCCGACTCGTCGGCGCGGGCCAGCAGGGCGCGCAGCAGGGTCTTGCCGACGCCGCCGCCCTGGAACTCCGCGTCCACGGCGAGGGTGTGCACGCTGGACTCGAAGTCCGTCAGGCCGAGGCCCGCGTAGCCGATCAGCCGCCCGTCGGAGTACGCGCCGACGTAGAAGTTGCCGCTGTCCAGCTCGCTGTGGAACGCCTGCTCGCTCCAGGGGTCGTCACCGGCGAACAGCTCCCGCTCGATCAGCGCGCACCGGGCGGCGTCCTCGTGGCGCAGCGGCCCGGTGGTGACGGTGCGCGCGCTCACGTCTTCGTCACCCGCTTGCGGCCGACCGGCTCGACCGCGTCGGGCCGGCGCAGGTAGAGCGGGGTGAGCGCGGCCGGGCGGGCGCCCGCGAGGAGCTCACCCGCCGCCGCGGCGACCAGGGAGGCGGGCGACGGGTAGCGGGCCCCGACCACCGGCAGGCCCAGCACGTCGGCGTACAGCTCGGCGCCCTCGCCCGTCGCGACGGCCACCGCGGGCAGCTTCGGCGCCAGGTCGGCGGGCCGGTCCACGTGCGGGCCGGCGGTGCGGCGGCCGGCGGCGTCGTAGGCGGCCCAGTAGACCTCCTTGCGGCGCGCGTCGGTGGCCACCAGCAGCGCCTTGCCCGCCGCGCCCGGCAGGGCGAGGGCGTCCAGGGCGATGGCGTCCGGGGTCGGCACCGGGTAGACGGGCCGGTTGAGGGCCTGGCCGAGGGCGGCGGCGGTGACCAGGCCGACGCGCAGGCCGGTGAACGGGCCGGGGCCCGAGCCGCACACGATCGCGTCGAGGTCGGCCAGCGCGTGGCCCGCTTCGGCCAGCGCCTCCCGGAGGTGCGGGGTCAGCAGCTCGCCGTGCGCCTTCGGGTTCACCGTCACCCGCTCGGCGAGCAGGCGCGGGGCGCGGTCGGCGGTCAGTTCCACGACGCCGGCCGTGACGGCGGGGGTGGCGGTGTCCAAGGCGAGCACTAGCACAACGGACAAGGATAGAGGTGGCTCCCGCCACACTTGCCTTGACGTCCACGTCAAGGCGGAGGATCGGCGTCGTGCGCATCGGTGAACTGGCGCGGCGGGGTGGGATCTCCACCCGGGCGCTGCGCTACTACGAGTCCCTGGGGCTGCTGCCCGCGCGGCGCGGCGCCAACGGTCAGCGCGAGTACGACGAGGAGGACCTGCGGCTGGTGCGGGAGATCCGCTCGCTGACCGGCATCGGGTTCGCCCTGGAGGACACGCGCCCGTTCGTGGAGTGCCTGCGCGACGGGCACGACAGCGGGGACGCCTGCCCGGCGTCGGTGGCCGTCTACCGGCGCAAGCTGGCCGAGCTGGACGAGTGCCTGGCCCGGCTGGGCGCGGCGCGGGACCGGGTGCGTGCGCAACTGGAGGAAGCCGAGCAGAGGAGCAGGCCGTGCGCGCGTTGACCGACGAGACGTTCACCGAGGCGGTGAGCACCGGGACGGTGCTGGTGGAGTTCCGGGCCGACTGGTGCCCGCCGTGCCGGATGCTGGAGCCGGTGCTGGCCGAGATCGACCGCGAGCTGGACGGGCTGGTGGTGGCCGCGCTCGACACGGACGCCAACCCCCGGACGGCGCGCGACCAGCGGATCATGTCGGCGCCCACGCTCCAGCTCTACAAGGACGGGGAGCTGGTGGCGGAGGCGGTCGGGGCGCGGCCGAAGATGCAGCTGATGGCGTGGCTCGAACCACATCTGTGATGCGCGTGGCGGTGGGGACCGCCAGGGTTGGCCCATGCTGCTGCCGGCGCTGGCCGTCCCCTCCGAGAAAGTCGCCCTGCGGTTCCCCGAGCGGGAGCTGACCTACGCGCGGTTGGCCGCCGAGGCCCGCGCGGTCGCGCACGGCCTGCGCGGCAGGCGGCGGATCGCGGTGTGGGCCCGGCCCACGCCCGGGACCTGCGTGGCGATCGTCGGCGCGCTGCTGGCGGGGGTGCCGGTGGTGCCGCTCAACCCGAGGATCGGGGAGCGGGAGCTCGCCCACGTCCTGGCCGACAGCGAGCCCGACCTGGTGGTCGACGACGAGCTGCCGTCCGGGTCCGGGACCGACCTGCCCGAGCCGGACGGCGAGGCGCCCGCGCTGATCGTCTACACCAGCGGCACCACCGGGCCGCCCAAGGGCGTGGTCCTCCCCCGCCGCGCCCTGGCGTCCAACCTGGACGCGGTGGCGCGGGCGTGGGCGTGGACCGGTGACGACGTGGTGGTGCACGGCCTGCCGCTGTTCCACGTGCACGGGCTGGTGCTGGGCGTGCTCGGCGTGCTGCGGCGCGGCGGGACCGTGCACCACGTGGGGTCGTTCACCCCGGCGAAGGCCGCGGCGGCGCTGGAGGGCGGCGGCACGGTGGTGTTCGGCGTGCCCACCATGTACCACCGGGTGGTGAACGAGCCCGAGCACGCGGCGGCGTTCCGGCGCGCCCGGCTGCTGGTGTCCGGCTCGGCCCCGCTGCCCGCGGCCCTGCACGAGCGGGTCGAGGCGCTGACCGGCCAGCGGGTGGTCGAGCGCTACGGGATGACCGAGACGCTGATGAACACCAGCGCCCGCGTGGACGGCGACCGGCGGCCCGGCACGGTCGGCCCGCCGCTGCCCGGCGTGGAGGTGCGGGTCGTCGGGGACGAGCCGGGCGAGGTCGAGGTGCGCGGCCCCAACCTGTTCCTGGAGTACCTGAACCGCCCGGACGCCACCCGGGACGCCTTCCGCGACGGCTGGTTCCGCACCGGTGACCTGGCCGTGGTCGAGCCGGACGGGCACCTGCGCCTGGTCGGCAGGCGCGCCACGGACCTGATCAAGAGCGGCGGCTACAAGATCGGCGCGGGCGAGATCGAGAACGCGCTGCTGGAGCACCCGGCGGTGGCCGAGGTCGCGGTGACCGGCGAGCCGGACGAGGACCTGGGCGAGCGGGTCGTGGCGTGGGTGGTGGCCGAGGGCGAGCCGCCCGCGCCGGAGGAGCTGGGCGAGCACGTGGCGCGCCTGCTCGCGCCGCACAAGCGGCCCCGGGTGGTCCGCTACCTGGACGCCCTGCCGCGCAACGACATGGGCAAGGTGCTCAAGCGGGAGCTGCGGGCGCGGTGACCTGACGGCCGGGGGGTCGAGCGCGCGCGGGCCGAGGCACGGGATGGCCAAGGCACGGGGTGGCCGAGCCCTCGCCGGCCGAACCCCGGGTCAGCCGAGCCCCGGGTCAGCCGAGCCCCGCGCCCACCGACCCGCGCCGCCCGCACCTCAGACCGGCAGCTCCCGGTCGGCCCACGCGCCGTGCGGGTGCAGGCCCGCCACGCGCACGTCGTCCTCCCGCCGCTCCAGCGTGATCAGCAGGTGGTCGGCGCTGAGCCGCTCGGCCACGCCCTCGCCCCACTCCACCGCCACCACCGCGTCCACCAGGTCGGTGTCCAGGTCCAGGTCGTCCAGCTCGTCGAGGTGCCCGCCGAGCCGGTAGGCGTCGACGTGCACCAGCGGCACGCCCCGCCCGCCCGGCGCGGGGTCGTGCACCCGCGCGATGACGAACGTCGGCGAGCTGACCCGCCCGGTCACGCCCAGACCAGCGGCCAGGCCGCGCACCAGCGCCGTCTTGCCCGCGCCCAGCGGCCCCGACAGCAGCACGAGGTCACCGCCCCGCACCAGGCCACCCAGCCTGCGCCCGAACTCCTCGGTGTCCGCCACCCCCGGGAGCGTCACCCGGGGGATCGTCACGTCCGTCGCCACCACGACCGCCTGCTTTCCGACCGTTCGGCGGCACTGCGCCGAACCAGACCGACCAGGTGCCCGGTGACGAGGTCGGCCTGTTCCAACATGAGCATGTGACCCGCGCCGGGCACGCGGACCAGTTCGCCGTGCGGCATCTCCTCGGCCATCCGCTCGGCGTGCGAGAACGGCGTCAGCTTGTCCGCGTCGCCGCTGATGACCAGCACCTCGCAGTGCCGCAGGCCGGCCAGCGCCTTGTAGCGGTTGTGCGTGCCCAGGGTCTCCAGGAACTCGGTGAGCACCCGCACCGGCACGCCGTTGATCATCTTCGCCATCAGGTCGACCAGCGACGGGCTGACGTGGTGGTCGCCGAACGCCAGGAGCCGGATGCCGCTCCAGGTCAGCGTGGACGCCCGGCGGCGGGCCCACTCGACCACGCCGGGTTGCAGGCCCGCGAGCCGGCCGACGCCCAGCGTCACCGGGTTGTACCGGGACAGCACCGACTTGGGCAGGCCCGCGCCGCCGACCGCGCCCGCCGCCGTGCCGACCAGGGCGACGCCGCGCACCCGGTCGGCGAACAGCTCGGGCCGCTGCTCGGCCAGGGCCATGATCGTCATGCCGCCCATGGAGTGCCCGACGAGCACCAGCGGGCCCTCGGGCGCGGTCACCCGGATCACCGCGTCCAGGTCGCGGGCGCACTGGTCGATGGTGCTCGACCCGGCGGGGGCGCGACCCGAGCGGCCGTGGCTGCGCTGGTCGTAGAGGACCTGGCGGACGCACGGTTCGGTCAGCGCCGCGAGGCCCCGGCGCTGGAAGTGCCAGCTCCGGCGGTCCAGGGCGAAGCCGTGCACGAGGACGACGGTCAGCTCCGGCGCGCCGCCGTCGTCCGGGTCGACCTCGTCGACCGACAGCGGCACGCCGTCGTCGGCGGCGACGGTGGACTCGCGGCTCGCGGGCAGCTCGCCCAGCGGCTCGGCGGCCAGCGGGTCGGCGGCCTGCCGGTCCTGGAAGACCTTCTTCTGGTTCGCGGCCACGCCCACCGCCACGCCGGTCGCGGCGGCGCCGATCACGCCGCCCGCCCACCCGACGGCCTTCCACAGCGTGTTCACCGCCGCCCCCGGTAGGTGCGGACGACCCGCGGCCGGTACATGCCGGTGACGATCTCGTAGTCGATGGTGCCCGCGGTGTCGGCCCACTCGCGCGCGGTCGGCTCGCCGTGCGCGCCCGTGCCGAACAGCACGACCTCGTCGCCCTCGGCCACCGGGTGGTCGCCGCAGTCGACCACGACCTGGTCCATGCAGACGCGGCCGACGACCGGGTGCCGGCGGCCGTTGAGCCACACGTGCACCCGGTTGGACAGGGCGCGCGGCACGCCGTCGGCGTACCCGGCGGTCACCAGGGCCAGGGTGGTGTCGGACTTGGCGGTCCAGGTCAGGCCGTAGGACACCGCCTCGCCGGCCGGGACGCGCTTGGTGAGCGCGACCACCGAGCGGAACGTCATCACCGGGCGCAGGTCGGCCGGGACCGGCACCGGGTTGAGGCCGTAGACCGCGATGCCCGGCCGGACCAGGTCGAAGTGCAGGTCGGGACGGGTCAGCACGGCGGCGGAGTTGGCCAGGTGCCGCCTCGGGTCGAGCCCGGCGGCCCGCGCCTCGCGGTACGCGTCGTCGAAGCGCTCGGCCTGGGCGTCGGTGGCCGGGTGGCCGATCTCGTCGGCCACGGCCAGGTGCGACCAGACGGCGTGGACCTCGACGTTCGGGGTGCGCGCGGCCCGCTCGACCAGCTCGGGCCAGTCGGCGGGCGGGCAGCCGTTGCGGGACAGGCCGGTGTCGACCTTGAGGTGCACGCGGGCGGTCCGGCCGGCCCTGGTCGCGGCGGCGGAGATCTCGGCCAGCTGCCGCACCGAGGAGGCGGACAGGTCGACGCCCCGCGCCACGCCGGGCGCGTAGTCCGTGCCGGGCGGGTCCAGCCAGGCCAGGACCGGCGCGGTCAGGCCGTGCTCGCGCAGGTGCAGGGCCTCGGCCAGCGAGCACGAGCCGAGCCAGGTGGCGCCGGCCTCCAGCGCGGCCCGCGCGACCTCCACGGCGCCGTGGCCGTACCCGTCGGCCTTCACCACCGCCATCGTCTCGGCGTCGGCCGCGAGGGCGTCGAGGTGGGCGACGTTGTGCCGGAGGTGGTCGAGGTCGATCACGACCTCAGCGCGGGGAGCAGCCATGGCGCCGTTCATGGTGTCACAGCGGCCGGACGGCGCGGATCGCGTCCGGCAGTGCCGCGAGGAGCACCGACGCCGGGACCGGCGCGCCGTCGGCGGCCAGCTCGGCCGCGAGCACGTGCGCCCTGGCCGCGCAGCCGGCCGCGAGCACCGGGTCCAGGCCCGCCGCGAGCAGCGCGCCCAGCACGCCCGACAGCACGTCGCCGGAGCCCGCGGTCGCCGCCCACGAGCTGCGGGCGCGGTTGACCAGGGTGCGGCCGTCCGGACCGGCGATCACCGTGGTGTGGCCCTTGAGCAGCACGACGGCGTCGAACCGGTCGGCGGCGCGGCGCGCGGCGGCCACCCGGTCGGGGCCCACCGGTCCCAGCAGGCGCTCGTACTCGCGGTCGTGCGGGGTCAGCACCAGCGGGGTGCCGGGGTCGCGCGCGTCCCACAGGTCGGGGTTGTTGGCGAGCATCGTGATGGCGTCGGCGTCCGCGCACACCGGCACGCCCGCCTCCAGCACGCCGCGCAGCACCGCCTCCGCGGACAGGCCGGTGCCCAGGCCGGGGCCCACCACCCAGGACTGCACGCGGCCCGCGTCGGTGGTCGAGCCCGTGCAGACGGCCTCGGGCCAGCGCGCCCGCACGTGGTCGGCGGCGGCGCCGGCGTAGCGGACCATGCCGGAGGTGGCCAGCACCGCCGCGCCGGTCGACAGCACGGCGGCGCCGGGGTAGGTCGCCGAGCCGGCGGCCACGCCGGTGACGCCCTGGGTGTACTTGTCGTCCTCGGGGCCGGGCACCGGCCAGGCCGCGCCGACGTCGTCGAGCTCCAGCTCGACCAGGTCCGGGCCGCCCAGCTCGGGGCCCAGGCCCAGGTCCACCAGCCGCACGTCGCCGCAGTCGGCCAGCGCGTGCACCGGCTTGAGGCAGCCGAACGTGACGGTGGTGTGCGCGCGCACGTGCGGCCCGTCGACCGCGCCGGTGTCGGGGTCGACGCCGCTGGGCAGGTCGACGGCCAGCACGGGCGCGTCCAGGCGCGCGACGTGCTCGGCGGCGTCCGGGCGCAGCGGGCCGCGGGCGGACAGGCCGACGATGCCGTCCACCACGAGGTCGACGGGCGGCAGCTCGGCCACCACGCGGCCGCCCGCGCGCCGGAACGCGGCCAGGCCCTCCGGGTGCGCCCGCTCGGGCGCGAGCAGCACGGCGAACACGGCCACCCCGCGCCGACGCAGGTGGTGGCCCGCCCAGAGGGCGTCGCCGCCGTTGTTGCCCGCGCCGACCAGCAGGCCGACGCGCCGCCGGCCGCCGAGCAGCTCCAGCGCGACCGACGCCACGCCGAACGCCGCCCGGCGCATCAGCGCGCCCGGCGGCGTCACCGCCAGCACGCGCTCCTCCGCCGACCTGACCCGAGCTGTCGTCCACAGACCGCGCACGCCGACCAGCCTGCCCTACTCGACCGTGACGGACTTCGCGAGGTTGCGCGGCTTGTCCACGTCGTAGCCCCGGCTGCGGGCGATCTCCGCGGCCAGCACCTGGAGCGGGACCGTGGAGACCAGCGGCTGGAGCAGCGTCGGCACCGCGGGCACCTCGATCAGGTGATCCGCGAACGGGCGAACCGTCTCGTCGCCCTCCTCGGCGATCACGATGGTGCGCGCGCCCCGGGCCTGGATCTCGGAGATGTTCGACACGAGCTTCGAGTGCAGCACCGCGCGGCCCTTGGGCGAGGGCATCACCACGACGACCGGCAGGCCCTCCTCGATCAGCGCGATCGGGCCGTGCTTCAGCTCACCCGCCGCGAAGCCCTCGGCGTGCATGTACGCCAGCTCCTTGAGCTTGAGCGCGCCCTCCAGCGCCACCGGGTAGCCGACGTGGCGGCCGAGGAACAGCACCGCCTTGGAGTCGGCCAGCTCGCGGCCCAGCTCGCGGACCTGCTCGACGGTGCCCAGCACCTTCTGCACGGCCTCGGCGGCGCTCTCCAGCTCGTGGAACTCGCGGGCCACCTCGTCCGGGTACTTGGTGCCGCGCGCCTGGGCCAGGGCCAGTCCGACCAGGTAGTTCGCCGCGATCTGGGCGAGGAACGCCTTGGTGGACGCGACGCCGATCTCCGGGCCGGCGTGCGTGTAGAGCACGGCGTCGGACTCGCGCGGGATCTGCGCGCCGTTGGTGTTGCACACCGCCAGCACGCGGGCCTTCTGCGCGCGGGCGTGCCGGACGGCCTCCAGCGTGTCGGCGGTCTCGCCGGACTGGGAGACCGCGACCACGAGGGTGTCGCGGTCGAGCACCGGGTCCCGGTAGCGGAACTCGCTGGCCAGCTCGACCTCGACGGGCAGCCGCGTCCAGTGCTCGATGGCGTACTTGGCGACCAGGCCGGAGTGGTAGGCCGAGCCGCAGGCCACCACGAAGACCTTGTCCACGTCGCGCAGGTCCTGATCGGACAGCCGCTGCTCGTCCAGCACGATCCGGCCGTTGACGAAGTGCCCGCGCAGCGTGTTGGCCAGCGCCTCGGGCTGCTCGTCGATCTCCTTGAGCATGAAGTACTCGTGGCCGCCCTTCTCGGCGGCCGACAGGTCCCAGTTGACCGTGAACGGCTTGGCCACGGCCTCCTGGCCGTCGAAGTCGGTCACGGTGTAGCCGTCGCGGTCGATCACCACGACCTGGTCCTGGCCCAGCTCGACGGCCTCGCGGGTGTGCTCGATGAACGCCGACACGTCGCTGGCCACGAACGTCTCGCCCTCGCCGACGCCGACCACCAGCGGCGAGGAGCGGCGGGCGGCGACGATCAGGTCCGGCTGCTCGGCGTGCGTGACGACGAGGGTGAACGCGCCCTCCAGGCGGCGGACCACGGCGCGCACGCCGGCGACCAGGTCGCCCTTGGTGTCGCCCTCGTCGTAGGCGCGGGCGATCAGGTGCGCGGCGGTCTCGCTGTCGGTGTCGCTGGTCATCTCGACGCCGACGGCCTCCAGCTCGGCGCGGAGGGCGGCGAAGTTCTCGATGATGCCGTTGTGGACGACCGCGACCCGGCCCGTCACGTCCCGGTGGGGGTGCGAGTTGCGGTCGACCGGCGCGCCGTGGGTGGCCCACCGGGTGTGGCCCATGCCCGCGGTGCCCGCGAAGGCCCCGCGCCCGACCTCGTCCAGCCGCGTCTCCAGGTTGCTCAGGCGGCCGGCCCGCCGTTCGACGGCCAGGCCGCCCTCTCCGTCGAGCACGGCGACGCCCGCCGAGTCGTAACCCCGGTACTCCAGGCGCCGCAGGCCGTCGAGCACGACGTCCAGCGCCGAGCGGTGTCCCACATATCCCACGATTCCGCACACGCCGCACAGCGTAACCAGACCAGCGGGGGGATCTTCGAGGCCCACTCGCAACCGTTTCCCCAGGTCGCACCCCTATTTGGTTTAGACCAATCGCGACGGGCGGCGATCGACTACCGTTCACGCGGTGAGCGGCTACTCGGCGAAGCAGGTGCTCGACCAGCTCAGCAGGCCCGGCGGGCACCCCGTGCTGCGCGGCGACCTCGCCCTGGTGGGTCTCCCCGGCCTGGTCTACACCCCCGCCTCGGGCCTCGGGCTGCCCGCCGTGGCCTTCGCGCACGGCTGGCTGCAACCCGTCGAGCGGTACCGGGCGCTGCTGCGGCACCTGGCGACGTGGGGTTTCGTGGCCGCCGCGCCGGGCACGCAGCGCGGGCCGCTGATGTCGGCGCGGCTGCTCGCCGGCAACCTGGGCACGACCCTCGACGTGTGCACCGGCGTGCGGCTGGGCGACGGCGACATCAGCGTGGACCCCGAGCGGCTGGTCGTGGCCGGCCACTCGATGGGCGGCGGCGCGGCGGTGCTGGCCGCGGCCGACGACCCGCGGGTGCGGGCGGTGGTGACGTTCGCCGCGTCCGAGACCCGCCCGTCCGCCCTCGACGCCGCGCGCCGGGTCTCCGTGCCCGGCCTGCACCTGGCGGCCGGCGAGGACCGCATCGCACCGCCCGTCGGGCACGCGGAGGCGATCGCCGAGGCGTGGCTGGGACCGGTGCAGCTGCGCACGCTGCCCAAGGCGAGCCACCTCGGGTTCGCCGAGGGGCGGCACTGGAGCGAACTGCTGCTGGACGGCAGGGGCGAGCGGGCGGCGCAGAAGCTCGCCAGGGCGCTGACCACGGCGTTCCTGCTGCGCGTGGTCAAGGGCGAGCGGCAGTGGGACGCCCTGCTCGACGGCGACGTGAAGGGCGCCGTGCTGGCGTACCAGCGGGGACCGCTGGCGCGCAGCTGAGACGTTCGCCGCGGCGCCCCCGCCGGGGAGCGCCGCGGCGCCCCGCGCTCAGGTGAGCCAGCTCTGACCGCTCAGGTCGTCGTCGTCCTCCACCGGGGCCGCGCGGCGGTGCCGGGAGACCGGCGGTGGCGGCGGCTGGTGGACCACCGGGGGCGGGGTCGGGCGCGGCGCCGGCGGCGCGGCCTCCTCGTCGTCCTCCGGGCCGAAGGCCATCTCGGCGGTGCCGCGCTGCGCGCTCGGCGCCCACTGCGGCTGGCGCTGCTGCTTGTCGCCCTTCGCCGCGACCTGCTCGGCCTGGTCGCGCAACCGGTCGCGGTCGGCCGCGGCGCGCGCCTCCCGCTCGCGGGCCGCGGCGGCCAGGCGCTCCCGGTCCGCGTGGAGGGCCCCGGCGACCTCGGCGTTGGCCCGCCGGGCGGCGGCGATCCGCTCGTCGAACGCCGCCTGGACCCTCGGGTCCACCTCGATGACGCCCACCGCTACCGGCTCCCCTCTTCACCCAGCACGCCCTGCACCCGGCTGAGGTTCAGGTCGTCGTCGAACAGCGAGCCGGTCGTGCGCCACTGGCCGGGGCTGCGCTCGGTGTCGCCGCTCTGCTGCTGGCCGCCACCGGCCATGCCGCCGCCCATCATCCCGCCGCCCATCATGCCGCCGGCGGTGCCCTGGGCGCCGGGCTGGCCGGCGTCCTGCATGGACGGCAGGGTCGCCGAACCCGGCTGGCCCGCCTGGGAGGCGTTCGTGTCGGCCAGGCCCGGGTCGGCCGGGTCGGTGGTCGGGCCGCTCCACGGGTTGTCCGCGGACCCGGCCGAGCCGCCCAGGACCGAGTCGGCGGCGTTGAACGGGTTGTCGCCGAGCACCGAGACGCCGGACGCGCTGGTCGTGCCGCCGCTCGACGACGCGGAGCCACCGTCGAGACCGGACTGGAGGGGCTGGTCGAACGAGGGCGCGGCGAAGCCGGCGGGGGCGGTGAACCCGGCCGGTGCGGTGAAGCCCGCGGGAGCCGGGAAGCCGGCCGGGGCCGTGAAGCCGCCGGACGCGCTGTGGGCCGGGGCGGCGGCCGGTTCCGCGAAGGCGGGGGCGGCGGCCGGTTCGGTGAAAGCGGGGGCCGCGGCCGGTTCCGTGAAGGCGGGCGCGGCAGCGGGCTCCGCGAAGGCCGGGGCCGCGGCGGGAGCCGGTTCGGTGAAGGCGGGGGCGGCGCCCGGCTCGGTGAAGCCGATCGCCGGCTCCGGCCGGAGGGCGCCGGTGTCGGGCGCGGGCGTGGTGGTGAACGGCTCCGCGGCGGGCGCGGGCCGGCCGCCCTCGCCGGGCAGCGGCACCGCACCGTCCAGGCCGGGGATGCCCGGCGTGCCCCGGGGCTCGTCCTCGCCGAACGCCACGCCGTACTCGTCGCGCGTGCCGTCGCCGCTGTCCACGGAGAGGGTGATCTCACCGGTCAGCGGGTCGACCTCGGCGGTGATCGCCAGGCCGTCCACCTCGATCAGCGCCCTGCCGTCCTCGCCGGCCCGGATCGGGGTGGGCCCGTCCGCGCCGGTCGCGCCGCCGGTCACCGGACCGCCCGGCGCGGTGCCGGTCGCGGTCGGCGCGGCGCCGGCCAGGGCGGCGGCGCCGTTCTGGCCCAGCAGGGCGTTCACCGCGTCCGGGTTCTCGCTGAAGTCGACGTCGAAGGTCTTCGGTTCGCCGGTCGGCGTGTCGACGGTGATCAGCACGTGGCCCTCGGCGTCCGGCTCGGTGACCTGGATCTCGTTCTCACCGCTGCGGATCGTGACGACCTCGGGCTCCTCCTCGCCCTTGAGGCCGTCCGGCTTCCCGGTCTGGTCGTCGGGCTTGCCGTCACCGTCGAGGTCGTCGGGCTTGCCGTCGCCGTCGGTGTCGCCCGGCACGTCCGGCTTGCCGTCGCCGTCCTGGTCGAACGGGTTCTCCGGCGGCTTGGGCACCTCCGCCGCGCCGGCGCCGCCGGGCGCGCCACCGCCGGGCGCGCCACCGCCGGGCGCGCCACCGCCGGGCGTGCCGCCACCGCCGCCACCGGGCGTGCCCCCGCCACCCCCCGGCGTGCCGCCACCGCCGCCGGGGGTGTCGCCGCTCCCGCCGGGCTGCTGGACCTGCTCCCGGCCGCCCTGCTCGCCGGTGAACGGCGGCGGGTCGCCGACCTGGCCGAACGGCTGGTCCTTGAGCTGGGTGTCGAGCTGGGCGAACATCGTGTCGTAGGCGCCCTGGACGCCGGTCTGCACGGTCTGGCAGTACCCGTCGAACGCCTGCTTCTTGCTGTCGAACTCCTCGCAGAGGCCCTTCAGCTTCTGCTTGGCCTCGTTGATGATCGAGTTGCGGGCGTCGCTGATCCAGCTGCCCCAGCCCAGGCCGGCGAGCATCCCCAGCGGACCGCCGCAGAGGGCGCCGAGCACCGCGCCGGTCAGCGGGCCCGGCACGCCGGACAGCCAGTCGAGGATGCCGGCGTCGTTCTCGAAGATGTCGCCCTTGGCCTGCCGGATGGCCTCCCTCGCCGCGTCGACGGTCAGCCCGCCGCACTGCTCGGAGTACAGGTCGTGGACGTGCTGGGCGTACTCCTTGACCAGCTGCTGGATCGTGCTCGCGGCGGTGGTGATCGTGCCGGGAGCGCCCTTGGCGTCCTGGATGAAGGTGCCCGCGGTGTTGAGGAACCTGCCGTTGTAGGTGTTGGCGGCGTTGGCCGCGTCACCCTCCCAGGAGGCCAGCCCGTTCCACGCCGTGCCGAGGCCGTTCTCGTGGTTGTCCAGCTCGGCGACGGCCTTGTCGACCTTGTCGGCGTCCTCGCGGAACTTGCCGAGGTCGATCTCGCGGACCTCGTCGTAGTTCCGGTAGACGTAGGTCTTCAGGTCGGGCGCCTGGCCACCGTGACCGGCCAGGGGCGCGGCCTCCTGGTAGACCGGGATGAACTTCTCGAAGAACCGCAGGCCGGGCGCGCCGGCGTCGAGCAGCTCGTCGGAGGTGCGGAAGTCGCCGGTCTCGTCCAGCACCTTCTGCGTGCTGCCGAGCTCGCGCTCCTCCTTGGCCTTGGCGACGAGGTCGTCGGCCTCCTCGCCCTCCGCGGTCCAGTCGCCGTGCCGCGCCTCCTGGCCGGCGTTGAACGCGACGCTCGCGCCGCCGGTGACGGGGGCGAGCAGGATGCCCGCGCCGTGCTGGAGCAGACCGGGGTCGTTCGGGACGTCGACGCCGTTCGCCTCGGCGTAGCGGCGGACGTCCTCCTCGCTCGCGCCCGAGCCGGCCAGCGCGCGGACCAGGTCCTTCTTGGTCTCCGGCGTGACGTTCGGGTCGTCGAGGAGCTGCTTGATCTCGTTCTGGTCGGCCACCGCCGCTACCCCCTGAACTGGTCGGACGTGGCGGACTCGTTGCTCTCGTACGTCTTGGCCACGTCCTTCAGGCGCAGCGCGACGTTGCCGGCCTCGCGCCCGAACGTCTCCACGCTTGCCTGGAGGCGGTCGAAGTAGGTCTTGTACCTCGTCTCGGTACCGCGGAACTTGCGACCCACGTGGCCCGCGCCGACAGCCGGGGTCACGGTGCTCTTCAGCTGCGTGATGTCCGCACCGTGGTCCTCGTACTGCTTGGCAACGCCCTGGAGCTCACCCGGCCCGACGCCGAAGCCTGCCATCGCCTCCGCCTCCCCTCGTCCCCGGTCCGACGCCCGCGAGGGCTCCCGGGTTCCGCCGACAGGGTGCCGGCTCGGAGCAGCCCGAGGGGGCCGAACGCCGGATCAGGGGGCCTGGGCGAACACGCGATCGGACCGGCCGTGCGGCGACGGGCGTGCGGCGACGGGCGTGCGGTGACGGGCGGCGCGGGGTCACCGCACCGCGGACACCACTCCCGCCAGCCGCTGGGCGGCGGACTCGGCCAGCTCGTGCGTGGCCGCCTCCACCATCACCCGCACCAGCTGCTCGGTGCCCGACGGGCGCAGCAGCACCCGGCCGGTGTCGCCCAGCTCGGCCTCGACGTCGGCCACGGCCTCCCGGACCGCGGCGTCCTGCGCCACCGCCGCCTTGTCCGTCACCACGACGTTGACCAGCACCTGCGGCAGCCGGCGCATCACGCCCGCCAGCTCGGCCAGCGGCGTGCCGGTCTCGGACACGCGGGCCATCAGGCGCAGCGCGGTCAGCAGGCCGTCGCCGGTGGTGGCGTGCGCGGGCAGCACCACGTGCCCGGACTGCTCGCCGCCCAGCGCGTACCCGCCCGCGCGCAGCTCCTCCAGCACGTAGCGGTCGCCGACCGCGGCGGTCTTCAGCTCGATGCCCGCCTCGCGCATGGCGATGTGCAGGCCCAGGTTGCTCATCACGGTGGCGACCAGCGTGTTGTCGGTCAGCTCGCCCGAGTCCTTCATCGCCAGCGCGAGCACGGCCATGATCTGGTCACCGTCCACGACGTCGCCCTTGGCGTCCACCGCCAGGCAGCGGTCCGCGTCGCCGTCGTGCGCGATGCCCAGGTCCGCGCCGTGCAGCAGCACGGCCGCGCGCACCTGGTCCAGGTGGGTGGAGCCGCAGCCGTCGTTGATGTTCAGCCCGTCCGGGCCCGCGTGGATTTCGATCACCTCGGCGCCCGCGCGGCGGTAGGCGTCCGGGGCGGCCACCGAGGCGGCGCCGTTGGCGCAGTCCACCACGACCTTCAGGCCCTCCAGGCGGTGCGGCGTCACCTTCAGCAGGTGCTGCACGTACTGGCCCTCGGCGTCCTCGACGTCGCGCACCCGGCCGACGCCCGCGCCGGTCGGGCGGTGGGAGCGCTCGCCCATCTTCTGCTCGATCTCGTCCTCCACCGCGTCGGGCAGCTTGTGCCCACCGGCGGCGAACAGCTTGATGCCGTTGTCGGGCATCGGGTTGTGCGAGGCGGAGATCATCACGCCGACGTCGGCGCCCAGCGCGGCCACCAGGTGGGCCACCGCCGGCGTGGGCAGCACACCCGCCCGCAGCACGTCGGCGCCCGCCGAGGTCAGGCCCGCCACCACGGCCGCCTCCAGCATCTCGCCGCTGGCCCTCGGGTCGCGGCCGACCACCGCCACCGGGCGGTGCGAGCGGTCGTGCTCGGCCAGTACGCGGGCCGCCGCGGCGGCGATGGACAGCGCGAGTTCGGGGGTCAGGTCCCCGTTGGCGAGTCCGCGGACGCCGTCGGTGCCGAACAGCCGAGCCATGATCGCCGTGACCTCCAGTGACGGGAACAACAGTGGCGAAAAGCACTGCGGGAGCAGCAGTTCGACGAAGAACTGGCTGCTCCCGCAGGGTGGTGCTCGCTGGACCCGGTGGGGGTCAGCGCTTGCTGTACTGAGGCGCCTTGCGGGCCTTCTTCAGACCGTACTTCTTCCGCTCCTTGACCCGGGGGTCACGGGTGAGGAAGCCGGCCTTCTTCAGCACCGGGCGGTCCTCGGAGTCGACGGCGATCAGCGCGCGGGCGATCGCGAGGCGCAGCGCACCGGCCTGGCCGGTGGTGCCGCCGCCGCGCAGGTTCGCGATGACGTCGAAGGTCTCGGGCTTCTCCGTGGTCACCAGGGGCTCGCGGATGAGCTGCTGGTGCACCTTGTTCGGGAAGTACTGCTCCAGCGTCTTCCCGTTCAGGGTGAACTTGCCGCTGCCCGGGATGAGCCGGACGCGGACGATGGCCTCCTTGCGGCGGCCGACCGTCTGCGCCAGGTGGTGCGCACCCGCGTTCAGGGTGTGGCGGACGGGCGCCGGCTCGGCCTCGGCCTCGTCGGACTCCTCCGCCTGCTCGGCCTCGGGCTCGGTGGCCTCGGCCTCCGCAGTCTCGGTCCCGGCGGCCTCGCCGGTCTCGTCGACGTCGGTCGTGTCGGTGTCGACGTCGGTGGTCTCGACGTCGGTCGCCTCGACGGCGTCGAGGTCGGCCTCAGGGGTCGTCACGTCGGTGTCCTCGGTCTGCTGCGGCTCGGTCACTGGGCGACCTTCTTGATCTCGAACGGCTGCGGCTGCTGCGCAGCGTGCGGGTGGTTCGGGCCCGCGTAGACCTTGAGCTTGCCCGCGATCGCGCGGCCGAGGCGGTTCTTGGGCAGCATGCCCTTGATCGCCTTCTCGACCAGGCGGTCGGCGCGGGTGTCGAGCACCTCGCCGAAGGACTGCTGGCGCAGGCCACCCGGGAAGCCGGAGTGCCGGTACACGAACTCCTGGTCACGCTTCTTGCCGGTCAACGCGACCTTGTCCGCGTTGATGACGATGACGAAGTCACCGGTGTCAACGTGGGGTGCGTAAGTCGGCTTGTGCTTGCCGCGCAGCAGCGTCGCGGCCTGGGTGGCGAGCCGACCGAGCACCACGTCCTGGGCGTCGATCACGTGCCAGGCTCGGGTCACCTCGCCGGGCTTCGGGCTGTACGTGCGCACGGGTCTACCTCGTCGTCACTTGCGTCTGGGGTCATCGCGGCGGTTGCTCAGGCCAGAGACCCCAGGTGGGCAGAGGGCCAGAACACCAGGCACGCTACTGCGCACCGAGTACCGCACAACAACGTAAGAAGATACCGGGTGGGGTCGGGGCGGTCAAAACCGCCCCCGTCAACCGGGTTCCGACCTGCTCCCGGAGGGGTGGTTTTGTGCCCTGGGTCACAGCTTTTGGCCGGGTTTTCGGGGGCTTGGCGGGGGTTTCGGGCGGAAAAGAGGCGGAACCGGGCGGGCCGGCGCGCTCCGGGTCGCGCGCGGAAAAGATTTTTCGGGCCTCGGCCGGCGGGTGCGCCTCGGTGAGGCCCCGGGGCCGCGAGCAGAAAGACGCGAGACCGGGCCGGCACGCCTCGGCACCGCGCCGGGTCGCCACCCTTGACCGCCCTGGGGCCACCGCCCCTGGCCACCTGGCCAGCCCGATGCCCTCGGCCGCTCCGGCTCACGCCGCCCCCCGGCCGCCCGACCGGCCCCGACGCCCCGCCCCGGCCCGCCACCGCACGCAAAAACGCGGGCCCCGGAACCGACGTCGAGTTCCGGGACCCGCGAAAGGCGCTGCGCGCCGGGGGCGATCAGCCGCCCCAGCGGTTCGCGTTCTGCTGCTCGGCGGCCTGGTACGCCTCGCCGGCCTGGAGGACGGCGGTGGCGATGCTGGCCAGCACCTGCTGGATGCCGGCGGCGGCCTCGTCCCACTCCTTCTGGCGGGCCTGGTACTCGGTGGACGCGCCACCGTCCCACTGGGCGATGAGCGGCGCGAGGCGGGACTTCAGGTTGTCCAGCTCGGACTGCACCTGGTTCGCCTGGCTCTGGATCGCGGAGCCCGAGCTCGACATTTCGCCGAAGCTGACCTTGATGCGGTTGGTGTCGACCATGATTCCCCTCTTAAAAGACCAAGTCAGGAAGAAGCGAAAAGCGGGTGGAGCGGAAGTGCGGCAGGACCTGTCAGCCGTTGAGGCGGTTGGCGATGGAGGACATCACCTGGTCCTGGTCCTGGTCCTGGGTGAGGTAGGTGGCGGCGGTGCCGCTCATCTGCTCCGCGATCTCCACCAGCGCCTGGTGCAGCTTCTGGGCGTCGCCGTTGAAGCGCTCCATCAGGTTGGTGAAGGCCACCGCGGCGCTACCGGACCAGGCGCTGGACAGGCCCTCTACCGTGCTGCGGAGCTGCGACAGGATGGCCTGCACCGACTCGTCGACGCTGATGATGTCCTCAGCGCCCTTGACCAGTTCGGCGTGTCCAGTCTGAAAGCCACTCATTCGTGAGACCCCCTAGGTCTTCTCGATCAGGCGTTCCCGGTTCGTACGCCTCTTCCGACGCAGACCCTGCCACGCCCGGTTCCGCCCTGGCGCGTTTTTCCCGGAAGTAGTTGCGCTAGTAAACGTTTGGGGGAGCAAACGGCGTCAGTAGAGGATTCGCGCTTGCGAAAAGTCCTCGTCATCGCCGGTGTCGGGGGGCAGTTGACCGCTCGGGCCGGCCACCGCGCGAGAACCGAGCGGAGTGGTGGGCGCCACGGGATTTGCATTAGCGTCCGTTTGCTCTCGCGATTTCTCCGGCGCGGGCAACTCCGGCGCGAGCAACTCCGCCGCGGCCGGCAACCGCTCCACCGGCAGGCCCCGGTGCTCGCGGAACCCGGCGGCGACGCGCCGGACGTCCGCCGAGGTCGCCTCGTGCGCCCCGGGCCGCACCTCGCGGCCGCGGGCCCGCTCGGCCAGCTCCCGGTTGCGCTCGCGCTGGGCCGCCGTCCGGGCCCCGGCCGCCGCGGCGGCCCGGGTGGCCCTGGTCACGGCGGCGTCGACGTCCGCGCGGAACCTGGCCGTGGACTCCGGAATGCCGGTCATCGTCTCCCCTGGGGCCTGTCAGCCGGTCACGGTCAGCGTGCGGACGACCTGCTCGCACGCGGGGCGGACCCGCTCCCGCCCGTCCGCCGGGTACTGGCAGCCGACGCTGACCTGGAACGAGTCCTGGAACAGCACGTACCAGTCGATGGTCGTCGCGCCCGCCGTCTCCCGGTAGTGGACGACGTCCTTGCCCGCGAAGGTGGCGGAGGCGTCGAACCCGGACAGACCGGTGCCCCGGTCGTAGAGCGCGCGCAGCTCGGACCGGGCCCGGTCCGGGTCGGTGGAGGAGTCGTAGTCGAGCTTCTGCTCCTGCACCGCGATGGCCTCCGGGCCCGCACCGCCGGAGGCGGGCTCCAGCAGCACCTTGCGGGTCTCGACCTGCCCGCCGGTCTGCTCCCAGCCCGCCGGCGCGGTGAAGCTGTAGTCGTACTGGGCGATCGCCCGACCGCCGGCGGCCGAGGTGGACGACCCGGTCGTGGCCGGTCCCGGCGTGCCGTCCTCGCCCCGGCTCAGCGCGTAGGCCACGGAACCGCCGACGGCGGCCAGCACGACCACCGCCCCGGTCACCAGCAGCGGCACCCGGCTCCGGCGCGGCGCGGGCGGCGGGTACGGGAAGTGCGCGGGGAACCCGGTCGGCGGCGGGGTGATGCGCCGGGTGATCCGGCGGGTGCCGTCGTCGGGGATCCGCCGCGTGGCCTCGTCGCGCGGCGGCAGGGCCCCGGTGCGCAGCGGGTCCGCGGCCACCGCCCGCAGCGCGCCCCGCGCCACCACGGTCTCCGGCTGGTCGATGCTCGTCGGCACCACCCCGGACTGCTCCAGCACCAGGCGGGCCACCAGCGGTATCCGGCTCGACCCGCCGACCAGGAACACGCCCGCCAGCTCGCGCGGGTCCAGCCCGGCGTCGCGCACCGCGCCCACGACCAGCGCGGCGGCCCGGGTCAGCGGCGCGGCGACCAGGCGCTCCAGGTCCGCGCGGGTGACGTGCGCGTCGGGGAACGGCGGCGGCAGCGGCACGTCGGTGTAGGAGTGCCGGGACAGCGTCTCCTTGGCGCCGCGCACGTCCTGGCGCAGCACCCGGCGCTTGCGGCGGTCGGCCAGCTCCCGGCCCTCGACCAGCCCGCGCCACGCGTCCGGGTCGCCCGGCGCGACCAGCGAGCCGATGTGGTCCAGCAGCGCCTGGTCGACGTCCGCGCCGCCGAACCCCGGGTCGCCCTTGGCGGCCAGCACCCGGAACGAGCCGCCCCGCCGCACCACCACGCTCGCGTCCACCGTGCCGCCGCCCAGGTCGAGCACTGCCAGCGCCGCGCCGTCCGGCACTGCGTGGGTCGCGGAGTGGAACACGGCCGCCGCGACCGGCTCCGGCACCAGTCGCGTCTCCTGCGCCAGGCCCCGGGCCGCACCGAGCAGCACCCGGGTCCGCATCGCGCCCCAGTCCGCGGGGTGGGTGAGCACCAGCAGGTCGACGGGGGCGTTGCCGGCCACCCGCCGCGCCTCGCCCACCGCCCGCGCCAGCACCGCCCGCACCACGTCCGCCACCGGCAGCACGCTGGTGCCCAGCAGCAGTTCGCCCTCGTCGACCCGGCGCTTCGGGTGCGGCTCGTAGCGGGAGGGGTCCACGGCCGCCTGGCGCTCGGCCTCCTGCCCGACGAACAGCGTGCCGTCCGCCGCGGCGAACACCGCCGACGACACGATCGGCTGGCCGTCGACCACGACCACCTGGGGTTCCCGCCCGTTCCGGGACAGGGCGACGCAGGTGCTGGACGTGCCGAAGTCCACCGCCACGTGCAAGCTCATGCGCCATCCCCTCGTCCCGGCACCCGCGGGCACGCACATGCATACCCGATGCGGGAGCGATCCGTCCCGGCCGCACACCCCGCCGCCACCACGCGGTCACGGCGCGCGGGTCCCCGGTCGAGGAGGAACGCCTCGCCCGCCGCGTCGAACCACCGCGTCGCCCGCCGCCACCGCCGCGGTCACGGCGCCGCGGGTCCTCCCGTCCCCCCGACCGCGGCGCCGGCCTCCGCGAAGGCCCTGCGCATCCGCTCCACCTCCAGCGTCGTGCCGACCTCGCCGTACTCGCGCAGGGCGGGCTCCAGCACGGCCAGCGCGTCGGCCGGCCGGCCCAGCGCCAGGTAGCCCTCGCCGATGGACGCCGCCGCGTTCGCCGCCCCGATCCCCTCGCCCACCTCGACGAAGATCCGGTACGCCCGCGTCGCGAGCCGCACGCCCTCGGCCGGGCGACCGGTGGCCACCGCCACCCGGCCCGCGAGGCTCGTCACGTAGCCCGTGCCCCGCAGGTCGTCCACGACGTCGATCCTCGCCACGGCGCGGGCCGACGCCTCGGCCGCCCGCGCCAGGTCGCCGTGCTGGAGGGCGCACCTGGCCACGCTGTGGTTGAACTGCACCTCGGCCAGCTCGTTGCCCAGCTCCCGGCACAGGGCCAGGGTCTCGTCGAAGTGCGGCAGGGCCTCCTCGTAGCGCCCGGAGTGGGCCAGCATCAGGGCCAGCTCGCGCCGCGCCGAGCAGGCCGCGCTCCGGACGCCGCTGCGCCGCGCCGCCTCCACCGCGCGCCGGGCCAAGGCCACGTCCGCCACACCGGTGTGCAGGTGGCCGTAGTGCGCCAGCGACGCCAGGGCGAGCGCCTCCGCGGCGTGGTCGCCGTCCCGGCCGAACCCGCGGGCGCACTCCGCCAGCGAGCCCAGCAGCTCGTCGTCGAGCGACGCCTTGATGTGCTGGATCGCCAGGTGGTACCTCATGCGCCCGGCCCACCGGTCCTCGCCCGCGTCCCGGAGGGCCCGCTCGACCACCCCGGCCAGCTCGATCACCCGGTCGTTGGGGACGAACACGTCCAGGTACCGCATGGCGCGCTCGTAGAGCCGGAAGGACTCGACCGCCCACCCCCGCCGGGCCGTCGCCTCGATGGCGCGCTCCAGCGCGACCTGCTCGGCCAGCAGCCAGGCGACGCCGTCCGCGGTCAGCCGCTCGACCTCCCGCGCGGGCAGCACGCCCGAGGGCTCCACCGGGCTGAGCGGCACCTCGTCCACGCTCTGGGTCGTCCGCCCGGACGCCGCCTCGGCCAGCGTGGTCAGCACGCCGAAGTAGGCGCGCAGCACCGCGTCGTTGCCCGCCGGGTCGTCCGCGGCGGCCATCTCTGCCGCGTAGACCGCGAGGACGTCGTGCAGGCGGTAGCGCGGCTCGCCGGTCGCGTCCGCGCCCGTCTCCTCCAGCAGGTTCGCCTCGACCAGCTGCTCCACCGCGGGCTCCGGGTCGTCGAGCCCGGTGAGCGCCCTGACCACCCACGAGGCCACGTCCACCGCGCCGAGCAGGCCCAGCCGGCGGAACGCCAGCGCCGCCTCCGGCGCCAGCGCCTCGTAGCTCGGCTCCAGGCTCGCCCGGACCTCCAGGTCCCCCGCCGCCAGCTCGTCCAGCCTGCGCCGCTCGTCGACCAGCCGGGCGGCGAGCTTCGCCGGCGGCAGGGACGGCCGGGCGGCGAGCCGGGCGCCCACGATCCGCAGGGCCAGCGGCAGCCCGCCGCACACCTCGACGACCTCGTCGACCGCCCGCCCCGCCGCGGCCACCCGGTCCGCGCCGATCATCAGCGACAGCAGGTCCAGCGCCATCGCGGGGGACAGCGGCGGCACCCGCAGCACCCGGACGCCCGGCAGGCCGGACAGCCGCCGCCGGCTGCTGATCAGCACCGCGGTGCCGGGCGTGCCCGGCAGCAGGTGCCGCACCTGCGCCACGCTCGCCGCGTCGTCCAGGACCAGCAGCACCGCGCGGTCGGCCACGTGCGCGCGGAAGGCGGCGGCCCTGGCCTCCAGCCGGTCCGGGATGGCCGAGGAGGCGACGCCGACCGCGGTCAGCAGCTCGGCCAGCACCTCGCCCGGGTCGCGGGGCGCGCGGCCCGCGCCGTCGAGCCGGACGAACAGCTGGCCGTCGGGGAACCGGTCGCGCAGCGCGTGCGCGACCCGGACCGTCCAGGCGCTCTTGCCGCCGCCGGGCGGGCCGGTGATCGCGACCACCGGCACCCCGGTGCCGCCGGAGCGGCCGGTCAGCAGCGCGATCGCCTCCTTGCACAGGTCCTCGCGCCCGACGAAGTCGACCGTCTCGGGCGGCAGCTGGCACAGCGCGGTCCACGCGGTGGACGCGGTGGACGCGGCGGGCGGCGCGGCCGGGGGCGCGGGCTCGCCGACGAGCACGGTGTGGTGCACCGCGCGCAGGTACTGGCTCGGGTCGACGCCCAGCTCCTCCACCAGCCGCTCGCTGATCGCCCGGTACTCGGCCAGCGCCTCGGCCTGCCGGTCGCCGCGGTGCAGGGCGAGCACCAGCTGGCCCCAGAACCGCTCCCGCAGCGGGTACGCCTTCGTCAGCGCGCGCAGCTCGGGCACCAGGTCCACGGCGCGCCCGGCCGCCAGGTCGGCCTCGATCCGCCGCTCCAGCACCACCAGCCGCTCCTCCCGCAGCGGCTCGACGTCCTCCTGGTGCAGCGCGTCGGACCGCACGTCCGACAGCGGCTCGCCCCGCCACAGGCCCAGCGCCTCCGCGCACCGGCCCTCGGCGGCCAGCGCGCGGAACCGGTGCAGGTCCAGCGCGTCGGGCCCCACCTCGGCGAGGTAGCCGTTGGTCGCGGTGCGCACCACGTTGGCCTCGCCCAGCGCCTGCCGCAGGCGGGTCACCACCATGTGCAGCGTCGAGCGGGCCCGCGCCGGGTTGCCCGCGCGGCCGTCCCACAGCCGCTCGACCAGCGCGTCCACCGTCACGGTCTGGTTCGCGCGCAGCAGCAGGGTCGCCAGCAGCACCCGGGCCAGGCCGGCGGGCACCTCGACCCGCTCGCCGCCGTGCCGCACCTCCAGCGGGCCCAGCACCTTGAACGTGGTGGTCATCCGCGCACCTCCAGGTCCCGGCGTGGTTGTTCAACGCCACCGCCAACCCCTCCTCGTTGCCCTGCGCCGTCCACAGCTCCACGGCCCGCTCGCCGTACTCCACGGCCTCGTCGTAGCGCCGCAGCGACTCGTAGGCGCCGGCGAGTTCGAGGCAGGTCGCCGCGGTGCCGTGCGCGTGCCCGATCTCCTCGCGGATCTCCAGCGCGAGGACCAACTCCGCCAGGGAGTCCTCGGGCCGGACGCGGCGGGTCGTGCTGCCGAGCGTGTGCGGGGCCACCGCCTCGGCGAACCGGTTGCCGAGGTGGCGGGCGGCGGCCAGGGCGATCTCGTTGAGCGTCCGCCACTCGGCCCAGACGTAATGGGTGTGCAGGTAGCTCCACATCGCGGTGGGCAGCTGCCAGGCGTGCTCCAGCCACCCCCGCTCCACCGCGAACGGGATCAGCACGCGCAGGTTCGGCATCTCGGAGTCGACCCACGCCATGGCCCGCGGCCGCTCGGTGAACGTCAGCAGCGGCACGGTGTCCGCGATCGGCGTGAGCGACAGCACCGTGCGGCTGCGGCGCATCACCCGGTCCGCGCGGTCCACGTTGTGCAGGTGGAGGTCCAGCAGCCGGCCGGGGGCCAGGCGCCGGTCCTCTTCGGACTCCTCGGTCGCCGCGCACGCCTCCGCGTGCAGCCGCAGCAGGTCGTGCATGCCGAACCGGCCCGGCTGCGGCTGCTCCAGCAGGTGCGCGCGCAGCAGCTCGGCCGGCGCGCGGCGGGTGCCGTCGAGCCCCGTGCCGGTCAGCGCCGCGGCGGTCTCGGCGGTGAAGTCGCGGCACGGGACCACGCCGAGCAGGCGGAACAGCCGCCGGGCCGACGGGGTCAGCGCCCAGTAGGACAGGTGGAACGTGACGCGCACCGCGGACGCCGGGTCGCCCGGGATCTCCAGGTCGGAGAGCCGGTCGCCCGACCGCAGCGCCGCCACGTAGTCGGCCGCCGAGCCGGGCTCGACGGCCATGGTCGCGGCGGCCACCCGCAGCGCCGGCGGCAGGCCGCCGCAGACCTCCACCAGCTCCGCGGACGCCTCGGCCTCGGCGGCCACGCGCTCGGGCCCGAGGATGCGGCGCAGCAGGTCCACGGCCGCGTTGTCCAGCACGACCAGGGCCCGCCGGTCGGCCGGCAGCGGCGCCACGTCGTCGCGGTGCAGCACGTCCGACCGTACGTCCGCCGGCGGCGCGCCCCGCCACAGCCCCAGCGCCTCGGCCACCCGGCCCACGGCCACCAGGTCGCGGAAGCGGTGCAGGTCCAGCGCGCCCGGCGGCACGGCGGCGAAGTACCCGCCCACGACGGTGCGCACCACGTTCGCCTCGCCCAGCGCCTGGCGCAGCCGGCGCACCACCATCTGGAGCGTGGCCCGCGCCCGCTCCGGTTTCGGCGCGCCGCCGTCCCACAGCCGGTCCACCGGCTCGTCGACCGCCACCTGCTCGCCCGCCCGCAGCAGCAGGGTGGCCGGCAGCACCCGCCCGCGACCCGAGGGCACCGCGACCCGCTCGTCGCCGTGCCACACCTCCAGCGGGCCCAGCACGGTGAACCGGATCACGCGAGGGCCGCCCGCCGACGCGCGTGCGGTGGCACCGGACCACGTTCCCACCGGGCCAGGGCGGAACCCGGCACCTCGACCCGAACCACCATGCCCCTCCCCCTGGACGTGGACCAGTTTACGACTGGTGGCGGGTTGTGCGCCCACCGTTGTCCGCGCTAGAGCCGCGACCGTCCACACGGGTGGGTCACCGCGCGCCGGGGGGATCGGCCCGCACCAGCTCGACCGGCGCGGCCGCCGGCTGCGTCCGGGACCGCCGGCTGCGTCCGGGACCGCCGGCTGCGTCCGGGACCGCCGGCTGCGTCCGGGACCGCCGGTGCGGTGGCCCCCGACCGGGTCGGGGGCCACCGCACCGCTCACCCGGTGACCAGCTCCGCCAGCCGGGCCCGGACCTCCTCCGCCCGCGGGTTGGCGTCGCGCTCCAGCACCTCCAGCGCCCTGCGCAGGGCGTCGCGCGCCCCCGCGACGTCCCCGGTGGCCTCCAGCGCCGTGGCCAGGTTGTCCAGGGCGAACACCTCCTGGCGGGCGCTGAGCAGGTACCGCGGCGACGCGAGGATCTCGGTGAACTCCCCGATCGCCAGGTCGAACCGGCCCAACCCCAGGTAGATCACGCCCAGCGTGTCCTTGACCGAGGCCAGCAGGTCCTGGTCGGCCCGCAGGCAGATCTCCATGGCCTCCAGGCAGGGCGCGAGCGCCCGCTCGTACTCCCCCATGCGCGTGAGCGTGTCGGCGTAGTTGTTCAGGGTGACGGTCGTGTAGTCCGCGCCGGGCAGGGCGCGCGAGAGCTCGATGGCCCGCACGTGCAGCCGGCACGCCTCCTCGAACCGGCCGGTCCGCGAGTAGACGCCCGCGACCTGGGCGACGGTCGACGCGGTGCCCCGGACGTCGCCCACCCGCTCGCGCAGCCGCAGCGCGTCCTCGAACAGCCGCAGCGCGCTGTCGTACTCGGAGCGGTTCTTCGCCAGGCAGCCCAACGTGTGCAGGGAGAGGGCCTCCGCGTACTCGTCGCCGACCGCGCGGGCCGCCTCCAGCGCGATCTCGGACAGGTGGGTCCACTCGGCCGAGTCCTGGCGCAGGTTGAGCCACGGCCACATCGCGTTCGGCAGCCGCCAGCCGTGCTCGGGGAACCCGTGCCGCCGCGCCAGCCCGACCGCCTCGACCAGGTTGCGGTGCTCGACCTCGCACCACGCGGACGCGCCGTCCCGGTCGGCGAGCACCACCGGGTGCACGGCCTCGTCGGGCGTGGTGAGCGGGACCGCGGCGTGGTGCCGCGACATCAGCGCGCCCGCGCGGTGGGCGGAGTGCAGGTGGAAGTCGAGCAGCCGGCGCACCGCGGCGCGGCGCTCCTCCGCGGTCTCGTGCTCCTGCACCAGCTCGGCCGCGTACGCGCGCAGCAGGTCGTGCCACGCGTAGCGGCCGGGCTCGTGCTCGGTCAGCAGGTGCGCGCCGGTCAGCTCACCCAGCACGCGGCGGGTCCGCCCGACCGGCAGGCCCGCGAGGCTCGCCGCGGCGGCCACCGGCACGTCCCGACCGGCCGCGACGCCGAGCAGCCGGAACAGCCGGGCCGCGGCCGGGCTCAGCCGGCGGTAGGACCAGGACAGGGCGGTGCGCACGCTCGTGGCCCGGTCGCCGGTCTCCAGCGCGTCGAGCCGGGTCTCCTCGTCGGCCAGCTCGTCGACCAGCGCCCGCAGCGGCAGCCGGGGGTTCACCGCCGCGCGGGCGGCCACCACGTTGAGCGCCAGGGGCAGGCCCGCGCACCGGGCCACCAGCTCGTCGATCGCCCCCGCGTCCGCGTCGACGCGCCGGGCCCCGAGCCGGCGCCGGAGCAGGACCACCGAGTCGCCGGCGTCGAGCAGGCCGAGGGTCAGCGGGGCGGCGCCCTCGCCGGCGACCAGGCCGGTGAGCTGGTTGCGGCTGGTCACCAGCACGGCGCAGCGGGGGCCGGCGGGCAGCAGCGGCCGCACCTGGTCGGCGTCCCGGGCGTTGTCCAGCAGCACCAGGACCCGCCGGTCGGCCAGCAGGCTGCGGTACATCGCGGCCATCTCGTCCACGGTGGACGGAACCGTGGCGGGCGACACGCCCAGCGCGTCGAGGAAACCGCGCAGCACCACCCGGGGCGGCACCGGCTCGCCGCTGACGTCGAACCCGCGCAGGTTGGCGTGCAGCTGCCCGTCCGGGAACCGGGTCGCCACCCGGTGCGCCCAGTGCACCGCCAACGCCGTCTTGCCCACCCCGGCCGTGCCGTTGATGGCCGAGATCACCGCGCCGCCGCCCGACGCGGCCTCGTCCAGCGCGGCGATCGCGTCCCCGCGACCGGTGAAGAACGGCGGCGGCGCGGGCAGCTGCCGGGGCACCGCCGGGCCGCGCGGGGCCGGCTCGTCGCCCAGGACCCGCCGGTGCACCTCCCGCAACGCCGGTCCGGGCTCGACGCCCAGCTCGTCGACCAGATGCTCGCGCACCTCCCGGTAGGCGGCCAGCGCCTCGGCCTGCCGGTCCGCCCGGTGCAGGGCCGCCACCAGCTGCGCCCACAGCCGCTCGCGCAGGGGGTACTGCCTGGTCAGCGCCCGCAGCTCGGGCACGAGCTCCGCCGCCCGGCCCACCGCCAGGTCCGCGTCGACGCGCCGCTCCAGCACGCCCAGCCGCTCCTCCAGCAGCGGCGCGACCTCCTCGCGGTGCAGCGAGTCCGACCGCACGTCCACCAGCGGCTCACCGCGCCACAGCGCCAGCGCCTCGGCGAACCGCCGCCGCGCCACCAGCTCCCGGTACCGGTGCAGGTCCAGGCTCCCCGGCGGCACCTCGGCCAGGTAGCCGTCGGCGACCGTGCGCACCACGTTGGCCTCGCCCAGCGCCTGCCGCAGCCGCGTCACCACCATCTGCAACGTCGCGCGGGCCCGCGACGCGGTGGGCGGCGCGCCGTCCCAGAGCCGGTCGATGAGCAGGTCGGTGGGCACCACCTCGTCAGCGCGCAGCAGCAGCGACGCCAGCAGGACCCGGGCCCGGCCGGCGGGAACGGGCACGGGACGATCGCCGAGCCGCACCTCCAGCGGCCCGAGGACGCGCAGCTCGACCGACAGCTCCCCCACCTCCACCGCCGTTGGAGCATAGGGGAGTCCTGATCACCGTGACAGCGCGGCGTGAGTCGACTGTGAGCGCCACCGGGCACAGTGGAGCCAGTTCACCGCGGTCCCGGTCCGGTGGGCGGGCGGCGGCAGGCAGGAGGGGGTCCGCCGTACGCGCGCCGGACAGGTCCGGGGGGCGGCCCCGGGGGGACACCGGGGGTCGGGACCGGGGACCGGGGTGGACGCCACGACCCGTGGCCGCCGGGGCGCTTCCCCGCGCCGGTGGCCACGGGTCGTGCCACGTCCGCGAGCACGGGTCGGACCGGCGGGCGCGGCCCGCACCACCTCCCGCAGACGCGCGGAGGGCCCCACCGGTGTCCGGTGGGGCCCTCCGCGCGTCCAGACCTCCGAGCCGCCCGGGGCCACCGGTCCGGCGGCCCCGACCACGCACTACTCCGGGTCGATCCAGGCCACCTGGATGCGCTGCTGCCCGAACTTGCGGGTGACGAGCGTGCCCCGGCCCGGGGGCTGCGGCGAGGGCTTGAGGTTGCCCACGATGTTGCCCTCCTCCTTGGACCCCGACCCGACCATGATCGGCGCCGAGATCTCCTTGAGCTTGCCCAGGATCGGGTCGAACAGCGCCCGCGACGCGCCACCCATGCGGCGCACCACGATGATGTGCAGGCCGACGTCCTTGGCCTGCGGGATGAACTCGGCCAGCGGTTGGAGCGGGTTCACCCCGCCCTGCGGCGCGACCAGGTCGTAGTCGTCGACCACCACGAACAGCTCCGGCCCCTTCCACCAGGACCGGTTCCTCAGCTCCTCCTGCGTGACGTTCGGCCCCGGCAGTCGGCCCTGCATCGAGCCGCGGACGTCCTTGATCATGTCCGTCAGCTGGTTGCCCGACACCGCGTAGGACAGCAGGTGGTCGGTCCCGATGTAGCCGAGCATCGTGCGCCGGTAGTCGACCAGCAGGATCAGCGCCTCGCTGGAGGTGTAGCTGCCCATGATGCCGCGCACGATGGTGCGCAGCATGTTCGTCTTGCCGGACTCGCCGTCGGCCAGCGCCATGAAGTGCGGGTCGGCGTCGAAGTCCAGGAAGACCGGCGCCAGCTCGTCCTCGTTGACGCCCAGCGGCACCAGGTGGCCCCGGTTGGGCCTGACCTGGAGCACCTGGTTCATCAGCTCGTCGTGCGGCAGCACGTCGGGCAGCAGGCGGACCTGCGGCGCGTGCCTGCCGCGCCAGGTGCCGCCGACCTTGGCGATCATGTCCTGCACGCCCGCCGCCACGTTGATGGCGTCCGACGAGGCGTCGATGCGCGGCAGCGCGGTCAGGAAGTGCAGCTTCTGCGGCGACAGGCCGCGACCGGGCCGGCCGGCGGGCACGTTGACCGCGACCTTCCGGTCCACCTCGGACTCGCTAGGGTCTCCCAGCCGCAGCTCGAACCGGGTGCCCAGCAGGTCCTTCATCGCGGGCCGGATCTCCGCCCACCGGTTGGCCGCCACCACCACGTGCACGCCGAACGACAGGCCCTGCGCGGCGAGCGCCTGGACCGCCGGCTCCAGCACCTCGAACTCCTGCCGGAAGTTCATCCAGCCGTCGACCAGCAGGAACGCGTCGCCGAAGTCGTCGTCCCGGATCTCGCCGCGCCGCTTGCGGTTGCGGAACTCGACCATCGAGTCGATGCCCTGGGCGCGGAACCGCTGCTCGCGCTCGGAGATCAGGCCGGACAGCTCGGCCACCATGCGGCGCGCCTTGTCCACGTCCAACCGGCTGGCGAAGCCACCGACGTGCGGCAGCTTCTCCAGCGCGGCGAGCGTGCCGCCACCGAGGTCGAGGCAGTAGAACTGCACCTCCTCGGGCGTGTGCGTCAACGCCATGGACGTGACCAGGGTGCGCAGCATCATCGACTTGCCCGACTGCGGGCCGCCGACGATCGCGCCGTGGCCGGCCGCGCCGGAGAAGTCGGCCCACAGCAGGTCGCGGCGCTGCTCGAACGGCTTGTCGACCACGCCCAGCGGCACCTGGAGCTTGCCGTTGGCGAAGAACCCGGGCGCGGTCAGACCGCGGTCCTCGGTCTGCTGGAGCGGCGGCAGCAGGGTGTCCAGCGACGGCGGCTCGTTCAGCGGCGGCAGCCACACCTCGTGCGCCGGCGGGCCCTGGCCCACCAGGCGCTCGACCACGACCTCCAGCTCGCTGGGCTCGTTGGAGTCCTCTTCCTTCTTCTGCTGGACCACCGGCTCCAGCGGCCGGATCGGCTCCTTGGGGACCTCGATGTAGTCCGGCACGAAGAACCGGGGCCGCTTGTCGCTGGTCACCGGCGCGGCCGGGCCGCCGACCTGGATGCCGGCGGGCCGGTACGGGCCCGACACGTACAGCGCCTTGAACCGGGTCAGCGGCGAGCCCTGCACGCCCAGGTAGCCCGAGCCCGGGATGGGCGGCAGCTCGTAGGCGTCCGGCACGCCGATCGCGGCGCGCGACTCCGCGGCGGAGAACGTCTTCAGGCCGATCCGGTAGGACAGGAACGTGTCCAGGCCGCGCAGCTTGCCCTCCTCCAGGCGCTGCGAGGCCAGCAGCATGTGCATCTGGAGCGACCGGCCGACGCGACCGATCTGGAGGAAGATGTCGATGAAGTCCGGCTTCGCCGTCAGCATCTCGGAGAACTCGTCGATGCAGATGAACAGCGCGGGCAGCGGGTCGAGGTCGGCGCCGTTCTCGCGCGCCTTCTCGTAGTCCCACACGTTCTTGTAGTTGCCCTTGGCCAGGACCTCCTGGCGGCGGGCCACCTCGCCGGCGATGGCGTCCTTCATCCGGTCGACCAGGGTCAGGTCGCCCGCCAGGTTGGTGATCGTCGCGGCGACGTGCGGGGCCTTGTCCAGGCCGAGGAACGTCGCGCCGCCCTTGAAGTCGACGAGGATCATGTTCAGCGTCGTCGACGAGTGCGTGGCCAGCATCCCGAGCACGAGCGTGCGCAGGAACTCGGACTTGCCGGAACCGGTCGCGCCGATGCACAGGCCGTGCGGACCCATGCCCTCCATCGCCGCTTCCTTGATGTCCAGCTCCACCTGCTGGCCGAACTCGCCGATGCCGAACGGCACGCGGTAGCGGTCGCGCACCGGCCGGGGCCGCCACGCCGCCTGCACGTCGAAGGTCATCGGGTCGCCGGGGATGCCCAGGAACTCCAGCAGCGGCGGGTTGTTGTTCATGGACAGCGGGTCCTCGTCGACGCCGCCCGAGTCCACGCCGCCGATCCGGTACGGCGACAGCCGGCGCGCCAGCGCCTCGGCCTCGACCACGCTCAGCCAGTCCGGCGCGCCGAACCACTCGACGCCGCTCGCGCTGCGCGCGCCCAGCTTGCCGTCCTCGATCACCAGCCGCAGGCCGCGGCGGGCGGTCAGGTTGCCCAGCGACTCGGACAGGTCGAGCAGGGTGACGCCGACCAGGCCCTCCTCCAGGACGATCTGCTCCTCGCGGGTCACGTCGCCGTCGTCGATGAGGATGACCACGTGCGGCTGGTCCGCGGGCGGCGGCGCGTTGCGGGTGAACCGCTGCCGGTCGCGCAGCTGCTCGTCCAGCATCTGCTCGACCTCGGTCAGCGAGCCCGCCATCATCCGCATCTGGCCGATGCCGTCGATGGTGGTGGGGTGCTGCACGTGCGGCAGCCACTTCATCCACTCCCACTCGGCCTTGGTGCGGCCGGTGGTGACCACCGCGATGAGCAGGTCGTCCGGTGAGTGGAAGGTCGCCATCTGCGCGAGCAGGGCGCGGGCCAGGCCGCGCTTGACCTCGGTCTCGCCGAGCAGGCCGACCGCGGCGAAGCCGCGCAGCGCGATCGAGATGGGCAGGTCGGGCACCAGCGAGTGGGCGCGCACGAACCGGCGCAGCGCCAGCGTCGCGATGGGCTCCAGCTCCTCGACCGGGCCGGTCTGCGGCGGCACCAGGCGGGTGGCCAGGCGCTGCGAGCCGCGGCCCGCGCGCAGGTGGCAGAAGTCGGGGTCGTTCTGCCGGCGCTCCCACATGCGCCGGGTGGTGGCCAGGGACCAGAGCACCTGCGGGTCCGGGTGGACCCACTCGCGCTCGGCGCGCTGCTCGTTGGCCGCCTCGCGGGCGCGGTCCCGCATCTGGCCGAGGTACCGCAGGTAGTCCTTGCGGTCCTCGTTCATCTCGGCCTTCTTCTGGCCCCGGCCGCCGCCCATGCCGCCGGCCATCATGCCGATGGTCGAGATCAGCATCATGCCCGGCATGATCATGGCCGCCGGGCTCTTGTTGCTGTAGGCGAACATCAGGACCATCATCCCGACGGACGAGACGATCATGACGACGGGCAGCGCCTTCATCATGATGTTGCCGGGGATGACCCGGGGCACCTCGGGCGGTGGTTCGAGGTGGACTTCACCGCCGGGCGGGCGGGGCGCGGCGAGGCGTGCCGTGCGCTTGAACTGCAGCGTGCTCACCTGACGGGCACCTCTTCAAACTCGATCCAAGACCGCTTGGCGCGCGTGCGGGCGCGGCCGGTCGCACCCGACACTATGGCGCATCGGGGCACCTCCCGGAGGTGGGTCCGGCAAAGAGTGTTGCGCACGTGTTGTGCGGAACGGCACTGCCGGGAGGCCCGGGACGGCCATACTTGGGTCCGCCGGAGGGTCCGCCGACCGGACCAATACAGTCGGGGCGACCTGCGGCACACACTCATCCAGGACTTTAGGGGGCGCTGGTGGCGACCGGTACGACGGTGTTCAGCCGGGTGACGGTGGTGGCGCCGCGGACGCGCATCGACGTCGCGCTGCCCGCCGACGTGGCCGTGGCCGACCTCCTGCCGATGCTGCTGGACATGGCCAAGGAGGCCACTCCGGACGGCGGTGTGCGGCACGGTGGGTGGGCCCTGGCCAAGCTCGGCGACGGCCCGCTCGACCCCAGCCGCACGCTGGCCTCGCTCGGCGTGGTCGACGGCGAGCTGCTCCAGCTCCGCAAGCGCAACGAGAACCCGCCGCCGCCGCTGTACGACGACGTGGTCGACGCGATCGCCGAGTCCGACCCGGACAGCTTCCGGCCGTGGACCAAGGACACCGCGCGCCGCTACGGCCACCTCGCGGGCGCGCTGGCGCTGATCACGGCCGCGGTCGCGGTGCTGCTGTCCGGCCCGCTGGCGGGCGGCACCAACCTGGGCCCCGCCCTCAGCGCGGGCCTGGTGGCCATCGCGGCGCTGGCCGCGGGCGCGGTCATCTCCCGCTCGTACAACGCCACCGGCACCGGCGTGCTGATCGCCGCGGCGGGCGGCCTGCCGATGGCGTACGTGGCCGGCCTCTACGCCGTGCCCGGACCGGTCGGCCGGCCGAGCCTGCTGCTGGCCAGCGCGCTGGTGCTGATCTTCGCCTCGGTGGCGATCCTGCTGATCGGGCGCGGCATCACGGTGTTCATCGCCGCCGCCACCGCGGGCGCGCTCAGCGGCCTGGCGTTCCTGATCGGCATCTTCGTCGACCACCCGGTCGAGGGCATCGCGGCGGCCACCGCGGCGGTCTCCCTGGCGGCGCTGTCCGCGCTGCCGCGGCTGACCATCCAGCTGGCCAAGCTGCCGCTGCCGACCGTCCCGGGCAGCGCCGAGGACCTCAAGGAGGACACCGGCTTCCCGGAGTACTCGGTCATCGAGCGCCGCACCGCCAACGCCCACGAGTACCTGACCGGCACGATCATCGGCTGCGGCGGCATCGCCGCGGTGTTCGGCGTGATCGCCGCCTCCGACGACAGCATCTGGGGCACGCTGCTGGCGATCGTGGTGACCCTGGTGCTGCTGCTGCGCGGCCGCTCCTACGCCAACGGCGCGCAGGCGGTGGCGCTGCTGGTCAGCGGCATGGTGGCGGGCACCGGCGTGCTGGTCGGGTGGCTGCTCCAGTCCTCGCCCGCCGACCGGCTGCTGTACGTGTTCGGCTCGCTGGTGGCCGTGGGCGCGGCGGCCCTGGTGCTCGGCGTGATCTTCCCCAACCAGAAGTTCTCGCCGGTGCTGCGCCGCACGGTGGACGTGCTGGAGGCGATCCTGATCGCCGCCGTGCTGCCGCTGGCGCTGGCCGTGATGGACCTGTACGTCGCCATGCGCCAGCTCATCCCGGCGTGAGGTCGTGATGCGGACCCGCAAGCTCGCCGCGCTGCTCGCCGTGGCGGTCACCCTGGTGACCGGGCCCGGCGCGCACGCCCAGCCGACCTCTGCCGCGCCGCCGGACCGGCCGAACTCACAGCCGCCGCCGGTCGACCCGGGGCTGCGGCCGGCGAACGTGCCGGCGCGGGAGGACGTCAACTACACCAAGAGCGTCGAGTGCATCCGGTCGGGCACGAACAACCGGCGCATCGAGAACCGGCCGTGGGGGCAGATGCAGCTGCGCCTGGAGGAGGCGCACCGCTTCGCCACCGGCCGGAACGTGAAGCTGGCGGTCATCGACACCGGCGTCAACGCCCAGCACCCGCGCCTGGCCGGCCGGGTCAGCGCGGGCGGCGACTACGTCGAGACCGACGAGAAGGGCGTCAAGGACTGCGACGGCCACGGCACCGGGGTGGCGGGCGTCGCCGCGGCCAGCCGGGACGACGCGACCGGCTTCGTCGGGGCCGCGCCCGAGGTCCAGGTCATCGCGATCCGGCAGACCAGCAAGCACTACGAGTTCAAGGACCCGGCGAAGGTCGACAACCGGCCCACCGCGGGCAAGGTCGGCACGCTGGCGCAGGCCATCGTGGTCGCGGTCGAGCAGGGCGCGCAGGTCGTCAACATCTCGCTGACCGCCTGCGCCGCGCCCCACGAGCCGAGCAGGCAGGAGCGCGAGCTCCAGGCCGCGATCGACTGGGCGGTCAACGCCCGGGACGTGGTCGTGGTGACCGCGGCGGGCAACATCGACCCCGCCAACGGCTGCGAGGGGCAGAACGACAACGAGGACGTCGACGACGTCCGGGTGGTCGCCTCGCCCCCGTGGTACGCCGAGAACGTGCTGTCCGTGGCCTCGATCAACCAGATCGGCGAGGTCTCGTCGTTCTCGGTGTGGGGCCCGTGGGTCAGCGTGGCCGCGCCCGGCGAGGGCATCGTCACCCTCGACCCGGCGGGCGAGGGCCTGACCGACGCGAACGTCGACCCGAGTGGGAAGCCCACCAGGATCCAGGGCACCAGCTTCGCGGCGCCCTACGTGGCGGGCGTGGCGGCGCTGGTGCGCGAGCGGTTCCCGCACCTCGACGCGCGGCAGGTGATGAACCGCATCAAGGCCACCGCGCAGCACCCCGGCAACCCGGAGGGGCGGGACCGCAAGGTCGGCTACGGGATGATCAACCCGGTGGCCGCGCTGACCGCGGAACTGCCCTCGGAGCGGCCGGGCGCGAAGCCCGTGTCGCCGGAGCAGGTGATGACCACCCTCGACCCGCTGAACCCGCCGGACCGGACGCCGATGATCGTGGCGCTGTCGGGCACGGGCGCGGGCGTGGGCCTGCTGCTGCTGACGCTGTTCATCGTGCACACGGTGAACCGGAACCGGGCCCGCCGCGCGGCCGTGCCGGCGAAGAGATCGCTGATCTGACCTCGCGGAGAACGTGGAAAGGGCCGCCCGGGTTCGTCCGGGCGGCCCTTTCTTCGGCTCTCGGTCTCGGGCTCTCAGTCCTCGCCGAGCACCGGGGGCGCGGACTTCTTGGGCCTGCCGAACAGCTCCTCGGCGGTGCCGGTGACCCGGACCTTCGACTGGTGCTCCCGGTCGCCGCCCTGCTGGCCGCCGGCGCCGCCCATGGGGGGCATCATGCCGCCGCCCACCACGCCCGTCCCGGCCGCGCCGCCCGCCGCACCACCCGGTGCCGCCGCCGCTGCCGCCGCCGGTCGCGGCGCGGGTTCGGCGGAGGGCCCGGCGACGGTCGTCGACCCGCCCTGCTGCACCTGCTCGGACGCGCCACCGCCGGGACCACCCGGCACACCGCCACCGCCGGGCACGCCACCACCACCCGGCGCACCACCACCGGGCACGCCACCGCCACCACCGCCGGCCGCAGCACCAGCACCAGCAGCGGCACCAGCACCGGCAGGCTTCGGGTCGGCAGGCTGCCCCGCCTCGGCCCCACCCGGCGCGGGCCTCCCCGGCTGGTCGGCCGCGGGCTGCTCCGGCGCGCTGAACGCCCAGTTCCGCTCGGGGTAGCGGTGCTCCACCACCACGTCCCCGAACCGCTCCGGCTCGGACACGCCCTCGCACAGCCGGACGAACGCCTCCAGCACGTCGCGCACGGCCTCGTGCAGCTCCCTCGCCGGGTCGTGCAGCTCGTCCAGCAGCTCCACCACGCGCCGGTCGCCGTCCAGCGGCAGGGCCGCCGCGCCCGACACCGCGTCGGCCGCCTCGGCGAACACCCGCGACATGTCCCGCACGATGCCCCGCACCACCTCGGCGGTCTGGTCCAGCGCCTCGCCCATGGCGTGCATCGCGTCGGACACGTCCTGCCCGGCCAGGCCCACCTGGCGCACGTGGTCCACGAACGAATCGGCGTCCCGGCCCCGCCAGGCCGAGTCGAGCTTGCTCAGGGGCTCGGTCAGGTCGCGCGTCACGCGCTCGACCACCACGCCGGCCGCGCGCCACCGCTCGGCCTCGTCCTGGAGCTCGCCCCACTCGCCCAGCACCGGCCTGAAGTACTCGGCGACCAGGTCCCGCACGCCGAGCCGGCGGCTGATGCCGGACAGGTAGTCCAGCTCCGGTCCCACCGCGGCGGCCAGCTGACGGCCGTCCCCGGCCCGCATCAGCCCACCCCGTCCAGGCGCCGGCCGGCGGCGCGGACCAGCGCGAGCGCCTCGTCGTCCTGGCTGCCGTAGTGCTCGGACACGCGGTGCAGCCCCTCGGCGGCCGCCGCCAGCACCTCGCACGCCCGGTCGAGCTGCTGGTGGAGCACACCGGCGGCCCGCTGGTAGGCGACGCCGCCGCGCAGCACGCGCCCCAGCTCGCCGAAGCCGTCGGGCGGCACGGGCGCCCGGCGCAGGTCGTCGCGCGCCCGGGACAGCTCGGCGGCGGCGTCCTCCAGGCGCTCGGCGTACAGCTCGATCCAGCGCGGGTCGACCGACACGCCCGCCGCCGCGGACCCGAGTGGGACCTCGTTCACCCCGTCACCTCCCGCACCTGTGACGGAGGCCGGTCCGCTCCGGTTCCGCCGCCGCGCCCAGCCGCCTTGGCGGCCCCGCTCAGCCCCGCTCAGCCGCCCTGGCGGGCCCGCTGCTGCTCGGGCAGCAGCCCGTTCTCCTTGGGCACCGGGATGGAGTCCCAGCTGCGGGAGGCGTCGTTGCGGTTGAGCTGGGGCCCGTTGGGCAGCAGCCGCAGGATCGACTCGGGACCGGGCACGAACCCGTCCGCGCCGAGGCCGAGCGCGCCCGAGGTCAGGGTGTCGGGGATGCCGTACTTCACCCCGCGCCCGGTGATCAGGTGGATCGGGCCGGTGGCGAAGTCCTGCGTGGACGTCGCGCTGCGCACCACGGCCGCCTTGCCCGGCGCCATCACGAACTGGCTGACCACCTCGCCGGTCGCGCCCACCTGGTTGATGTCCACCGGCGCCACGTCGGACGGGATCGGCAGCGACGGCGAGATGGTCACCCTGGTGTGCTGCGACCGGTTGGCCGAGGCCATGTCCTTCGCCTGCCAGCCCAGGCAGATCACCCGGTTGTTCTGGTTGTCCTGGAGGACCTCGGGCACCTCGGTCGGGTAGTCGTCGAAGTCCAGCTCGCTGACCTTCTGCGCGTTGTTGGTCCGGGCGATGTCCACCTGGCGCGGCCGGGCGCCCTGCGCGTACTTCGCGCGGATCAGGTCGCCCGCCGCGCGGCTGATCTCCTGGAGCCCCTCGCGCAGCGCCACGTAGAACACCGGATCGGCGCCGGTGCGCGCCACCTCGATGACGTCGCCGACCTTCAGGCGCTCGTTCGAGACGTAGGTCACGGGCTGGTCGCGGCCCTCGATCTCGGGCGCCACCAGCGGCTTGGCCTCGGGGATCGCGTTGAGCAGGCCGGAGCTGATCGCCCGCGGCCGCCGGTTGTTCAGGTTCAGCGCGGTGAGCACCTCGGCCTGGGTCAGGTCGACCTTGGCGCGCACCGTGGAGGTCGAGGTGACCTTGGAGTTCACCGGCGCCTTGTAGATCAGGTACGCCTGCTTGTCGTCGGTGCCCGCGCGCACCAGCAGGGCCTGGTTGCCGTCCAGCACCTGGTCGCCGCCGCTGTAGCCGGCGAGCACCGTGGTGGTGAACCGGCCCGGCGACCCCGGGTCGTTCAGCGACTCGTCGAGGGTCAGCGCGTCGCACACCGACCAGTCGGCGCCGATCCGGTCACCGGTCTTGGGCAGCACGTCCGGGCCGTCCGGGATGCCGGTCAGCCGGCCCTTGGGCAGCTTCGCCAGCGCCTTCTCGGTGACCAGCTTCGGGTCGCCGCCCGCGGCCTGCGGCGCACCGGCCTGCGCGGCGGAGCCCGCCGGCGCGTCCGAGCCGCCCACCGCGGACTGGCTCTTGTCGGGCTGCTGCTGGGCCAGCAGCAGCAGTCGCGCGGACGCCAGGTTCGTCATCGGGATGAGCGTGCGCGGGTTGCCCTGGCGCACCACGTAGACCTGGCCGGTCTCCTTGGAGATGGCGATCTGCGTGTTGTCGTCCACCTGCGGGTCCGGGGAGAAGAAGCCGTAGATGAGGAAGCCGATCAGGATCACGACACCCAGCAGCACGCCGACCCCGGTGGCGCGGGAGTGCGTCCGCATCGGGTCGTGCAGCATCACCGCGTCCCGGCGGACCAGGGCGGACTGCATCCGGCGCAGCACGAATCGGTACGCCTGGACCTGTGACTTGGTGGTGGGTGTTGATGCCATTCTCGGCTCGCTGCTCTCCCGGTCGCGGTACGGTCTTGCACGATAGCCGGACGGCGGGTGGTCCGTGCGCGGGTTGGCCAGACCCGGCAGGTCCGCCCGGCGCACGCCGACGGAAAGAGAACCAGACCGGATGTCCGTCACCACCCCACGACCGGGACCCGCCCCGCAGCCGGGGCCGCCCAACCCCGCCGCGGCCCGCGCGCAGTCCGCCGGGAACGCCGTGCGCGCCACCCTCCTCCGCGCCCGCCGCCGCACCGCCGGCGCCAGCCTGGGCGCGCTGCCGGTGGCCAACCTGGTGGTGCTGGAGGTCGGCATCGCCATCGGCCTGGTGCTGATCGCGGTCGGCGCGACCGGGGACACCGTCGCGCCCGTGCCGATGTACGTCGCGGGCGGCGTGGTGCTGATCGCCCTGGTCCTCGCGTTCACGAAGTCCCGGGGCCGCTGGCTGACCCAGTGGATCTCGTTGGTGGTGCGCTACAGCTCCCGCTCGCACGGCCGCACGGCCAAGCGCACCGGCCCGGTGGAGGCGAAGCCCCCGTCGGAGGAGGAGGACTCGGTCATCGGCCCGGACGACCCGCGGGTGGCGCTGCTGCGCCTGGCGGTGCCGGACCTGGTGGTGGCCAAGGGGATCGACCACGAGCGCAACCCGCTGGGCCTGGCGTGGCACCAGGGCGCGTGGACCGCCGTGCTGCTGGTCGACCCGGCGCCGAACCTCATCACCGCGGTGGGCAGCGCGCCGTCGCTGCCGCTGGGCGCGCTGGCGCCGACGCTGGAGGACCGCGGCGTGGTGCTGGACGCGATCTCGGTGATCTGGCACTGCTACCCCGGCAGCGCGGCGCTGCCGGCGAACTCCCCGGCCCTGAACTCCTACCTGGAGGTGCTGGGCCCGCTGCCCGCCGCGGCGCGGCGCACCACGTGGATCGCGGTGCGGCTGGACCCGCGGCGGTGCCAGGCGGCGATCCGGGAGCGCGGCGGCGGCGTCGTGGGCGCCCACCGCGCGCTGATCGGCGCGCTGTCGCGGGTGCGCAACGCGCTGGAGTCGACCGGGGTGTCGATCCGGCCGCTGGACCCCGACGAGCTGATCCGGGCGGGCATCTCGGCCGCCGAGCTGACCTCGGTGGCCGGGTCGAACAACGCGGTGTCGCTGCGGGAGAAGTGGTCCGGCGTGACCGCGGGCGGCGTCGGCCACTCCAGCTACGCGATCACCGGCTGGCCCGCGAAGGGGATGCGCAACAACCTCAACGCCCTGACCGGGGTGCGCGCGCTGTCGTCCACGCTGTCGTTGACCATCTCGCCGAGCACCGAGGAGGGCCAGGTCGGCCTGCGCGGCATGGTGCGGGTCAGCGCGCGGACGCCGTCCGAGCTGGACCGCGCCGACGACCGGCTCAAGACGCTGGCGGACAAGCTGGACATCACCCTGACCCCGTTGAACGGCCTCCAGGTCTCGGGCCTGGCCGCGACCCTCCCGCTGGGCGGTGTGGCGTGACCAACCCCCGGCTGATGAACTCGCGCGGCGCGGGCGTGGCCCCGGAGTTCCTGGTGTCGCCGCAACTGCTGGACGTGGTGAGCCCGTCGGGCGACCGCGGCGGCATGGTGCTCGGCTCGGGCCTCCAGGGCGAGCCGCTGACGATCTCGGTGCTGCGCTCCGCGCCCACCCGCATGGTGGTCGTGGGCGGGCTGTACCTGGCGCGGCAGATCGCGCTGCGGGCCATGGCGACGGGCGCGTGGATCACCATCGCCACCGGCCGCCCGGCGGCGTGGCAGCCGGTCGTGCGCGCGGCGGGCGCGGGCCAGGACGGGCGCCCCTCGCCGCTGGTGCAGCTGCGCCGGCTGAGCCCGGTGGAGCTGCCCCGGCCGTCGGAGGACAGCCCGCTGCTGGTCGTGCACGACGGCGGGCACGTGCCGCAGGAGCTGTTCCCGCCGCGGTCGCCGTGGCAGACCACCATGTACGTGTTGCCGTATTTGCACCCGCAGGCGGCGACCACGGCGAATACCGCGGACCTGGTGCTGCTCCAGCGGCTGCCGATCGGGCAGGCGCAGTTGGCGTCGCAGATCTGGCGGTTGCCGCCGCAGATGGCGCACCAGCTGACGACGTTGAAGGACGACCAGGTGATCGCGCTGGGCACGAACCTGTGGCGGCCGTTGCGCCTGGTCACGACGCCCGGTGAGCAGCAGATCCTGGGTGCCGTGCGCCGCGGCGACTGAACCCTCGACGACCGACCCGCCACGCTTTACCGCCCCCGGACCGACAGGTTCGGGGGCATATTTTTTGCGATCGGTCCAGGCACTTTACGCAGCAATTCGTTGACAGCTGGAAAAAAAGTGTTGATCGGCCGTTCGTCCTATGTTTCCAAATAATTCTTGCGCAGCCCCCGCAGGCGAACTAGGAACGACTCACCGTGTTCGGACGGTATCGGGCTCGACACCGTGCGAACACAACCCTGCGAGGAGGAGACGCCGCACATGGGAGATGTTCGCACGTCCTGGACGAGGAGGCTGGGCGGAGCCGGCCTGGCCACCGGCACGGCATTCGCGGTGACGGCGGCGCTGACCACCTTCAGCGCAGCGGCGGAGGGGGACATCCGCGGGCTCGGCGCGCCGAACGCGGTGAAGGACAGCTACATCGTCGTGCTCAAGGACACGGGCGCGAGCAGCGTGAGCGCGCTGAGCGGCAAGTACCAGGCCGTCGTCAAGCACACCTACACGCGTGCGCTGCGCGGGTTCTCGGCCACCATGACCGAGGCCCAGGCCCGCAGGCTGGCCGCCGACCCGTCGGTGTCGTACGTGCAGCAGGACGGCGAGGTCACGATCTCCGGCACGCAGGCGCCGACCCCGTCGTGGGGCCTCGACCGGATCGACCAGGCCGCGCTGCCGCTGGACAACTCCTACACCTACCCGAACGAGGGTGAGGGCGTCACGGCGTACATCATCGACACCGGCATCCGGAACTCGCACGGCGACTTCGGCGGCCGCGCGTCGTCCGGCCGCGACACCGTCGACAACGACAACGACACCGCCGACTGCAACGGCCACGGCACGCACGTGGCGGGCACCGTCGCGGGCACCGCGCACGGCGTGGCGAAGCTGTCGAAGCTGGTCGGCGTGCGGGTGCTGAACTGCGCGGGCTCCGGCACCTACGCGGGCGTCATCGCCGGTATCGACTGGGTGACCGCCAACGCGGTCAAGCCGGCCGTGGCGAACATGTCGCTGGGCGGCGGCGCGGACGCCACCGTGGACCAGGCCGTGCGCAACTCCATCGCCTCCGGCGTCACCTACGCCATCGCGGCGGGCAACAGCAACGGCGCGGACGCGTGCAACTACTCGCCCGCCCGCACGGCGGAGGCGATCACGGTCGGCTCCACCACCAACACCGACGCCCGGTCGTCGTTCTCCAACGTCGGCACCTGCGTGGACATCTTCGCGCCGGGCTCGTCGATCACCTCGGCCTGGTACACCAACGACACCGCCACCAACACCATCAGCGGCACGTCCATGGCGTCCCCGCACGTGGCCGGCGCGGCGGCGGTCTACCTGGCCGCCAACCCCACCGCGACCCCGCAGCAGGTGCGGGACGCCCTGGTGGACGGCGCCACGAACGGCGTGGTGACGAGTCCGGGCACCGGCTCGCCGAACAAGCTGCTGCGCGTGGTCGGCGACGCCACCGAGCCGCCCACCGGCTGCGACGCCCAGACCAACGCCACCGACGTGGCCGTGCCGGACCTGGGCACGGCGACCAGCTCGATCGCCGTGTCGGGCTGCGCGGGCAAGGCCGGCGCGGCGGCGCGGGTCGAGGTGCACGTCAAGCACTCCTACCGCGGCGACCTGGCGGTCGACCTGATCACGCCCAGCGGCGCGGTGAAGCGGCTGAAGGTGGAGTCCGGCTCGGACAGCGCGGCCAACCTCGACGCGACCTACACGGTGAACCTGTCGGCCGAGAACTCGAACGGCACGTGGCAGCTGCGGGTGCGCGACGCGTACCGGCAGGACACCGGCTTCATCGACTCGTGGACGCTCGACCTCTGAGCCCCGCCGGTCCCGTGAGCCCCCGGTAGCCCCGGGCGCGCACACCGCGCGCGGCCCCCTCACCACCTTCCGCCGGTGAGGGGGCCGTGCGCGTTTCACCTGGTCAGGGGGGTTGTTTGGCCGTTGGGGCGAGGGCAGGCTCATACTCATGTCGATCCAGGAGGTGGAGATGTCCGCAGCCGTGCAGCACCCGATCGGCCCTCACACCGTCGAGGACTGGCTGGCCCTTCCCGAACCGACGGACGGGTCACGCACCGAGCTGATCTACGGGTACTTCCACATGTCTCCTTCACCAGCCGGTAGGCACCAGCGCGTCGTCCACCGGTTGACCAGGCAAATCGAAGACGCCATCTGGGCCGCGGGCCGGAAGGACCTGCACGTCGTGCCCGGCGTGGCGGTCAGGATCTCCTCCGCGCTGCGCACCGGCCTGATCCCGGACGTGGTGGTCCTCGACCAGGACCCCGAACTCGACGCGAGCTTCCCCGCGGAGTCGATGCTCATGGCGGTCGAGGTCTGGTCTCCGGGCAACACGCGGGCCGAGCAGGAGAGCAAGGTGACCGCCTTCGCTTCGGCAGGGGTGCCCTTCGTGTGGACCGTCAACCAGCGGGACCGGCTGGAGCTGACCGCGTACCGTCTCGTTCAGGGGCGGTACCTCGCCCAGGACGTCCTGCTCACGGGCTGTCGGGCGACCGTCGAGGCGGCACCGCTCCCGATTCCCGTGGACCTGAGCGGCGTCCTCGGCTGGTAGCCCTCAGGCCGGCGCGCCGCGCACGTTGCGCGTGACGGCCGCCCGCGCGGCCAGCTCCCCGTCGGCCGGGTAGTCCACCCGCACCAGCGACAACCCGTGCGCCGGGGCCACCGCCACCTCGCTCGACCGCCCGCTCAGCGACAGCAGGGAGGCGGGCCACCCGACGGGCTTGCGCCCCTCCCCCACCGCCAGCAGCGCCCCCACCAGGCTGCGCACCATGGAGTGGCAGAACGCGTCCGCCGACACGTGGGCGGTCAGCAGCCCGCCCTCCCGCACCCACTCCAGCCGCTGGAGCTCGCGGATCGTCGTCGCGCCCTCCCGGCGGCGGCAGAACGCGCAGAAGTCGTGCTCGCCCAGCAGCAGCCGGGACGCCTCGCCCAGCGCGCCCACGTCCAGCGGCCGGGGCCAGGCCAGCGTGTCCACCCGCCGCAGCGGGTGGGCCCCGGAGGGCGCGTCGGTGACCCGGTACTCGTAGTGCCGCCGCAGCGCCGCGAACCGCGCGTCGAACTCCGCCGGCACCACCCGCGCCGAGAACACCCGCACGTCCGGCGGCAGGGCCCGCGCCAGCCGCCTCGGCAGGCCGGCCACGTCGACGGTCGGGGGCAGGTCGACGTGCGCCACCTGACCCGAGGCGTGCACCCCGGCGTCCGTGCGCCCCGCCACGGTCAGGCCGACGTCGAAGCGCAGCACCGTGGACATGGTGTCCTCCAGCACCCCGCACACCGTGCGCCGGCCCGGCTGGCGGGCCCACCCCGAGAAGTCCGTGCCGTCGTAGGCCAGGTCCAGGCGCACGCGAACGAGCCCGTCACCCCGAGAGGGGGCGACGGGCTCGTCGGCGAAGGGGGAGTCCGTCAGGACTCGTCCTTCTTGGCCTGCGACTGGGCGGACTCGTCGTCGGCGCCCTCGGCGGGCTCCTCGTTCGCGTCCTTCGTGGCGGACTCGGGCGCCTCGGCGTCCTGGTCCTCCACGTCCTCGGCCTTGGTCTCCTCGGCCTCGGTGGCCTCGGTGGCCTTCGGGGCCTCGTCCTTGGCGAAGCGGGTCTTGCGGGCCCGCTCGGCCTCGGAGGCGACGGTCTGCTCCGCGACCAGCTCGATCACGGCCATGGGGGCGTTGTCGCCCTTGCGCGGCAGCGTCTTGGTGATGCGGGTGTAGCCGCCGGTGCGCTCGGCGAACTGCGGGCCGATCTCGGCGAACAGCTTGTGCACGATGTCCTTGTCGCGGATGACCTTGAGGATCTCGCGACGGTTGTGCAGGTCACCGGCCTTCGCCTTGGTGATCAGCTTCTCGGCGTACGGCCGGAGCCGCTTCGCCTTCGCCTCCGTGGTCGTGATCCGACCGTGGGTGAACAGGGACGTGGCCAGGTTGGCCAGCATCAGCCGCTCGTGGGCCGGCGAGCCCCCGAGACGGGGTCCCTTAGTCGGGGTGGGCATCGAATTGCTCCTCGGATTTCTTCCTGATCCTCTGCTCCGGCCCGGCCGCTAAGCGGCCTCAGAGCTGCTCGGTCTCCGCGTAGTCCTGGCCGTCGTCGTGGGTGTCCACGGACGTGTCCGCGGCACCCCAACCACCGTCGGTCGGGTAGTCCGACGCGGCGGCCGAGGGGTCGAACCCGGGGGGGCTGTCCTTCAGCGCGAGGCCGAGGCCGACGAGCTTCATCTTGACCTCGTCGATCGACTTGGCGCCGAAGTTGCGGATGTCCAGCAGGTCCGCCTCGCTGCGCGAGACCAGCTCGCCCACCGTGTGGATGCCCTCGCGCTTCAGGCAGTTGTAGGACCGGACGGTGAGGTCCAGGTCCTCGATCGGCATCGCGAACGCCGCGATGGTGTCCGCCTCGGCGGGCGAGGGGCCGATCTCGATGCCCTCGGCGTCGACGTTCAGCTCGCGTGCGAGGCCGAACAGCTCCACCAGCGTCTTGCCCGCGGACGCGACGGCGTCGCGCGGCGTGATGGAGGGCTTGGTCTCCACGTCGAGGATCAGCTTGTCGAAGTCGGTCCGCTGCTCGACACGGGTGGCCTCGACCTTGTAGGTCACCTTCATGACGGGCGAGTAGATCGAGTCGACGGGGATGCGGCCGATCTCGGCACCGGCCTGCTTGTTCTGCACGGCGGGGACGTAGCCGCGACCGCGCTCGACCACGAGCTCGATCTCCAGCTTGCCCTTGCCGTTCAGGGTCGCGATGTGCAGGTCCGGGTTGTGCACGGTGACACCGGCCGGGGGCACGATGTCGCCTGCGGTCACCGCACCAGGCCCCTGCTTGCGCAGGTACATGGTCACCGGCTCGTCCTCCTCGGAGCTGACGACCAGCTCCTTGAGGTTGAGGATGACGTCGGTGACGTCCTCCTTCACACCGGGCACGGTCGTGAACTCGTGCAGCACGCCGTCGATGCGGATGCTGGTCACGGCCGCGCCGGGGATGGACGACAGCAGGGTGCGGCGGATGGAGTTGCCGAGGGTGTAGCCGAAGCCCGGCTCCAGCGGCTCGATGACGAACCGGGAGCGGGTCTCGTTGACCGCTTCCTCGCTGAGCGAGGGACGCTGGGAAATCAGCACTGGGTTCTTCCTCTTCTCTTACCCCGGCGCCCGCCATATGACGCCGTGGGACACCAGTCGCGGAGACCGGCGAACGCGCGCGGCACACCATTCCGTGCCGCCGCGGGACCCGACCGGAGGGACCTGCCCGGTTCGAGAACGCGAGCCGGCCCCTCCGGGAGGATCACTTCGAGTAGAGCTCGACGATCAGCTGCTCGGTGACGGGCGTGTCGATCTGCGCCCGCTCCGGGAGCTGGTGGACCAGGATCCTCAGGTTCGACTGCACGACCTGGAGCCACGCCGGCACCGGGCGGTCGCCGAACGAGGCGCGAGCGGCCTCGAACGGGAGCGTCGGCAGCGACTTCGGCTTCACGTCGATGATGTCGAACTTCGACACCCGGTAGCTCGGGATGTTCACCTTCTGGCCGTTCACGATGAAGTGACCGTGGCTGACCAGCTGGCGGGCCTGGCGCCGGGTGCGCGCGAGACCCGCGCGGTACACGACGTTGTCCAGGCGGGACTCCAGGATCTGGAGCAGGTTCTCACCGGTCTTGCCGGTGCGGCGGACCGCTTCCTCGTAGTAGCGGCGGAACTGCTTCTCCAGCACGCCGTACGTGTAACGGGCCTTCTGCTTCTCCTGGAGCTGGAGCAGGTACTCCGACTCCTTGATGCGACCGCGGCCGTGCTGGCCGGGCGGGTAGGGACGGCGCTCGAACGCCTGGTCCCCGCCCACGAGGTCGACCTTGAGGCGACGCGAGATGCGCGTGGCCGGTCCGGTGTAGCGAGCCATGGTGTCTTACTCCTCCCCGTGCCTCAGACCCGGCGCCGCTTGGGCGGGCGGCAGCCGTTGTGGGGCTGCGGGGTCACGTCCTGGATGGTGCCGACCTCGAGACCGGCGGCCTGCAGCGAACGGATCGCGGTCTCGCGGCCGGAGCCGGGACCCTTCACGAACACGTCCACCTTGCGCATGCCGTGCTCGGCGGCCTTGCGCGCGGCGTTCTCCGCGGCCATCTGCGCGGCGAAGGGCGTCGACTTGCGCGAGCCCTTGAAGCCGACGTGGCCGGCGGAGGCCCAGCTGATCACGTTGCCCAGCGGGTCCGTGATGGACACGATGGTGTTGTTGAACGTGCTCTTGATGTGGGCCTGGCCGTGCGAGACGTTCTTCTTCTCCTTGCGCCGGACCTTCTTGACCCCGGCGCCCGTACGGGACTTGGGTGGCATCTCTGGGTGATCTCCTACGTAGTGCGCGAGGTCTTACTTCTTGCCGGCCTTCTTCTTGCCCGCCACGGTCTTCTTCGGACCCTTGCGGGTGCGCGCGTTCGTCTTGGTGCGCTGCCCGCGGACGGGCAGGTTGCGACGGTGGCGCAGCCCCTGGTAGGTGCCGATTTCCATCTTGCGGCGGATGTCGGCCTGAACCTCGCGGCGGAGGTCACCCTCGACCTTGAAGTTGTTCTCGATGTAGTCCCGGAGCTTGGCCAGGTCCTCATCGGAGAGCTCCCGCACCCGGACGTCCGGGGAGAGCTCCGTCGCCTTCAGCACTTCCTGGGAGCGGGTGCGCCCGATGCCGAAGATGTAGGTGAGCGCGATCTCCAACCGCTTCTCGCGGGGGAGGTCGACGCCAACGAGTCGTGCCATGCGGCGCTTTGCTCCTGTCGTCGTTTCTCCAGGTCTGCTCCTCGCCCGGTTCCGGGACTGACTCGCTGCGCCATCCGGTCGTTCTCACGACCGGTGTCCCGGCCCCGGCCTGGAGTCCGGGGGTGTGCCCGCGCGGGTGTGCCGCGGGGCAGGTGCGAGGAGGCTTGCTTCCGTGTCGCGTCGGTGAAGACTCGACCCGTGCTCGGTCGGTGCTGGTCAGCCCTGGCGCTGCTTGTGGCGCAGGTTCTCGCAGATCACCATGACCCGGCCGTGGCGGCGGATCACCTTGCACTTGTCGCAGATCTTCTTGACGCTCGGCTGGACCTTCACGCCTGAGCTTCTCCTGCGTCAGCCGGCGCGCCGAGGGGCGCGCCGGAGGTCACTTGTAGCGGTAGACGATGCGCCCGCGGGACAGGTCGTAGGGTGAGAGCTCCACGACTACCCGGTCCTCCGGGAGGATGCGGATGTAGTGCTGACGCATCTTGCCGCTGATGTGAGCCAGGACCTTGTGCCCGTTCTCCAACTCGACGCGGAACATCGCGTTGGGAAGCGGTTCGACTACGCGGCCCTCGACCTCAATGGCCCCGTCCTTCTTGCCCATGTCCTCCGCGTTTCGTGACGGTGGGTGCTTCCTGGATAGGTACTTGCCCGGGGCACGCGGCACCCCGACTCCGGATAAGGTCCTTGCGAACCCTTGTCACCCACCAGGGGAAGCCCTGGGCATGACGGAACCGGCGCGACGTGTGCGCCACCCGTCCATAGTACGCGCGTTACCGCCGAAGCCCAAATCGGACCAGGTGGGCGGTGAGGACCACGATGCCGAGCGGGCCGGCCACCCACAACCACCACGGGTAGACGGACGTCTCGGACGTGCCGTTGATGATGCCCCAGATGAGGAGGTTGATCGCGCTGGCGAACAGCCAGACGACGGTCAGCACGGTGAGGAAGACGGTCGCCTTGCCGCGCTTCTCGGGCACGGGCGGGGGCTCGCGGCGCGGGCGCTGGGGCTGCCGCTGCGACGACGGGGCGTAGCCGGTGCCTGCGGGGGCGCCGTAGCCGGTGCCCTGGTCGTACCCCGTGCCGCGGTCGTAGCCGGGGTCCCGGTCGTAGCCGGTGTCGCGGTCGGCGTGCGCGTCCGGACCGATCCGGGCGCCCGCGGGGGCGCGGCCCGAGGAGCCGCCGGCCGCCGGCGCGTCCTGCCACACCGGGGTGGGCTTGGCGTCCGCGGCCCGGTCGTCCCGGCCGCCGGGGGTCGAGGCGTCCTGCCACACCGGGGCCGGTCGCCCGCTCTCGGCCTGCTCCTGGCCGTCGACCGGGGCGCTGCGCCACACCGGGGCGGCGTTCGGGTCGTCCTGGACCGGCACCGGCCGGCTCTGCCAGAGGGGCTCGGGGCGGTCGCCGCCCGCGCCGCCGGGGAGCGGCCGGTCCCGGTCCGCCGGGGACTGGCCCCGGTCAGGGCCCCGGTCCGGGTCCGGCAGGTCGGCGGTGAGGTCGCGCAGCTCGGCGTAGCTGCGGGCGTCCTGGACGGCCCGGCTCCGCTCGTCGAACTCGGTCCGGGTGAGCCGGCCCTCGGCGTGGGCCTTGGCCAACCGCGCGACCACCACACCGCGATCGTCGTCCGCGGCCTTGAAGTGTGACTCGGTCATGGGCTGCGCACTTCCTCCGGGCGACAGGCGACGAGGCCGTTGCTGTCCGTTACGCGGTCAGCCTACGCCCGTAGCGTCCCCCGAGGGGGGCGATGATCCACAGCACAAGACGGTTTCACGAAGCTGTCACTCGTTCAGCGGATATTGGTCACCCGTTGGAGCGATTCACTCCTCCGGCGCGGTCAGCACCCACGGGCCGTCCTCGGTGATGGCCACCGAGTGCTCCCAGTGGGCGGCGCGCGAGCCGTCGGCGGTGACGACGGTCCAGCCGTCCTCCAGCTCGACCGTGCGCCGGCCGCCCAGGGTCAGCATCGGCTCGATGGCGATCGCCATGCCGACCTTCAGCCTGGGGCCCTTGCCCGGCTTGCCCTCGTTCGGCAGGAACGGGTCCATGTGCATCTTCGTGCCGATGCCGTGGCCGCCGTAGCCGTCGACGATGCCGTAGTCCACGCCGTGCTCGTCGCCCGCCTGGGTGGTGGCCGACTCGATGGCGAAGGAGATGTCGCTGAGCTTCTTGCCCGGCACGGCCGCCGCGATGCCCGCGAGCATCGAGCGGCGGGTGGCCTCGGACAGCTTCAGCTCGGCCTCGGTCACCGCGCCCACCGGCAGGGTGACGGCCGAGTCGCCGTGCCACCCCTCCAGGATGGCGCCGCAGTCGATCGAGATCAGGTCGCCCTCCGCGAGCACCTGGGTGCGGCTCGGGATGCCGTGGACGACCTGCTCGTTGACCGACGCGCAGATCGAGGCCGGGAAGCCGTGGTAGCCCTTGAACGACGGGATGGCCCCGGCGTCCCGGATCGTCTGCTCGGCGAGCTCGTCCAGCTCCGCGGTGCTGACCCCGGCCTTGGTGTGCGCGGTCAGCGCCACGAGCGTGCGCGCCACGACCAGGCCGGCGGCCCTCATGGCCTCCAGCTGGCCGCGGCTCTTGATCTCGATCATGCGGTCACGGCCTGGTACCACGCGCCGTAGGGCATCGACAACACCGTTCACTTCACGTCGCGCAGCGCGCGGATGGCCCGTTCGCTGATCTCTTCCACCTCGCCGACCGCGTCGATCGGCACGACGACGTCGGCGTAGTGGTCGAGCAGCGGTGCGGTCTCCGTCCGGTACACCTGCTGGCGGTGCCGGATCACGTCTTCCTTGTCGTCCGTGCGGCCGCGGGCGAGCAGGCGCTCGACCACGACGTCCTCGTCGACCCGGAACTCCAGCACCGCGTCGAGCGAGTGGCCGGCCGCCGCCAGCATCTCGCCGAGCACGCCCGCCTGGGCGACGTTGCGCGGGAAGCCGTCGAGCAGGAACCCGCCGGTCGCGTCCGCCTGGGCGAGCCGCTCGCGGACCATCTCGTTGGTCACCTCGTCCGGGACCAGCTCACCGGAGTCCAGGTACTCCTGGACCTCCTTGCCGAGGTCGGTCTGCTGGCTGATGTGAGCGCGGAAGAGGTCCCCGGTGGAGATGTGCGGCACGCCGAGCTTGCTGCTGAGCAGCTGGGCCTGCGTGCCCTTGCCCGCTCCGGGCGGGCCGACGAGAACGATTCGCACTAGCGGAGGAACCCTTCGTAGTTGCGCTGCATGAGCTGGCTCTCGATCTGCTTCACGGTGTCGAGACCGACACCGACCATGATCAGCACCGCGGTGCCGCCGAACGGGAAGTTCTGGTTCTGGCCCTGACCGGTGAGGTCGAGGAACAGGTTCGGCAGGATGGCCACGATGCCCAGGTAGAGCGAGCCGGGCAGCGTGATCCGCCCCAAGACGAAGCGGAGGTACTCGGCGGTGGGTCGACCCGGTCGGATGCCCGGGATGAACCCACCGAACTTCTTCATCTCGTCGGCGCGCTCGTCCGGGTTGAACGTGATGCCGACGTAGAAGTAGGTGAAGAAGACGATCAGCAGGAAGTAGAGCGCGATGTGCACCGGGCTCGACTGGCTCACCAGGTGCGTCTGCACGAAGGTCTCCCACCAGCTCGGCGCGGAACCGTCGGTGGAGGCGGTCAGGCGCGCGATGAGGTCGGGGAGGTAGAGCAGCGACGAGGCGAAGATGACCGGGATGACACCGGCCTGGTTCACCTTGAGCGGCAGGTAGGTCGAGGTGCCGCCGTACATCCGGCGGCCGATCATGCGCTTCGCGTACTGGACCGGGATCCGGCGCTGGGCCTGCTCGACGTAGATGACGCTGGCGATGATCAGCAGGGCCGCGAGGCAGACCAGGAAGAAGGTGAGGCCACCGCGGTCCCAGATGATCTTGCCCTCGATCGGGATGCGGGCCGCGATGCCGCAGAAGATCAGCAGCGACATGCCGTTGCCGATGCCCTTCTCGGTGATGATCTCACCGAGCCACATGATCACGCTGGTGCCGGCGGTCATCACGACCACGAGGACGACCAGGTTGAAGATGCTCTCGTCCGGGATGACCGGGACGGGGCAGTTGGCGAACAGCTGGTCCCGCACGGCCAGGGCGATGATGCCCGTGGACTGGAGGACCGCCAGCGCGATGGTCAGGTAGCGGGTGTACTGGGTCAGCTTGCCCTGACCCGCCTGCCCTTCCTTCTTCAGCTGCTCGAACCGCGGGATGACCACGGTGAGCAGCTGGACGATGATGCTCGCGGTGATGTAGGGCATGATGCCCAGCGCGAAGATCGACAGGTTGAGCAGCGCACCGCCGCTGAACAGGTTGATCAGCGAGTACACGCCTTGCTGGTCGACCGATTCGATGCACTGTTTGACGTTCTTGAAGGAGACGCCCGGCGCGGGCATGGTCGCACCCAACCGGAACACCACGACGATCCCCAGGGTGAAGAGGATCTTCTTGCGTAGGTCCGGCGTCGCGAGAGCCGAGCGGAATGCGCCGAGCACGCGAACCTCCATCAGCGTTGCCGCCCCGCCTGGGTCGGCATCCGTGCGGTACCGGCTGTGTTGCCGGCACAGTCTTGCGGTCGTCCCGCCGGCCAACGCCGGCGATGGCGGAAGCGACGGGTAGCCGCGACCGACCCGGAGGACATCCGGGTTCAGCCCGCGACTCTAACAGCCGCGAGGCGGATCGCCGTAGCCAGTCGTCATACACAGTTGGTACCTGATCGACTACGCGTGCTCGCAAGCCGCCGAACGGATCAAGTTCGACGGCCCGCGGAGCCGGGGTCCACGTCCGGGAAACGGCCGAAGCGCCCGCCGTCCCCGGCAGGACCGCCCCGGTGGCCTTGTCCGGGCGGACACTGGCGCGCCGGGTCGGACCGGCCCTGCGGGTGCCCGCACCGACCGCGACGCAGGCGGTCCCGGCGAGCGGTTCGGCGGCCAGGCAGACCCCGCCGAGCACGGCCGGCCGGAGCGGGATGGGCCCGCGCGCCGGGTCGACGAACCGCGGGACGAAGGCGGTGAAGACCAGCACCGCCCCGGGGTCGGAGATCGCCACCAGGAACTCCCCGCGCGGCGGATCGGTGCCACCAGCAGGACTTTCCCCGCCCGGACCGGCGGTGAGGACCCGGATCGCGGGTTGCACCGGGCAGCCCACCCCGACCCACTCGGTGATCGCCAACGCGAGGTGGCTCGCGGCCAACACGGCCCCGAGCCCGACCACCACGGGGCCACCAGACCGCTGGCCTACCCAACAGCGCCACGACGGCCTGGACAGGACCGCGGTAGCCGGAGTGGCGCGTCCCAGGAGCTTGTCGGCACCCGGGGTCAACGCGACCACCACCGAGGCGCCGAAGAAGACGACGAGCCACGTGCCCGCACGCCAACTCACCGGCACAACCGGTTTCCGCCCTGCGCGAACGTCTCACTTGGCCAACCGGCAACGGTCAACCGCGAGTCGTACGTCCACGCCCACCGTGTCGTACGTTCCGGACCCCCGAGTTCAACATTCGCGTCGCTCCGTGCCTGGTCAGCAATTACCCGCCGGTAACCCCGAGGTGGGCGCGAACGTTGAACTCACCCGTCCTGAACGTTCGACACGGTGGGTCTGAACGTACGACTCGCGAGGTCTGGAGGTACGACTCGCGGGGGGAAGTGGAACGGCCCCCGGAGCTGGGCTCCGGGGGCCGTTCTCGGGTGAGGTGACCTGTGTGGTCAGAGCTCGACGGTCGTGCCGCCCGCGGCCGCGATCTTGTCGACCGCGCTGCCGGAGAACTTGTTGGCGACGACATCGACCTTGACGCCGTTGAGGTCGCCGTTGCCGAGGACCTTCACCAGCTGGTTCTTGCGGACCAGGCCGGCGTTGATCAGGGCGTCCACGTCCACCCGACCACCGTCGGGGAACAGGCGCGCGATGTCGCCCACGTTCACCACCTGGTACTCGGTGCGGAACGGGTTGCGGAAGCCCTTCAGCTTCGGCAGCCGCATGTGCAGCGGCATCTGGCCACCCTCGAAGCGCGGCGAGACGTTCTTCCGCGCGCCGGTACCCTTGGTGCCTCGGCCCGCGGTCTTGCCCTTGGAGCCCTCACCGCGACCCACACGGGTCTTCGCGGTCTTGGCGCCGGGGGCCGGACGCAGGTCGTGGATCTTGATGGTCACGACTGGACCTCCTCGACGACCACCAGGTGGCGCACGGCGTGGATCAGGCCGCGGACCTGCGGCGTGTCCTCGCGGACCACCGACTGGCGGATCTTGCGCAACCCGAGGGTCCGGAGGGACTCACGGTGGTTGTGCTTGGTACCGATGCTGCTCTTGACCTGGGTCACCTTGAGCTGAGCCACGTCAGACCCCCGCCCCTGCGCGAGCGCGCAGCATGCCGGCGGGCGCCACGTCCTCCAGGGGGAGGCCGCGGCGCGCGGCCACCTCCTCCGGACGCTGGAGGCCCTTCAGGGCGGCCACGGTGGCGTGCACGATGTTGATGGCGTTGTCGGAGCCCAGCGACTTGCTCAGCACGTCGTGGACACCGGCGCACTCCAGCACCGCGCGGACCGCGCCACCGGCGATGACGCCGGTACCGGCCGAAGCCGGACGCAGCAGCACGACACCGGCCGCCTTCTCGCCCTGCACCGGGTGGGGGATCGTGCCCGCGATGCGGGGGACGCGGAAGAAGTTCTTCTTCGCCTCCTCCACACCCTTGGCGATCGCCGCCGGCACTTCCTTGGCCTTGCCGTAGCCGACACCGACCATGCCGTCGCCGTCACCGACCACGACGAGGGCGGTGAAGCTGAACCGACGACCACCCTTCACGACCTTGGAGACGCGGTTGATCGCAACCACGCGCTCCAGGTGCGGGGTCTTCTCCTGGGCCGCGCCGCCGCGGCCGCCGTCACGACGGTCGCGACGCTCACCGCGCTCGCCTCCGCCGCCTTCGCGACGCGTGCGTCCTGGCATCAGGCGTCCCTCTCAATTCCGAAGATGTGCATTGTCAGAACTCCAGCCCCGCCTCACGGGCGGCATCGGCCAGAGCCGCGATCCGGCCGTGGTAGGCGTTGCCGCCCCGGTCGAACACGACCTTGGAGACACCGGCCTCCTTCGCGCGGGCGGCGACCAACTGGCCGACCTTCGCCGCACGGGCCTTCTTGTCGCCGTCGACCGCCCGGACGTCTGCCTCCACCGAGGAGGCGGCCGCCAGGGTGTGGCCCGCGAGGTCGTCGATCAGCTGCACGGAGATGTGCTTCGACGACCGGTGCACCGCCAGGCGCGGACGCTCCGCGGTGCCGCTGACCTTCTTGCGGAGGCGGAAGTGACGGCGGGTCTTGGCGACGCGGCGGGTGGTCGAGATGTCCTTGCCCACCGGCTTCCGCCCCGAAGAGACGGACTTCGTTGCAGTCTCGCTCATGTCACTTACCCGTCTTTCCGACCTTGCGGCGGATCTTCTCGCCCGCGTACCGCACGCCCTTGCCCTTGTACGGGTCGGGCTTGCGCAGCTTGCGGATGTTGGCGGCGACTTCGCCCACGAGCTGCTTGTCGATGCCGGCCACGGAGAAGCGGGTGGGGGTCTCCACCGCGAAGGTGATGCCCTCGGGGGCCTCGACCTTCACCGGGTGGCTGTAGCCCAGCGCGAACTCCAGGTCGGAGCCCTTGAGCGCCACGCGGTAGCCGACGCCGTGGATCTCCATCTTCTTCTCGTAGCCCTGCGTCACGCCGACGACCATGTTCTGCACCAGCGTGCGGGACAGGCCGTGGAGCGAGCGGCTGCGGCGCTCGTCGTTCGGGCGCTTGACCTCGAGGGTGCCGTCCTCGGCCTTCTCGATGATGATCGGCTCGGCGATGGTCAGCGACAGGGTGCCCTTCGGCCCCTTGACGTTGACCTCCCGGCCCGCGATGTTCACGTCGACCCCGGAGGGGACGGTGATCGGCAACTTCCCGATGCGCGACATGCCTGGTCCCCCTCCCTTACCAGACGTAGGCGAGGACTTCGCCGCCCACGCCGGACTTGTTGGCCTGACGGTCGGTCATGAGACCGCCAGAGGTCGAGATGATCGCGACGCCCAGACCACCGAGGACCTTCGGCAGGTTGGTCGACTTCGCGTAGACGCGCAGACCGGGCTTCGACACGCGGCGGAGGCCGGCGATGCTGCGCTCCCGGTTCGGGCCGTACTTCAGCTCGATCACCAGGTTCTTGGCAACCTCGCCCTGCTCATCGCCGTAGCTCGCGATGTAGCCCTCGCGCTTGAGGATCTCGGCGATGTTGGCCTTCAACTTCGAGTGCGGCATCACGACCTTGTCGTGGTAAGCCGAGTTCGCGTTCCGCAGACGCGTCAACATGTCTGCGATCGGGTCGGTCATCGTCATGGTGACCTGGTCAACCTTTCTCGCTGCGGTTCCCCAGTCAGGGTCCGCGGCTCGGTGCGGGTGTCCCGCGGGAGCCGGGTCGTGAGCGGGCCTACAGCGAAGTGGAGTGAGAAAAAAACCTGCCGCCGTGCTGGGACTACCAGCTGGACTTGCTCACACCGGGCAGCTCGCCCCGGTGGGCCATCTCACGGAGGCAGATCCGGCACAGGCCGAACTTGCGGAACACCGAGTGCGGGCGCCCGCAGCGCTGGCAGCGGGTGTAGCCCCGCACCTTGAACTTCGGCTTGGCCGCGGCCTTGTTGATCAGCGCCTTCTTGGCCATGTCAGTTCTCCCTGAACGGGAAGCCCAGGAGCTTCAGCAGCGCCCGGCCCTCCTCGTCGTTCGTGGCGGTGGTGACGACCGTGATGTCCATGCCGCGGGGGCGGTCGATGGCGTCCGGGTCGATCTCGTGGAACATCGACTGCTCGTTGAGACCGAACGTGTAGTTCCCGTTGCCGTCGAACTGCTTGCCCGACAGGCCGCGGAAGTCACGGATTCGCGGGAGGGCGATCGTCAGCAGCCGGTCCAGGAACTCCCACATGCGGTCGCCGCGCAGCGTGACGCGCGCGCCGATCGGCATGCCCTCGCGCAGCTTGAACTGCGCGATGGACTTGCGGGCCCGACGGACCTCGGGGCGCTGACCGGTGATGATCGCCAGGTCGCGCACGGCGCCCTCGATCAGCTTGCCGTCGCGGGCGGCGTCGCCGACACCCATGTTCACGACGACCTTCACCACGCCGGGGGTCTGCATGACGTTGGCGTACTCGAACTGCTTGCGCAGCTCGGCCGCGATCTCCTCGCGGTACCGCGTCTTGAGCCGCGGCGTGGTCTTCTCTGCGGTGGTCATCAGATGTCCTTCCCGTTACGACGGGAAATGCGGACCCGCTTGCCCTCGTCGTTCGTCCGGTAACCAACGCGGGTCGGCTTGCCGTCCGAGTCGACCACCATCACGTTGGACACGTGGATGGGGGCCTCCTGGGTCACGATGCCGCCCGACTGCGCGCCGCGCTGGGTCTGCGTGATCCGGGTGTGCTTCTTGATGCGGTTGACGCCCTCGACCAGGACCCGGTTGTCGGCGGGGTAGGCCTGGATGACCTTGCCCCGCGCGCCCTTGTCCTTGCCGGCGATGACCACGACGGTGTCGCCCTTCTTGACCTTCATGGTCAGAGCACCTCCGGCGCCAACGAGATGATCTTCATGAACTTCTTGTCGCGCAGCTCGCGACCGACCGGGCCGAAGATGCGGGTGCCGCGCGGCTCGTTGTCGTTCTTGATCAGCACCGCGGCGTTCTCGTCGAACCGGATGTACGAGCCGTCGGGACGGCGCTTCTCCTTGACGGTGCGGACGACGACGGCCTTGACCACGTCGCCCTTCTTCACGCCGGCACCGGGGATGGCCTGCTTCACCGTCGCGACGATGATGTCCCCGATACCCGCGTAGCGGCGGCCGGAGCCACCGAGAACACGGATGCAAAGGATTTCCTTCGCACCGGTGTTGTCGGCGACGCGCAGCCGCGACTCCTGCTGGATCACTTACTTCTCCTGACCATTCCTGGCCCGCCAGATTTCCGACCTGACGGGCTCGGTCTTACAGCTCTACTTGGCCTTCTCGAGGACCTCGACGAGGCGCCACCGCTTGGTCGCCGACAGCGGCCGGGTCTCCATCAGCAGGACGCGGTCGCCGACACCGGCGGTGTTCTGCTCGTCGTGCGCCTTCACCTTGGTGGTGGAGCGCATGACCTTGGAGTAGCGGCGGTGCTTCTTGCGGTCCTCGACCGCGACGACGATCGTCTTGTCCATCTTGTCGGACACGACGTAGCCCTCGCGGACCTTGCGGTCGTTGCGCGACTCGGTCCCGGTCACTTCGTTGCTCTCGCTCATGCCGCACCCTCACCAGTGGAAACCGCGTCGGGAGAGGACGACAGGCCCAGCTCCCGCTCCCGCATCACGGTGTAGACCCGGGCGATCTCGTTCCGGACCGTCCGCAGGCGGCGGTTGTTGTCGAGCTGCCCGGTGGCCATCTGGAAGCGGAGGTTGAACAGCTCCTCCTTCGCCTCCCTCAGGCGCAGCACGAGCTCTTCCTCGGTGAGCTCACGCAGCTCGGAAGCGGTGGTACCCGCTGCCATCAGAACTCACCACCCTCACGCGTGACGATGCGGCACTTCATCGGGAGCTTGTGGATCGCGCGGCGGAGCGCCTCGCGGGCCACGGCCTCGTTCGGGAAGCTCATCTCGAAGAGCACCCGACCCGGCTTGACGTTGGCCACCCACCACTCCGGGGAGCCCTTGCCGGAACCCATGCGGGTCTCGGCGGGCTTCTTGGTCAGCGGGCGGTCCGGGAAGATGTTGATCCAGACCTTGCCACCACGGCGGATGTGCCGGGTGATGGCGATACGAGCCGACTCGATCTGCCGGTTGGTCACGTAGGCCGGCTCCAGCGCCTGGATGCCGAACTCACCGAAGGTGACCCTCGTACCGCCCTTGGCAGCACCGGACCGACCGGGGTGGTGCTGCTTGCGGTGCTTGACCCTGCGCGGGATGAGCACTACTCAGCCCTCCGTCTTCGCGACGTCCGGGGCGTTGCTCGCGGCAACGTCACCGGTCGTCTGGTCACTGGCCTGCGCGGCGCGTCCCGCCTCGGTGCTCGTCGCGGTGGTGCCGCTGGCACCGGAACGACGGGCCCGGTTCGGGCGCTCACCGCGGTCGCGCCGCGGCGCGCGCTCGGCCGACGGTGCGGCGTCGCGCTCGCGCTTGGCGGAGATGCCGCCGACCACGTCGCCCTTGTAGATCCACACCTTCACGCCGATCCGGCCGAACGTGGTGCGGGCCTCGAAGAAGCCGTAGTCGATGTCGGCGCGCAGCGTGTGCAGCGGCACCCGACCGTCGCGGTAGTGCTCCGAGCGGGACATCTCGGCGCCGCCGAGACGGCCGCCGCACTGCACGCGGATGCCCTTGACCTGCGGCGAGCGCATGGCCGACTGGATCGCCTTGCGCATCGCGCGGCGGAAGGCCACGCGGTTGGACAGCTGCTCCGCCACGCCCTGCGCGACGAGCTGCGCGTCCGACTCGGGGCTCTTCACCTCGAGGATGTTGAGCTGCACCTGCTTCTTGGTGAGCTTCTCCAGCTCACCGCGGATGCGGTCGGCCTCGGCGCCGCGGCGACCGATGACGATGCCCGGCCGGGCGGTGTGGATGTCGACGCGGACCCGGTCACGGGTGCGCTCGATCTCCACCTTGGAAATGCCGGCACGCTCCATGCCCTTCGAGAGCAGCTTCCGGATCTTGACATCCTCGGCCACGTACTCGGCGTACTGCTTGTCGGCGTACCAGCGGGACTTCCAGTCGGTGGTGATCCCCAGCCGGAAGCCGTGCGGGTTGATCTTCTGGCCCACTACCGGTTCCCCTTCGCGCTGGTCTTCTTGGGACGGCTCTCCACCTCGACGGTGATGTGGCTCGTCCGCTTGCGGATCCGGTAAGCGCGGCCCTGGGCGCGCGGGCGGAACCGCTTGAGGGTCGGACCCTCGTCCACGTAGACCTTCGACACCCACAGGGTGTCGGGGTCGAGGGACAGGTTGTTCTCGGCGTTGGCCACGGCGCTCGCGAGCACCTTGCGGACCGGCTCAGATGCCGCCTGCGGCGCGAACTGGAGCACGGCCAGGGCCTCGCTGGCGCTACGACCCCTGATGAGCTCGACGACGCGACGCACCTTCATCGGCGTGTCGCGGACGTAGCGAGCCCGAGCCACGGCGCGCGGGAGCTCCGGCGCTTCGGCTTCGTTGCGGGCGTTCATCGCTGCTTCCCCTTGCTCTTCCTCTAGTTCGTCGCCTTAACGGCGGCGCGACTTCCGGTCGTCCTTGATGTGACCCTTGAACGTGCGGGTCGGGGCGAATTCGCCGAGCTTGTGCCCGACCATCGCCTCCGTGACGAACACCGGCACGTGCTTGCGGCCGTCGTGCACCGCGATCGTGTGGCCCAGCATGTCGGGGATGATCGTCGACCGGCGGGACCAGGTCTTGATGACGGTCTTCTTGCCCGACTCGTTGAGGACGTCCACCTTCTTGAGCAGGTGGTCGTCCACGAAGGGGCCCTTCTTAAGGCTGCGAGGCATCCTTCACTCCCTCCCTGCTCAGCGCTTCTTACCGGTGCGACGACGCCGGACGATGAGCTTGTCGCTTGGCTTGTTGCGGCGGCGCGTGCGGCCCTCGGGCTTACCGGCCGGGTTCACCGGGTGGCGACCACCGGAGGTCTTGCCCTCACCACCACCGTGCGGGTGGTCGACCGGGTTCATGGCGACACCGCGGACGGTGGGCTTCCGACCCTTCCAGCGCATGCGGCCGGCCTTGCCCCAGTTGATGTTCTGGTGCTCGGCGTTGCCGACCTCGCCGACCGTGGCGCGGCACCGGACGTCCACGTTGCGGATCTCGCCCGAGGGCATCCGCAGCTGGGCGTAGGGGCCGTCCTTGGCCACGAGCTGCACGCTGGCGCCGGCCGAGCGGGCGATCTTCGCGCCGCCGCCCGGGCGGAGCTCGATCGCGTGGATGACCGTGCCGACCGGGATGTTGCGCAGCGGCAGGTTGTTGCCCGGCTTGATGTCGGCCTTGGGGCCGTTCTCGATCCGGTCGCCCTGCTGCAGCTTCGACGGCGCGATGATGTAGCGCTTCTCGCCGTCGGCGTAGTGCAGCAGCGCGATGCGCGCGGTGCGGTTGGGGTCGTACTCGATGTGCGCGACCTTGGCCGGCACGCCGTCCTTGTCGGTGCGGCGGAAGTCGATCAGGCGGTACGCCCGCTTGTGACCGCCGCCCTTGTGTCGGGTGGTGATCTTGCCCGACGCGTTGCGGCCACCGCGGCCGTGCAGCGGGCGGATCAGCGACTTCTCCGGCGTCGACCGAGTGATCTCGGCGAAGTCGGAGACGCTCGCACCGCGACGACCCGGAGTCGTCGGCTTGTACTTGCGAATGCCCATCTCTACGCAGTCCTCGTCGTCATCAGGCGGCCGGGCCGCCGAAGATCTCGATCGGCTTGCTCTCGGCGGACAGCGTCACGATGGCGCGCTTGGTGTCCTTGCGCTTGCCGTAGCCCGTCCGGGTGCGCTTGCGCTTGCCCTGGCGGTTGATCGTGTTGACGCTGACGACCTTGACGCCGAAGACCTTCTCCACGGCGATCTTGATCTGGGTCTTGTTCGAGCCGGGAGCCACCACGAAGGTGTACTTGTTCTCCTCCAGGAGCCCGTAGGACTTCTCGGAGATGACCGGCGCGAGCAGGATGTCCCTGTGGTCGGGGATCACTTGGCGGCCTCCTCGTCCACGTCGGACGCGGTGGCGGTCGCCTCGGCGGAGCCCTTGCCCTGCTGGGCCTTGCTCGCCAGGAAGACGTCGAGCGCGTCCTTGGTGAACACCACGTCGTCGTTGACCAGCACGTCGTAGGTGTTCAGCTGGTCGGGGGCGATGATGTGCACGTGCGGGAGGTTCCGCAGGCTCACCCAGGAGACCTCGTCGGTCCGCAGCAGCACCGCGAGCACGCGGCGGGCCTGCGTGACCGTCTCCAGCACCTTGCGGGCCGACTTGGTCGACGGGGCGTCGCCCGCGACGAAGCCGCTCACCACGTGCACCTGGCCGGCGCGCGCCCGGTCGGAGAGGGCACCGCGCAGGGCGGCGGCCTTCATCTTCTTGGGGGTGCGCTGCGAGTAGTCGCGCGGCTGCGGGCCGTGCACGACGCCACCACCGGCGAACTGCGGCGCGCGGGTCGAGCCCTGGCGGGCCCGGCCGGTGCCCTTCTGGCGGTACGGCTTCTTGCCACCGCCGGACACCTCGCCGCGGGTCTTCGTGGAGTGCGTGCCCTGGCGGGCCGCGGCCAGCTGGGCCACGACGACCTGGTGCAGCAGCGCCACGTTGGCCTGCGCGTCGAAGACTGCCGAGGGCAGCTCGACGGAGCCGTCGGTCGCGCCCTCCGGGGTGCGGATCTCAACGGAAGTCATGATCAGGCACCACCCTTCGCAGCGGTCTTGATGAACACGGTGCCGCCCTTGGGACCGGGAACCGCGCCCTTGATGAGCAGCAGCCCGGTCTCGGCGTCGACGCCGTGCACCTTGAGGTTCTGGGTGGTCACGCGGACGTGACCCATGCGGCCCGCCATGCGCAGGCCCTTGAACACGCGGCCGGGCGTGGCGCACCCGCCGATGGAACCGGGCGAGCGGTGCTTGCGCTGGGTGCCGTGGCTGGCGCCGAGGCCCTTGAAGCCGTGGCGCTTCATGACACCCGCGGTGCCCTTGCCCTTGCTGGTGCCGACCACGTCGACCACAGCGCCGGCCTCGAACACCTCGGCGGTGATCTCCTGGCCGACCGTGTACTCGGAAGCGTCCGTGGTGCGCAGCTCCGCCAGGTGGCGGCGCGGCGTCACGCCGGCCTTGGCGTAGTGGCCCGCGACAGGCTTGTTCACCTTGCGCGGGTCGATGGCGCCGAAGGCCAGCTGCACGGCCGAGTAGCCGTCGTTCTCCTGGGTCCGAACCTGGGTGACCACGTTCGGCTCGGCCTTGACGACGGTCACCGGGACGACCCGGTTGTTCTCGTCGAAGACCTGAGTCATGCCGAGCTTGGTGCCCAGGAGGCCCTTAACCTGCCTGTCAGACATGAGTCTCTTTGCTCTCCGCCCCAAAAGGGATCAACACTGCCGCGTCCAACGCTTACTGGATGTTGACGTCGACGCTCGCCGGCAGGTCGATGCGCATGAGCGCGTCCACCGTCTTCGGCGTCGGGTCGAGGATGTCGATCAGACGCTTGTGCGTGCGCATCTCGAAGTGCTCGCGCGAGTCCTTGTACTTGTGCGGCGAGCGGATGACGCAGTAAACGTTCTTCTCGGTGGGCAGCGGCACAGGCCCGACGACCCGAGCGCCGGTGCGCGTCACGGTCTCGACGATCTTGCGCGCGGACGCGTCGATCGCCTCGTGGTCGTAGGCCTTGAGCCGGATGCGGATCTTCTGTCCCGCCATGATGGCTTGCCGTTCCTCTGCTTCTAGTACCGCCGCGGTGCGGGCACCTTTCGCGAGGTCACGGGACCTCCGGCGCGCTCCGCCCCCTATTCAGGACTGACACCGAGCGGTGTCACGGTGCCCGGTCCACGCGGTCGGGCGTGTCGCCCGTCCGGCCATGGCCCGGTCCCACTGATGCAACCCGTGGGATCTTGTCTTGCCCGATCAAACCCCGCTCGCGACGGGGCGGCCGAGTCCAGAACTCGAACCGGCCGCCCCGACGAGCAACCCGTCAATAGTTGCACACGGAGGTGCGCGAACCAAATCCGGGGGTGAGATGTGGAGCTAGATCACTTGATGATCTTGGTGACCGAGCCCGCGCCGACGGTCCGGCCACCCTCGCGGATGGCGAACCGCAGACCCTCGTCCATGGCGATCGGCTGGATCAGCTTCACGGCCATGGAGGTGGTGTCGCCCGGCATGACCATCTCGGTGCCCTCGGGGAGGGTCACGACGCCGGTCACGTCGGTGGTGCGGAAGTAGAACTGCGGGCGGTAGTTGTTGAAGAACGGCGTGTGGCGGCCGCCCTCGTCCTTCGACAGGATGTAGACCTGCGCGTCGAACTCGGTGTGCGGGGTGGTGGTGCCCGGCTTCACGATCACCATGCCGCGCTCCACCTCCTCGCGCTTGATGCCGCGGAGCAGCAGGGCGGCGTTGTCGCCCGCGCGGCCCTCGTCGAGGAACTTCTTGAACATCTCGATCGAGGTGACAGTCGTCTTGCGCGACTGCTCCTTGATGCCGACGATCTCGACTTCCTCGTTGACCTTGATGATGCCGCGCTCGATGCGGCCGGTGACCACGGTGCCGCGGCCGGTGATGGTGAACACGTCCTCGACCGGCATCAGGAACGGCCGGTCAACCTCGCGCTCGGGCTCCGGGATGTTCTCGTCCACGGCGTCCATCAGGCCGATGAGCTTCTCGCCCCACTCGGCGTCGCCCTCCAGCGCCTTCAGCGCGGAGACGCGGACCACCGGCAGGTCGTCACCCGGGAACTCGTACTCGGAGAGCAGCTCGCGGACCTCGAGCTCGACGAGCTCCAGGATCTCCTCGTCGTCCACCATGTCGGCCTTGTTCAGGGCCACCACGATGTAGGGCACACCGACCTGGCGGGCCAGGAGCACGTGCTCCTTGGTCTGCGGCATCGGGCCGTCGGTCGCCGCGACCACCAGGATGGCGCCGTCCATCTGCGCCGCACCGGTGATCATGTTCTTGATGTAGTCGGCGTGACCGGGGCAGTCGACGTGCGCGTAGTGCCGGTTCGCGGTCTGGTACTCGATGTGCGCGATCGAGATGGTGATGCCGCGCTGCTTCTCCTCCGGCGCCTTGTCGATCTGGTCGAACGGCGTGAAGGGGTTCAGGTCCGGGAACTTGTCGTGCAGGACCTTGGAGATGGCAGCCGTCAGCGTCGTCTTACCGTGGTCGATGTGACCGATGGTGCCGATGTTGACGTGCGGCTTCGTCCGCTCGAACTTCGCCTTCGCCACTGGATTGTCCTCCTGGACTCTGTTGCTTAATCCGGCGGGCGGACTGCCGCCCGCCGGATCTCACGTCTGGGTGGTGCGGACCCCAGGGACTCACCCCGGAGAGCCCGCGTGGTGCTGCGGTGCTCCGGTTGGGGTTACTCGCCCGTCGCCTTCGCGATGATCTCCTTCGCGACGTTCGCGGGAACCTCGGCGTAGGAGTCGAACGTCATCGAGTAGTTCGCGCGACCCTGGGTCCTGGACCGCAGGTCGCCGACGTACCCGAACATCTCCGACAGCGGGACCAGTGCCTTGACGACACGGGCGCCGCTGCGCTCCTCCATGGCCTGGATCTGGCCGCGGCGGGAGTTGAGGTCGCCGATCACGTCGCCCATGTAGTCCTCGGGCGTGGTGACCTCGACGGCCATCAGCGGTTCGAGGATCGCCGGGCTCGCCTGGCGAGCGGCTTCCTTGAGCGCCATGGAACCGGCGATCTTGAACGCCATCTCCGACGAGTCGACCTCGTGGTACGCGCCGTCGAGCAGCGTCAGCTTCACGCCGACCAGCGGGTAGCCCGCCAGCACGCCGTACTGCATGGCGTCCTGGGCGCCCGCGTCCACGGACGGGATGTACTCCCGCGGGATGCGACCACCGGTGACCGCGTTGACGAACTCGTAGAGCGCGCCGTCCTCGGTCTTCTCCAGCGGCTCCAGGTCGATGAGGACCTTCGCGAACTGGCCGGAACCACCGGTCTGCTTCTTGTGGGTGTAGGAGTACTTGTCCACCTTGCGGCGGATCGTCTCCCGGTACGCCACCTGGGGCTTGCCGATGTTCGCCTCGACCTTGAACTCGCGGCGCATCCGGTCCACCAGGATGTCCAGGTGGAGCTCGCCCATGCCGGCGATGATCGTCTGGCCGGTCTCCTGGTCCAGGTTGACCCGGAACGTCGGGTCCTCCTCGGCCAGCTTCTGGATCGCGGTGCCCAGCTTCTCCTGGTCGGCCTTCGTCTTCGGCTCGATCGCCACCTGGATGACCGGCTCGGGGAAGGTCATGGACTCCAGCACGATGGGCGACTGCGGGTCGCAGAGCGTCTCACCGGTGGTGGTGTCCTTCAGCCCGATCACGGCGTAGATGTGACCGGCGATGGCCTCGTCGACCGGGTTCTCCTTGTTGGCGTGCATCTGGAAGATCTTCCCGATGCGCTCCTTGCGGTCCTTGGTCGAGTTGATGACCTGGGTGCCCGCGGCGACCTTGCCCGAGTAGACCCGGATGTAGGTCAGCTTGCCGAAGAACGGGTGCGCCGCGATCTTGAACGCCAGGGCCGAGAACGGCTCGTCCGTCGCGGGCTTGCGGAAGGCCGGCGTCTCGCCGTCCTGGAGCGTGCCCTCGACCGGGGGGAGGTCCAGCGGCGCGGGCAGGAAGTCGATCACCGCGTCGAGCATGGGCTGGACGCCCTTGTTCTTGAACGCCGAACCGCAGAGCACCGGGTAGGCGGAGCGGTTCTTGACGATGTCGCGGATGCCCGTCTTGATCTGCTCGACGGTCAGTTCCTCACCGCCCAGGTACAGCTCCATCAGGGCGTCGTCGGTCTCGGCGACGGCCTCGACGAGCGCCTCGCGGTACTCGGCGGCCTTGTCGGCGAGGTCGGCCGGGATCTCCTCGACCGTGTAGTCCTCGCCCTTCTGGACCTCGCCGCGCCAGGTCAGCGCGCGCATCTCCACCAGGTCGACGACGCCGATGAAGTCGCTCTCCGCGCCGATCGGGATCTGGATCGGCAGCGGCTTGGCGCCCAGGCGCTCCTGGATGGTCCGCACGGTGAAGTAGAAGTCCGCACCGAGCTTGTCCATCTTGTTGACGAAGCAGATGCGCGGCACGTCGTACTTGGTCGCCTGCCGCCAGACCTGCTCGGACTGGGGCTCGACGCCCTCCTTGCCGTCGAACACGGCAACGGCGCCGTCGAGGACGCGCAGGTTGCGCTCCACCTCGACGGTGAAGTCGACGTGGCCCGGCGTGTCGATGATGTTGATCTGGTGGTTCTTCCAGAAGCAGGTCGTCGCGGCCGACGTGATCGTGATGCCGCGCTCCTGCTCCTGCTCCATCCAGTCCATCACCGCGGCGCCGTCGTGGACCTCGCCGATCTTGTAGCTGATCCCGGTGTAGAACAGGATCCGCTCGGTCGTCGTGGTCTTGCCCGCGTCGATGTGGGCCATGATCCCGATGTTGCGGACCTTGGCCAGGTCGGTGAGCACATCCTGTGCCACGGGTGTTTCCCCTGTCTTGAGCTAGCTGGGTAGCAGGCTCACTAGGGCTGGGAGAGCCCCGCCGGTCCCGGGGGACCGGCGGGGCGTCACATCACCAGCGGTAGTGGGCGAACGCCTTGTTGGACTCGGCCATCTTGTGCGTGTCCTCGCGGCGCTTGACGCTCGCGCCCAGGCCGTTGCTCGCGTCGAGCAGCTCGTTCATCAGGCGCTCGATCATGGTCTTCTCACGGCGCTGCCGGGAGTAGGTGATCAGCCAGCGCAGGGCGAGCGTGGTCGAGCGACCCGGCTTGACCTCGATGGGCACCTGGTAGGTGGCGCCACCGACGCGGCGGGACTTCACCTCCAGCGCGGGCTTGACGTTGTCCAGAGCGCGCTTGAGCGTGACGACGGGGTCGGTGCCGTTCTTGTCGCGGGCGCCTTCGAGGGCGCCGTACACGATCCGCTCGGCCACAGAGCGCTTGCCGTCGACCAGCACCTTGTTGATGAGCTGGGTCACCAGCGGAGAGCTGTAGACCGGGTCGGAGATCAGCGGCCGCTTCGGGGCCGGTCCCTTGCGGGGCATCAGCTCTTCTCCTTCTTCGCGCCGTACCGGCTGCGAGCCTGCTTGCGGTTCTTCACGCCCTGCGTGTCGAGGGAGCCGCGGATGATCTTGTAGCGGACACCCGGGAGGTCCTTCACACGACCGCCGCGGACGAGCACCATCGAGTGCTCCTGGAGGTTGTGGCCCTCACCGGGGATGTAGGCCGTGACCTCGATGCCGCTCGTCAGCTTCACGCGGGCGACCTTGCGCAGCGCCGAGTTCGGCTTCTTGGGCGTGGTCGTGTAGACGCGGGTGCACACACCGCGCCGCTGCGGGCTGCCCTTGAGCGCCGCGGTCTTCTGCTTGGCGACCTTGTCCTGCCGGCCCTTGCGGACCAGCTGCTGGATCGTTGGCATACGCCGGCTGCTTCTTCCGTTCGCGTGCTCGTCGCATGGGCGGCGAGCTCTGTTTACCTGGTCCCTCTCTGCACCCGAGGTCGGGCGTGTCGCGCCACTGGCGGTGAGGCCGGGCGGATCAAGCACCAACTCCAGGTCCGCAAGCGACATCCCAGGATGCCCCTGCGCGTGGAGGTCACCGCGGCCGGCTTTCCAGCACCACTGGCGCGTAGGCACGCGGAGCGGCCCGACATGGGTCGGGCACGAGTACCAAAGATACCCCGGCCGGTTCCCGAGGGTCAAAACGGATGCCACTCGCCCTTGACAGCCTCACCCCCCTCAACGCCGCCGGCCCCGCGCGCATTCCCGTCCGGGGCGTGACGTCCCGCACTCCGCCCAGGTCAGCCCCGGTGGGGTGATCGTCGGCCCCGCACCGGCCCACCGGGCACACTGAACGGGTGAACTCCGATCTCGTCGCGGGCATGGCCGCGCTGGTGGGGCCCGCCGCCGAGCCCGAGGTGCTCGCGGTGCGCGGCGACGTCGTGGTGGTCCGGGTCGGGGACGTGGTGCTGAAGGCCCACGAGGCCGGGACGGACCCCGTCGAGCTGGCCGGCCGGCTGCGCCTGGCCGCCGACCCGCGCCTGGCCGGCCTCCTGCTGCCGCCGCTGCTGGGGCCCGAGGTCGTGGCGGGGCGCGTGGTGTCCGGGTGGCCCCGGGGGACGCCGGTGCCGCAGAGCGAGCCGGAGGACCTGCCCATGGAGGCGGCCGGGCGGATGCTGGCCGAGCTGCACCGGTTCGCGGCCGCCGACTTCGCGCCGCCCGTGCCGGCGGCGGGCGCGTGGCCGCGGATGCGGCGCGCGGTGCGGGAGCTGACCCTCGACACGCCGGCCGCCGACCTGGTCCGCCGGGCGTTCGCGACCCTGCCCGGCACCCACTCCCCCGGCACCCACTCCCCCGGCACCCACTCCCCCGGCACCCACTCCCCCGGCACCCACTCCCCCGGCACCCGGGCAGCGGGCACCGGAGCGGCGGGCGGCCGGGCGGCGGGCACCGCGACGGCGGGCGACTGGACGGCGGACCACCCGGCCGCAGCCGACCCGATCACGGACCACCCCACCACGGGCGACCCCCTGCCGGGCACGACGCTGATCCACGGCGACTGGCACCTGGGCCAGCTCGTGCGGCGGGACGGGGGGTACCGGCTGATCGACGTGGACGACCTGGGGGTGGGCGACCCGGCGTGGGACCTGGCCCGGCCGGCCGCGCTGCACCTGGTGGGCGTGCTCGACGAGGTGGCCTGGGGCCGGTTGCTCGGGGCCTACCTCGGGGCGGGCGGCACGGGCGTGCCGCGCGACGACCCGTGGTCGGCGCTGGAGGTGCCGGCCCGCGCGCTGGTGGTGCAGATGGCAGCGCGCGCCCTGACCGCGGCGGAGCGTGACGGCACGGAGCTGAACGACGCCCAGGATGCCCTGTTGGCGGCTTGCGCTCGCATCGTCTCGACGCACGAACCGATGCGGCGTGGCTAATATCGGACACATCGCGTCAAGAGCAGGAGGCTCACACGATGCAGTGCCCCAAGTGTCACGGGAATATGCGCACGTTCGACCGCATGGGCGTGCACATCGAACAGTGCGACGGCTGCCGCGGGGTCTTCCTCGACTACGGCGAGCTGGAGTCCATCACCCGGCTGGAGCAGCAGATGGCCCCGCCCCCGCCGCCCGTCGCACCCGCGCCCGCTCCTCAGCAGGTGCACTACGTGCAGCAGCCGCCCCCGCCCGCGTGGGGCTACGGCGGCGGCGGCGGCCACTACGGGCACCGCAAGCACCGCGGCCTGGGCGGGCTGTTCTTCTCGTCCTGACCCGAACCGGTGGTGGTCCCGTGCGCGGGACCACCACCGTGGTTGTCACTGGTCAGGAGCAGGGCGATACTCGGCGGTAACCGAGGAGGACCCTGATGTCCGTCGCCACCGAAGCCGCCCGGATCCGGGACCTGTTCGAGCAGGTCCAGGAGATCCAGGAGGTCGCCTCCAGCCTGTCGGAGGACGACGAGCGCCGGCTCAAGCTGAACGGCGTGGTGGCGAAGGCCCTGCGCGGCGCGCCCCCGGTGCGCCCCGTGGTCGCGGGCGAGCTGCTGGCGCTGACGGAGAAGACGGTGAAGGCGTGGGCGCGCGAGGGCGTGCTCGCGGTCCACAGCCGGGAGCCGCGGCTGCTCCTGGACCCCACCCGCCTGCACGAGGTGCTGCACGTGGTCGCGGACCTGCGCCGGGCGGGCCGGGCACGCGGCCTGCTGGACGAGGTGCACCGCAGGCTGGGCGACCAGGCGCCGCCGACGCGCCTCACCCTGCCCCAGCTCCGCCCCCACCCCTGAAACCCGCGCGAGTCGTACGTCCAGGACCACCGTGTCGTACGTCCAGGACCCCCGAGTTCAACGTTCAGGACCCCCACACGCGAGAAGGCCCCCGGAGCACGAGGCTCCGGGGGCCTTCTTCAGCTGACTACGGCCTTCAGCGGTAGTCGCGGCCGAAGTCGTAGTCGTCCAGCGGCACCGCGGCGCCGGTACCCGTGCCGAAGACGTCCGGCGTGTAGTAGCCGTCGTCGTAGCTCGGGATCGCGTACGCCGCCGCACGCGCCTCCTCGGTCGGCTGCACCTGGATGTTCCGGTACCGGTTGATGCCGGTGCCGGCCGGGATCAGCTTGCCGATGATCACGTTCTCCTTCAGGCCGATCAGCTTGTCCGACCGGCCGTTGATGGCGGCGTCGGTCAGGACTCGCGTGGTCTCCTGGAAGGAGGCCGCGGACAGCCACGAGTCGGTCGCGAGCGACGCCTTCGTGATGCCCATCAGCACCGGACGGCCGGCCGCGGGCTCGCCGCCCTCGGCCACCACGGCCCGGTTGCCCGACTCGAAGTCCGCGCGCTCGACCAGCGAGCCCGGCAGGAACTCGGTCGCACCCGAGTCGATGATCGTCACCCGGCGCAGCATCTGCCGGACGATGACCTCGATGTGCTTGTCGTGGATCGCCACGCCCTGGGCCCGGTAGACCTTCTGGACCTCCTGCACCAGGTGCAGCTGGGCCTCGCGCGGCCCCATCACGCGCAGCACCTCGTGCGGGTCGGGCGTGCCCTCCAGCAGCTGCTGGCCGACGGCCACGTGGTCGCCGTCCTGGAGCGGGCCGGTGACCGTGTTCGCGAGCCGCTGGCGCTTGGACAGCTTCTCGAAGATGATCTCCTCGGACCCGTCGTCCGGGATGAGGGTGATCTTCCAGAACCGGTCGCCGTCCTCGATGCGGACCCGGCCGTCGACGTCCGCGATGGGCGCCTTGCCCTTCGGCACACGAGCCTCGAAGAGCTCCTGCACGCGGGGCAGACCCGTCGTGATGTCGTCGCCGGCCACACCACCCTGGTGGAAGGTGCGCATGGTCAGCTGGGTGCCGGGCTCACCGATCGACTGGGCGGCGACGATGCCGACGGCCTCGCCGACGTCGACCAGCTTGCCGGTCGCCATCGAGCGGCCGTAGCAGGACGCGCACACGCCGACCGCGGACTCGCAGGTCAGCACCGAGCGGACCTTGACCCTGGTCACCCCGGCCTCGACGAGCGTCGCCAGCGCCGGGTCGCCCAGGTCGTCACCGCGGTTGAGGACGACGTTGCCGCCGCCGTCGGTGATGTCCTCCGCGATGGTCCGGGCGTACACGGAGGTCTGCGCGAACTCGTGCAGCACCACCTTGTCGCCGAGCCGCTCGCCCACGGTCATGTTCACGCCGCGCGTGGTGCCGCAGTCGATCTCGCGGATGATGACGTCCTGCGAGACGTCCACCAGACGACGGGTCAGGTACCCCGAGTCGGCGGTCCGCAGCGCGGTGTCGGCCAGGCCCTTGCGGGCGCCGTGCGTGGCGATGAAGTACTCCAGCACCGACAGGCCCTCGCGGAACGAGCTCTTGATCGGCCGCGGGATGTACTCGCCCTTGGGGTTGGTCACCAGACCGCGCATACCGGCCAGCGACCGCACCTGGGTCATGTTGCCCGCCGCCCCGGACGCCACGATCATGCGGATCGAGTTGTCCTCGGGGAAGTTGGCCTCCATGACCTCGGCGACCTCTTCGGTGGCCTTGGTCCACACCTTGACCAGCTCGTTGTTGCGCTCCGTGTGGGAGAGCTGACCGCGCTGGTAGCGCTTCTCGACCGCGTCCGCGAGCTTCTCGTACTCGTCGAGGATGCCCTGCTTGGCCTCCGGCACGAGCACGTCGGAGATCGCGACGGTCACGCCCGAGCGGGTGGCCCAGTAGAAGCCGGCGTCCTTCAGCTTGTCCAGCGTCCGGGCGACGGTGACCATCGGGTACCGCTCGGCGAGGTCGTTGATGACCATGGCCTGCCGCTTCTTCGGCATGACCTCGTTCAGGAACGGGTAGTCCTGCGGCAGCACCTCGTTGAACAGCACCCGGCCCAGGGTGGTCTGGGCCAGCCACGGCTGACCGGGCTCCCAGCCCTCCGGCTCCTGGCCCTTCGGCGGGTTCTTGTCCGAGATGCGGATCTTGCACATGGCCTGGAGACCCAGGGCCTTGCGGTCGAACGCCATCTGCGCCTCGGCCGGCGAGGAGAACGCGTGGCCCTCGCCGAGGTCGTCCTCCTTGTGCCGGGTCAGGTGGTACAGGCCGGTCACCATGTCCAGTCGCGGCATGGCCAGCGGCTTGCCCGACGCGGGCGAGAGGATGTTGTTCGACGACAGCATCAGCACGCGCGCCTCGGCCTGCGCCTCGGCGGACAGCGGCAGGTGGACCGCCATCTGGTCACCGTCGAAGTCGGCGTTGAACGCCTCGCAGACGAGCGGGTGCAGCTGGATGGCCTTGCCCTCGACCAGCTGCGGCTCGAACGCCTGGATGCCGAGGCGGTGCAGCGTGGGCGCGCGGTTGAGCAGCACCGGGTGCTCGGTGATGACCTCTTCGAGCACGTCCCACACGGCCGGGCGGGCGCGCTCGACCATGCGCTTGGCCGACTTGATGTTCTGCGCGTGGTTGAGGTCCACCAGGCGCTTCATCACGAACGGCTTGAACAGCTCCAGCGCCATCTGCTTGGGCAGGCCGCACTGGTGCAGCTTCAGCTGCGGGCCGACCACGATGACCGAACGGCCGGAGTAGTCGACGCGCTTGCCGAGCAGGTTCTGGCGGAACCGGCCCTGCTTGCCCTTCAGCAGGTCGGACAGCGACTTGAGCGGCCGGTTGCCCGGACCCGTCACCGGCCGGCCCCGGCGGCCGTTGTCGAACAGCGCGTCGACGGCCTCCTGGAGCATCCGCTTCTCGTTGTTGACGATGATCTCGGGCGCGCCGAGGTCGATCAGCCGCTTGAGGCGGTTGTTGCGGTTGATGACGCGGCGGTACAGGTCGTTCAGGTCGGAGGTCGCGAAGCGGCCACCGTCGAGCTGCACCATCGGGCGCAGGTCCGGCGGGATGACCGGCACGCAGTCCAGCACCATGCCCTGCGGGTTGTTGCGGGTCGCCTGGAAGGCGGCCACGACCTTCAGCCGCTTGAGGGCGCGCAGCTTCTTCTGGCCCTTGCCGCTGCGGATGGTCTCGCGCAGGACGTCGGCCTCGGCGTCCACGTCGTAGTCACCCAGCAGCTTCTGGATGGCCTCGGCGCCCATGGCGCCGGTGAAGTAGTCGCCGTAGCGGTCGTACAGCTCGCGGTAGAGCAGCTCGTCCGCGATCAGCTGGGCCTTGTCCAGCTTGGTGAAGGTGGACCAGATCTCGTCGAGGCGGTCCAGCTCGCGCTGGGCGCGGTCGCGGAGCTGCCGCATCTCGCGCTCGCCGCCCTCCTTGACCTTGCGGCGGACGTCGGACTTGGCGCCCTCGGCCTCCAGCTCGGCCAGGTCGGCTTCCAGCTTCTGCGCACGCGCCTCGACGTCGGCGTCGCGCTTGTTCTCCACGCGCTTGCGCTCGACCTGCATCTCGCTGTCGAGCGTCGGCAGGTCGTTGTGGCGCAGCTCCGCGTTGACGCCCACGATGACGTAGGCGGCGAAGTAGATGATCTTCTCGAGGTCCTTCGGGGCCAGGTCGAGCAGGTAGCCCAACCGGCTCGGGACGCCCTTGAAGTACCAGATGTGGGTGACCGGCGCGGCCAGTTCGATGTGGCCCATGCGCTCGCGGCGCACCTTGGCGCGGGTCACCTCGACGCCGCAGCGCTCGCAGATGATGCCCTTGAAGCGCACCCGCTTGTACTTGCCGCAGTAGCACTCCCAGTCCCGGGTGGGACCGAAGATCTTCTCGCAGAACAAGCCGTCCTTCTCCGGCTTGAGCGTGCGGTAGTTGATGGTCTCGGGCTTCTTGACCTCGCCGAAGGACCACTGGCGGATGTCGTCCGCGGTCGCGAGACCGATGCGGAGCTCATCGAAGAAGTTGACGTCGAGCACGTCTACTCTCTTCCCCTTTTTTGTTCGGTGCTGCTTGGGGTGCTGGCGGCTGGGTCACCGAGGGGGGACGCGGGAGGCGTCCCCCCTCGGTGACCGGCGGGGAACTAGTTGACGACGTCGTCCACGGACGGCGACTCGGACCTCGACAGGTTGATGCCGAGGTTCGCGGCCGCGCGCTCCAGGTCTTCGTCGTCACCGTCGCGCATCTCGATCGCGGCGCCGTCCGAGGACAGCACCTCGACGTTGAGGCACAGCGACTGCAGCTCCTTGAGCAGCACCTTGAAGGACTCCGGGATACCCGGTTCCGGGATGTTCTCGCCCTTGACGATGGCCTCGTAGACCTTCACGCGGCCCAGCACGTCGTCGGACTTGATGGTCAACAGCTCCTGCAGCGTGTAGGCCGCGCCGTACGCCTGCATCGCCCAGCACTCCATCTCACCGAAGCGCTGGCCACCGAACTGCGCCTTACCGCCCAGCGGCTGCTGCGTGATCATCGAGTACGGACCGGTCGAACGGGCGTGGATCTTGTCGTCGACCAGGTGCAGCAGCTTCAGGATGTACATGTAGCCGACCGACACCGGGAAGGGGTACGGCTCGCCGCTGCGCCCGTCGAAGAGCTGCGCCTTGCCGTTCTCCTTGACCATCCGCTCGCCGTCGCGGTTCGGGACCGTCGAGCCGAGCAGTCCCGTGATCTCGTCCTCGCGAGCGCCGTCGAAGACCGGGGTGGCGGTCTTCGTGCCGGGCTCGACGTCCATCAGCTCCTCGGGCAGGTTCTTCGCCCAGTCCGGGTCGCCGTTGATGCTCCAGCCCTGCTTGGCGATCCACCCGAGGTGGGTCTCCAGCACCTGGCCGATGTTCATACGACGGGGCACGCCGTGCGTGTTCAGCACGATGTCGACCGGGGTGCCGTCCTCGAGGAACGGCATGTCCTCGACCGGGAGGATCTTGCCGATGACGCCCTTGTTGCCGTGGCGGCCGGCGAGCTTGTCGCCGTCCTGGATCTTGCGCTTCTGGGCGACGTAGACGCGGACCAGCTCGTTCACGCCCGGGGGCAGCTCGTCGTCGTCCTCGCGGCTGAACACGCGGATGCCGATGACCTTGCCGTACTCGCCGTGCGGCACCTTCAGCGACGTGTCGCGCACCTCGCGGGCCTTCTCGCCGAAGATCGCGCGCAGCAGGCGCTCCTCCGGGGTCAGCTCGGTCTCGCCCTTCGGGGTGACCTTGCCGACCAGGATGTCGCCCGGCTGGACCTCGGCGCCGATGCGGATGATGCCGCGCTCGTCGAGGTCGGCCAGGACCTCCTCGGAGACGTTCGGGATGTCCCGGGTGATCTCCTCGGCGCCCAGCTTGGTGTCCCGCGCGTCGATCTCGTGCTCCTCGATGTGGATCGAGGTCAGGACGTCGTCCTGCACGAGGCGCTGCGACAGGATGATCGCGTCCTCGTAGTTGTGGCCCTCCCACGGCATGATCGCGACGAGCAGGTTCTTGCCCAGCGCCATCTCGCCGTTCTCGGTGCACGGGCCGTCGGCCAGCACCTGGCCGTGGTGCACCCGGTCGCCCTCGTTCACGATGGGCTTCTGGTTGATGCAGGTGCCCTGGTTCGAGCGGCGGAACTTGTGCAGGCCGTAGGTCTGCCGCGAGCCGTCGTCGGCCATGACCGTGACGTAGTCGGCGGAGATCTCCTCGACCACACCGGTCTTCTTGGCCACCACGACGTCACCGGCGTCGACCGCGGCGCGCAGCTCCATGCCCGTGCCGACCAGCGGCGACTCGCTGCGCAGCAGCGGCACCGCCTGGCGCTGCATGTTGGCGCCCATCAGGGCGCGGTTGGCGTCGTCGTGCTCCAGGAAGGGGATCATGGCGGTCGCGGCCGACACCATCTGGCGCGGCGAGACGTCCATGTAGTCGACGTCGCGCGGGTCGATCATCTCGACCTCGCCGCCCTTCTTGCGGACCAGGACCTTCTCCTCGAGGAAGTTGCCCTCGATGTCGATCTTGGCGTTCGCCTGGGCCTTGACGTACCGGTCCTCCTCGTCCGCGGTCAGGTAGTCGACCTGGTCGGTGACCCGACCGTCGACGACCTTGCGGTACGGCGTCTCGATGAAGCCGAACGGGTTGACCCGCCCGTAGGAGGACAGCGAGCCGATCAGGCCGATGTTCGGGCCTTCCGGCGTCTCGATCGGGCACATGCGGCCGTAGTGCGACGGGTGGACGTCGCGGACCTCCATGCCGGCCCGCTCACGGGACAGACCGCCGGGACCCAGCGCCGACAGGCGGCGCTTGTGGGTCAGACCCGCGAGCGGGTTCGTCTGGTCCATGAACTGCGACAGCTGGGAGGTGCCGAAGAACTCCTTGATCGCCGCCACCACGGGGCGGATGTTGATCAGGGTCTGCGGCGTGATGGCCTCGACGTCCTGGGTCGTCATGCGCTCGCGCACGACGCGCTCCATGCGGGACAGGCCGACCCGGATCTGGTTCTGGATCAGCTCGCCGACGGTGCGCAGGCGGCGGTTGCCGAAGTGGTCGATGTCGTCGACCTCGACCGGCACCTCCATCTCGCCCGGCTGCATGTTCGTCTCACCGGCGTGCAGGCGGACCAGGTACTCGATCGTCGTGACGATGTCGTCCTCGGTCAGCACGCCCTTGGCGATCGGGAGGTCCAGGCCCAGCTTCTTGTTGACCTTGTACCGGCCGACCTTGGCGAGGTCGTAGCGCTTGTCCTTGAAGAACAGGTTCTCCAGGAGGGCCTGCGCGGACTCCTTCGTCGGCGGCTCGCCCGGGCGCAGCTTGCGGTAGATGTCGAGCAGCGCCTCGTCGGTACCCGCGGTGTGGTCCTTCTCCAGCGTCGTCAGCAGCGTCTCGGAGAACGAGAAGCGCTCGCGGATCTGCTCGGTGCTCCACCCCAGCGCCTTCAGCAGCACGGTGACCGGCTGCCGGCGCTTGCGGTCGATCCGGACGCCGACGGTGTCGCGCTTGTCGACGTCGAACTCCAGCCAGGCACCCCGGGACGGGATGATCTTGACGCTGAAGACGTCCTTGTCGGTCGTCTTGTCGATCGCCGTGTCGAAGTAGACACCCGGCGAGCGGACGAGCTGGGACACCACCACGCGCTCGGTGCCGTTGATGATGAACGTGCCCTTGTCCGTCATCATCGGGAAGTCACCCATGAACACCGTCTGGCTCTTGATCTCGCCGGTGGTGTGGTTGGTGAACTCCGCCGTGACGAACAGCGGGGCCGCGTACGTCATGTCCTTGTCCTTGCACTCCTCGACGGAGGCCTTGACCTCGTCGAAGCGCGGGTCGGAGAAGGAGAGCGACATCGAGCCGGAGAAGTCTTCGATCGGGGAGATCTCGTTCAGGACCTCCTCGAGGCCGCCGGTGGGGGCCTCGTCACCCTCGTCGACGCGGCGCTGGAACCACGCCTCGTCGCCGGTGAGCCATTCGAACGACTGGATCTGCAGGTCGAGCAGGTTGGGCGTCTGAAGCGGTTCGTGGATCTTCGCGAAAGAGACTCGCTTCGGCGCTCCGGGAATCCCCGACGTGGAGTTGGTCGCAGCAGTGGCCTTGGTCGCGCGAGAGATCGCCAAGATGCGTCCTTCCAGGGACAGGTAGCTGGCTAGTCAGCGGAACTAGCACGGCTGTCAAGGGTGCGGCGATGCCCGGCAATCCAGCTCTCGGCGAAGGGCAAACGGAAAGAGGGCAGCGCAAAGGGGCAGTCTAGCCGCGCGCACGCCAACTGTCGAGAGGCACGTGGAAGGACCTTTCTCGTGCTCACCGACAGAGTGACCCCGCTGACGCCCACAGTCAAGATGCCACGCGGCGATCACCCTAGCGGCGCAAACGGTGATAACGCGGCGTTATCGTCTTGACCTGCCGAAACACCGGGACGTGAGCCAGGGTGAACCTTTGGCGGGCGGTGCGGGGGTCGGGGAGGGCCTGGCGATTTCGTTCGGTCACTGGTCGAAAACTGTGACCGAGGTCACTCTATTCGGGGCTGGTCAACGGGCTTCCGGGCCCCTTCGGACGACACCGGGTGCCCGAGCGGGGGACAAGGGCGAGCGGCGGGTTCGAGGCGCGGGCGGCGGGGTAAGGAGGGGGCGGCGAAGGCAGCGGGAGGGGCGCGGGTCGGCCCGGGGTGCGGCGGGTGCGACCTCCGGGGTGGCGGGGGCTGCGGCCCCGGGTGCGGCGAGGGGGCGGATCAGCACTTGGCGGTCTCGGCGGCCTGGTCGCCGCTCTGGCCGAACATCTCCATGTTGTCGACCCGCCAGCGGCCGTCGAGCTTCTGGGCGCCGACCCTCATCATCGCGATGCCGCCGCCGCTCTGGTTGTCGGTGGTGCGGGTGGTGACCTGGTCGAGGAAGAGCAGCACCGTGGCGCGGTCGCCGTCGAGCGAGGTCACGCCGCTGGAGACGGCCTTGACCGTGACCACCAGCTTCTGCTCGGGCGCGAGGGTGCGGACCGGGCCGAAGATCGCGTTGTACTGGCACCGGGCCTTGCCGACCAGCAGCTCGTTGGCGGCCTTCTCGGTGTCGGCGACATCGGCGAAGTTGTAGGAGAACGCCTTCTCGACGGCCTCGCGGGCCTGGCCGGCCACCTCGGTGGTGCCGGCGCTGTCGACCAGGGCCTGGTCGTAGCGCACGTCGCCCGCCCTCTGCTGGAACCACGCGCCCAGCCCGACCAGCAGCGCGGCCAGCACGAGCAGGGTCACGGGCAGCAGCGGGCCGGAGCGGTGCGGGCGGCGGGACCCGCGGCCGGGGGCGAGTCGGCCGCGGATGAACGAGGCGGGGGTGCGGTCCGCCTCGTCGGGGTCGGACGCACGGGTCCGGGCCGTGCCCGGGTCGTCGAGCACGCTCGGGGCCACCGCCTCGCCGCGCCTGCGGCGGCCCCGGGGGCGGGGGCTCGGGGCCCGGGTGTCCGGGTCGGGGGTGTCGGCCTCGGGGGTATCGGCCTCGGGGGTATCGGCCTCGGGGGTATCGGCCTCGGGGGTATCGGCCTCGGGGGTATCGGCCTCGGGGGCGACCGCTTCTGAGGTGTCGGCCCCGGAGGTGCCCGGGTCGGAGGTCTCGGTGGTCCCGATCCGGCCGGTGTCGTCGCAGGGCTCGATCAGGCCGAGTTCCTCGGACGACCGCGCGGTGGCGGCCTCCGCCGGGGCGTCGACCGGCTCGTCCTCGGGCTGCCGGGTGTCGGGCTGCCGGGTGTCGGGCTGCCGGGTGTCGAACTCGGCGGGAGCATCCGCGGCCGGGGCGTCGACCGGCTTCGCCCCGGGGCGTTTGCGCAGGCCGGCGACCTTCGGCCGGGTGGTGGGCGGCGTCGGGACCGGGCGGCGGCGGGACGGGGGCACTGTCATCTCCTCGCGATCACGCGCCGCCGGCCGCGACGGGCCCCAGCGCGCTGAGCTTCCAACCGGCGTCCGTGCGGGTCAGGTCGGTCTGGTAGCGGTTGACCTTCTTGACCGCCTGCCCGCCCTCCGGTGTCACGGTGGTCTCCACCACGGCGATCAGGTGCGCCTGCCCGGCCCGCGCGTCCAGCTCGGTCACGGCCGCGTCGAGCACCCGGCTCGTGGTCACCGTCCGGGCGTCCGCGATCTGCTGCTTCCGGGTGTCCCGGCCGCTCTCGATCTCCGCCCGCAGCTCGCCGGTCGACGACTCCAGCCACCGGTCCAGGTCCTCGTCGACCTTCCGGTGGTCGAGCGTGGTGAAGTTGACGATGCCGACCTGCCCGACCCGCAGCACCTCCTCCCGCTCCCGGGAGAACGCCGCGGACTCGTCGGACGACGCGCTCCACCACGTCACCCCGGCCCACAGCGCGTAGCCGGCGGCCAGGACCACCAGCACGGCCGACACCGGCAGGAACCAACGCCGAAGCCCCATCAAGACCCTCCTCCGACCGGCAGGCCGAGCAACTGCCCCAGGCTGGTCAGCAGCGGGGCCCCGGCCGCCTGGTCCACCACCGGCTCCCGGCCCGGCTGCGTGGTCTCGCCGCCGGTCGGGGTGGTCGGGGTGGTCGGGGTGCCACCGTAAGGCGCGTTCTGGGCACCCCGCACGCCGGTGGCGCTCCCCGGCGCCAGCGCGCAGTACGCCTGCGTGTTCAGCGGGGCCGCGCTGGTGTCGGTGCCCTGCCGAATCGCGGTGCCCTCGTAGCCGACCGTGCAGGGCGGCGGGTCGAACACGTTCAGCGCGAGGCCGAAGTGCGCGCCCGTGCCGTCGCCCTTGGCGACCGAGAAGCCGCCGCCGACCGCGATCGGGTAGGTCACCGCCATCTGCTCCAGGCCGTCGAGCCTGGTCACCAGGATGTTGCCGGTGGTCAGCAGGTTGGCGAGCACGACGCCGAGGTTCGGCCCCGTCTCGCGCAGCAGCGCCGACACCTGCTCGGCGACCCCCGGGGACACCGCGATCAGCCGCCGCAGGTCGCCGTCGGAGTTCTTCAGCTGCTCGGCCAGGGCCCGCAGGTCCGCCGAGAACGACCTGATCGCGCTGCCCTGCTCGGCCTGGGTGTTCAGCACCACCAGCCCGTCGTCGATCAGCGCCTTGGTCTGCGGCAGGTGCTCGGTGGCGGCCCGGGTGAAGGCCCGCGTGTTGTCCAGCAGCACCTGGAGGTCGGGCCCGGTCCCGGCGAACGCCCGGTCCAGCTCGTCCACCACGATCCGCAGCGAGTCGGTCGGCACGGACCGCGCGAACGCGTCGAGGTTGCCCAGCAGCGCGTCCACGGGCGGCGGCGTGCTGGTGGCCGACCTGGGGATGACCGAGCCGGCGGCCAGGTAGGGCCCGTCCTCGCCGCGCGGGCGCAGGTCCACGTACTGCTCGCCCACCGCGGACCGGTTGGCGACCACGGCCTCCAGGTCGGCCGGGATGGGCGGCGCGCCCGGCTCGATGTCCAGGTCGACGTCGAGCCCGTCGGCGGTCAGCCGCATCTGCGCGACCCGGCCCACGCCCACGCCCCGGTAGGTGACCTCGGCGTTGGTGAACACGCCGCCGGAGTCCTCCAGCTGCATCGTCACCACGTACCCGGTGGCGCCGAACACCCGGCCGAGGCCCGCGTACCGGGCGCCGACGTAGCTGATGCCGACCAGCGCGATCACCACGAACGCGCCGATCTGGAGCTTGGTCCTGCGCGGGATCACCGGCCCACACCCCCCAGCAGCCCGCCGAGCAGGTCACCGAGCCCGGAGCGCCCCGGCGTCACCCCCGGCAGCGGCAGGTTCGGCAGCGGCAGCGGCACCGACGGCGCGGTGCCCGTGATGCCCGGCAGCACCGGCACCTCGGGCAGCACCGACTGCCGCGACCGGCCCAGGTTGTCCACGATCGAGCCCAGGTCCAGGTCGATGTCCGCGTAGAGGTTGGTGTAGTCGCCCCGCACGGCCGGGATCGAGGCGTCCGGGAACGGGTAGGTCAGCAGCAGCTCGAACGCGTTGGGCAGGTCGCTGCCCGCCTCGACCAGCTTCCGCAGGGTCGGCGCCAACGCCCTCAGGTCGGCCACGACGTCGTCCTTCGACCTGGTCACGGTGTCCACGGCCACGTCCGACAGCGCGTCCAGCGACTGGAGCAGCGTCACCAGCTGGGTGCGCTGCTCGCCGAGCACCGCCAACCCCGGCTCCAGCCCGTCGAGCACGCCCTCGATCTGACCGCGCTGCGCGCTCAGCGCCCCGCCGAGCCGGTTGAGCCCGTCGAGCGCGCGGGTGATCTCGCCCCGGTGCGCGTCCAGGTCCCCGACGAGGGTGTCCAGCCGGCCCAGCAGCGACTTGATCTGCGGCTCGTTGCCCTCCAGGGCGGCGTTGAGCTCGCGCGAGATGTCCTGGAGCTGCGCCACGCCACCGCCGTTGAGCAGCATCGACAGCGCGCCGAAGACCTCCTCGACCTCGGGGTTGCGGTTGGTCCGCTCGACCGGGATCAGCGCGCCGTCGGTCAGCTCGCCCTGCTCGGCGCCCTCGGTACCGCTTCCTCCGGTGGGGCCGTCCAGCTCCACGTACTTCTCGCCCAGCAGCGCGGACTGGCGCAGCCGCGCGACCGCGTTGCCCGGCAGCCGAACCCCGCCGTTGACCAGCACGGTCACCTCGGCGGTCCAGCCGTCGGCGGCCAGGTCGATGCGGTCCACCCGGCCCACCGGCACGTCGTTGACCTTCACGCCCGCCTGCGGCACCAGGTCCAGCACGTCCTGGAACCGGACCTTGACCGCGTACGGCCGGTCCCCGAGGTCCGCGCCGCCGGGCAGCGGCATGTTGTAGATGCCGTCGAAGCCGCCCGAGCCGCAGCCGGCCAGCAGCAGCGCGCCGGTCACCAGGAGGGCCGCGGGCCGCCTCACCGGGGCACCCCCGCGAGCGGCAGGGGCAGCGGCACCCGGCCCTGGGCCAGGTCGGACAGCACCTCGGCCGGCGGCTTGAGCGCCACCTGCCCGGACAGGACCGGCTCCAGCTGCCGGCACGCCTGCGCCAGCACCCCGGGCACGCGGCCCGGCTCGATGCCCTGGACCAGCTTGCAGACCAGCACGATCGGCGGCTGGTTCAGCTCGTTGATGTCGGCGCGGGTGTCGAGCGTGCCGGAGGCCGCGTTGTAGGTGTTCTGGAGGTTGCCCAGGGCCAGCGGCGCCACGTCCAGCACCTCGGCCAGCGCGGCCCGCTGGTCGACCAGCACCTGCGTGACGCCGGCCAGCTTGTCGACGTTCGACTTGAGCACCGCCCGGTTGTCCTGGATGAAGCCCTGCACCTGCCCGAGCGCGGAGGCCAGCTCGGCCAGCGCCCCGCCCAGGTTCTCCCGCTCGTCGGCGAGGAACCCGGCGACCTCGGCCAGCTGCCGGTTGACGTCGCGCACCTGGCTGTCGTTGGCGGCGAGCATCCCGGTGAACTTCTGGAGCTGGTCGACGGTGGCGAACAGGTCCTCCTTCGAGCCGGACAGCGTGCGGGCGGCGTCGCCCAGCCGCTCGACGGTGTCGCCGATCGCCTGGCCGTTGCCCTCCAGGTTGGCCGCGGCGCCGGTCAGCAGGTCGGACAGCGCGCCGTCGCGGTTGGCGCCGTCCGGGCCGAGCGCCGTGGTCAGCTCGTTCAGGCTCGCGTAGAGCTGGTCCAGCTCGACCGGGGTGGCGGTGCGCTCGCGCGGGATGGTCACGCCGTCGCCCAGCGCCGGCCCGCCGGTGTAGGCGGGGGCGAGCTGCACGTACCGGTCGCTGACCACGCTGGGCGCGACCACGACCGCCTGCGCGTCCGCGGGCACCTCCACGGACCGGTCGAGCGACAGGGTGACGCGCACCGTCGTGCCCTGCGGCTCCACCTCGTCGACCGAGCCGACGCGCACACCGAGCACCCGGACGTCCGAGCCGGGGTACACGCCGACGGCCGCCCCGAAGATCGCGGTCACCCGCCGGGTGTTGCCCCCGGCGAACGCCCACCACAGCGCCGCGGCCGCCACGATCACCAGCACGCACGCCATGGCCAGCGCGCGCGTCAGGTCGCGGCCCGTCCTCGTCGTCGCCACCTAGTTCCCACCCCCCGCGGGTGAGCGCTGCACACCGGGTGGGAGGCAGCCCTCCTCGTTGAAGCCGATCACGCCGAGGTTCACCGACGGCGGCAGCAGGCCGCAGATGTAGACGTCGAACCAGCGGCCGTTGCCCAGCGTGTTGGCGAGCACCCGGTAGAACGGGGCCAGCAGGTTCAGGCTGCGCTCCAGCGTGTCCTGGTTGCGCTGGAGCACCGTGGTGACCCGGTCCAGCTGCTCCAGCGCGGGCCGCAGCTGCGCCTGGTTGTCCGCGACCAGCCCGGTCAGCTCCCGGGACAGCGCGCGGGTGCCGTCGAGCAGCGCGCTGATCGCGTCCCGCCGCTTGCGCAGCTCCCCCAGCAGCAGGTTGCCGTCCGCGAGCAGCCGCTCGAACTGCTCGTTGCGGTCGGACAGGGTCTCGGTGACCTGGTTGGTGTTGGCCAGCAGCCGTGCCAGCTGCTCGTCGCGGGAGGAGATCGTCTTCGACAGGGCGGCCAGGCCGTCCAGCGCGCCGCGGACGCTGTCCGCCGAGCCCTGGAGGGTCTCCGACAGCACCCGGAAGCTGGTCGCGAGCTGCTCGGTGTCGATCTGGCCGACCGTGGTCGCCAACCCGTTGAACGCCTCCTGCACGTCGTACGGGGACAGCGTGCGCTCGCGCGGGATCGGCGTGCCCGGGTCCAGCGGCTGCTCGCCCTGCGGGTCCAGGGCCAGGAACTTCTGGCCGAGCAGCGTCTTGATGCGGATGGTCGCGGTGCTGCGGTCGCCCAGCCAGGCGTCCTTGACCTTGAACGACACGCGCACCCGGTCGCCGGCCAGCTCGACCCCGGTGACCTTGCCGACCTTCACCCCGGCCACGCGCACCTCGTTCGACTCGATCAGGCCCGCGGCCTCGGTGAACTCGGCCGAGTAGGTGGTGCCGCCGCCGACGATCGGCAGGTCGTCGGAGTTGAGCGCGGCGAGCACCAGCAGCGCGATGACCGTCAGGGAGACGATGCCGACCGTGATCGGGTTGCGTTCGGTTCTCACGGGCGGCACCTCGGCTGCGTGACCGGCAGGACGGGGATCGGGAGGGGGTCGTTGATGATCGGCGGCACGGCCACCTGACCGGTGCCCTCGCACAGGAAGAAGTTGAACCAGGACCCGTAGGACGCGGTCCGGGCCAGGGACTCCAGCTTGGTCGGCAGGTTCCGGATGACGCCCTCCACGACCGCCTCGTGGTCCCCGAGCGTCCGGGACACCAGGCCGAGGTTCGCGATGTCGTCCTTCAGCGGTTGCCTGGCCTCCTCCAGCAGACCCGCGGTGGCGCCGGTGAGGTCGCCCAGGGCGCTGATCGCCTCGCCGATCGGCTGCCGGTCGCCCGCGAGGCCCGTGGTCAGCTCCTGGAGGGTGGTGACCAGCTCGGACACCTGGTCGGTGCGCCCGTTCACGGTGTCCAGCACGGTGTTGAGGTTGTCGATCACCTCACCGATCACCTGGTCCCGGCTCGCCAGCGTGGTGGTCAGCGAGGCGGTGTGGCGCAGCAGGCTGTCGATCGTGCCGCCCTCGCCCTGGAGGACCTTGACGATCTCCTCGGACAGCTGGTTGACGTCCTCCGGGTTCAGCGCCTGGAACAGCGGCTTGAACCCGTTGAACAGCACCGTCAGGTCCAGCGCCGGCCGGGTGCGCTCCAGCGGGATCACCTCGTCGGGGCGCAGCGGCGACGGGTCGCCCGCGCCCGCCTCCAGCGCGACGTAGCGCTGGCCGACCAGGTTGCGGTACTTGATCGTGGCGGTCACCGAGGCGGGCAGGGTGCGGTCGCCCTCCAGCGAGAACTCGACCTCGGCCACCCGCCGGTCCACCACCCGGACCTCCTCCACCTGGCCGACCCGGACGCCCGCGATCCGCACGTCGTCGCCCTCGTTGAGCGCGGTGACGTCGGTGAACCGGGCGGTGTAGGGGGTGGAGCCGGAGAAGTTGACGTTGGCGATGGTCACCGCGAGCAGGGCCGTCGCCAGGACGGTGACCGTGGCGAAGATCCCGAGCTTGACCAGGGGTGCGGCCAGCGACCTCACGCGGTCACCTCCGCGCCCCGGTACAGCGGGCCGAGCAGCAGCGCGGTGAAGCTCGGCATCTGGTCGCGCTCCAGGCCGAACTGCGGGGCCAGCAGGCCCGCCAGGAAGTCCTGCTCGGCGGGCGAGTTGGCCAGCGTCGGCACGCCGGTGGCCGACGACGGCGAGGTGGTGCCGCCGACGCCGGTGGCGGGCGGCAGCACGCCGTCGTTGGCGACCCGGGCGGCCGGCGGGTGCGTGGAGCCGTCCTGGACCGGGCCCTCCGGCGGGTACTGCGGGAACGGGTCGGGCCGCGGCACGAGGTCGTAGCAGCGCGGGCCTCGCTCGTCGCCGTACTCCGGGTCGTCCCTGCCCGGCACGTACTTGCCGCGGTTGGCGGTGATCTCCAGGGTGATGTGCAGGCCGGGCTCGTCGGTGCCCTTGCCGAACACCTGGTCCATGATCGGCTTGAACTCGGACAGGCCCTTGAGCAGGCACGGGTACTCGGGCGAGTACTCGGCCAGCAGCTCCAGCACCGGCCGCGAGACGTCGGCCAGCTGGATCAGGTTGTTCCTGTTCACCGCGAGGAAGCCGGCCAGGTCCGTGGAGGTGGTGGTCAGCGAGCCGTACACGGTGAGCAGGTCGTCGCGCTGCTCGACGAGGGTGCGGCTGGTGACGGTGGCGTCGTCGAGGGCCTGCACCAGGTCGGGCGCGGCGTCGGCGTAGACCTCGGACACGTCCGCCAGGCGGCTGATGCCCTCCTTGAGCGCGGGCAGCTGCGGGTTCAGCTCGCCCAGGTAGGCGTCGAGCTGGACCAGCGTCTCCCCCAGCGGCCGGCCCCGGTTCTCCAGGGCCTGCGACACCGCGGTCAGCGTGGTGGCCAGCTTCTCCGGCTGCACGGCCTGGAGCACCGGCATCAGGCCGTCGAGCACGCGCTCCAGCTCGACCGCGCCGCTGGAGCGGTCCTGCTCGATCACGCCGCCCTCGGCCAGGGGCGCCTGCCGCCGCTCGGGCAGCACCAGGTTCACGTACCGCTCGCCGAACAGCGTCTTGGGCAGCAGGCGGGCGGAGACGTTGGCCGGGATGTGGTGCACCTGGTCGGGGTCGAGCGCCAGCTCCACCTCGGCGCCCTCTCCCCCGGTGCGGATGGCGTCGACCCGGCCGACGACCATGCCGCGGACCTTCACGTCCGAGTCGACCAGCAGCTGGTTGCCGACCCGGTCGGTCTTCAGCGTCACCCGCACGACCTTGGTGAACGCGTCGTTGTAGAGCGCGATCGTGAACGCGAGGAACAGGGCGATCACGGTGAGGAGCACGACGCCCAGGAAGCGGCGTTTGATCATCCGGCGATCCTCACGGTCGTGGTCGTGCCCCAGATCGCCAGGCTGAGGAAGAAGTCCAGCAGGCTCGTCGTGACGATCGCGGTGCGCACCGCCCGGCCGACCGCGATGCCGACGCCCGCCGGGCCGCCGCTGGCGCGGTAGCCGTAGTAGCAGTGGGTCAGGATGATCACGACGGCGAAGACGAGCACCTTGCCGAAGGACCAGAGCACGTCCACCGGGGGTAGGAACAGGGTGAAGTAGTGGTCGTAGGTGCCCGCCGACTGGCCGTAGAACTCCACCGTGATGAACCTCGCCGCGAGGTACGAGGTCAGCAGGCCGATCACGTACAGCGGGATGATCGCGACGAAGCCCGCGATGATCCGCGTGGTGACCAGGTACGGCAGGCTGGGGATGCCCATGACCTCCAGCGCGTCGATCTCCTCGGAGATCCGCATCGCGCCGAGCTGGGCGGTGAAGCCCGAGCCCACGGTCGCGGACAGCGCGAGCCCGGCCACCAGCGGCGCGATCTCGCGGGTGTTGAAGTAGGCGGAGACGAAGCCCGCGAACGCCGAGGTGCCGATCTGGTTGAGCGCGGTGAAGCCCTGGAGGCCGACGACCGTGCCGGTGAACACCGACAGGCCGACCATGACGCCGATCGTGCCGCCGATGACCGCCAGCGCGCCCGAGCCGAAGCTCACCTCGGCGAGCAGGCGCAGCGTCTCGCGCAGGTAGCGGGTCAGCGTGCGCGGCGTCCACGCCAGTGCGCGCAGGTAGAACCACAGCTGGTCACCGAGGGTGTCGAGCAGCGACAGCGGTGCGCCTGCCACCCTGCGGAAGCGGTTGTCGGACGTGGCCACCTCAGCTCCCCTTCGCCGGGACGACCTGGAGGTAGATCGTGGTCAGCACGAAGTTCACGAAGAACAGCAGCAGGAACGTGATGACCACGGCCTGGTTGACCGCGTCGCCGACGCCCTTGGGGCCGCCCGCCGGGTTGAGGCCGCGGTAGGCGGCCACGATGCCCGCGATGAAGCCGAAGATGAGCGCCTTGATCTCGGAGATCCACAGGTCCGGCAGCTGGGCCAGGGCGCTGAAGCTCGCCAGGTACGCGCCGGGCGTGCCGTCCTGGAGCACGACGTTGAAGAAGTAGCCGCCCATCACGCCGACCACGCTGACCATGCCGTTGAGCAGCACGCTGACCAGCATCGCGGCCAGCACGCGCGGCACCACCAGGCGCTGGATCGGCGAGACGCCCAGCACCTCCATCGCGTCGATCTCCTCGCGGATCTTGCGGGAGCCGATGTCGGCGCAGATCGCGGAGCCGCCCGCGCCCGCGATGAGCAGGGCCGTCACGATCGGGCTGGCCTGCTGGATGATCGCCAGCACGCTCGCCGCGCCGGTGAACGACTGGGCGCCGAGCTGGCGGGTCAGCGAGCCGAGCTGGAGGGCGATGACCGCGCCGAACGGGATGGACACCAGGGCCGTCGGCAGCACGGTCACGCTCACCACGAACCAGCACTGCTGGATGAACTCGCGCAGCTGGAACGGGCGGCGGAAGGTGTTGCGGACCACGTCGATGCCCAGCGCGAACATCTGGCCGGTCTCGCGCAGCGCGCCGGCGCCGGGGAACGTGGCCTGCGCGCTCACAGCACGCCCCCCTGCCGGGGCCACGGGCTGGGCGCCGGCGGGGCGGTGGGGGCCGCGGAGGGTGCCGCGGAGGAGGCTACGGAGGAGGTCGCGGCAGGGGCCGCGCTGCCCGCCATCACGCCGTAGTGGCGGCGCTCGTCGGTGGTGAGGCTCTCGATGATGCCCTGCTGCGCGTCGGCGGGCAGCGCGTGCAGGACGCTCATCACCCGGTCCTTGCGGCGGCGCACCGCGTGGCGCGGCGGCAGGCCGGGCGTCGGTTCGAGCTGGGGCACCACGCCGCGCACGTCCTCGTCGGGCGAGCCGTCCGAGTGGCCCGCCCGCAGGTGCGCCAGCTCGGCGGCCATCGTGGCCTGGTCCTTCTCCTCCGACATGCCGATCGGCCCGAGGCGGCGGCCGTTGAGGAACTGCGCCACCACCGGCTCGTCGCTGGTCAGCAGCACCTCGCGGGGGCCGAACATGACCAGCTCGCGGCGGAACAGCATCCCCAGGTTGTCCGGGACCGTGCGGGCCAGCGTGATGTTGTGCGTGACGATCAGGATGGTCGCGTCGATCTGCGCGTTCAGGTCGATCAGCAGCTGGCTCAGGTAGGCCGTGCGGACCGGGTCGAGGCCGGAGTCCGGCTCGTCGCACAGGATGATCTCGGGGTCGAGCACCAGGGCGCGGGCCAGGCCGGCGCGCTTGCGCATCCCGCCGGAGATCTCGCCGGGGAGCTTCTTCTCCGCGCCGACGAGGCCGACCATCTCCATCTTCTCCAGCACGATCCGGCGGACCTCGGCCTCGGTCTTCCGGGTGTGCTCGCGCAGCGGGAACGCCACGTTGTCGAAGAGGTTCATCGAGCCGAACAGCGCGCCGTCCTGGAACAGGACGCCGAACAGCTTCCGGATCTCGTAGAGCTTGTGCTCGGAGCAGCGCACCAGGTCGGTGCCGTTGATGACGATCCTGCCCCGCTCGGGCTTGAGCAGGCCGACCAGCGACTTCAGGAACACCGACTTGCCCGTCCCGGAGGGCCCGAGCATGACGCTGACCTCACCCGGCGGGAGGGTGAGCGTGACGTCCCGCCAGATGGTCTGCTTGCCGAAGGACTTCGTCAGGCCCTCGACCACCACCTCGACGCCCATCGCACCTCCCGCTTCGACGGCACCGGCGGTGACGCCGGACAGGCCGGCGTCATACCGGTGCAACGAGGTCGCCGCGTCGTGGTTACTCGCCAGTTGGGTCAACGCAGTCTCAACTGGGTAACGACGTGACGCTTACCACCGGCACGACCCTACCCACGAGTAGGCAAGTTTTTCCAGTCCCCTTCGGCGGTCCGCACGGCCCTGAACAGCACGAGGGCGGGCACCCGGTCCGGGTGCCCGCCCTCGTAGCGGCGTGGAGCGCTAGATCACTTGAGCGAGATCTTGGCGCCGGCGGCCTCGAGCTTCTCCTTGGCGGCGTCGGCGACGTCCTTCGCCACGTTCTCCAGGAGCGGCTTCGGAGCGGACTCGACCAGCTCCTTGGCCTCCTTCAGGCCCAGGCCCGAGACGACCTCGCGGACGACCTTGATGACCTGGATCTTCTTCTCGCCGGCGCCCTCGAGGACGACGGTGAACTCGTCCTTCTCCTCCTCCGCGGGGGCAGCGGCGGCGGCGGGGCCGGCGGCCGCGACGGCGACCGGAGCAGCCGCGGTGACCTCGAAGGTCTCCTCGAACTGCTTCACGAAGGCCGACAGCTCCAGCAGCGTCATGTCCTTGAACGCGTCGAGCAGCTCGTCGGTGCTGAGCTTCGCCATGATGGCGGTCCTTTCTCTTTCAACGCCCGAACTGCGGCCGGGACGCGGAGTGTCTGGGGTTGATCAGCTTTCGGCCGGAGCGTCGGCCTCGTCGGAAGCCGTGGCCTCCGACGCGTCGGAGGCGGGGGCCTCCGCGGCCTTCTTCTCCTGCAGGGCAGCAGCCAGGCGAGCCACCTGGGAAGCCGGGGCGTTGAACAGACCCGCGGCCTTGGCCAGGTTGCCCTTCATCGCGCCCGCCAGCTTGGCGAGCAGCACCTCACGGGATTCGAGGTCCGCGATCGCGGCAACCTCGTCGACCGAGAGGGGACGGCCATCCATGTAGCCGCCCTTGATGACCAGGGCCTTGTTGTCCTTCGCGAAGTCACGCAGCGCCTTCGCCGCGTCGACCGGCTCGCCCTCGACGAAGGCGATGGCGGTCGGACCGACGAGCAGGGTTTCGAGACCCTGGACGCCCGCGTCCTCAGCGGCACGCTTGACCAGCGTGTTCTTCGCAACGGTGTACGTGGTGCCCGCGCCGAGAGCGCGACGCAGCGTGGTGAGCTGCGCCATGGAGAGGCCACGGTACTCGGTGACGACGGCGGCCGAGCTACCGCGGAACTTGTCCGACAGCTCGGCGACGGCCGAAACCTTGCTGGGCTTCGCCATGATCGCCTCCTCTCTGGGCTGGGGTGACCACCGGCCGGGAGAAGGACCCTCGAAAAGACGAAACGCCCACGCGCAGCAGCACGGGGCGGGACAGACCTCGACGGCCTGAGCTTCCTCGTTCTCCTGCGCGGGTCGCCCGTCGAGCGGGACCTTCGATCCGGGTTGACCCGGATGACCAGCGGTCTTCGGTGAACCGCCACCCAGAGTACGGGACGTGTCCCGGGCGCTCCAAATCGGCATGATGTGACGCGTGACCGAAGAGCCCCCGAGGAACCCGCCGCCGCCGGACGTCGACCCGGAACAGCTCCGGCAGTTCCAGGAGTTCCAGCGGTTCCAGGAGTTCCAGCGCTTCCAGCAGGCGCAGGGCACGCCCGCCCTGCCGCCGGGCAGCCCCGCGGCGCCGGGCGGCCCCCTGCCGCCGATGATCCCGCAGCCACCTCTGCCCCCTCCGCCACCGCCCCAGCGGCCGAGGAAGCCGCTGTGGCAGGTGGTGCTGGGCAGCAAGCTGTTCCGGCGCCTGGTGTACCTGGTGGTCGCCCTGCTGGTGGCCAACCACTTCTACGAGCAGTACTTCGGCGGCGACGACCCCGGCGACATCGCCGTGGACAGCGGCGGCGTGGAGAACAACGTCCTGGCGCCGCAGACCCCGTACGGCATCAGCGGCACGGTCGCCCTGTTCTACAAGCACGTCGGCACCGGCGACGCGGGCGAGGCGTGCCGCCTGTTCAAGGAGGACGGGCCGCGCCGGGCGTTCGCCGAGGCGTTCGGGGAGGGCGAGTGCGCGGCGGCGGTGGAGAAGCTGAAGCCGCGGGTCACCAACGTGACGAACTACCGCCAGCTCGGTTTCCCGGCCACCATGCGCGGCACGCCGGCCGGCGGCTCGGTCCAGGTCAGCTCGTGCGAGCTGACCGTGCGCGACGGCCCGCGGCTCGGCCGGTTCACGCTCACCGCGCAGCCGAGCAAGAGCTGGGTGATCACCGGCTACGAGGCCGAGTCGACCTGTCCCTGAGCGGGTTCCCGCACAACGCGAAGCGCCCCCTCGGCCGGAGCCGGGGGGGCGCTTCCGCCACGAGGGCCGGGTCTCAGACCGCGGCCTCGTCGCTGAGCAGGTTCCGGGTCCGGTTCGGGTCGACCGGGATGCCGGGGCCCATCGTCGTCGAGACGGTGACCTTCTTCAGGTACCGGCCCTTCGCCGCGGACGGCTTCGCGCGCAGGATCTCGTCCAGCGCGGCGGCGTAGTTCTCGACCAGCTTCTCCGGGTCGAACGACACCTTGCCGATGACGAGGTGCAGGTTGGCCTGCTTGTCGACGCGGAAGTTGATCTTACCGCCCTTGATGTCCGTCACGGCCTTGGAGACGTCGGGCGTCACCGTGCCGGTCTTCGGGTTCGGCATCAGGCCGCGCGGGCCCAGGATGCGGGCGATGCGACCGACCTTCGCCATCTGGTCGGGGGTCGCGATCGCGGCGTCGAAGTCGAGCCAACCGCCCTGGATGCGCTCGATCAGCTCCTCGGTGCCGACTGCGTCGGCACCGGCGGCCTCGGCCTCGGCGGCCTTGTCGCCCGTGGCGAAGACGATCACCCGGGCGGTCTTGCCCGTACCGTGCGGCAGGTTCACGGTGCCGCGGACCATCTGGTCGGCCTTGCGGGGGTCCACGCCGAGCCGGATGGCGACCTCGACGGTCGCGTCCAGCTTGACCTTGGAGGTCTCCTTGGCGAGCTTGGCGGCCTCCAGCGGCGAGTACAGCCGCTCCCGGTCCACCAGCTCGGCGGCGTTCTTGTACGCCTTGCTGCGCTTCATGCTGCTGTCCTTAAGAGTGGATCAGTTGTGGTGCCGAGCCAGCGCGTGGCTCTCCCACGAACTACCGATGGAGAAAGGTCTCAGCCCTCGACCGTGATGCCCATGGAGCGGGCGGTGCCGGCGATGATCTTCGCGGCCTGGTCCACGTCGTTGGCGTTCAGGTCGACCATCTTGGTCTGGGCGATCTCGCGCACCTGGTCCATGGTCACCTTGGCGACCTTGACGCGGTGCGGCTCGCCCGAGCCCTTCTCGACGCCGGCGGCCTTGAGGATCAGCTTCGCGGCCGGCGGGGTCTTGAGCTTGAAGTCGAACGAGCGGTCCTCGTACACGGAGATCTCGACCGGCACGACAGTGCCCCGCTGCGACTCGGTCGCGGCGTTGTACTGCTTGCAGAACTCCATGATGTTGACGCCGTGCTGGCCCAGCGCGGGGCCGACCGGCGGCGCGGGGTTCGCGGCACCGGCCTTGATCTGCAGCTTGATGACCGCTGCGAGCTTCTTCTTCTTGGGAGGCATCTCGGTTCCTTCATTGCGGTGTCCACGCGCGACCCTGCCAGCCGCGGCGTGACTGCCGACTCCCCCGCGCCGGGGGCGCGGGGAGCCGGAGATCGTGTTGTCCTGGCTAGATCTTGGAGACCTGGCTGAACGACAGCTCGACCGGGGTCTCCCGGCCGAAGATCGACACCAGGACCTTCAGCTTCTGGCCGTCCGCGTTGACCTCGCTGATCGTCGCGGGCAGCGTCGCGAACGGGCCGTCCATGACCGTGACCGACTCGCCGATCTCGAAGTCCACCTCGACGGTCGACTTCGTGGGCGTCGTGGCGGACTTCTTGCCCGCGGCGGGCTTCTGCTCGACCTGGGGGAGCAGGAACTTCAGCACGTCGTCGATGGTCAGCGGCGACGGCTTCGAGGTCGCGCCGACGAAACCCGTCACACCGGGCGTGTTGCGCACCGCGCTCCACGAGGCGTCGTTGAGCTCCATCCGGACCAGGATGTAGCCGGGCAGCACCTTGCGCTGCACCTGCTTGCGCTGGCCGTTCTTGATCTCGGTGACTTCCTCGGTCGGCACCTCGACCTGGAAGATGAAGTCCTCCATGTCGAGCGTCTGGATGCGCGTTTCGAGGTTGGTCTTGACCTTGTTCTCGTAGCCCGCGTACGAGTGCACGACGTACCACTCGCCGGGCGCGTGGCGCAGGGCCTCGCGCATCTCGGCGGCCGGGTCGGCCGGCTCGTCGTGGATGTCGGCGACCGGAGCGGCCGGGGCCTCGTCGGCGTCGGCCTCGTCGGCGTCGACCTCACCGGTCCCGGCGTCGGCCTCGTCGGGACCGTCGGTGGCGGCCTCGTCGGCAGCGGACTCCCCGGTGCCCTCCGACGCCTCGCCCGGCTCGACACCACCGTCGAGGTCACGCTCGTCGGTCAGGTCGTTGTGCTCCTGGGCGTCAACGCCGTTCTCGGAGGTCACTGTGGGTCTCGCTTCCTCTCGTGCATCACATGTCCGCCGCCCCACCCGGGGCGGTGCGGTGTTCGGCTCAGCCGAACACCTGGAACATGCCCCAGGCGAAGGCCGAGTCAAGGCCGAAGACCAACGCCACCATGAAGGCCACGAAGACCAGCACGACCCCGGTGTAGGTGATCATCTGCTTGCGGGTCGGCCAGATGACCTTCCGCAGCTCGCTGACCACCTCACGGATGTACCGGACGAGCCTGGCGAAGATGTTGGGTCGCTTCTCCTGGTCCGTCCGCGAACGCGTGGCGCGCCCCTTGCCGGCCTCGGTGTCGGAGTCGGCGTCGGCCGACTTCTTCACCGGGGCCGCGGCGTCCTTGCGGCCCGCCGGGCGGGCGGAGCCACGGCGCTCGCGCCGCGCTGCGGCGGTAACCGGCCGGGTCGCGCTCTCGCGCTCGTCCGGCTGGTCCTGCTCGCGGCCCTCGCTCATGCCGTCCTCCGCTCACCATCGCGCTTCGACGCAGGGGCGACAGGACTTGAACCTGCAACCTGCGGTTTTGGAGACCGCTGCTCTGCCAGTTGAGCTACGCCCCTTTGGAGTTCCACGGCTGGAACCCCCTGGCTGGAGACGCCCCGCACCGCCCTCACGTGGCTCGTGAGGCAGCGACTCGGCGTTCCAAGACCGGAAGCATACGGCACCAGTCGACCCGGATACCAACTGGCCCGGTCAGAGGGGGTGCCGAGGGCCGCTCGGTTGTGCCGTCTGCCACGATTGGAGGCATGGGCACGCCTGACACGACCACCGAGAACCACCCCGCCGAGCACCCGCGCGTCTCGGCGCGCATCGGCGGCATCGCCGAGTCCGCCACCCTGGCGGTCGACGCCAAGGCGAAGGCGCTCAAGGCGGCCGGTCGACCGGTGATCGGCTTCGGCGCGGGCGAGCCGGACTTCCCCACCCCCGAGGCGATCGTGGCCGCCGCCCAGGCGGCCTGCGCCGACCCCCGCAACCACCGCTACACCCCCGCCGCCGGCCTGCCGGAGCTGCGGGAGGCCGTAGCCGCCAAGACCCGGCGCGACTCGGGCTACGAGGTCACGGCCTCCCAGGTGTTGATCACCAACGGCGGCAAGCAGGCCGTCTACCAGGCGTTCGCCACGATCCTGGACCCGGGCGACGAGGTGCTGCTGCCCGCGCCGTACTGGACCACCTACCCCGAGGCGATCACGCTGGCGGGCGGCGTGCCGGTGCAGGTGACGGCGGACGAGTCGACCGACTACCTGGTCACCGTCGAGCAGCTGGAGGCGGCGCGCACGCCGCGCACCAAGGTGCTGCTGCTGTGCTCCCCGTCGAACCCGACCGGCTCGGTCTACGGCCGCGAGCAGATCACCGAGATCGGCGAGTGGGCCCTGGAGCACGGCCTGTGGGTGATCACCGACGAGATCTACGAGCACCTGGTCTACGACGGCGCGGAGTCGGTGTCGCTGCCGGTGGTCGTGCCCGCGATGGCGGACCGGACGATCGTGCTCAACGGCGTGGCGAAGACGTACGCGATGACCGGCTGGCGCGTGGGCTGGCTGATCGGCCCGCAGGACGTGGTGAAGGCGGCCGCGAACCTCCAGTCCCACCTGACCTCGAACGTGGCCAACGTCTCGCAGCGCGCGGCCCTGGAGGCGGTCTCCGGTCCGCTGGACGCGGTGCACGAGATGCGCGCGGCGTTCGACCGGCGGCGGCGCGCGATCGTCGACCTGCTCTCGGCCATCCCCGGGGTGGAGTGCCCGACCCCGAAGGGCGCGTTCTACGTCTACCCGTCGGTGAAGGCGCTGATCGGCAAGCGGCTGCGCGGCGTGGAGATCACCGACACGGTGCACCTGGCGGCGCTGGTCCTGGAGCACGCCGAGGTGGCCGTGGTGCCCGGCGAGGCGTTCGGCACGCCCGGCTACCTCCGCCTGTCCTACGCGCTGGGCGACGACGACCTGAAGACCGGCGTCACCCGGATGGCCGAGTTGCTGGCCGAGGTGCAGTAGAAAAAGCGACTATCCGTCACGAAAAGCGCCCTTTCGGGGGCGCTTTTCGCTTGTTTGGACACGTTCCGGTGACGATGGGTAACCAGACTGCGGATCTTCCCGATGCTCCGGGCAGCACGCTCGCCGCCGGCGAGCGGTCCCCGTTCGAGGAGATCCCGTGACCTACCCGCAGCCGCCGCAGCTCCAGCACCAGCCGCCCGTCCCCCCGCCCCCGCCGCAGAACGGCCTGGGCACCGCGGGCTTCGTGCTCGGCCTCGTCGGTCTGCTGTTCAGCTTCCTGCCCGTCATCGGGGTGGTCGCGTGGCCGCTGGTCATCCTCGGGTTGGTGCTGGGCCTGGTCGGGTGGGCTCGGGCCGACCGCGGCCGGGCGACCAACAAGGGCCTGGCGATCGCCGGCGTGGCGCTGTCCGCCGTCGGGCTGGTCATCTGCGTCCTCTGGGCGGCGGTGTTCACCAAGGCCGCCTCCGACGCCTCCACCGCCCTGGACGACCTGGAGGCGCAGGCGAACCGGGAGGCCGTGCTCGTCTACGAGATCAGCGGCGACGCCCCCGGCGCGAGCATCACCTTCTCCACCTACAGCGACGGCGGCAGCGCGGTGAACCAGGAGGAGGCCGCGACCCTGCCCTGGACCAAGGAGTTCACCGTCAAGGGCCTGTTCAGCGGCGGCACGCTGAGCGCCTCGACGGGCGCCGAGGGCGGCACGGTCACCTGCCGCATCACCGTGGACGGCGTGGAGAAGAAGACCGCCACCGCCAGTGGCCCCTTCGCCCTGGCGAGCTGCTCGAACTTCTGACCCGGTAACCCCTTCGGGCGAAGGCTGTAACCGCCGGTCGAACGACGCCGATGGATCTTTCAGCCCCACCGGCCTTCACCCGAGGAGCCCGACCCATGACGGAGCCCGACCCGCCCGAGCGCCGGTCCGCCAGGTGGTTCCTGATCCCGGTCTGCGCGGTGCTCGTGGCGGGCGCCGCCGTGCTCGTACCGCGGCTGACGGCGCCCGCCCCGCCGGTCCGGGTCGTCTACGACGTCACCGGGCGGGCGGAGCGGGCCACCGTCACCTACTCGGCGGAGGACGGCGGGACGCGCCGGGAGGAGCTGACCTCGTTGCCCTGGCACCGGGAGCTGGTCGTGCCCGAGGGGCCCGAGCGCGGCGTGCTGACCGTCACCATCGGCCCCGCGGGCGGCGAGGTGGCGTGCGAGGTGAGCGTGGACGGCGTGGAGCAGCGCTCCGCGACCGCCACCGGGGCGCACACCAGCGCCCTGTGCGACGGCTTCCGGGGCGGCTCCGGGACGGGCTAGGGCAGGCGCACGCGGGCGAACGCGCCACCGAGCACGGACTTGCCCTCGTAGGCGGCGGTGACGGCCACCCGGAACGTCCCGTCGTCGAGCACCTTGGCGACCTTGGCGGTCACCTCCACCAGCGCGCCCTCGCCCTCGTCGGGCACCGGGACGGGGCGCCCGAACCGCACGCCGCACTCCACCACGGCACCCGGGTCGCCGGCCCAGTCGGTGACGATCCGGCCGGCCAGGCCCATGGTCAGCATCCCGTGGGCGATCACGCCCGGCAGCCCGACCTCGCGGGCGAAGCGCTCGTTCCAGTGGATCGGGTTGAAGTCGCCCGACGCGCCCGCGTAGCGGACCAGGTCGGCGCGGGTGACGCGCACCGACAGCGGGGGCAGCACGTCCCCGACCGAGACCTCGGCGGCCGTGATCACGCGTCCTCCCCCCGGACCACCAGCGTCGACTTCGCGGTGGTCACCGGCGCGCCGTCCTCGTCGAGGAGTTCGGCGCGCAGCGACAGCAGGTCGTTGCCCATGCGGGAGGTGATGCCGTCGACGTGCAGCACGACCGACAGGCGGTCGCCCGCGGTGATCGGGCGGTGGTGGACGAACGACTGGTCCCCGTGCACCACCCGGCTGTAGTCGAGCCCCAGCTCCGGGTCGTCGACGAGCAGGTCGTTGATCTTGAGCGACAGCACGATCGCGAACGTCGGCGGCGCGATCACGTCCCGGTGTCCCAGGCCCCGTGCGACGTCCGGGTCGCGGTAGGCGGGGTTGGCGTCCCCGATCGCCTCGGCGAACTCGCGGATCTTCTCGCGCCCGACCTCGTACGGGGGCGACGGCGGGTAGGAACGTCCGGTGAAGGACTGGTCGAGAGGCACCCGATGAGGTTATACGGGGCGCGGTCACCCGGGAGTGCGGTGAGCCGGATGCGGACGAGGCCCGCCCCCGGAGTGGGGACGGGCCTCGTTCGGGTCCGGCTACCGGCTCAGCGGGTTTCCTTGTGCGAGCGGTGGGTCTTGCAGTTCGGGCAGAACTTCTTGATCTCCAGGCGGTCCGGGTCGTTGCGCCGGTTCTTCCTGGTGATGTAGTTCCGGTGCTTGCACTCCTCGCACGCGAGGGTGATCTTCGGGCGTACGTCGGTTGCAGCCACGGCCTTGCCTTCCTAGAGCGCGTCAACCCCGACACCCAGTGCGGGCTTACCGCCTGGCGGGGATCTTCGTGTTGAGTAGCGGTGGCCGGACTTGAACCGGCGACACAGCGATTATGAGCCGCTTGCTCTACCAACTGAGCTACACCGCTTCACATGACTGCGAGCCGCAGTGCTCACGCACTGCGGCCGCGCCATATGGAGCCCCTTTACGGAATCGAACCGTAGACCTTCTCCTTACCATGGAGACGCTCTGCCGACTGAGCTAAAGGGGCTTGCTCTCCCGCAGCGATCAGAACTGTACAACAACCGCCCCGCAGGAGTGAAATCGGGGGGTGGTCTCAGTGCACCAAAGTGAGCACCGTCTCATCGCGAGCACCCCTGACCTGCACCGTCCGCGCCCGCAGCCACGCCTCGAAGCGCTCCTCGGACAGCGGCCGGGAGATCAGGTAGCCCTGCGCCACGTCGCAGCCCATGCCCACCAGCTGGTCGCGGGCGGCGTCGTCCTCGACGCCCTCGGCGACCACGATGAGGCCCAGGGAGTGGCCCAGCTCCACGATCGAGCGCACAACGGCCATGTCACCCAGGTCGGTGCCCATGCCGAGCACGAAGCTCTTGTCGATCTTCACCTCGTCCACCGGCAGCTGCCGCAGGTAGGCCAGCGACGAGTAGCCGGTGCCGAAGTCGTCCACGGCCAGCACGACGCCCATCGCGTGCAGGCGCCGCAGCACGGGCAGCGCCCGCTCCGGGTCGGCCATCACGCCGGACTCGGTCAGCTCGAACGTCAGCAGCTCCGGCGTCACCTCGTGGCGCGCCAGCGCGGCCGCCACCCGGTCGGGGAACTCGGCGTCGGCCAGCGTGCGCACGGACAGGTTCACCGCGATCGACATCCGCAGCCCGCGGTCGAGCCAGCGGCGCACCCGCTCCAGCGCCCGGTCCATCACGAAGTCGGTCAGCACGTCGACCAGGCCGGTGGCCTCGACGGCGGGCACGAACTCGTCCGGGTCGACCCGGCCGAACTCGGGGTGCTTCCAGCGCACCAGCGCCTCCGCGCCGACCACCTGGCGGCTCGGCAGGGCGACCTTGGGCTGGTAGTGCACGGAGATCTGGCCGTTCTCCAGCGCCGAGCGGAACTGGGTGACCAGCTGGAACCGGCGCAGGAAGATCTGGCCCATGCTCGGCGCGTACTGGCGCAGCGGCTCGTTCTCGGTGGTCGCCCGCACCGCCACGTCCGCGCGCTGGAGCAGCGCGTCCGGGTCGGGGTCCTCGACCTCGCAGTCGGCGGTGGTGGCCCAGCCGACGACCGCGCCCGCCTCCACGGTGAGCCGGTCGACCGGGTAGGGCATGGACAGCGCGGTGCGCAGCCGCTCGGCGATCTCCTGGACGCACCCGGTCTGCCGGTCCAGCAGCAGCGCGGCGAACGCGCCGCCCTCCAGCCGCGCCAGCGGCACCTCGGGGCCCAGCTCGTCGCGCAGCCGGCGACCGGCGGCCACGACCATCCGGTTGGCCCAGGTCTGCCCCAGCGCGTCGGACACGGTCGACAGCACGTCCAGGTCGATCCGCAGCACGATCGCGGTGTCGGCCTGGCGCATCGGCTCGGTCGCGGCCTCGCGGAAGCCCGGCCGGTTCAGCAGGCCGGTCAGCGGGTCGTGGTAGGCGTCGTGGCGCAGCCGGGCCAGCAGCCGCCGGTTGTCGACCGCGGTGGACAGGTGGCTGGCCAGCGTGCGCAGCAGCTGGATGTCGGACTTGCCGAAGCCGCGCCACCGGCTGAGCCGGTCGTGCACCTCGACCGCGCCGAGCAGTTGGGTGGCCCCGCGCAGCGGCACGACCAGCGCCTCCTGCACGTCGCGGCGGATGAGGGAGTCGGCGATCTCCTCCCCCGCGTCCACCCGGCGGAAGTAGCGCACCTGCGCGCCGGGCAACTGGAGCACGGCGTCCTCGCGCAGCACGCGCGGGTCGTCGCGGCGCATCCCCGGCGGCAGTGGCTCTCCCGCGATGAAGGTGCGCATCGGCGCCTGCGGGTCGGTGCGCAGCCGCAGCACCACGCGGTTGGCGTTGAGCTGCTCGCGGATGCGCTCGGCGATCGGCTGCCACTCGTCGTCCTCGGCGCGGCCGTCCCCGTCGTCGGGGCCGGCGCCGCGCGGACCGGTGGCGTGGCGGCCGGAGCGGGCGACCCGCAGCGAGACCTCGCTGAGCGCCTCCAGGTCGCGCTGCTCGCGCAGCAGGCCCGAGTAGGCGAGGTAGATGGCGGTGATGCCGGCGAAGACCAGCCCGATCAGCAGGCCGCCCCACGGCGCGCGGGTGGCGATCTCGTAGCCGACCAGTCCGGCGGAGGTGTTCAGCAGCGCGACCACGAGGGTCTGGAGCACCAGGCGCAGCGACGGGCCGACCCGCATCCCCTTGCCCATGGTCCGCAGCGCGGTCAGGCCGAGGACGCTGGCCAGCAGCGGCACCGCGATCGTGCCGACGAACGCGCCCGCCCAGAACGGGCCGTCCCGCCCCAGCAGCTGCTTCACCCACTCGGCGACCGCGAAGGCCACCGAGATCTCCATGAACATCAGGCCCGCGTTGTAGACGGCGCGGTCGAGCACCCGGCGGCCCAGCAGCGTGCCGACGCCCGCGACCACGTGCGCGGCCAGCACGACCTCGAACGGCGCCACCAGCAGGCCCAGCACCAGCGGTATCTCGGTGAAGGAGATGGTCCAGGCCACGCCGCTGCGGACGTCGACGTTGATGGCCAGCTGCTCGGCCAGCAGGAACCCGATCACCAGCAGCGGGCCGGTCCAGTAGAGCGCGCCGTCGGCCTGGTCGTCGGGCAGCCAGGAGCCGACGACGAACGCGGACAGCGCGCCCGCCACGAGGAGCAGGCCCGCGAACACGGTGAAAGCGCGGTTCGCCGACCGGGTCGGCGCGTCCGGCGCCACGACCGACGCGTGGTCGGACATCCAGCCTCCTCGTCGGCCGTCGTCTCGGCGGGCCGGGTCGCGGCCTGCGGGCTCCTGGCGTGACTGAGGGGTCCCGAACACCGACCAGGACCCCTCCAAGGTTGCCAATGTACCCCGGTCGGACGACGAAATGGCAGGTCGAGTAGCCGATTACCACGAGAAGTAACAGGACGACCCCGGTGCCGGCCTCCTCGTGGAGCAACGTCACCGCCCGTCCGGCGAGGGCGGGGAGATCATCCGCGCACCCGGTCCCGCCTGCTCGGCGGGGGTGCGGGCGCGGAACCGGTTACGGAACTCCGCAGCGCGCGTCGGGTTCGGGCGCGGACCCGTCGCCGCCCGACCGGCCGCCCGCGGGCGCTCCGGCCGCCCGTCGCCACCCGACCGGCCGCCCGTCGCCACCCGACCGGCCGCCCGTCGCCACCCGACCGGCCGCCCGTCGGCACCCGACCGGCCGCCCGTGGGCGCCGTGGCCGACCCGGCGGCGCGGACCCGCGCGCTAGACGCGGACCAGTTCCCGACCGGGGGACCGCTCCTCGCGGCGCAGGCCGTGCCGGACGCCGTCCAGGAGGCGACGCGCCTCGGCCGCCGCCGAGTGCTGCGCCGCGCCGCTGCCGACCGCGTCGCGCAGCGCGAGCCAGACCGCGGCCTCGTCCTCGCGGACCGCGGCGAACAGGTGGTGCCGCTCGGGGTAGGGGTGCAGGGCGATCTTGTCGAGGTGGTCCCGCAGCACGCCCAGCACGGCCCCGCCCACCTGCCCGGTCGCGACCAGCCGGTCGTACTTGGTGCCCAGGCCGACGGAGACCAGCTCGGACGACGACAGCGGACCGAAGTTGAGCACCGCGTTCAGCCCGTACTCCAGGTCGTCCGCCGCGTCGAGCAGCTCGCGCGCGTCCGCGGGGCCGCAGGGCCGCCCCCGCCCGGCCCTCCGGAGGAGCAGGCCGACCACGACACCGAGCGCGAGGGCCGCGAGGGCGATGAGGATTTCGCTCATGCCCCTCAGTCTCGGGGTCGCGAGCGGTACTGCCGGCCCCGGATCCGGCGTGGGGTCGATCGCAGCGCCGACCGGTCGGCCGTACTTCGGTTGGGCTGAACAGCTCAACCGGTCGGCGCAGCATTTGTCACGCGACAAGGTGATCTCGCCTGGTCCACCCGAGTGAAGTCGGGGGTGAGGGGTACTCGCGACCCGGGTCGGAGCTCCTGGAGAAGTGAGGGGAAACAGGCGATGAGAGGCGTGGGCGAGGGGGTCGCCATGATCGTGGCCGAGGAGCTGTCCGGCCGGGCCAGGGCCGTGCTGCGGGCGGTCGCCGCAGGCAGGGCGCAGTTGACGGGGGGCTGCGAGCCGGACCTGTACATCGACGGGTTGCCGTGCTGCGACCAGATGGTGTCGCACGACCTCGTGCGGGCGGGGCTGCTCAGGGGGCGGCGGGAGGTGGGGCTGTACGAGCGCACGGAGGCCCTGCTGACGGAGGCGGGGCGCGCGGCGATCAGTTGACCCTCGAACAGACGTTCGAGATGGGTTATGCTGCATTACGAGGCCGGCACGCAAGCGAGAGGAAGCGCTTGCGCGCCGGCCTCACCCCCGCGCCCAGCGGGCCACGGCGGCTTCGAAGTGCTCGCGCACCGCATCCAGGTCGACCCCGGTGAGCGACGCGCGCCTACCCTCCAGCGAGGCGTAGGCGGGGTAGGCGCGCAGCTCCGGCGCCACGCGGACCAGGCCGCTCGACGGGTCGACCGCCATCAGCCCGCGGTCGAACAGCTGGTGCACGTCGGCGCGCAGGAGGACGCCCTCCTCCGGGTTGTGCTCCTCGTGCTCGTGGAAGGCCCGCAGGTGCGCCGCCTGCAACGCGCCGGGCGGGCAGGGACCGGTGATGGCGCAGACCCACCCGTCCCGCCGCGACAGCTCCTGGCGGAACGCCTGCTGCCCGATGCGCACCCGCACCAGCGCCGGCCGACGGCCCGCGGGCAGCGGCGTCCCCGCCGGCCCTGCCGACCCCGTCCCGACCGGCCCCGACCCGACGACGGGCGGCAGCGGCACCGCGATGCCGGCCAGCAGCTCCCGGAGGTCGTCCGGGTCGAGCGGGCTGATCGACTGCTGCGTCGACCGGTTCAACGCGATCAGGCGCAGCTGCCTGACGGTGGGCTTCCCGTCCAGCTTCCGCCACGTGCCGCCGTAGTGGGCGGTGTACCGGGTGATCGCCACCTCCACGTTCACCGGTGCGTCGAACTCCGCCCGGCACGACTGGCACAGGTAGGCCGGGCTCGCGACCGCCCGCTTCTTGAGCGAGGTGCGCCGGCACGTCGGGCAGACCAGCCGGACCTTCTCCCGCCCCGGCTCGGCCTCGACGCGCTCCACCCGGGCGACCCCGAGCGCGACCTCCCGGTCCTTCAGCACGACCAGGTCGCCCACGGCCACCCGGTCGGCGTAGGTCACGGTCGAGTCGAACTCGTAGTGCGACTCCAGCACGTCCGCGTAACCGGTGTTGCCCTGGTAGTGCCGGTCCTCCCCGACCGACAACAGGGACCAAGCCGCCACGAACCCTCCCCAGTCCGCCACGAACAAAAGCGAGGACCCCTGCTCGCGCTTTCCGCGATCAGGGGTCCTCGTCGAACGTGGCGGGTAGAGGATTCGAACCTCTGTAGCTTTCGCGACGGATTTACAGTCCGCTCCCATTGGCCGCTCGGGCAACCCGCCCCGCGCCCGGTCTCCCGGGTGCGGTGGAGACAATACATAAGCCTGCCGGACCCCGCGCAACCGGGTATCCCCGGTAGGCTTCCGGGCGGTTCGCAGATCCACCGACGCGGAGGTACCGGGCACGTGGCAGACCCGTCGTTCGACGTGGTGAGCAAGGTCGACCGCCAGGAGGTCGACAACGCGCTCAACCAGGCCGCCAAGGAGCTGAGCACGCGGTTCGACTTCCGGGGCACCGGCACGTCGGTCGCCTGGGCGGGCGAGGAGGCGATCGCCTTCGAGTCCGAGACCGAGGAGCGCTGCCGGGCAGCGATCGACGTCTTCCGGGAGAAGCTGATCAAGCGCGGCATCTCGATGAAGGCGTTCGAGATCGACGACCCGGCGGTGTCCGGCAAGGTGTTCAAGGTCACCGGGAACCTGGTCCAGGGCATCTCCGGCGAGAAGGCCAAGCAGATCGCCAAGAAGGTCCGCGACGAAGGCCCGAAGGGCGTCCAGGCGCAGATCCAGGGCGACCAGCTGCGCGTGACCGGCAAGAAGAAGGACCACCTCCAGGAGGTGATCTCGCTGCTGAAGAACTCCGACTTCGGCATCGCCCTCCAGTTCACCAACTACCGGTGACCTGACCGACGCGCGTGCCCGCCCCGGGCGGGTAACGCGCGGTGCCCGCGGGCCGACATCGTGGATGGCCCTCCGGGGCACCGCGCCGGGCGAACACGCCGCGGTGCCGACCCCGGGCGGGCGACGGGGAACTACCTGGGGAGAGCAGATGAAGGGCATCATCCTGGCGGGGGGCAGCGGCACCCGCCTGCACCCGATCACCCAGGCCGTCTCCAAGCAGCTGCTCCCGGTCTACGACAAGCCGATGGTCTACTACCCGCTGTCGGTGCTCATGCTGGCCAGCATCCGCGAGGTCCTGCTGATCTCCACGCCGACCGACCTGCCGCTGTTCCGCCGCCTCCTCGGCGACGGCTCGCAGTTCGGCCTGAGCGTCTCCTACGCCGAGCAGCCCCAGCCGAACGGCCTGGCCGAGGCGTTCGTCATCGGCGCGGACTTCGTCGGGGACGACAGCGTGTCGCTGGTCCTGGGCGACAACATCTTCTACGGCCAGGGCTTCTCCCGGGTGCTCCAGCACCACGCCGCCTCGCTGGACGGCTGCGTGCTGTTCGGCTACCCGGTGAAGGACCCCGAGCGCTACGGCGTGGGCGAGGTCGACGCGGAGGGCCGGCTGGTCAGCATCGAGGAGAAGCCGGTCGCGCCGAAGTCGAACAAGGCCATCACCGGCCTGTACTTCTACGACAACCAGGTCGTGGACATCGCCAGGAACCTCAAGCCGTCGCCGCGCGGCGAGCTGGAGATCACCGACGTGAACCTGACCTACCTGCGCCAGGGTCGCGCGCAGCTGGTGGACCTGGGCCGCGGCTTCGCGTGGCTGGACACCGGCACGCACGACTCGCTGGTGGAGGCGAGCCAGTTCGTGCAGGTGCTGGAGCACCGGCAGGGCGTGCGCATCGCGTGCCCCGAGGAGATCGCGCTGCGCATGGGCTTCATCAGCGCGGACGAGTGCTACGCGCTGGGCGAGAAGCTGGCGAAGTCCGGCTACGGCCAGTACGTCATGAACGTCGCGCGCGAGGCCCGCTAGCCGGCGGCGCCCGACGGCCGGCCGGCGCCTAGTGGCGCCGCGCCAGCTCCTCCAGCCGCCGCACCCGGTCCCGGATCGGCGGGTGGGTGGAGAACAGCCGGGCCAGCTGCTCCCCCGGCCGGAACGGGCTGGCGATCATCAGGTGCGACTGCGCGACCACGGCGGGCTCCGGCGCGAGCGGCGCGGCGCGCGTGCCGTGCTCCAGCTTGAGCAGCGCCGAGGCCAGCGCCAACGGGTCGCCGGTCAGCTCCGCGCCCGACTCGTCGGCCTGGTACTCCCGGGACCGGCTCACGGCCATCCGCACGATGCCCGCCGCGACCGGTCCGAGCACGGCGATCAGCAGCACGGCCAGCGGGTTGGGCCGGTCCTCGTCGTCGCCGCCGAACACGCTCGCGAACATCGCCAGGTTCGCCAGCGTGCTCACCGCACCGGCCAGCGCGCCCGCCACGCACGAGATCAGGATGTCGCGGTTGTAGACGTGCGACAGCTCGTGCCCCAGCACGGCGCGCAGCTCGCGCTCGTCCAGCAGCTCCAGGATGCCGGTGGTGCAGCACACGGCGGCGTTGCGCGGGTTGCGGCCGGTCGCGAACGCGTTCGGCGCGGCCGTGGGGCTGATCCACAGCCTCGGCATGGGCTGCCGGGCGGCCTGCGCGAGCTCACGCACGATGCGGTACATCGCGGGCTGCTCGACCTCGGACACGGGTCGCGCGCGCATCGCGCGCAGCGCGAGCCGGTCGGAGTTGAAGTACGCGTAGGCGTTCACGCCCAGCGCCAGCAGCAGGCCGATGACCAGGGCGGTCCGCCCGAACAACGAGCTGATCGCGATGATCAGCGCGCTCATGGCGCCGAGCAGCAACGCGGTCTTCAACCCGTTGAAGTGCTTGTGCACGTCGCGTCGCCTCCGGCTGTTCTACGTCCTCCCCCTCAACGCGCCCGGCCGGCCGGGGGTTCCGGCACCCGGTCGTGCCGGTCGGGTGGTGGTGCTCTCCGGGGCGGGCTCGGCGCCCGCGTCCAGCGGCGGCGGGGGCGGCACGTGCGCGACCCACGCGCCCAGCACGTCGCGTTCCTGGACCAGCTCGGCCACGGCGCCCTCGCCCGCCGGGGTGCCCGTGCCCGGGTAGGAGAAGTCGGGCGCCCAGTGCAGGGCGTCGAACGGGCACGCCTCCACGCAGATCCCGCAGTACAGGCACGAGCCGTAGTCGATGGCGAACCGGTCGAGCACGTTGCGGGCCCGGGGACGGGCCGATCCGGGCGCCTGCTCGGTCTCGGTGTGCGAGTCGATGTGGATGCACCAGTCGGGGCACTCGCGGGCGCAGATCATGCACACCGTGCAGTTGGCCTCCAGCAGCGCGATCACGCCGCGGGTGCGCGGGGGCAGGGTGGCCGCGACCGGCTCCGGCGAGACGTGGGGCGGTGCGCCCCGGCCGGCCGGGTCGTGCTCGGTCGAGCCCCGACCAGGAGAAACGTCCTCCGGCACGCCCTGGGCGGCCGGATCGCGCTCGGACGAGCCCCGGCCGGGGGGGTCGTGCTCCGGCGAGACGTGCTCCGGGAAGTCCCGGCCCGGGGAGGTGTGGTCAGTCACCGGTGTTCTCCTCGTATCGCGGTCCCCACGACGGGTCCGGCACGCCGGGCGGCGCGGCGCGCCTGCGGCTGGGCGCGGACGTGCCGTCCTCACCGGGTTCGAGCCGCCCCGGCCACGGGCGCACCACGCGGGACGCCAGCACGAAGTCCTTACGCAGCGGGTGCCCGCTGAAGCTGTCGGGCAGCAGCAGGTGGGCGGCCTCGCGGTCGAGCGCCAGGCCGAACATCTCGGCGGCCTCCCGCTCGTGCCACCCCGCCCCCGCCCACAGCCCCGCCACGCTCGGCAGCGCGTCCTCCGGCCCCAGCTCGGTGCGCAGCAGCACACCGTCCCCGGTCCCGGGGTGCAGCACGTGCAGCAGCACGGCGTGCCGCTGACCGGCGGCGCCCGGCCGGCCCGCGTCCTCGACGCCGAGCCAGTCGAACTGGGCGCAGCCCAGCTCGTCGCGCACGTGGCGGGCGGCCGCCACCCACGAGTCGAGCGGCACGTGCGCCGTGCTCTGCCCGAACGCCGCCTCCACCCGCGCGCCCGGCACGCGCGCGGCCAGGTCCCCCGAGGCCGCGCTCACGAGATCAGCCGGTGGAGCGCGGCGAGGCCGTCCAGCAGCGCCTCGGGGCGCGGCGGGCAGCCGGGGACGGCCACGTGGACCGGCAGGACCTGGTCGATGCCCTTGGTCACGCTGTAGGAGTCCCAGTACGGGCCGCCGGTGTTGCTGCACGCCCCGACGGACAGGACGTAGCGGGGTTCCGGCATCTCCTGGTACGAGGCGATCACCGCGGGCAACATGGCGTCGGTGACCGTGCCGGACACGACGAGCACGTGGGCCTCGCCGGCCGCGTGCACCGGGTCGACCCCTAGGGCGGCGAGCTGTTCCGGGCGGTGGCCCTCCAGGGCCGCCATGACCTCGACGCCGCAGCAGGCCAGGCCGAGGTCGAGCACGGTGACCCGGTACGTCGTGCCCCAGTCCAAGGTGGAAACCGTCACGGGGGACGAGGTTAATACGTGGGGGCCCGCCGGGCTCTCGCCCGGCGGGCCCCCAACCCCCCAATACCCCCCACGATTGCTCCCACGTGAACACGCACCTGGTTGCGGAAGAAGTCTCTTACGGGCCCCGCTTACTGTCCAGGGAAAGCACCAAGATCTTCGGATAATTTCACCGTGAACTGTGGCCAAGTTCAGTACAACTGACCGGTAGAACATCTCGCCCCGACCCGAGAGGCCCTGCATGTCGACCTCGACCCAGCTGCTCCTGCCCGCGGGCAACCGGCTCAGCAGACTCCTGCACGCCTCGCCGGTGCTGCTGGACACCACGTTGGACCAGCTCAGGACGCTGATCGCGGTGTACGAGACGCGGTCGGCACTGCGCGCGGCGCGGGTGCTCGGGCGGGAGCAGTCCAGCGTGCAGAAGCAGGTCGACACGCTCAACCGCAACTTCAAGCAGCTGTGCGGCGAGCCGCTCGTGGTCAAGCAGGGGCGCGGGAAAGACGTGCTGATCACCCCGACGGGCGAGGCGTTGGTGGAATTGGCGCGCCGGACGCTGAGCGAGTGGCTGGATTCGATTCACGAGTGCCGGCGCAAGCTCGGCACCACGCTGACGGTGGGTACCACTCGGTTCATGCTCGACTCGCTGGCGAAGGCGTGGCACCACGTGGTGGAGGACTTCCGCCGGCGGGACGTGGAGCTGAAGGTCGTGCACATCCGCACGAAGGACATCTGGACGAGCCTGGAGTCCAAGGAGGTCGACATCGTCTGCGGCAGCGTGGTGACGACCGCGGGCCGGTCGACCGGGTTCGACGAGTTCGACGTCATCGAGTGGCGCCGGGGCGGGTTGGCGCTGCTCACGAACCTGCCGCCGCACCGGCTCGGCGACCGCGTCGGCACGGGCGAGCTGCCCGGCCTGCCGCTGGTGGTCCCGGGCGACGGGCTGATCGCCGAATTCCTGCGCGGCTGGTTCGGCCCGGATTACCGGAACGAACTGGACATAGCGGCAGAAATCGACGAAATCCAGTACGGCATGTCCCTGTTGCGCTCGGGTCTGGTCGAGGGCTGCATGATCGTCACCTCGGGCCTCGGCGTGGTCGCCGCGAACGGCGAGCTGCGCGAGGGGTCCGGACTGCGGGTGGTGGAGCTGAAGAACGACCGGAAGCCGCAGCTGGAGCGCCTGGTCGGGGTCTTCGCCCGCAAGGAGGAGCGGGCGAAGTTCCCGGCCGACCACCCGTTGAACCTGCTGTGGGCGGCGTTCCAGCGCGAGGTGCCGGACTAGCGCTCCGGGCGGCGTCGCTGGGCCTGGCGCACCAACCACTCCAGCCCGGTGAGCTGCCGCGGCGAGGCGGGCTTCGGCGGTTCCGCGGTGCCCTGCGGATCGCGCCGCGGTCGGTGCGCCGGTCGCTGGGCGTCGATGTCGTTCATGGTGCGCTCCCTACGTCGGTCGACGGCGAGTGCCGTCGATCGGAGCACCGACAGGGCCCGGCTCGCTAGACCGATCAACCGTACGGGTGACATGCCGCGGAATCACGCACAGGAGTGGTTCGCCTGTGGGGTCGGGTGTACCGGTCGGCGCGTGTCACCCGTTCGAGGAGTGAGCTCGCCCCTGCCGGAAACCGCCCTGACGGGTGTCGCCCGCGGCGGCCGGAGGACTAGCCGTAGCGCTGCGCGTACCGGGTCGGCGTCTCACCGAACATGGCGGTGAAGTCGCGCACGAAGTGGGACTGGTCCGCGTACCCCAGGTCGGCCGCCAGCGCCGCCCAGTCGATGTGCCCGCCCGCCGCCATCCGCTCGGTCACCTCGCGCAGCCGGTAGCGGCGGATCACCCACTTCGGGCTGACGCCCACGTGCTCGGTGAACAGCCTCTGCACGCTGCGCACGGTGGTGCCCAGCTCCCGGGCCAGCACGTCGACCCGCGTGACGTGCGGCTGGGCGATGACCAGGTCGACGACCTCGACCGCGTGGCGGGCCCTCGGGTCGGGCGCGGGCAGGTTCACGCGCAGCGCCGCTTCGACCGACTCCACGTCCGCGTGCGCCGGCAGGCCGGTGAACACGTCGGCGGCGGGCAGGCTGCGGTCGGTGATCGACTGGACCGGGGCGCCCAGGAACGGCCGGAACGCGCCGGGGTGGAAGGCGACGCCGAAGACGCGGCCGGTCCCGTCCAGCTCCTGGAAGACGTGGCCGCTGGACACGCCGTGCACCTGGGGCCCGCTCTCGTGGAACGACAGCTGCACGTTCGGGTAGGGCACGATCAGCTGCCGGTACGGGCGGTCGTAGGTCCACTCGACCGCCCAGTACCGCGCGACGAACGCCGCCAGGTCGGGCGAGGGCTCCAGGAACTCGTGCCGCTGGTGGCGGCGCCAGGCCAGCTCGCGCTCGTCCCGCGTCACGTCCGGGAGCGTATGTCGCCTTTGTTCAAGACACGCCCGGCACCCCGTTCCTACGGTGGCGGCATGTCTCGTGAGCAGTTGATCCCCCGGGCCGTGAAGACCGCCGTCGAGGTCGTCGGTGGCACCAAGCCCGACCAGTTGGGCGCGCCCACGCCGTGCAGCGAGTACGACGTGCGCGCGCTGGTGCACCACCTGCTGTTCTGGGGTCCGTCCCTCGAAGGCGCGGCACGCAAGGAGAGCGTGCCGCCGCCGGCCGCCGCCGAGCCGGACGTCGACCTCACCACCGGCGACTGGGCGGCGACCCTGACCGCGCAGCTCCACCGCACGGCCGACGCGTGGAGCGCGCCGGGGGCGTGGACGGGCACGACGCACATGGGCGGGCCGCACGAGATGCCGGCCGAACTGGTGGGCGGCATGGTGCTCGGCGAGGTCGTCGTCCACACCTGGGACCTGGCCCGAGCCACCGGTCAGGCGCCCGCGTGGGACGACGACGTGCTGGAGCAGGTCCACCGCGACCTCGTGCCGACCGCGCAGATGGGGCGTGACATGGGCATCTACGGGCCCGAGGTGCCGGTGCCCGCGGACGCGCCGCTGATCCACCGCATCCTGGGGCTCAGCGGCCGGCAGCCACAGCCGGCGTCGGCGGCTCCGGTGACCTGAGCCGCTCGCGCGGCCGGGTCCGGTACGACGTCGCAGCGGCGATGCTGCGGGCGTTCCGGGCGGGAGCAGCGAGGTCGACCCGCGCTTCGACCTGCCACACGCATCGCCGGGTGGTATCCGCGCTGGTCAGCGAGGTTGTACCAGGCTGACCAGCGCGAAGCCGAAGGGCGGATCAGTCCCGGAGTTCCATCGTGCGGCGTTTTGCGAGTCCGTATCTATGCCGCCTACCTGCAGTTATGCGGGCGGTCAAAGAGGAGGACACTCCCGTGTCCCGTGACTGTCCCGGGACGCGACCTCGCGGCAGTGGTGCAGGATTCGCGCTACTGCCGCGATAGATAGTCCAAACGGCGGCTAGCCATGTTCGACCAGGCGTGCGGGAATGCTACAGCATTTTCAATGATTTTTTTTGATGGATGCCCGTGGGTCAGTCGTGGTCAGTACGCCTGCTACCAGCGCTGTAAGGACAGTTGAGGCTAGCCATGCGGCCTGCCAAGGGGTTACAGAACCATCCACACCTGCAAGGACTTGAGACGCGCCAGTTCCCGCGAGCAAGATGCCCACAAGTGACGGCCTCAGTCGGATGCGCACAGCACAAGTCTCCCACGCCCAAGCTCGCTTCAGTCAAAGAGGGCTTCGTGTCATCCCGCCGACCTGGCTCGTCCCAACCGCGCGTGTCAAGGGGGCACCTCTGTCCATTCTGGACTGTTGGGCTGGTTCCGCCCCCTTGACGCGTGTGGTTGCCCTCGTGGAGGTCGGCGGGATGACACGAAACCCGGTCCCCGCTGGTTCGCGAGCTGTCACGGCGTCCCGGTCATCCTGCTGGCCTGCCCGTCCGGCGAGGACATGATCTTTCGTTTTGCGGACCCTGGTGGGGTCGGTCGGCCGCTGTCCCGCTCGCCCGGTCCCGGCCCTACCTCCCGTCGCCGGGCGCGGGTGGGTGGCCGAAGGCCGGGCCCCGCCCGCTTGCCCGAGCGACACAAGGACGGGGCCGAAAAGGACCTGGCGAGCGGGGACAGCACAGCGCGGCCGAGCGGCCCCGCCAGGGGCCGCCTTGAACCAGTAGAGAAAATCCTCACCAGTAGACCGGACCTGCGACTACGCCTCGGGTGCAGGAATCCTGATCGTGTAGGACAGCGCGTAGCGGTCGGCGGGCACGATGATGTCTGCGGTCTCGACCGGCTTGTCGTCTGCGTAGTACGTCCGCTCGATCGCCATGACCGGCACGCCCTGCGGCACTTCGAGCTTGTCGACTTCGAACGGCCTGGGCGCGCGGGCGTACACGTCTTCGGTCACGTGAGTGATGTGCACCCCGATGTGGTCCATCCTCGGCACCACGCCGGTGACCTTGCCCGCCTCGGGCTGCTCGACGTCGGTGCCCATGGTGATCGCCAAGGGCTCGTAGGACGTGGACAGCATGGTCGGCACCTCGTCCACGAAGAACCGGTACTGGGTGCGCATCACCTCGTCGCCCGGCTCTACGCCCAGTCGGTCCGCCACGGCTTTGGTCGCCTTGGTGGTTCGGGACTGGTACTCCCAGTCGCCTTGCTTGCCGGCGGCCTGGGCGCTCTGGGCAAAGGGGGAGGACTTAGGGCGCTTCGCGTAGAGATCGCCCATGACGCGCTTCTTGAGCGGCTTGTGCTGGCGAACGTAGGTGCCGCTGCCCTGCTGGGTGCGAACCAAGCCTTCGGAGCGGAGCACGTTGATGGCGTTGCGAACCACGATCCGGGAGACGCCGTAGTCGTCCATGATCTCTTGGGCAGTCGGGAGCTGATCACCGTCTTGCAGCTCGCCGTCAAGGATCTGCCGTCGTAGGTCGTCTGCGATCTGGAGGTACGCGGGCCGACCTTCGAAGCTCCCGGTCATCGTCCTGGCCTCACTCTGCCTAGTTGGCTTCCACCCGATCCCAAGCCTTCTACCTGCCGTTATGACTTCCTGTCACGGACAGTTGCAGCACTTGGCTAAAGGGTATACCCTTTCGTTGTTGGACAAAGAGAGCCCTCTTCGGCGGCTACCGAGAGGGCTCCCGTAACTCAAGTGGGCGGCTACCCACCGGAGTCGTGTGCACCGCTAAGTGCTCTCTCAGAGTATCGCGCACGTCTACCGCTGGAAAGCCGATCTGCCCGAGCAACCCTCGGAAGGGCTGTCATGTCGGCTTTTGTGGCTGTGCACCTGATCGGGGACCGGTTCCGGTTCTCGGATGTGAACCCGCTGAGCGGTGAGTCGTACGCGCGGTCGCGGTGGGTGGATCTGCCGGACTGGGTCCAGGCCGTGGTGCTGGACGAGGTCGGGGGCGAGGGCGAGTGGAACGCCCTGGTCGACTCGGGCGAGGTGTACGGGGTGGTGGGCCCGAACCGCTCGTACTCGGTGCGGGGGTTCCTGGCCTCGTTGCGCAAGCGCGTTGGTCGTGGCCCGTCTGGTTCGTGCCCGGACTGCCGGGGTTCGTTGGCGGTGTTCGACGTGGACGGCTCGTTGACGGGCCGCGCCGGTACGGCGGTGTGGTGCTCGTGTGCGGCCGGTGAGGTCGAGGTGCCGGGGCCCCGCCGTGCGAACACCGGGTACCGGCTGGAGGAGGTCAACCCGCGCAACGGCCGCACTTACGCCGAGAGCCTGTGGGAGGAGTTGCCGGGCGAGCTGTGCGACTCGCTGACCTGTGTCGACGGCTGGACCCCGTGGGGCTGGGACGCCTCGGTACGAGAGCGTCGGTCACTGCGGGCGGTGGCCTGATGACCTCGGCTGCCGCGCTGCTGTCGCGTCTGCCCGACTCCGACGAGCGGTTGACGAACTTCCTGCGCTCCAACGGTTATCGCTCGTGGCGGCGTCGGGTGGAGGCGGTGCACGGGTGTGCCCGTCCGATCCGATTGACCGGCTCGACCCGCATGGAGGACACCACCGCCGGGACCGTGCTGGACGGGTTCGAGGGGTCGTTGTTGGTGCCGTGCGGCAACCGGCGTGAGGCGGTCTGCGAGCCCTGCTCGGCCCGCTACGCCTCCGACACCTTCCACCTCGTCCGCTCCGGCCTGACCGGCGGCAAAGGCGTCCCCGAGACCGTGGCGGGACATGTGCGGGTGTTCGCCACGCTGACCCCGCCGTCGTTCGGCAAAGTCCACAACCAGCCGCGCACCCGTTCCAACCGGTCTTGCCGCTGCGCGTGCGGGGAGTTCCACCACGACGCCGATACCCGCCTGGGCACCCCGCTCGACCCGACCACCTACGACTACGTCGGCGCGGTGCTGTGGCAGGCACACGCCTCCGAGCTGTGGCGGCGCTTCACCATCACCACCGCCCGCCAGCTCGCGGACGCCCTGGGCATCCGACGCGGTGAGCTGCGCGACCACCTCCGGGTCTCCTACGCCAAGGTCGCGGAGTACCAGCGGCGCGGGCTGGTGCACTTCCACGCCGTCATCCGCGTGGACGGCCCCGAGGGGCCTGGATCGGCGGCGCCGGTCGCGGTCACCCCGGAGTTGCTGTGCGCGGTGGTGCGTTCCGCGGCTGCCTCGGTCGCGGTCACGACCAAGGACAGCGACGCCGTGGGACAGCACACGCTGACCTGGGGTGAGCAGGTCGACGCCGAACCCATCGCCGCCCACGAGACCGGCGATCCGGACGCGGCGGTGCGGGATCGGCAGGTGTCGGGGTACATCGCCAAGTACGCCACCAAGGGCACGGGCGCGACCTCGGGTGTGGACTCACGGATCAAGCGGGAGGAGGCGATCGCGGAGCTGGACGTGTCCGAGCACCACAAGGCCATGATGCGGACCGCCTGGCGGCTGGGTGGCCTGCCGGAGTTCGCGGCGCTGAACCTGCGCAAGTGGGCGCACATGCTCGGCTTCCGGGGCCACTTCCTGACCAAGTCCCGCCGCTACTCCACCACCTTCACCACCCTCCGATCGGCCCGCGCCGAACACCGCCTGGCCGAACATCTCGACCGGCTCGGCGTGGTCGACAGCTCGACCGTCCTAGTGGTCAACGACTGGGCCATGACCGGAGTCGGCTACCGCACCGACGCCGAACGCGAACTCGCCGCAGCCATCGCATCCCGCAAGCTCACCCGCCGCACCGGGAGCGAGTCATGAGGCCGACGTTCAAGGTCCGGTTCTGGTCGATCCAGCACAAGAAGTCGCGGCGTCGCCCGTACGGTGTCCGCTGGGTCACCGAGGGCCAGGAGCACTCGGAGTGGTTCACCCTGCGGGTCCAGGCGGACGCGCGCCGGTCGGACCTGATGCAAGCTGCCCGGCGTGGTGAGCCGTTCGACGTCGAAACCGGCCTGCCGGAGTCCGAGCACAAGGTGCGCAACGCGCGGTCCCTCCTCCAGCTCGTGCAAGAGTTCGTCGATCACGAGTGGGAGCGGGCGGCACCGAACACCCGCCGGCGGTTCGTGGACACGATGGCGGTTGCGGTCGCTGCGTTCGTCCGGCCGGACAGGTCGGCCCCTGACGAGCACGTGTTGCGGCGGGTGCTCACGACCTGCCTGCTGCCGTCCAACCAGCGTGACCGGCTCCTGGACGACGACCAGGCGGCGGCTGCGCGGTGGATCGAACGCGCCTCTCGGCCCGTGGCGGAGCTGGCGGACAAACTGGAGACCGAACGGCTGTTGCAGGCCCTCAGCCGCAACCTGGGCGGCAAGACGGCGGCCTCCTGGACCGTGCGCACCCGTCGCGGCGTCCTGCACCACGTCCTGGCGCACGGCGTCGATGCCGGTTACCTCGTCGCCAACCCGGTAACTGGGACGAAGTTCGGCGCTGACCAGGGCAACACCGAGGTTGACCCGCGTGTGGTGCTCAACCCGAAACAGGCTCGCCAGGTGCTCGCTGCGGTCACCTACGCCAGGGGCCGCGCTCACCTGTACGGGTTCTTCGCGACGATGTACTACGCCGCGCTTCGCCCGAGCGAGGTCAACCGGCTGCGTGAGCAGGACTGCAAGCTGCCTGACTCGGGCTGGGGCGAACTGATCTTGGAGAAGTCGGCGTCTCGCACGAACGCCCGGTACTCCGACTCGGGGGCCACCTGGGAGGTCCGCAACCTCAAGCGGCGGGCACAGGGCGCGATCCGGTCGGTTCCGATCCCGCCCCAGCTCGTAGCCATCCTGCGGGAGCACATCGAGACCTTCGGCACAGCCGAGGACGGACGACTGTTCCGGGGCAAGATCAGCGGCGGGCCGGTCAACGCGACGGTCTACACCGATGCCTGGGACAAGGCGCGCAAGATCGGACTGAGCCCGGAGCAGTACGCATCTCCGCTGGGTATGGACCCGTACGACCTGCGGCACGCTGCGGTGTCGACCTGGCTCGCTGCGGGCGTCCCCGCTGCCGAGGTGGCGGAGCGGGCCGGGCACACCGTTGACGTCCTGCTCAAGGTCTACGCACGGTGCCTGGACGGTCAGCGCACCGCGTCGAACAGCAAGATCGAAGACACCTTGAGCACGTAGCCGTTAGAGTGTTTGTGCAGGTCAACAGGCCCCCGGTGATCAGTCACCGGGGGCCTGATCCGTCCCGCGACTGTCCCGTGAACACTGATGAAGACCGGCAAGCAACGACAGTCAGCGACAGAGCAGCGTCACCATCAGCGCGGACGTTCGTGCTGGTCAGCACAGCTTTACCGAGATTGACCAGCACGAACAACCGACTACGGAGCGTTGCGGATCAGTCCCGCAGTTCCATCGTGCAGCACTTGGGCCCGCCACCGGACTTCCGGAGCTCCGAGATGTCCACGAACACCGGCTCGAACCCGCGCTTCGCCACCTCACCCGCCAGGTGCCCGGCCTCCACCGGCAGCACCACGTGCCGCCCGTCGGACACGGCGTTCAACCCCAGGCACGCCGCGTCCTCCTCCGTCGCGATCACGGCGTCGGGGAACAGGCGCTCCAGCACCCGCAGGCTGCCCGGCGAGAACGCCTCCGGGTAGTACGCCACCAGGTCGTCCGCCAGCACGAACAGCGCCACGTCGAGGTGGTAGTACCTGGGGTCGACCAGCTGGAGCGAGATCACGGGCACCCCCAGCGCCTCCTGCGCCTCCGCGTGCGCCAGGGGGTCGGTGCGGAAGCCGGTCCCGGCCAGCAGGTACCTGCCGGTCCAGGCGAGGTCGCCCTCGGCCTCGTTCGTGCGCTCCGGCATCACCACGTCGCGGTAGCCGTTGGCCAGGAACCAGCGGCGGAAGTGGTCGGCCTCGGCGGCGCGCTGCGGGGCCCGGAAGCGGGAACCGAGGACCCGGCCGTCGACCACGGTGCCGGAGTTGGCCGCGAACACCATGTCCGGCAGGCCGGGCTCCGGCTGGATGGTCTCGACCCGGTGCCCGAGCCCCTCGTAGGTCTCCTTGAGGGCCGTCCACTGCTCGACCGCCAGCGCCGTGCTGATGGGCCGCGTCGGGTCCATCCACGGGTTGATCGAGTACGCGACGGTGAAGTGCTCCGGCGCGCACATGAGGTACCGACGGGTGGTCGGCACGCGTACCGGGGCGGTCGGCACGTCCAGCACGATCGGCTCTTCACCGGGGCCCACGAGGGAAACCGAGGTCATGGATCGAAATGTAGATGGGCTTCAGACCATCGATCAACGCCGCGATATTGCGTCTTCTGGTGCAGAATGTTGCGTGTGGACTCGATCGACCAGCGAATCATTTCGTGCCTGATGGCCAACGCCCGCTCCAGCTACGCCGACATCGGCAAGGGGGTGGGCCTGTCCGCCCCCGCGGTGAAGCGGCGGGTCGACAAGCTGCTGGACACGGGCGTCCTGCGCGGCTTCACCGCGGTCGTGGACCCGGAGCGGCTGGGCTGGGGCACGGAGGCCCTCGTCGAGGTGCACTGCCGCGGCAACGTGGCGCCGCACGACATCCAGCAGCACCTGGAGCCGATGGCCGAGGTCAGGGCCGCCTACACGGTCTCCGGCGCGGCGGACGCGATCGTGCACCTGCGCGCCGCGAACATCCACCACCTGGAGACCGCCCTGGAGCGGCTGCGCGCCGTGGAGATCGTCGACCGGACCGTCTCCACCGTGGTGCTGTCCCGGCTGCTGGACCGGCCGCCCGCCCCCTAGGCCGACCCCCCGAAACCACCGGCCCCCTAAAGTCGCCGCATGGCCGAGGTGCTGCTGGACCGCTCCGACCGCGTGGCGGTCATCACCGTGCACGACCCCGAGCGCCGCAACGCGCTCACGCTCGACCTGTCCGACCGGCTCGCGGACGCGGTGCGGACCTGCGAGTCGGACCCCGGCGTGCACGCCGTCGTGGTGACGGGCACTCCCCCGGCGTTCTGCGCGGGCGCGGACCTGACCGTGCTGGGCGAGGCCCGCGAGGAGGGCCTGCGGCGCATCTACGCGGGTTTCCTGGCGGTGGCGAACTGCTCCCTGCCCACGGTCGCGGCCGTGGGCGGCGCGGCGGTGGGCGCGGGGCTGAACCTGGCGCTCGCGTGCGACGTGCGCGTGGTCGGTCCCCGGGCCCGGTTCGACCCCCGGTTCCTCCGGCTGGGCATCCACCCGGGCGGCGGGATGACGTGGATGCTCCAGCGCCTCGTCGGCCCCCAGACCGCGACCGCGATGACGCTGTTCGGCCAGGTCCTGGACGCCGACGCGGCGGTGGCGCGCGGGCTGGCCTGGCAGCGGGTCGAGGGCGGGCACGACGAGCTGGTCGCCGCCGCCGCGGAGCTGGCCCGACCGGCCGCCGACGCGCCCCGCGACCTCGTCCGGACCACCAAGGCGTCGATGCGCGCGACCGCCGACCTGGCCGACCACGGTCGGGCCGTGGACGTCGAGCTGGCGCCGCAGGCGGCCTCGATCGGCACCCCGGAGTTCCAGGCCGGGCTCGCCGCCGCGAAGGGCCGGATCAGCGGTAAGGGCTGAGCTGGACAGCGCGGCTCCCCGGCCGTAACTTCGAGTAGCAGTTACCTGCCGGTAAGTACAAAAGCCCCTAGTCGACCCCTAGTTGACCGGCCACGGCGCCGAGTGGGACGGCTCGTCCCGCAGAGTGGTACGTCACGAACCGGGGCGCCCGGCGACACGACTACCCTCGGACAGCGGGGGACGGGGCACTGGCTCCCGAAGCGGGTGAGAAAGGGATCGGCGGAGGAATGACTACCGACGTTGGTAACGGCGCCGCCCCGGGCGGCTCCTCGGGAGGAACGGTCCGCAAGCTCGACCGCGTGGTGATCCGGTTCGCCGGCGACTCCGGTGACGGCATGCAGCTCACGGGCGACCGGTTCACCTCCGAGGCCGCCGCGTTCGGCAACGACCTCGCGACCCTGCCGAACTTCCCGGCCGAGATCCGCGCGCCACAGGGCACCCTGCCCGGCGTGTCCAGCTTCCAGCTGCACTTCGCCGACTACGACATCCTCACCCCCGGCGACCGCCCCGACGTGCTGGTGGCGATGAACCCGGCGGCGCTCAAGGCCAACATCGGCGACCTGCCCAAGGGCGGCATGCTGATCGTCAACACCGACGAGTTCAGCAAGCGCAACCTGATCAAGGTCGGTTACGCCGCCAACCCCCTGGAGGACAACTCCCTGGAGGCGTACCAGGTCCACGAGGTGGCCATGGCCACCCTGACCATCGGCGCCCTGGAGAACACCGGCCTGGGCAAGAAGGACGCCGAGCGGGCGAAGAACATGTTCGCCCTGGGCCTGCTGTCGTGGATGTACCACCGGCCCACCGAGGGCACCGAGCGGTTCCTGCGCGAGAAGTTCGCCAAGAAGCCCGACATCGCCGAGGCCAACGTGCTGGCGTTCCGGGCGGGCTGGAACTACGGCGAGACCACCGAGTCCTTCGCGGTGACCTACGAGGTCGCGCCCGCCAGGCTCAACCCGGGCACCTACCGCCAGATCACCGGCAACACCGCGCTCGCCTACGGCATCGTCGCGGCCGGCCGGCTCGCCGAGCTGCCCGTGGTGCTGGGCACCTACCCGATCACCCCGGCGTCGGACATCCTCCACGAGCTGTCCCGGCACAAGAACTTCGGCATCACCACGCTCCAGGCCGAGGACGAGATCGCGGGCATCGGCGCGGCCCTGGGCGCCTCCTACGGCGGCGCGCTCGGCGTGACCTCCACCTCCGGCCCCGGCATCGCGCTGAAGTCCGAGACCATCGGCCTGGCCGTTATGACCGAGCTGCCGCTGCTGGTCATCGACGTGCAGCGCGGCGGCCCGTCCACCGGCCTGCCCACCAAGACCGAGCAGGCCGACCTGCTCCAGGCGATGTTCGGCCGCAACGGCGAGTCGCCGGTGCCGGTGGTCGCGCCCCAGTCGCCCGCCGACTGCTTCGACGCCGCGCTGGAGGCCGCCCGCATCGCGCTGGCCTACCGCACCCCCGTGCTGCTGCTGTCCGACGGCGCGATCGCCAACGGCTCCGAGCCGTGGCTGATCCCGGACGTCGACGCGCTGCCCGACCTGCGGGTGGAGTTCGCCACGCAGCCCAACGGCCCCGACGGCGCGTTCTGGCCGTACCTGCGCGACCCGGAGACGCTGGCCCGCGCGTGGGCCGTCCCCGGCACCCCGGGCCTCCAGCACCGCATCGGCGGCCTGGAGAAGGCCGACGGCACCGGCAACATCTCCTACGACCCCGCCAACCACGACTTCATGGTGCGGCTGCGCCAGCGCAAGATCGACGGCATCGAGGTGCCCGACGTCGTGGTGGACGACCCGTCCGGGCAGGCGCGCGTGCTGGTCGTCGGCTGGGGCTCGTCCTACGGCCCGATCGGCGCCGCCGCGCGCCGGGTGCGCAAGCTGGGGCTGCCCGTGGCGCACGCCCACCTGCGGCACCTCAACCCGTTCCCGCGCAACCTGGGCGAGGTGCTCAAGCGCTACGACCGCGTGATCGTGCCGGAGATGAACCTGGGCCAGCTGGCGCTGCTGCTGCGCGCCAGGTACCTGGTCGACGCGATCAGCTACACCAAGGTGCAGGGCCTGCCGTTCAAGGCGGAGGAGCTGCAGGACGTGCTCGCCGACGTGATCAAGGGAGTGTCCGAATGACCACAACGGATCTGGGTCTGCCGGGCCTGGGGGGCCTCGCTGGTGTGCCCACCTCCGACGAACCGCAGAAGGCCAAGGACTACAAGTCGGACCAGGAGGTCCGCTGGTGCCCCGGCTGCGGTGACTACGTGGTGCTCAACGCCGTGCAGTCCTTCCTGCCCTCGCTGGGCCTCAAGCGCGAGAACATCGTGTTCGTCTCGGGCATCGGCTGCTCGTCGCGGTTCCCGTACTACATGAACACCTACGGGATGCACTCCATCCACGGGCGCGCGCCGGCCATCGCGACCGGCCTGGCCGTGGCGCGGCCCGACCTGTCGGTGTGGGTGGTGACCGGTGACGGCGACGCGCTGTCCATCGGCGGCAACCACCTCATCCACACGCTGCGCCGCAACGTGAACCTCAAGATCCTGCTGTTCAACAACCGGATCTACGGCCTGACCAAGGGCCAGTACTCGCCCACCTCCGAGGAGGGCAAGGTCACCAAGTCCACGCCGTTCGGGTCTCTGGACCACCCGTTCAACCCGGTGTCGCTGGCGCTGGGCGCGGAGGCCACGTTCATCGGCAGGGCGGTCGACTCGGACCGCGCGGGCCTGACCGAGGTGCTGCGGCAGGCGGCCGAGCACCGGGGTTCGGCGCTGGTGGAGATCTACCAGAACTGCCCGATCTTCAACGACGGCGCGTTCGACGTGCTCAAGGACGCCGACGAGGCGTCGCAGCGGATCATCAACGTGGTGGACGGGCAGCCGATCACCTTCGGCGGCGGCGAGTACGCGGTGGTCCGGGACGGCTTCGGCCTGGCCATCGCGAAGACCGCCGAGGTGGCCGCGTCCGACGTCGTGGTGCACGACGCGGCGGACCTGAACCTGGCGTTCGCCCTGTCCCGCCTGTCGACGCAGGACCTCCGGCACACCGTGACGGGCGTGTTCCGGAAGGTCTCGCGCACGACGTACGACGACGCGGCGCGCGCGCAGGTCACCGAGGCCCAGGCGGGGAAGCCCGCGGACCTCGCGGCGCTGCTGCACGGCAAGGACACCTGGACCGTGGTCGGCTAGGCCGGCGGTCCCCCGGACAGACGGAGGGCCCCTGTTCCGCCTCCCGGAACAGGGGCCCTCTCGTGTTCCCTCCCCAGGGAAACCGTGGTGCGGGCGCCCCGTGGGGGCCCGGTTTCATACTGCCGGCTGACGCCGGCCGGTGCCCGGGAGTTTCGGAACGTGGCCGGAGTCGGTGGTCGCTCGGGGTTGGGCGGCCCCCGCCCGGGTGATCACGCGGGCCCGGCAGCCGGCCCGCTCGGCCGGTCGGCGGGCTCGGCCGGGAGCTGCCGGACCGAGCGCACCGCCAGCGTGAGCGGCACGCTGACCACGGCGGCCACCGCACCCACCACGAGCACCGCGCCCGCGCCGACGCGCTCGGCGGCGGGTCCGGCCAGCGCCATCCCCAGGGGCGCGGTGCCCAGGCCGACGACGGTGGCGAAGCTCGTGGCGCGGGCCACCAGCTCGGCCGGCACGTGGGTCTGCCGCGCGGTCTCGACGAACACGGTGTGCAGCGCGGCCTGCACGCCCGCCGGGACCGCCGCGACCGCCAGGAGCGGCACCGGGGCGCCCAGCGCGAGCAGGACGAGGAGCGGGGCCAGGGCGGCGGGCACGGCCGGTCGCGGGGGTACCGGGCGGTCCGGGGCCTTCAGCGCGGCCAGCGCGGTGGCGCTGATCAGGAACGTGACCGCGTCCACCGCGAACGCCACCCCCGCGCCGACCGCGGCCACCAACGTCGCGGACACCACCGGCGCCACCAGGACCACGCCGTTCCGGGTGGCGTTGAGCAGGGCGTTGGCCTGGCGGCGGTGGGCCTCGGGCACCACGTCGGCGAGCAGGCCGGCCGCGGCGGGGCCGAAGAAGGCCGTGGCGGTGGCCGCGACCGCCTGGAGCAGGGCCAGGTGCCACAGGGTGCCGGCGCCGATGAGCAGCAGGACGGCGGCCAGGGCCTGGGTGCCGCACCGGACGACGTCGGCGGTGATCACCACGGCGCGGCGGGACAGCAGGTCGCCCGCGACCGGCAGGGGTGGGGGCAGGGGTGAGGGGCGGCGCAGGGCAGGGCTGGTGGCCGGGGCGGCGCGGGTCGGGGCGATGAGCGCGGGGCTAGGCCGGGAGCAGGGCGAAGCGGCGAGGCGGGGCGCGAGGCGGGGCCCGCCGACCGGACGTCGGCGGGCCCACTCCCCTAGGGAGCCTGGTGGAAGCCGGCCTTCTCCGCGTCCGACGTCGTGCGGAACCAGACGTCGGCGCGGGTCTCGCGGAAGTTCGCCGACTCGTTGGTGAAGTAGCGGCGACCGGTGAGGGTGGCCTTCACCTGGAAGTCGGGCGCGGGGGCCATGCCGTCCGACTTCGGCAGCACCGAGCCCGGCCCGAACGGGGAGCGCGGGTTGAAGCCCTCCTCCTGCCCCCGGTACCGGGTGCTGCTGCTCGCGGGCCGACCGCCGGTGCTCGGGCTGAAGCCCACCGGGCGCGGGCGGACCGGGCGGGCGGCGGGCGGGACGGCCGGCTTCGGCGCGGGCGTGGGCGCGGGCGACGAGGCGCGCCGGTCACCCGACCGGCGGGCGGAGCGCTGCGGCAGGCCCGTGCCCGTGGTGCTCCCGGCGGTCACCTGGTCGCCCCCGGTGGCCGCCAGCAGCTCCGGTGCCAGCTTGGGCACGAACGGCTGGTCGTCGCCCACCCTCGCCGCCGGGCGGGACGGTTCCGGCTCCGGCTCGGCCTCTGCCTCCGACGTCGGCAGCGGCTCGAACAGGCTGCGCGGGCGGGCCGGCTCCTCCTTCGCCGCCGGGGCGGGCTTCGGGGCGGGCTCGGGAGCGGCGGCGGGCTTCGGCGCCGGCTCCGGGGTCTGGTGCTCGACGAACGTGGGCACGAACGGCTCGGGCTCGGCGGGGGTGGGCTCGACGAACGCGGGCTCGAACGGTTCCGGTTCGACGGGGCGCACCTCGGTGGGGTGGTCGTCCCCGGAACGAACATCCCCGGCCCTGACATCCCCGGTACGGACGTCCCCGGACCAGGCGTTCCCGGACCAGGCGTTCCCGGACCGGCCGTCCTCCGACCAGGTGTCGGAGTGCCTCGGTTCACCGGTCGGGGCCTCGTGGCGCGGCGCGGGCGGCACCTCCGGCGCGGCCACCACCTCGGGCGCCCGGCGCTCGCGCGGCTCGACCTCCGGGACGGGAGGGGCGGACCGCTCGCCGGACACCGGCCTGAGGATCTCGGTCGCCGGCCCGTGCCGGTCGGCCTCGACGTCCACGGGCGCGAAGTGCCCGGTCAGGTCGTGCTCCGGCCAGACCTGGGGGTCGTCCCGGTCCACCTCCGCGATGGCCCGCGCCAGCTCGGTCGCCGGGATCAGGGCCGTCTCCTCGGAACCCCGGCGCTCGGGCTCGTCGTCCTCCTCCTGGTGCCGGCCCGGGAGGTGGTCCTGGTCGTAGACCTCCTGGACCACGGTCTCCTCGCGCCACACCTCGCGCGGCTGGAACGCCTGCACCTCGGGCGGCGCGACCGGCTCCTCGCGGCGTGGCGCGACCTCGGCCACCGGCACGGCGGGCATCAGGTGCGTCTCCTCGGCCGGCAGCTCCGGCTCCTCGTCGACGCCCCGGCGCGACGGCACCGACACCTCACGCGCCGACGACCCGCGACCGGCCGGGTCACGACCCGACACCTCACGAGCGGTCAGATCACGACCAGGCACCTCGCGGCCAGGCACCTCACGACCAGCCAGATCCCGACCAGCCGAATCCCGACCGGCCTCCGCCCCCAGCGGCTCCCGAGCGTCACCGCCCTGCGGCGCCGACCGGTCGAACAGGCTGCGCGGCCGGTCGTCGTCCAGCTCCGGGAAGTCGTGCTCCTCCTCGAAGTCCGTCAGCGGCCGGTGCTCGTCGTCCAGCTCCTCCAGCAGCTCCTCGCGCTTGAGGTCGGCCGCGTCGTAGCGCGGCGGGTCGGGCGGCAGCACGTCGTCGGTCAGCGAGCGCGACGCCTCCAGGTGCCAGTCGTCGGCCCGGTCGCGCGCCGGGGCCGGGGTGATCGCGGTGGTGGTGGTCGTCGGGCGCGGCGCGGTCAGCAGGCGGTCCTCCGCCTCCTCCAGCTGCCGCTTGGCCGGGCGCACCATGATCAGCCAGGTCAGCGCGACGCCTGCCGCGAAGGACAGCAGGCTCCACAGCCACACCTGCCCGAAGAGCGAACTCACGGGAGACCCTCCCACCGCTGCTTGTCACACCCCGACACGCTCCGCTTCCAGGTATTCACCCGGTCGGGGAAGCGGTGTCAAACTACCCTGACCCCCTCGTTCGGCGCGTGGGGCCGGCCGGACGCGGGACCGACCTCCGATGGTAGGCCATCCGGAGCAACTGACCAGCCAAAACGGCAGGCGTACAGTAGCCCGCGTGCCGCCGTTGACCTCTTCTTCCACTGCTCCGACCGGCACCGGCACCCCCGGCAGGGGCATCGCCTTCGGCACCGTCGCCTACTTCCTCTGGGGCATCGTGCCCGCCTACTGGCCGCTGCTCCAGCCGGCCGGGTCGGTGGAGATCCTGGCCCACCGGATCGCGTGGTCACTGGTGGTGATGGCGCTGCTCACGGCGGTCCTCGGCCGCTGGGCTGGCATCCGCCGGCTGTCCCGGCGCGGCTGGCTCATGGTGACCGCCGCGTCGGTGCTGATCGCGGTCAACTGGGGCGTCTACATCCACGCGGTCAACACCGGGCACGTCGTCGAGGCCGCCCTCGGCTACTTCATCAACCCCCTGGTCAGCGTCCTGCTCGGGGTGACCGTGCTGCGGGAGCGGCTGCGCGTCGCCCAGTTCGCGGCCCTGGGCGTCGCGGTCGTCGCCGTCGTGGTGCTGGCCGTCGACTACGGCAGGCTGCCGTGGATCTCGCTGGTGCTGGCCTGCTCGTTCGGCTTCTACGGCCTGCTGAAGAAGACCGTGCCGCTGGACGCCACGGCCAGCCTGACCGCGGAGAGCCTGGTGCTGGCCCCGGTCGCGATCGGCTACCTGGTCTGGCTCGGCCCCGGCGGCACCTTCCACGACCACGGCTGGGGCCACGCGCTGTGGCTGGTGTCGGCGGGCCTGGTGACCGCGGTCCCGCTGCTGCTGTTCGGCGCCGGGGCGCGGCTGGTGCCGCTGGCCACCATGGGCATGCTCCAGTACCTCGCCCCGGTGCTCCAGTTCGCCTGGGGCGTGTTCGTGGTGCACGAGCCCATGCCCGCGTCCCGCTGGTTCGGCTTCGGCCTGGTGTGGGCGGCGCTGGCGATCTTCACCGTCGACGCCCTGCGCGCCCGCCGCCTGCCGGTGACCGACCTCGCCTAGGGGCTAGTGCGAGCGGGTCACCACGTAGTCGCTGACCGACTCCAGCGCGTCCCGCGCGGTGCCCGCCGGCAGCACCTCCAGGGTGGCCCGCGCCCGCGCCGCGTAGTCGTCCAGGGTCTTGCGCGCCCGCGCCAGCCCCGAGGACGCCCGCAGCAGCTCCAGCGCCTCGAAGACCTCGGCGTCGTCGGTGATGGGGGCCGCCAGCAGCCGCGCCAGCCGTGAGTCCGGCTCGTCCTCCAGCGCGTACAGCATGGGCAGGGTCTTCACGCCCTCGCGCAGGTCGGTGCCGGGCGTCTTGCCCGACTCCTCGGTGGGGGAGGCGATGTCGATGACGTCGTCGGAGATCTGGAACGCCGCCCCGATCACCTCGCCGTACGAGCGCAGCGCCTCGACCTGCCCCGGCGACACGTCGGAGAACATCGCGCCGAACCGGGCGGCGGTCGCGATCAGCGACCCGGTCTTCTCCGCGATCGTGGTCAGGTAGTGCGCGACCGGGTCCTCGCCGTCGCGCGGGCCCATGGTCTCGCGCATCTGGCCGGTGACCAGCTCGGAGAACGTCTCCGCGATGATCCGCGCGGCCCCCGTGCCCAGGTCCGCCACCAGCGCGGAGGCGTGCGCGAAGAGGTAGTCGCCGGTGAGGATGGCGATGCTGTTGTCCCACTTGGCGTTGGCCGAGGCCGCGCCGCGGCGCATGGTGGCCTCGTCCATCACGTCGTCGTGGTACAGGGTGGCGAGGTGCGTCAGCTCGACGACCGCCGCCGCCTTGATCACGCTCTCGCGGTCCCAGGTCGCGCCGAACTGGGCGGACAGGATGGTGAACAGCGGGCGGATGCGCTTCCCGCCCGCCTCGACCAGGTGCAGCGACGTCTCCATCACCGGGTGGAACTCGCTCTGCACCACCTTGTGCAGCAGCTCCTCCACCTCGTTGAGGCCGCCCTGCACCACCTCCGCGAGCACGGGGTCCGCAAACCGGAACCCCGCCCCCGCCCGCTCGCTACTGGTCACGCCTACAGAGCCTACGTACCACTAGAAGATGAACGCGCCGGTACCCGCCCATTCGAGCACCTTGGGCGGCCAGACACCGAGCACCAGCGTGAACAGCACGCCCATCGTGATCGCCATGGTGGTGAACGCGCCGGGCACGCTCACCGCCGGGCCGTCCGCCGCGGGCTCGCTGAAGTACATCAGCACGATCACCCGCAGGTAGAAGAACGCCGCCACGGCGCTGGCCACCAGCGCGATGACCACCAGCGGCGTCATGCCCGCCTCGACCGCCGCCGTGAACACCGCGAACTTGCCGATGAAACCGCTGGTCAGCGGCAGACCGGCGAGCGCGAGCAGCAGGAACGTGAACACGCCCGCCACCACCGGCGACCGCTTGGCCAGGCCCGCCCACTGCGACAGGTGGGTGGCCTCGCCGTCGGCGTTGCGCACCAGGCTGACGATGCCGAACGCGGCGATCGTGGTGAAGCCGTAGGCCATCAGGTAGAACATCGTGCCCGACAGGCCGTCGGCGTTCAGCGAGATCGCGCCGACCAGCAGGAAGCCCGCGTGCGCCACCGACGAGTAGGCGATCATCCGCTTGACGTCGGTCTGGGTGAGGCCGAGCACCGAGCCGATCACCATCGACACGATGGCCACGCCCCAGAGCACGCCCTCCCACTCCCAGCTGGAGCGCTCGAACGCGCCGTAGAGGACGCGCAGGATGCCGCCGAACGCGGCGACCTTCGTGCACGACGCCATGAACGCCGTCACGGGCGTCGGCGCGCCCTGGTAGACGTCCGGGGTCCAGGCGTGGAACGGGCCGACTGACGCCTTGAACAGCAGGCCCACCACCAGCAGGCCGAAGCCCGCGTACAGCAGCGTGTCGGACCGGTCGGTGCCCGAGGTGGCGACGGCGATGTCGGCCAGCTTGACCGAGCCCGCGTAGCCGTAGAGCAGGGCCACGCCGTAGAGGAAGAACGCCGACGCGAAGGCGCCCAGCAGGAAGTACTTCACCGCTGCCTCCTGCGACAGCAGGCGACGGCGGCGCGCCAGGCCGCACATCAGGTAGAGCGGCAGCGAGAGCACTTCCAGCGCGATGAACATGGTGAGCAGGTCGTTCGCCGCGACGAAGGCCATCATGCCGCCGAGCGCGAACAGCGTGAGCGGGAACACCTCGGTCTGCATCCCGAACCGGGTGGCCTGCTCCCGCGTCATCAGAACCGTGGCGGCCCCGCCCCGGTCCTGGGCGCCGTGGTCGGCCTGGCCCCGGTAGGTGGCGCTGCCGCCGGGCGTGTTCTCCGGCATGAACGCGCCGCCGGGCTCCACGGACCGGTCGGCGATCAGCAGCACCGAGCCGAGGCCGAGCAGCAGCAGCGTGGCCCACAGGAAGATCGCCGGCTGGTCCACCGAGATGGCGCCCGCCAGGGTCGTCTTGCCCTGCTCGGGCGTGTCCGCGTCGGACGCGTAGGCGACCAGCAGCGCGCCCGCCGCGGCCAACGCCGCCAGCACGAGCACGACCTGCGCGGCCCAGCGCTGCGCCCTGGGCAGGAACGCCTCGACGAGCACGCCGGCGCACGCCGCGCCCAGCACGATCAGCAGCGGCGCGACGGCGAAGTAGTCGATCTCCGGTGCTTGCAGCCGCTCCACGTTCTGCGAGAGGAACGTCGTCACGTCACTTGCCTTCCTGCGCGACCGGGTCGGCCACCCCGACCTCGCTGAGCGTCGCCCCGACCGACGGGGTGATCACGTCCAACACCGGCTTCGGGTAGAAGCCGAGCACCAAGATCAGCGCCACGAGCGGTGCGAGCACGGCCAGCTCGCGCTTGTTCAGGTCGGGCACCGACGTGCGCTCGGGGTCGACCGCCGCGCCGGGTCCGCCAGCCAGGCCGACCAGCGCGGTGCCGCGCACCGGGCCCTGGAAGACCCGCTGGTAGAGCCACAGCACGTACAGCGCGGCGAGCACCATGCCGAGCGCGGCGATGACCGTGAACACCGGCTCGTTCGGGTAGGAGCCGATGAGCACGAGGAACTCGCTGACGAACGAGTTGGTCCCCGGCAGCGCCAGCGACGACAGGCCGGCCACGAAGAACAGCCCGCCCAGCACCGGCGTGAGCTTCGCCATGCCGCCGTAGTCCTCGATCAGGCGCGACCCGCCGCGGGCCATCACCATGCCGACGACCAGGAACAGCATGCCGGTCGAGATGCCGTGGTTGACCATGTAGAGCACCGCGCCCGCGCCCGCCTGCGAGCTGAACGCGAAGATGCCCAGCGCGATGAAGCCGAAGTGCGCGATCGAGGTGTAGGCCACGAACCGCTTCATGTCCGACTGGCCGACCGCCAGCAGCGAGCCGTAGACGATGCCCACCACGGCCAGCACCAGCACCAGCGGCGCCAGCTCCCGGCTGGCCGCCGGGAACAGCGGCAGGCAGTAGCGCAGGAAGCCGAACGTGCCGATCTTGTCCAGGATGCCGACCAGCAGGACGCCCGCGCCGACCGGCGCCTCGGCGCCCGCGTCCGGCAGCCAGGTGTGCAGCGGCACCAGCGGCGCCTTGATCGCGAAGGCGATGAAGAAGCCCAGGAAAAGCCAGATCTGCGTGGACAGCGGCGCGTCCCGGGTCACCGTGACCAGGGTCGCCCAGTCGAAGGTGCCCTCGCCGATCTGATCCCGGCTCACCACGTACAGGCCGATCACCGAGGCCAGCATGATCAGGCCGCCGAGCAGCGAGTACAGGAAGAACTTCATCGCCGCGTACTGCCGGTTCGGCCCGCCGAACCGGCCGATCAGGAAGTACATCGGGACCAGCACGGCCTCGAAGAACACGTAGAACACGAACACGTCGGTGGCGGCGAACACGCCGACCATGCCGGTCTGCATGGCCAGCAGCAGCGCGAAGAACCCGCCCGCGCTGCGGCCCTCGGGCAGCTTCTCCGCCCACGAGCCGCCGATGACGACCGGCACCAGGAACGCGATCAGCGCGATCATCACCAGCGCGATGCCGTCCACGCCGAACGACAGGTGCACGCCGAAGGCCGGGATCCACTCCGCCGAGCTGGTCAGCTGGAGGCGGTCGCCGCCCGGGTCGAAGGCGGTCCACGCGAGCACCGCGAGGGCCAGCTCGACCAGCGAGAACGCCAGCGCGACCAGCTTGGCGAGGCGGTCGTTGCCCCGCAGGAACGCCACCACCAGGCTGCCCACCAGGGGCAGCAGGAGCAGCGCGATCAGCACCCAGCTCACGAGAACCTCACCATCAGCAGCGCGCCCAGGACGAAGACCGCACCCAGGAGCATGGAGAGCGCGTACGAGCGGACGAACCCGGTCTGGAGCCTGCGCAACCGGCCCGAGCTACCGCCCAGCAGCGCCGCCGACCCGTTGACCAGGCCGTCGACGCCCTTGTTGTCCACGAACACCAGCGCGCGGGTGAGCCAGGTGCCCGGCCGCGCGAACAGCGCCTCGTTGAGCGCGTTGCCGTACAGGTCGTTGCGCGCCGCGCGGACCGGGAACGACACCCGCGCCGGGCGCTCCACCGGCTGGTCGCCGCGCAGGAACAGCGCGAACCCGAGCAGCGCGCCCGCCAGCGACAGGCCCAGCACCAGGAGGTTGACCGTGGTGTGGCCCAGCACGCCGTGGCCCTCCTGGAGCTCGCCCAGCGACGGGGTGAGCCAGCCGGACAGGTTGTGGTTCGACTCGAAGAACCAGCCAGCGCCGACCGAGCCGAACGCCAGCACGATCATCGGGATCGTCATGGACAGCGGCGACTCGTGCGGGTGGTACTCGCGGCCGTCCTCCGAGCGCAGCTCGGTGTAGCGCGGCTTGCCCAGGAACACCAGCGCGAACAACCGGGTCATGTAGAACGCGGTCAGGCCCGCGCCCAGGGCCGCGACGCCGCCGAACACCCAGCCGCGCCACCCCTCCATGCTGAACGCCGCCGCGATGATGGCGTCCTTGGAGAAGTAGCCGGACAGGAACGGGAAGCCGATCAGGGCCAGGTAGCCGAGCGTCCAGGTGACGAACGTGATCGGCATCTTCTTGGCCAGGCCGCCCATCCGCCGGATGTTGCCCTCGTCGTTCATGCCGTGCATGACCGAGCCGGCGCCGAGGAACAGGCCCGCCTTGAAGAAGCCGTGCGTGAGCAGGTGCATGATGCCCAGCGCGTAGCCGATCGGGCCCAGGCCCACGGCCAGGATCATGTAGCCGATCTGGCTGACCGTCGAGTAGGCCAGCACCTTCTTGAAGTCGTCGTAGGCGCAGCCGATGACGCAGCCGATCAGCAGCGTGACACCACCGATGACCATGACGACCAGGCGGCCGTCCTCGCTCAGGTTGTAGATCGGGTTCGAGCGGGCGATCAGGTAGACGCCCGCGGTGACCATGGTGGCCGCGTGGATCAGGGCGGACACCGGGGTCGGGCCGGCCATCGCGTCGGGCAACCACGCCTGGAGCGGGAACTGGCCGGACTTGCCGCACGCGCCGAGCAGCAGCAGGAGCGTGACCGCCAGCACCTCGGCCGAGGACAGCTCGCCCACGCGGGCGAACACCTCGGTGTACTGGGTGGTGCCCAGCTCCTTGAACAGGATGAAGATGGCGATCGCCAGGCCCAGGTCACCGACCCGGTTCATCAGGAACGCCTTCTTCGCGGCCGACGCCGCCTCCGGCTTGTGCTGGTACCAGCCGATGAGCAGGTAGGAGGCGAGGCCCACGCCCTCCCAGCCGAAGTACAGCGTCACGAAGCCGTTGCCCAGCACCAGCAGGAGCATTGCGGCGACGAACAGGTTCAGGTAGGCGAAGAACCTCCGCCGCCCGGCCTCGTGCGCCATGTAGCCGATCGAGTAGACGTGGATCAGCGACCCGACACCGGTGATCAGCAGCACGAAGGTGAGCGACAGCGGGTCCAGGCGCAGCCCGAACTCGACGTCCAGCGCGCCGACCGGGATCCAGTCGAACAGGTGCACCTCGGTGGTGCGGTTCTCCGGGCCCTGACCCAGGACGTCGAAGAACAGCGCCAGGCCGTACGCGAACGCGGCGACCACGGTGGCGCAGCCCAGCAGGTGGCCCCACCTGTCGGTGCGCCTGCCACCGACCAGCAGCACGACCGCGCCGAACGCGGGCAGGGCGAGCAACAACCAGGCGAGACTGCCGATCCCGCTGGCGGCAACAGGTTCCGTCACCGTGGACCTCTCAGTACTTCAACAGGTTGGAATCGTCGACCGAGGCCGAGCGACGCGACTTGAAGATCGCCATGATGATCGCCAGGCCGACCACGACCTCGGCCGCGGCCACGACCATCACGAAGAACGCCATGACCTGGCCGTCCAGGCCGCCGTTGATGCGGGCGAACGTGACCAGGCTGAGGTTGACCGCGTTGAGCATCAGCTCGACGCACATGAACACCACGATGGCGTTGCGCCGCACCAGCACGCCGACCGCGCCGAGGCTGAACAGCAGCGCCGACAGCAGCAGGTAGTACGTAGGGGTCACGACGACTCTCCCTTGAGCGCGCGTGCGTCGGGCTGCTGCCCGGTGCCGGACACCTCCGCGACGTCGTCGTCGAAACGTTCCTTGCCGGTGGTCTCGATCAGCTCGGACAGGGACTCGGCGGCGACCGAGCCGTCCGGCAGCAGGGCGGGCGTGGCCACCGAGTTGGCGGTGGCGAACACGCCGGGACCGGGCAGCGAGCCGGGGCGGGGACCGCGGAAGCGCTCCTCGACCAGCTCGCGCTGGGTCTTCTTGGCGTCCCTGCCGGCGCGCGAGGAGAAGGCCAGCACCATCGCGCCGACCGCCGCGGTGATCAGCAGCGCGGAGGTCAGCTCGAACGGGAACAGGTAGTCGGTGAAGATCTCCGCGCCGATGTTGGCGACGTTGCCGCCGCCCTGGCTGTTCGACTCGACCAGCCCGACCGGCTGCACGGAGGTCAGCGCGCGACCCAGCGAGCCGACCACCAGGCCGGCGAAGCCGACGCCCAGCACGGCCGCGGCCAGCCGCTGGCCGCGCAGCACCTCGACCACCGAGTCGGAGCTGTCCCGGCCGACGAGCATCAGCACGAACAGGAACAGCATCATGATCGCGCCGGTGTAGACGATGATCTGCACGAAGCCGAGGAACGGCGCCTGCTGGACCATGTAGAGCACACCGAGGCTGAGCATGGTGAGCACCAGCCACAGCGCGGAGTGCACCGCGTTCCGCGCGAAGAGCATCCCCAGCGCGCCGGCCAGGGCGAGCGGGCCGAGGACCCAGAACACGACCGCCTCGCCGGTGGTGACGACGTCGACCGCGGTCTCGACCGCTTCGGGCTGCTGGAGGAGCAGGGACGAGAGGCTCACTTCAACGCCTCCTCGGGCCCCGTCTCGACCGTCGTGCCCTCGGGCACGCCCGCCTCGCGGGCCAGCGCCGGGCCGTTCACGTAGTAGTCCTTCTCGTCCTCGCCCAGCCGCATCGGGTGCGGCGGCTGCTCCATGCCGGGCAGCAGGGGCGCGAGCAGGTCTTCCTTGGTGAAGATCAGCTTCTGGCGGTTGTCGTCGGCCAGCTCGTACTCGTTGGTCATGGTGAGCGAGCGGGTCGGGCACGCCTCGATGCACAGGCCGCAGCCGATGCACCGCAGGTAGTTGATCTGGTAGTCCGCGCCGTAGCGCTCACCGGGCGAGTAGCGCTCGTCCTCGGTGTTGTCGCCGCCCTCGACGAAGATCGCGTCCGCCGGGCAGGCCCACGCGCACAGCTCGCAGCCCACGCACTTCTCCAGCCCGTCCGGGTGCCGGTTGAGCTGGTGGCGACCGTGGAACCGCGGCGCGGTGACCTTCTTGACCTCGGGGTACTCCTCGGTGACGACCTTCTTGAACATCGTGCCGAAGGTGACGCCGAAGCCCTTGACGGGATCAAACATCCCCATCGCTGGCCTCCTTGGATGCGGTAACCGCTGCCGGTTCCTGGGTGCGGGTGCCGGCGTCGCCGCCGGCGGTGGTCCGATCACCGGCTCCGCCGGTGGTGGTGGGCAGCTCCGCGACCGGGACCTGCCGGCGTGGCGGGGCCTTGGGGACTGCGAGGTCGAGCGGCGGCACGGGGTAGCCGCCGCCGGTGACCGGGACGGCGTTCGGGTCGTGCGGCTCGCGCTTGTCGGGCAGCAGGAACGCGACCAGCAGCACGATCGCGAGGAACGCGCCGATCACGATCAGGGCGGTGCTGGTGTCCAGCCCGCCGCGGGCCTCCCACTCCTGGCGCAGGAAGCGGGCGAACGCCACCGCGACGAACCAGATCAGCGCGACCGGGACCAGGAACTTCCAGCCGAGCCGCATGAACTGGTCGTAGCGCAGGCGGGGCAGCGTGCCGCGCAGCCAGATGAACAGGAACAGGAAGGCCAGCGTCTTGAGCACGAACCACAGCAGGCCGAACCAGCCGCTGTTGAGCAGGTGGTCGTCGCCGACGAACGGGAACCGCCAGCCGCCCAGGAACAGGGTGGTGGCCAGCGCCGAGACGGTCACCATGTTGACGTACTCGGCGAGGAAGAACAGCGCGAACTTCAGCGAGCTGTACTCGGTGTGGAAGCCGCCGACCAGCTCCGACTCGGCCTCGGGGAGGTCGAACGGCGCGCGGTTGGTCTCGCCGACCATGGAGACGACGTAGATCAGGAAGCTGACCGGCAGCAGGTAGAAGTACCAGCCGCCGGACTGCGCGTCGACGATCTCCGAGGTGGACAGCGAGTGCGAGTGCATGACCACGGCGACGATCGACAGGCCCATCGCGATCTCGTAGGAGATCACCTGCGCGGCCGAGCGCAGCGCGCCCAGCAGCGGGTAGGGCGAGCCGGACGCCCAGCCGGACAGCACGATGCCGTACACGCCGAGCGAGGAGCAGGCCAGCACGACCAGCACGCCGACCGGCAGGTCGACCAGCTGGAGGGCGGTGCGCTCGCCGAAGATCGAGACCTCGCCGCCGATCGGGATGACCGAGAAGGCGACGAACGCGGGGACGCAGGAGATCACCGGGGCCAGGAAGAACACCCACTTGTCCGCCAGGACCGGGCGGATGTCCTCCTTGAACGCCAGCTTCAGGCCGTCGGCCAGCGACTGGAGCCAGCCGTTGGGGCCGACCCGGTTCGGGCCGGGACGCTGCTGCATCCGGGCGACGACCTTGCGCTCCCAGTTGATCATGAAGAGGGTCATCACGACGAGGAACGCGAAGATCCCCACGACCTTGATGACGATCAACCAGAGCGGGTCGTCGGCGATGAGTTCTGCGGTGGTCATGCCTCGCCTCCGAGCGTGCTGTTGCTCCCGGTGACCGCCGGGGCGACCGCGACCACGGAGCCGTGGCCCGCGACCAGGTTGCGCCGCACGGTGACCGCGCCCGAGTTGCCGGGCAGCCACACGACGCCGTCGGGCAGGTCGGCCGCCTCGACCGGCAGCACCACCTCGCCCCGGTCGGTGGACACGGTGATCTCGCCACCCAGCTCCACGCCCAGGTGCACGGCGGTGGCCGGGGACAGCTTGGCCACGACCGGGCGCGCGGTGCCCGCCAGGTTCGGCTCGCGGTCCTGGAGCGAGCCGTTGTCCAGCAGGCGGCGCCAGGTCGCCAGGACGGCCTGGCCGTCCCGGGGCTGGGTCAGCAGCGGCGCGGCCGCGGTCGGGGCGCCGGCGCTCACGGTCGCCGTGCCCAGCCGCGCGAAGTCGGCCGCCGCCGCCGCCGGGGTCTGGGTGAACAGGTCGGCGTCCATCTCCACGGCCAGCGTGTCCAGCACGCGGCCGTCCGACAGCGCGCCGGTGCCCTCCAGGGTGGTCTGGAACGACCGCGAGCGGCCCTCCCAGTTCAGGTAGGTGCCCGCCTTCTCGACCGCCGAGGCGACCGGGAGCACCACGTCGGCGTGCGCGGTGACCGCGCTGTGCCGCAGCTCCAGGCTGACCACGAAACCGGTGGCGCGCAGCGCCTGCTCGGCCAGCCCCGGGTCCGGCAGGTCGAACGGGTCGACCCCGCCGACCACCAGCGCGTCCAGCTCGCCGCCCGCGGCGGCGGTCAGGATGCCCGTGGTGTCGCGGCCCGCCACGGCCGGCAGCGAGCCGGCGCCCAGGCCCCAGGCCGCCTCGACCGCGGCGCGTGCCGCGGGGTCGCCGACCAGGTGGCCGCCCGGCAGCAGCGTGGGCAGCAGGCCGGCCTCCAGGGCGCCCCGCTCGCCGGCGCGCCGCGGCACCCAGGCGACCCGCGCCCCGGTGCGCTCGGCCAGCGCCGCGACCGCCGAGAACAGGCCCGGGACCTCGGCGGCGCGCTCGCCCACCAGGATCACCGCGCCCGGCTCGGCCAGGTCCTCGACCACGTCGGCCGCGTGCTCGGGCAGCGCGTTGAGCGCCGACGGCTCCTGGCCGGGCACGCAGGCCAGCAGCACGCCGCCGGTCTTCTCCACCGCCGGGGTCGTGTACTGGCCCAGGTGGAAGACCTTCGTCCGGTTCTTGCGGACCGCCTTGCGCAGCCGCAGGAACACGATCGGGGACTCCTCCTCCGGCTCGAACGCCACCAGCAGCGCGGCCGGGGCGGACTCGATCGCCGCGTAGGTGACGCCGCCGCTGTCCGGGGTGCGGCCGAGGACCGCGCCGGTCAGGAACTCCAGCTCCTCGTTCGAGTGCGGCCGGGCGCGGAAGTCCACGTCGTTGGTGCGCAGCGCGACCCGGGCGAACTTCGCGTAGGCGTAGGCGTCCTCGACGGTCAGCCGGCCACCGGCCAGCACCGCCGCGCCCCGGCCGTCGCGGGCCCTGGCCAGGCCCTCGGCCGCGACCTGGAGCGCCTCGGTCCAGGAGGACTCGCGCAGCTCACCGGTCTCCGCGTCGCGCACCAGCGGGCGGCGGACCCGGTCGTCGGCCGTGCTGTAGCGGAACGCGAAGCGGCCCTTGTCGCAGGTCCACTCCTCGTTGACCTCGGGGTCGTCGGCCGCCAGCCGCCGCTGCACGGCGCCGCGCCGCCAGTCCGTGCGGGTGGCGCAGCCCGACGCGCAGTGCTCGCACACGCCGGGGGTCGACACCAGGTCGAACGGGCGGGCCCGGAACCGGTAGGCGGCGCTGGTCAGCGCGCCCACCGGGCAGATCTGGATGGTGTTGCCGGAGAAGTACGACTGGAACGGCTTCTGCTCGGCCACGCCGACCTGCTGCTGCGAGCCGCGCTCCAGCAGCTCGATGAACGGGTCGCCCGCGATCTGGGACGAGAACCGCGTGCACCGCTGGCACAGCACGCACCGCTCCCGGTCCAGCAGCACCTGCGTGGAGATCGGGATCGGCTTGGGGAAGGTCCGCTTGTGCTCGTGGAACCGGGAGTCCGCGCGACCGTGCGCGAGGGCCTGGTTCTGGAGCGGGCACTCGCCGCCCTTGTCGCAGATCGGGCAGTCCAGCGGGTGGTTGATGAGCAGCAGCTCCATCACGCCCTGCTGTGCCTTGTCCGCCACCGGCGAGGTCAGCTGGGTCTTGACGACCATGCCGTCGGCGACCGTCATGGTGCAGCTGGCCTGCGGCTTCGGCATCGGCCGGCCGCCCATCTCCACCTCGACCAGGCACTGCCGGCAGGCGCCCGCGGGCTCCAGCAGCGGGTGGTCGCAGAACCGGGGGATGACGGTCCCCAGCCGCTCCGCGGTGCGGATCAGCAGCTCGCCCTTGGGCGCGACGACCTCCTGGCCGTCGATGACGAGCTTGACGTGGCCCTCGGGGACCACCACGGCGTCCGGTCCCTTCGGGGCGCTCTTGTCAGGGGCGATCGTCATGCCTGTGCACCTGCCAACACCTTGGAGTTCTGGTCGCACAGCGCCAGGAACTCGTCCCTGAAGTACTTGATGCCGCTGGTGATCGGGCTGACCGCGCCGTCGCCGAGCGCGCAGAACGAGCGGCCCAGGATGTTGTCGCAGACGTCCAGCAGCGTGTCGATGTCGCTCGGCGTGCCCTCGCCGCGCACCATGCGCTGGAGGATCTGCACCAGCCAGTAGGTGCCCTCGCGGCACGGCGTGCACTTGCCGCACGACTCGTGCTTGTAGAACTCCGTCCACTTCATGACGGCCCAGGGCACCGACACCGTCTCGTTGAAGATCTGGAGCGCGGTGGTGCCGAGCATCGAGCCCGCCTCGGCCGCGCCCTCGAAGTCCAGCGGCACGTCCAGGTGCTCCGCGGTGAACAGCGGGGTGGACGAGCCGCCCGGCGTCCAGAACTTCAGCGGGATGCCGTCCTTCATGCCGCCCGCCAGCTCCAGCAGCTCGCGCAGCGTGACGCCCATCGGGGCCTCGTACTGGCCGGGGCGCTCGACGTGGCCGGACAGCGAGAAGATCTTCGGGCCCGGCGACCGCTCGCGGCCCATGGTGCGGAACCAGTCCGCGCCGCCGTTGACGATGTAGGGCACGCTGGCGATCGTCTCGACGTTGTTCACCACGGTCGGCGACGCGTACAGGCCGGCGGTCGCGGGGAACGGCGGCTTGAGCCGCGGCTGACCGCGGCGGCCCTCCAGCGAGTCCAGCAGCGCCGTCTCCTCGCCGCAGATGTAGGCGCCCGCGCCCGCGTGCACGACCAGGTCGAGGTCGAAGCCCGAGCCGAGGATGTCCTTGCCCAGGTAGCCCGCCTCGTACGCCTCGCGCACCGCCGCGTGCAGCCGGCGGATCACGTGCAGCACCTCGCCGCGCACGTAGATCGCGGCGAAGTTCGCCCGGATCGCGTACGAGGTGATGATGATGCCCTCGACCAGCGAGTGCGGGTCCGCCATCATCAGCGGGATGTCCTTGCAGGTGCCCGGCTCGCCCTCGTCGGCGTTGATGACGAGGTAGTGCGGCTTGCCGTCGCCCTGCGGGATGAAGCCCCACTTCATGCCGGTGGGGAAGCCCGCGCCGCCGCGACCCCGCAGCCCGGAGTCCTTGCACTGCTGGATCAGCTGGTCCGGGTGGGCGGTGAGCGCCTTGCGCAGCGCCGTGTACCCCTCCAGCTGCTCGTAGGTCTTCAGCGTCCAGGAGCGCGGCGACAGCCAGCGCTTCGTCAGGACGGGGGTCAGGGGTGCCGACGTGCTCTTCCCCGCGGAGGCACCATTGGATACCGCGACCATGTCCGGCTGCCCTCCTACTTCTTCTCCGGCAGCGGCGGGAACTCCGCGTGCTCCGGCATCGCCGGTGCGGTCCACCCGCGCTCGGCCGCGATCTTGGCCCCGCGCACCGTCTCCGGGGCGGCGGACGGGCCGTCCAGGTCCGCGTCCCGGCCCTCGAAGAACCCGGCCAGCTGGAGCTCGGCCTGGCGGAAGTCGGTCAGCCGCGCACCGCGCGTGGGCTGCGGCTTCTCCCCCGCCTGGAGGGACCGGACCAGCTCCAGCGCCTGCTCCGGCGTCTGGTTGTCGAAGTACTCGTAGTTGACCTGGAGCACCGGCCCGAGGTCGCACGCCGCCAGGCACTCGGCGTGCTCCAGCGTGATCGAACCGGGTGCGCCCGGCTCGCCCGAGGTCTCCTCGTGGCCCAGCGGCCGGCCGTCGCTGCCCAGGTGCTCGCGCAGCCGGGCGTAGATGGCGTCACCGCCCAGCGCCGCGCACAGCGTGTTGGTGCAGACGCTCACCAGGTGCTCGCCGCACGGGCGGCGCTTGTACATGGTGTAGAACGTCGCGACCGCGCTGACCTCGGCGTTGGTCAGGTCGAGCTGGTCGGCGCAGAAGGTGATGCCGGCCTGGCTGACGTACCCCTCGACCGACTGCACCAGGTGCAGCATCGGCAGCAGCGCCGAGCGCGGCACCGGGTACCGGGCCACGATCGCCCGCGCCCGGTCGACGATGTGGTCGAACGCGCTGGTGTCGACGACGTTCTCGTCGACCAGGCGCTGCGTCGCCACGGGGTCCAGCGGGGAGGCCGCGTAGACCTCTTCGGAAGTGCTCATCGGTCACAACCACCCATCACCGGGTCGATAGAGGCCACCGACGCGATGACGTCGGCGACCATGCCGCCCTCGCACATCGCGGGCATCGACTGGAGGTTCACGAAGCTGGGGTCGCGCACGTGGACGCGCATCGGCCGGGTGCCGCCGTCGGAGACGAGGTGGTAGCCCAGCTCGCCGCGCGGCGACTCGATCGGCACGTAGACCTGCCCGGCCGGCACCGCGAAGCCCTCGGTCACCAGCTTGAAGTGGTGGATCAGGGACTCCATGGACTGGCCCATGATCTTGCGGACGTGCTCCAGGGAGTTGCCCATGCCGTCCGCGCCGATGGTCAGCTGGGCGGGCCAGGCGACCTTGGCGTCCTCGACCATGACCGGGCCCGCGGGCAGGGCGGCCACGGCCTGCCGCACGATCCGCAGCGACTGGTGGATCTCCTCCACGCGCAGCAGGTAGCGGGCGTAGGAGTCGGCCGCGGTCGACGTGGGCACGTCGAACTCGTAGTTCTCGTAGCCCGAGTAGGGGTCGACCTTGCGCAGGTCCCACGGCAGGCCCGCGGAGCGCAGGATCGGGCCGGTGATGCCCAGCGCCAGGCACGCGTCCACGGGCAGGTAGCCGACGCCCGCGAGGCGGTTGCGCCAGATCGGCTGGCCGGTGAGCAGCTTGTCGTAGTCGGGCAGGCGGGAGTCCATCACCTTGATGAACTCCTCGATGCGCTGCACCGCGCCCTCGGGGAAGTCCTGCGCGAGGCCGCCGGGCCGGATGAACGCGTGGTTCATCCGCAGGCCGGTCAGGAACTCCAGCAGGTGCAGGACCTCCTCGCGCTCCCGGAAGCCCGCGGTCATGCCGGTCAGCGCGCCCAGCTCCATGCCGCCGGTGGCCAGCGCCACCAGGTGCGAGGAGATCCGGTTGAGCTCCATCAGGACGACCCGCGCGACCTGGGCGCGCTGCGGCACGGTGATGCCGAGCAGCTTCTCCACGGCCATGCAGTACGCGGCCTCGTTGTGCAGCGGCGCCAGGTAGTCCATGCGCGTCACGAAGGTGACGCCCTGGGTCCAGTTCCGGTACTCGCAGTTCTTCTCGATGCCGGTGTGCAGGTAGCCGATGACGCTGCGGGCCTGGGTGACGGTCTCGCCCTCCAGCTCCAGCACCAGGCGCAGCACGCCGTGGGTGGAGGGGTGCTGCGGACCCAGGTTCATGATGATGCGCTCGTCGCCCGCGGCCTCGGCCAGGACCTCGTCCCAGTCGCCGCCGGTCACCGTGTAGACGGTGCCCTCGGTGGTCTCCCGGGCGCCCGCGTAGGAGTCCGGGTTCGACGTGGTGCGGTTGGCCTCGTACGAGTCGCTGTCACGGCCCTCGGCGCTGGTGTCCGTGCCGGTCGTGACGTCGGAAAGCCGTTCAGTCATGAGTAGGACCGCCTCTGGTCTGGCGGGGGGATCTCCGCGCCCTTGTACTCCACCGGGATGCCGCCGAGCGGGTAGTCCTTGCGCTGCGGGTGGCCGTCCCAGTCGTCCGGCATGAGGATCCGGGTCAGCCCCGGGTGGCCGTCGTAGACGATGCCGAACATGTCCCAGGTCTCGCGCTCCTGCCAGTCGGCGGTCGGGTAGACCGACACGACGCTGGGGATGTGCGCGTCGTCCACGTCGACCGCGACCTCCAGCCGGATGCGGCGGCGGTAGGTCATCGACGTGAGGTGGTAGACCGAGTGCAGCCGCTGCGGTGCGTCCACGCCGTAGTCCACACCGGACACCGAGCTGCACAGCTCGAAGCGCAGCGCCGGGTCGTCGCGCAGGATGCCCGCCACCTGGAGCAGGTTCTCCCGGCGCAGGTAGAAGGTGATCTCGCCGCGGTCCACGGTGATCTGCTGGACGGTGTCGGCGGGCAGGCCCCGCTCGCGGATCGCGGCCAGCAGCTCGTCGGCGACCTCGTCGAACCAGCCGCCGTAGGGCCGCTCGGACGGCGCGGAGACGTGGGCGGGCAGCCGCAGGCCGCCGAAGCCGGAGGTGTCGCCGGAGCCGGAGATGCCGAACATGCCCTGGCGGGCGCGGCCGGCCACGACGCCGCCGCGGTCCAGGTGCTCCTCGTACTCGGACTCGCTCATGGTCGAGGAGCTGAGGGCCTCGCCGGTGGCGTTGCTCGGGGTGTCGGCGCCGGGGGTCTTCTCGACCTCGCCCCTGGTGTTGTTGTCGTCAGCGCCGGTCTCGTTTGCCATTGCCGCTCACTTCTTCGCAAAGCGCTGGGAGGACGGGATCAGGTCGGTGCGGTGGCCCTGTTCGGCCAGCAGCGCCGCCCTGGTCGGTCCCAGCGGCTCGTCCATGATCTTCGCGTGGATCTTGAGGATCGCGTCGATCAGCATCTCCGGCCGCGGCGGGCAGCCCGGCAGGTACATGTCGACCGGCACGACGTGGTCCACGCCCTGCACCACCGCGTAGTTGTTGAACATGCCGCCGGAGGAGGCGCACACGCCCATGGCCAGCACCCAGCGGGGCTCCGGCATCTGGTCGTAGATCTGGCGCAGCACCGGGGCCATCTTGTTGGTCACCCGGCCGGCCACGATCATCAGGTCCGCCTGGCGGGGCGAGGCGCGGAAGACCTCCATGCCGAAGCGCGCCAGGTCGTAGCGCGGGCCGCCGGTGGTCATCATCTCGATGGCGCAGCAGGCCAGGCCGAAGGTGGCGGGCCAGAGCGAGGACTTGCGGGTCCAGTTGACCAGCTTCTCGACGCTGGCCAGCAGGATGCCGTTCGGGAGCTTCTCTTCGAGACCCATGGTCTTCCCCCTCAGTTCCAGTCGAGGCCGCCGCGACGCCAGACGTAGGCGTACGCGAAGCCGACCGTGGCGACGAACAGCACGATCTCCACCAGGCCGAACAGGCCGAGCCGGTCCGCGGAGACCGCGAACGGGTAGAGGAAGACCATTTCGATGTCGAACAGGATGAACAGCATCGCCGTGAGGTAGTAGGCGACCGGCATGCGGCCGCCGCCGACCACCGGTTGCGGCGACGGTTCGATGCCGCACTCGTACGCGTCGAGCTTCGCGCGGTTGTAGCGGCGGGGGCCGATGTACGGGGCGGCCGTCACCGAGAACAGCGCGAAGGCCGCGGCGAGGGCGAACATCAATACGAGGGGGAGGTAAGGGTCCAGCACTCTCCGTCGTCCTTTCCTCGCTGTCGCGGTGGTGGTGCACCGCCGACCGTTGCGCACCCTAAGGGGTGTTCCTGCACCCTCCGGGAGTTAGGCACGCCTAACAATCCGCAGGTCGCTTGTGAAACACTTCACAAGGTATCTCAGCCGGTTGTGAAGTGATTCACAAGACCCGGGGGCCAGTGTAGAACGTCACACAGAGGCGTGACACACACCCCCTGAACCGCTCTGACCTGCCCATACCGGGCTAGATCAACAGTGGGGAGGGCCGGGGGTGAACCGGAGCACACCGAATGCGGAACAGCGCCGTCCCGGAGGACGACGCTGCGCCGTTCAGGTGACCCTCGTTAGGCCGTCGGAGTGAGTTTGGTGGCCGCCGTGATGAGACGGTCGAACGAGTCGCCGTCCTTCGGGTCGTAAAGGCCGGCGAGCAGCTTGAGCACCAGTTTCATCAGCGTTTTGCGCGGCAGGCCGTACCTGGTCGCGGTGCGCATGACGGTGGGGTTGCCGATGAGCCTGCTGAAGACGTTGCCGAGCCGGTAGTAGCTGCCCAGGGCCTGTTCGATGCGCACCGGGTAGCCGTGCAGGGCGCGTTCGCGGCTCGCGCCGGTGCGGGCCAGGGCCTGCACGACGCTCTCGGCGGCGATCCGGGCCGACTCCATGGCGTAACCGATGCCCTCGCCGTTGAACGGGTTCACCATGCCGCCGGCGTCACCGACCAGGAGCAGCCCGTTCCGGTAGTGGGGCTTGCGGTTCAGGCCCATGGGCAGGGCCGCGCCGCCGATGCGGCCGGTGGCGTTCTCCTCGCGGAAGCCCCACTCCTCCGGGGTGCCGTCGAGCCAGCTCTTCAGCAACGCGCGGTAGTCGGTGGTGCCGTACGCCTTGGAGGTGCTGAGGATGCCGAGGCCGACGTTCACCGTGCCGTCGCCCATGCCGAAGATCCAGCCGTAGCCGGGCAGCAGCACGTCGTTCTCGCGGTCCCACAGCTCCAGGTGCGACTCCAGGTAGTCGTCCTTGGTGCGAGGGCTGGCGTAGTAGCGGCGGACCGCCACGCCCATCGGCTTGGCGTCGTCCTTCTGGATGCCGACCGACAGCGCGAGGCGGGCGCTGACCCCGTCGCACCCGACCACGATCGGGGCCCGGAACTCGACCGGCTCCTTGCCGGGGCCCTGCTTGGCGCTGACGCCGACCACGCGGCCGTTCTCGACGACGGCGCCGGTCACGTTGGTCTGCTCGTGCAGGCGCGCACCGGCCCGGACCGCGACCTGGGCCAGCATCTCGTCGAAGTCCTGGCGGGGCCGGACCACGCCGTAGGGCGGGAAGGTGGCCAGCTCGGGCCAGTCCAGTTCGAGCCGGACCCCGCCGCCGACCACGCGCAGGCCGCGGTTGTGCAGCCAGCCCGCCTCCTCGCGGGTGTCGATCCCCAGGTCGATCAGCTGCTTCACGCCGCGCGGCGTGAGGCCGTCGCCGCAGACCTTCTCGCGGGGGAAGGTGCTCTTCTCCAGCAGCAGCACGTCCAGGCCCGCGCGGGCCAGGTAGGCGGCCGCGGTCGAGCCCGCCGGGCCCGCGCCGACCACGATCACGTCGGCGTCCTCGCCTGCCCTGCGGCGGCTGGGAGTCGTCATCCCCGCTCCTTGTGCGTGTGTTCACAAAGTCAGGGTCGAGTCTACTTGCGCGTCGCCGGGGGCCGCGTCCCTAGACGGGCTTGGTGGCCTTGTGCAGCGCGACCACGCCCCCGGTGAGGTTCATCCAGGCCACGTCCTCCCACCCGGCGCGGGCCACGACCTGCGCGAGCGAGCGCTGGTCGGGCCACGTGCGCATGGACTCGGCCAGGTACTGGTAGGCGTCCGGGTTGGACGAGACGAAGCGCGCGACCAGCGGCAGCACCTTGAGCAGGTGGCGCAGGTAGACGAACCGGAACGGTCGGAACGTCGGCGTGGACACCTCGCAGACCACCAGCCGGCCGCCGGGCCGCACCACCCGGCACATCTCGCGCAGCGCGGCCTCGGTGTCGTTGAAGTTGCGCAGCCCGAAGGACACCGTGACCGCGTCGAACGCCCCGTCGGCGAAGGGCAGGCGCAGCGCGTCGGCGGCCACCTTCGGCACCGGCCGGTGGGCGCCGCCCAGCAGCATCCCCAGCGAGAAGTCGGCCGCCACGCACCAGGCCCCGGACGCCGCGTACTCGACGGTGGACACCGCCGTCCCGGCCGCCAGGTCGAGCACCTTCTCGCCCGGTCGGGCGTCCAGCACGCGCCTGCTCCACTCCCGCCAGCGCCGGTCGAACCCGAGCGTCATGACCGAGTTCGTGCGGTCGTAGCCCTCGGCCACGCCGTCGAACATCTCGGCGACCTCGCGGGGGTTCTTGTCCAAACCTGCACGCGACATGGCAAAAGCGTAGGTGACGCCCACCTCCCCGGCACCGCGCCACCACCAGCCGCCCCCGGAACACCCACCTCACCGGTCCCGAACACCCAACTCACGAGCCCTGAACGCACAACTCACCAGGTCTGAACGTACGACTCGCGCGGCCTGAACGTACGACTCGCGAGGCGCGAGTGTTCGACACGCGCGCGAGTCGTACGTTCAGGACCACCGTGTCGTACGTTCAGGACCCCCGAGTTCAACGTTCGCGACGGCGCTCGGCGGCGTGGTCACGCCGTTGGCGAGGGAAGCTTTCGTGATGATCGCCACGGGCGGGTCGGTCACACCGCGGGGCGTGAGGACACGGTGGTGTGACACCTCGGCGAACGACCGCCGAACTCCTCGCGTCGCGCTTGACGTTGGCCCCCGCTTCACCTTCTGTACGCGTCGCGGTCACTCCGTGCGTTCACACTAGGTCGGCATGACCGTCTTGTCGTCACGACCCGCCCGGCCCGTCGATCCCGGCCTGGTGTCGATCGCGCTGGAGATAGCGGGCCGCCTCGCCAACGACGCGTCGGACGTGATCATGGCGACGGCCGGCCGCGGCGCCCGGCCCGAGGACGACACCTCGCCGTTCGACTGGGTGACCGACACCGACCGGACCCTGGAGCGGCACACCCGGCGGGTGCTGACCGCCGAGTTCCCGGACATCCCGGTGTTCTGCGAGGACTCCGACGAGGACGTGGCGAGCGACGTCGAGTACCGCTGGGTGGTGGACCCGGTGGACGGCACGGCCAACTACGTGGCGGGGGTGCCGTGGTGCGCCTACAGCCTGGCGCTGGTGGACCGCTGGGGGCCGGTGGTGGGGGTCGTGGCCGACCCGTACCGGGCCCAGATCTACGCGGCCGCGCGCGGGCGGGGGATGCGGGCCAACGGGACGCCGGTGAAGCTGGGCGACCAGGCGGTGAGCGCGATCGTGTGCACGGAGATGACGCGGACGGGGCCGTGGCCGGGGATGGGCGAGTTCATCTCGCGGGCGGCGGTGGCCGGCACGGGGGTCCGGGTGCTGGGGTCGAAGGCGCTGGCGGTGGCGCAGGTGGCGCTGGGTCACGCGGCCGCGGCGGTGCTGCACAGCTACCACGAGTGGGACGTGGCGGGCGCGGTGGCGCTGGCGGTCGAGTCGGGCGCGGTGGTGCTGGACCGGAGGGGCGAGGACGACCCGCTGCCGGTGGACGGGCTGCTGGTGGCGATGCCGGAGGTGGCCGAAGAGGTGCTGGTGTGGTGGCAGTCCTCGACGAGTCGCTAGGCCGTTCGACGGATCGACGGGGGTTGGGTATAGTCGCTCCGGCCGGGCCCAGTAGGGCCCGGAAGTGAACCCGGTTCACCGTCCGGACGGTCGGTTGCCGGGTTTCGCGCTGTTCCGGGGCGCCTCGAGTGGACGCCGGGCCCGTGCGGCACGTCCCCGCGCCGGGCGCCCCCGCATCCGGCCTACTCGTTGCCCAGGTGGGGCAACTGCTGCTCCAGCACCTCCAGGTGCACCCGCGCCCGCTCCAACGACGGCTGGTTGAACATCTGGAGCGCCACCCGCCCCACCTCGTCCTCGAACGCGGTGAAGTCGCGCACCGCCGCCGACATCCGGTGCGCCACCGGGTGCCGCTGGTCGGCCCCCAGCGCCCGCCCCAGGTCGGCGATCCGCCGCACGTCCCCCAGCTCACCGCCGAACTGCGCGGCGATCCGCTCCAGCCAGTCCCGCGCCGGGGACGGGGGCACCGTCGCCACCGCGGCCGACACCCGGCGCACCGACAGCTCGCACCGCGCCACCATCGCCGACCAGCGGTCGTTCGGCGGCAGCCGCACGGGCGGCGGCGCGGGCGGCACCAGGGCAGGCTGCGGACGACGGCGGGCCGCGCCCACGATCACACCGACCAGGGTCCCCGGCAGGCCGCCCAGCGGCCCGGCCATGATCGACGCCCCGATGAACGTCCCCATCAGCTCACCGGCGGACGAGCCGTCGTCGTCCGACAGCACGAGGCTCGTGGTGAGCAGCACCACCATCAGCGCCCAGCCGATGAGCAGTCCCCAGAGCGCCGAACGTCCCATGCTCCCCAATGTGCCAGATCAGGCGTCGAAATCGACGGTGATCTCCGAGGACACCGCCACCGCCTGGCACGTCAGCACGAACCCCGCCGCCACCTCGTGCGGCTCCAGCGCGTAGTTCCGCCGCATCTCCGCCTCACCGGACACCACGCGCGCCCGGCACGTCCCGCACACCCCGCCCTTGCACGCGAACGGCAGGTCGGAGCGGACCCGCTGCGCCGCGTCCAGGATCGGCGTCCCCGCGGGCAGCGGCACGGCGGTCTCCCGGCCGTCCAGCACCACGGTCGCGACGCCGACGCCGACGCCGACCGCGTCCGACGGCACGGCCCGGCGCGGCGCGGGCGGCGGCTCGTCGACGTAGAACAGCTCGTGGTGCACCGCCGTCGGCGGCACGCCCAGCGAGGTCAGCACCTCGCGCGAGTCCCGCACCAACCCGTGCGGCCCGCAGAGCCACCACTCGTCCACGTCCGCCCACGGCACCACCGTCGACAGCAGCGCCCGCAGCTTCGCCCCGTCCAGCCGCCCGGAGAACAGCTCCACGTCCCGAGGCTCCCGCGACAGCACGTGCACCAGCTGGAACCGCGTCGGGTAGCGGTCCTTCAGGTCGGCCAGCTCCTCGGCGAACATCACCGTGTCCGCGCGCCGGTTGCCGTAGAGCAGGGTGACCCGCGCGCCGGCGGCCAGCTCGGTGGCGGCGATGGACAGCGCGGGCGTGATGCCCGACCCGGCGACCACCAGCCCGTGGTGCGCGCCCCCGGCGGGCGTGAAGTTCCCGATCGGCGGCGACACCTCCAGCACGTCGCCCGCCCGCGCCCGGTCCACCAGCAGCGACGAGAACCGCCCGCCGTCCACCCGGCGCACGCCGATGCGCAGCGGCGCGCCGACCGGCGCGCAGATCGAGTACGACCGCCGCTCGTCGCCGTCGCGCAGGGTCACGTGCTGCCCGGCCTTGAACGCGAAGGCCCCGGCCAGCGGTCCGGGCACGTCGAACGTCACCGCGACGGCGTCCTCGCACAGCCGCTCGACCGACGCCACGGCCAGCTGGTGGAACGGCATTCAGATCTCCTTGACGTGTTCGAACGGCTCGTCGCAGTCCGCGCACCGCCGCAGCGCCTTGCACGCCGTGGAGCCGAAGCGCGACAGCTCGGCGGTCCGGGACGACCCGCAGCGCGGGCACGCCACCCGCCGCGACGGCGGCACCAGGTTCAGCGGCACCGGCCCGGCGGCGCGCGGCCCCAGCCGGGACGGCGGCGCGATGCCCGCCTCCCGCAGCTTCCGCAGGCCGTCCTCGCTGATCCAGTCGGTGGTCCACGCCGGCGACAGCGACGTGCGCACCTCCACCTGCTCGAACCCGGCCGCCAGCAGGGAGCGCCGCAGGTCGGCGCCCATCTCGTCCAGGGCGGGGCACCCGGAGTAGGTGGGGGTGATCGTCACCGACACCCGCCCGCCGGACTCGGTCACGTCCCGCAGCACGCCCAGGTCCGCCAGGGTGAGCACGGGCAGCTCCGGGTCGCGCACCCGGGCCGCCACCTCATAGGCGCTGACCGCGTGGACCACGGCTACCACCTCGCGCCCGGCAGCGACCGGTGCAGGTGCTGCATCTCGGCCAGCAGGTAACCCATCACCTCGGTGTGCACGCCGTCCCGCCCGGCCAGCCCGTTCACCCGCGCCGCGGGCGGCACGTCGCCGGGCCGCGCCAGCCGCGCCGCCGCCAGCACCTCGTCCAGCACCCCGTCGACCTCGGCGCGCAGCCCGGCCGGGTCGACCGCCACTCCGGCCAGCCGCAGCTCGACCGGGTGCGCGGTGAACAGCTCGTCCAGGTAAGGCCACACCCGCGCCAGCCCGGCGGCCATCCGCCGGTGCGACTCCCCGGTGCCGTCGCCGAGCCGCACGACCCACTGGGCCGCGTGGTCCCGGTGGTAGGCCAGCTCCTTCACGGACTTCTCGGCCACCGCCGCCAGCACCGGGTCCGCGCTCGCGCGCAGCCGCGAGCACTGGGCGAGCTTCCACGACGAGAACACCAGCAGCCGCGCCACCGTGGTGGCGAAGTCGCCGCCCACGAAGGGGCCGCACTCGATCTCGGCCAGGTGCACGTTGCGGAACTCGCGCTCCTCGCGCAGGAACGCCAGCGCGTCCTCGTCGCGGCCCGCGCCCTCGGCCTCGGCGGCCCTGGTGAGCAGCATCCGGGCCTGGCCGAGCAGGTCGAGCGCGATGTTGGCCAGCGCCACGTCCTCCTCCAGCTCGGGCGCGCGCGAGGTCCACTCGGCCAGCCGCTGCGCCAGCACCAGCGCGTCGTCGCCCAGCATCAGGCAGTACGCGGACAGGTCGGCGCGGTCGACGCCCGCCGGCAGCTCCCGGTCGACCCCGGCCAGCGGCTCGGAGAACCCCGTCCCGAACGCCCAGTGCGAGTCCTCCTGGTCCACCAGGCCGTCGTAGGCGTTGCTCATAGGTGCGGCACGTCCTCGGGGATGGAGTAGAACGTCGGGTGCCGGTAGACCTTGTCGCCGTTGGGCTCGAAGAACGGGTCCTTCTCGTCCGGCGACGAGGCGGTGATCGCCGCCGCGGGCACCACCCAGATCGACACGCCCTCGTTGCGGCGCGTGTAGACGTCGCGCGCGTTGCGCAGGGCCATCTCGGCGTCCGGCGCGTGCAGCGACCCCACGTGCACGTGGTTCAGCCCGCGCTTGCCGCGGAGGAACACCTCCCACAGCGGCCACGACGCGCTCATGCCGCGCCCTCCACGGCGGCGGCGCGCTTGGCCGAGAACGCCTCGGCCGCCGCGCGCACCCACTCGCCGTCCTCGTGCGCCCTGCGCCGGTGCGCCACGCGCTGCTCGTTCGCCGGCCCGTTGCCGCCGACGACGCGCCAGAACTCGTCCCAGTCGGGTTGGCCGAAGTCGTGGTGGCCGCGGTCGGGGTTCCACCGGAGCTCGGGGTCGGGCAGCGTCACGCCCAGCTTCCCGGCCTGCGGCACGGTCATGTCGACGAACTTCTGCCGCAGCTCGTCGTTGGTGTTGCGCTTGATCCGCCACTTCATCGACTGCTCGGTGTTCGAGCTCTCCGCGTCGGGCGGGCCGAACATCATCAGCGACGGCCACCACCAGCGGTCGACGGACTCCTGGACCATGGCCCGCTGCGCGTCGGTGCCGCCCATCATCGTCATCAGCAGCTCGTAGCCCTGCCGCTGGTGGAAGGACTCCTCCTTGCAGATGCGGATCATGGCCCGCGCGTACGGCCCGTAGGAGGTGCGGCACAGCGGGACCTGGTTGCAGATCGCCGCGCCGTCGACCAGCCAGCCGATCACGCCGACGTCGGCGAACGACAGCGTGGGGTAGTTGAAGATCGAGGAGTACTTCTGCCTGCCGGAGATCAGCTTCTCGGTCAGGTCGCCGCGGTCCGCGCCCAGCGTCTCGGTCGCGGCGTACAGGTACAGGCCGTGCCCGGCCTCGTCCTGCACCTTGGCCAGCAGGATCGCCTTGCGGCGCAGCGACGGCGCGCGGCTGATCCAGTTGCCCTCCGGCTGCATCCCGATGATCTCGGAGTGCGCGTGCTGCGCGATCTGCCTGATCAGCGTCCTGCGGTAGCCCTCGGGCATCCAGTCACGCGGCTCGACGCGCTGCTCGGCCGCCACGGTGCGCTCGAACCGGTCCTCCAGGTCCATGAACCGATGTTACACCTGGAGGCCGTTTCCGGGGAAGACTGTAACAAGGGGCGTCACGGCCGTCGGCGCAGCCACCAGACCAGCGGCAACAGCACCGCCCACACGCCGAGCAGGAACGTGCCGACCGGCAGCAGCGCCAGCACGGCGGTGCGCCCGGCGACCCGCGCCACCTCGGGGTTGCCGGTGTCGTACTCGATGCGCACCAGCTGCCCCGGCTCCAGGCCCTCGGGGTACAGCACGCCCTGCTCCGGGCTGTGCACGGCGCCGTCGTCGGAGGCGAAGCGGACCACGGCGCGCTGGAACGACACCGACACGACCTCGGCCGTCGCCTTGCCCAGCCGCTCCTCGATCATGGCGTCGTCCCGCCGGCACGCCGCCAGCAGCACCAGGGCGATCAGCGTCACCAGCCCGCCGAGCACCAGCAGCGACCGGCCGAGCAGGAGCCGAACCGCCGGGCGGACCGGCGTCCGCAGTGCGTTGTCCACCACGAACACGGAGTCTAGGGCGGGCTCGGCGACCCGTCTCAGCCGTCGGTCCATACCCTCGCAACCGTGACCACAGCTCCCGCCTCCCGGATCGGACAGCGGCTGCGCGTGCGCACCGCGCACGCACCGGACGTCGACCTGCTGGGCCGGCTGCCCGCGCCGACCGGCGCGCTGAGCTGGGTGCGGGGCGGGTCCGGCCTGGTCGGATGGGGCGAGGCCGCGCGGTTCGAGACCTCGGGACCGGACCGGTTCGCCGCCGCCGACCGGTGGTGGCAGGCGTTCACCGCCGACCTCGACGTGGACGACGAGCTCGGCGTGCCGGGCAGCGGGCCGGTGGCGTTCGCGAGCATGGCGTTCGACGACCACCCCGGGCACTCGGTGCTGGTGGTGCCGGAGGTCGTGGTGGGCAGGCGCGACGGGCGCGCGTGGGTGACCACGATCGGCGACCGCGAGCCGCGCGGGACCACGCCCGTGCGCGGCCCCTCCCGGGTGCGCTACGCCGACGGCGAGCTGTCCGTCACGGCCTACCGCGAGGCGGTGCGCGCGGCGGTCGGGCGGATGCGCGCGGGCGAGCTGGACAAGGTCGTGCTGGCCCACGACCTGCTGGCCGTGGCGGACGTGGAGATCGACCACCGGTTCCTGCTGCGCGGCCTGGCCCGCCGGTACCCGGGGTGCTGGGTCTACGCGGTGGACGGACTGGTCGGCGCCACCCCCGAGCTGCTGCTGCGCCGCACCGGCCGGGTGGTCGACTCGCGCGTGCTGGCGGGCACGACCTGGCCGCGCGACGGCGCGTCCGACGAGGAGCTGGCCGCCGCGCTGCTGTCGTCGCCCAAGGACCGCGAGGAGCACGGCTACGCGGTGGCGTCGCTGGTGGAGGCGCTGCGGCCGTTCTGCTCGACCCTGTCGGTGGACGGCCCGTCGGTGCTGCGGCTGCCGAACGTGTCGCACCTGTCCAGCGACGTGGTCGGCCGGCTGGGCGGCACGCCGTCGCTGCTCGCGCTCGGCGCGGCCCTGCACCCCACGGCCGCGGTCGGCGGCACCCCGCGCGCCGGGGCGGTGCGGGTCATCCGCGAGCTGGAGGGCCTGGACCGCGGCCGCTACGCGGGCCCGGTCGGCTGGATCGACGCCAACGGCGACGGCGAGCTGGGCATCGCGCTGCGCTGCGCGCGGGTGGAGGGCCGCACGGCCCGGCTGTTCGCCGGGTGCGGCCTGGTCGCCGGGTCGGACCCGGACACCGAGGTCCGCGAGGCGCACGCCAAGATGCGGCCGGTGCGCGAGGCGCTCGAAGGCCGCTAGGTGTGACCGGGGTCACGGGGACACCGAGAGGTCGTGCGGCCAACCGGTACGTGACCACAGCACTGGACGAACCGCCGGACCTCCGCGGTCCCGACGTGACCGCCGCGTTCGCGGAGCTGTCCGACACCCACGCGCGCCGGCTGCGCGGCTACCTCGCCGGCCGCGTCGGCGAGTCGGCGGCCGACGACCTGGTGGCCGAGACGTTCCTGGTGGCGCTGAAGCGGCGGCACAGCTACGACCCGGAGCGCGCGCCCGTGAAGGGCTGGCTGTACGGGATCGCCACCGACCGACCGCCGGCCCCCGGCCAGTACCGGTACACCGCCACGCACCAGTGGACCTCGGTCGGCACGGTGTTCGCCGCGCCCGCCGACCAGCCCACCGCGCCCCCGACCGACTACACCTGGCTGCGGGAATCGCGCCACGAGAAGTGGATCCCGCAGGACCTGTCCCAGGACTGGACGGAGCGCCGCACCCCGCTGGAGGGCCTGGAGTGGCTCGGCGGCACCGTGCCCTAGGCCGAGGCCCCCGAGCCGGAGATCACCCGGACCGACACCGGCGAGCGGCGCGGCAAGTGCGGCGACTCCTTCCCCGAGGCCCGGCCGAGGAAGGTGTGCGGCGACCCGACCGACTGGGACGACCCCGGGTTCTACGCCGCCCTGCCGCGCGACCCGCAGGCCATCGTGGCGTACCTGCGCGAGACCACCGCGCCCCGCGGTTCCGCGCCGACGACGGTGTTCACTGGGGCGTGGAGATCCTGCGCACCGGTCTCGTGCCCGCCGACCTGCGCGCCCAGTGGTACCGCGCGCCGGCGCTGCTGGACGGGGTGACCGCGTTCGAGCAGGGCGTCACCCTGGACGGCCGCACCGGCGTGGCCATCGGCGTGGAGAGCCCGCTGGAGCGGCGCGAGCTGATCATCGACCCGGCCACCGGCGACTTCATCGGCGAGCGCACCACCGCGGGTCCCGAGTCGTACGACCCCTGGATCGCGCCCGGCACGGTGACCGGGTTCAGCTCCATCACCACGACGGTCGTGGACGGGATCGGCCGGACCGGCTGACCCGGGTCGGGGCCGTCCCACCGCCGGTGGGACGGCCCCGGGCCTCAGTGGTGGTGCCCGGCGAGGAGCTCGTGCGTCTCCTGCATCTTCCGGAAGGACTTCGGCTCCGCCACCGCGGTGCGCGCCCGCACGCCCACCGCGCCCGGCAGCGCGGCCGGCTTGACGGGCGTGAACAACCAGGTCCGGAACAGCTCGTCGAGCTGCTCACCGGACACCTTCTCCGCCAGCGCGAGGAAGTCCTCGATCGTCGCGTGACCGCTGCGGTGCTGGACCAGCCACTCCCGCAGCAGCTCGAAGAACGCCTCGTCGCCGATCTCCAGGCGCAGCGCGTGCACGGCCAGCGCGCCCCGGTCGTACACGGCGCCGTGGAACTGGTTCGCCGCGCCCGGGTCACCCGGCAGCACCTGCCAGAACGGGCTGTCGGCCGGGTAGAGGTCGTAGAGGTACTGGGCGTTCTCCTGGGCCGTGCCCTCGCCCACGTGCTCGGACCACAGGAACTCCGCGTAGCTCGCGAAGCCCTCGTTCAGCCAGATGTCCCGCCAGCGCTCCACCGACACGGAGTCGCCGAACCACTGGTGCGCGACCTCGTGCGCCACCACGTAGGTGTTCGCGCCGCGGCGGAAGAACGCGGCGTCGTAGGTGGAGCGGGTCTGGTTCTCCAGGGCGAAGCCGATGCCCGGCGCGGCCACGCCGCCGTTGGCCTCGAACGGGTAGGGCCCGAAGCTCTCCTCCAGGAACTCCGTCACCTCCACCGTGCGCTCCAGCGAGGCGACGGCCGCGTTGCGGTCCGCGCCCAGCCGCTCCGAGTAGGCGGTGATCACCGGGCGGCCCGCCGAGTCGGTGTCCTGCCTGACCTCGAACTGGCCGATCGCCAGGAACGCCAGGTAGGTGGCCTGCGGGGTGGTGCTGCGGTAGCGCCACCGGGTCCAGCCGTTGATCTGCTGGGCGGTCCCGCCGAACAGGCCGTTGGACAGCACCTCCACCCCGCTCGGCACGGCCACCGACACGTCGAACGTGGCCTTGTCGGTCGGGTGGTTGTTGCTCGGGAACCACCACGGCGCGATGTCCGGCTGGTCGATGGCCAGCGCGCCGTCGGGGGTGCGCTTCCACGCGGTGTAGCCGTCCTGCGCGCGGCCCGAGGGCACGTCGGCGTAGGTGACGACGATGGTCAGGTCGGTGCCCGCGCGCAGCGTGCCGGGCGGGTCCACGGTCAGCTCGCCACCCCGCTGCACGTGCTCGGCGGGGCGGTTGTTGACCCGGACCGACTTCACCGCCAGCAGGAAGTCGAGGTTGAAGCTGGTCAGCTCCTGGGTGGTCCGGGCCAGGATCGTGGTGGTGCCGGACAGGTCGTCGGTGGCCGGCTGGTAGTTGAGCCGGATGTCGTAGTGGGAGACGTCGTAGCCGCCGTTGCCCGCGCCCGGGTAGTACGGGTCGCCGATGCCGGGCGAGCCGGGCTGGGCGGCGGTCGCGGTGCCGGCGAGCAGCAACAAGGACGCCGCGGTGGCGGTGCCGAGGGACAGCTTCGCTCTCAGGGACATGCGGCGAAGCTAGTCCCGGTCCCCCGGCTCATGTACCCCCGTACGTCGGTGGTTCGGCTACTGGAAAGCGGTTGACACGGCCGCTTTGAGGCGTGCGTGGAGATCGCGCAGTTCGCCCCTCTCCACCCTGATCTCGACCACTGTCAACCCCTTCGGGCGATCCAGCGCCCGGCGCAGCTCGGCCGGCGTGCGGACGGCGGTGTGCGGGACGCGGTGGGCCCGGCAGAGCGCTTCGAGGTCGGCGCCGTGGGGGGTGCCGAAGACGCGCTCGAAGCTGTCCGCGTGTTCCGGGGAACCCTGCTCCAGCAGCGCGAAGATGCCGCCGCCGTCGTCGTTGACGACCACCACGGTGAGGTCCGGGCGGGGTTCCAGGGGACCGATGAGCAGGCCGTTGCTGTCGTGCAGGAACGTCAGGTCGCCGATCAGGGCGTAGGTGGGGCCCTGGGCCAGCGCGATGCCGGCGGCCGTGGACACGCTGCCGTCGATGCCCGCCACGCCCCGGTTGGCGTGCGTGCGGACGTCCCGGCGCGGCGCGGCGACCAGGTCCACGTCGCGGACCGGGTTGGAGGAGCCGAGGAACAGGTTCGTGCCCGGCGCGACGGCGGCGACCAGGTCGCGGGCCACGTGCAGGCCGGTCGGCCAGGGCTGCTCGGCCAGCAGGTCGTCCACCACGTCGGCGACCGCCTTGTCGGCGTGCTGCCAGCCGGTGAGCCAGTCGGGGTCCACCTCGTGCTCGCCGCTCAGCGCCAGGTCGGCCGAGGTGTGCGTGGCGGCGAACCGGGGGTCGGGCCACTCCGGGTCGTCGGACAGGACGTGCACGACCGGGGTCGAGGCGATGAGCTTGAGCACACCCCGGGAGAGGGTGGCGCGGCCCACCACGACCACGGCGTCCGGGCGCAGGTGGTCGGGCAGGCCCTCGGCGTTGAGCAGCAGCGAGCCGTGGCGCAGGCCGTGGCCGGTCGGTTCGGCCACGATCGGCCAGCCGGCGCGTTCGGCCAGGTCGGAGAGGTCGCGGTCGGTGTCGCCGACCACGACCAGGGTGCGCGGGCCGAGGTGGTCGGTGGAGTGCAGCGAGGTCGTGGTGCGCGGGGCCGTGCGGGTCCACGGCATCCCGAACGGACGGCCGTCGAGGTCCTCGGGCCAGCTGTCGTCGCCGTCGGGGACCAGGGGCTCCCGGAACGGGACGTTGACGTGCACCGGGCCGCCCGCGCGGGCGGTGGCCGCGGCGCGGCAGACCAGGGAGCGCCACAGCCCGTTCTGGCCGCCGCGCCGCTCGGCCACCGGCAGCTGGAGGGTGTCCAGGCCGAAGACCCGCTGCTGGTCGACGGTCTGGCTGGCGCCCGTGCGGTACAGCTCGACGGGGCGGTCGGCGGTGAGGGCGATCAGCGGGACGCCCGCGTACCTGGCCTCCAGCACGGCGGGGTGGAGGTTGGCGACGGCGGTGCCGGAGGTGCAGGTCACGGCGGTCGGGTGGCCGCTGCCCCGGGCCAGGCCGAGGGCCAGGAAGCCCGCCGTGCGCTCGTCGACGCGGACGTGGAGGGTGAGCCTGCCCCGCGTCGCCGCCTCGTGCAGGGCGAACGACAGGGGCGCGTTGCGCGATCCGGGGCTCAGCACGACGTGGCGGACGTCATTTCGGATCAGCTCGTCGACGAGCACCCTGGCCTGCGCGGTGGACGGGTTCACCTGGCCATTGTCACCCAGTACACGAATGGGCGACTCACCTTGCCACATCGAACAAACGTTCGAACAATGAGATCATGACCCCCCACCAGGACTCCAAGCCCCGACTCCCCCACCGCCGAGCGGCCCCGTTCTCAGCTCCGACCCGGCGCCCGGCTCCCCGCCGGGTCCCGGGCGGCCCGCGGGCATATTGTCGCCCGCGTGGCAGATCAGGACGTCTCCGAGCTGTTCGACCCGTCCCGCTGGAAGCGCGTGGAGGGCTTCGACTTCACCGACCTCACCTACCACCGCGCGGTGGACCAGGGCACGGTGCGCATCGCGTTCAACCGGCCGGAGGTGCGCAACGCCTTCCGCCCCCACACGGTCGACGAGCTGTACCGCGCGCTGGACCACGCGCGGATGAGCTCGGACGTCGGCTGCGTGCTGCTGACCGGCAACGGTCCGTCCCCCCGTGACGGCGGGTGGGCGTTCTGCTCGGGCGGCGACCAGCGCATCCGCGGCCGCAGCGGCTACCAGTACGCCTCGGGTGAGACGGCGGACACCATCGACCCGGCCAGGGCGGGCCGGCTCCACATCCTGGAGTGCCAGCGCCTGATCCGCTTCATGCCGAAGGTGGTGATCGCGGTGGTCCCCGGCTGGGCCGCGGGTGGCGGGCACAGCCTGCACGTGGTGTGCGATCTCACCCTGGCGAGCGCCGAACAGGCCCGCTTCAAGCAGACGGACGCGGACGTCGGCAGCTTCGACGGCGGTTACGGCTCGGCCTACCTGGCGCGGCAGGTGGGGCAGAAGTTCGCCCGGGAGATCTTCTTCCTGGGCCGCGCCTACACCGCCGAGGAGATGCACCGGATGGGCGCGGTCAACGCGGTGGTGCCGCACGCGGAGCTGGAGTCGACGGCCCTGGAGTGGGCGAGGGAGATCAACGGCAAGTCGCCCACGGCCCAGCGGATGCTGAAGTACGCCTTCAACCTCATCGACGACGGACTGGTCGGCCAGCAGATCTTCGCCGGCGAGACCACGCGCCTGGCCTACATGACGGACGAGGCGGTCGAGGGCCGCGACGCGTTCCTGGAGAAACGCGACCCGGACTGGTCCCCCTTCCCCCACCACTACTGACCCCGCCACCGACCGCGATGATCACCATCGAGGCAGTGCGGGCAGCCCTGGCCGGCGCCGTGTCCAGCGGTGCAGGCCAGGGCGGTGCAGGCCAGGGCGGTGCTGTTCCGGACAGTGCCACACCGCCCACTTCCCCTAGCCCTGCCACCACGAACCCGGCCGCCGATCCAGCCACCACCAACTCGACCGCCACCAACCCCGGCCCAACCACCACCAACCCGACCACCGTCGACCGCGCCCCAAGCCCTGCCACCGGTCCCGCCGCCGCCCCTGCCACCCCTGCCCCTGCCACCGACTCCGCGCTCCGAAGCCACGCCGAAGCCAAGGGAGGTACCGACACGCGCCCACCCCTCCTCATCGCCCAGCCAACCGCCGCCCAGCCCCCGGCCTCGACTCCAGCTGCGGTCCCGGCTCCGGGTTCGGCCTCGGCTCCAGGTCCGGATTCGGCTGCGGCTCCGACCTCGGCTTCCGCTCCTCCGGCTCCGGGTTCCCCTCCGGCTGCGACACCTCCGCCCCTCCCCCTCCAGGGCTGGGAGACCGAGGCGGTGCTGGCGGTGGGCACCTCCGGCTCCACCGGCGAGCCCAAGACCGTCCTGCTCTCCGCCTCGGCCCTGGTGGCCTCGGCCCGGCTGACGCACGCCCGGCTCGGCGGGCCCGGCACGTGGTTGCTCGCCCTGCCGACCACCCACATCGCCGGCATCCAGGTGCTGGTCCGCTCGGTGGTGGCCGGGACCGAGCCGGGGGTCATGGACCTCGCGGACGGTTTCCGGGCCTCCGGCTTCGCCGCCGCCGCGCGGGAGGTGCTGGCCCGACCCGGGCGGCACTACACCGCGCTCGTGCCGACCCAGCTGTCGCGGCTGACGGCCACCGACGGGCCGGGGCTGGCCGCCGTCCGCGCGTTCGACGCCGTGCTCATCGGCGGCGCGGCCACCCCTCCGGCGCTGCTCGCACGGGCTCGCGGCCTCGGGGTGCGGGTCGTCACCACCTACGGCATGAGCGAGACGTCCGGCGGCTGCGTGTACGACGGGCTGCCGCTCGACGGCGTGCGCGTGCGGCTCGTGGACGGGCGGATCGAGGTCCGGGGGCCGGTGCTGGCCCTGGGCTACCGGGGTGGCGAGCGGTTCGGCGAGTGGTTCCGGACCGGGGACCTCGGGCACATCCACCCCGACGGCGTGCTGGAGGTGCTGGGGCGCGCCGACGACGTGATCATCAGCGGTGGCGAGAACATCCCGCCGACGCTGGTCGAGCGGGTCCTGGTCGCCCAGCGCGGGGTGCGCGAGGCGTGCGCGGTCGGCCTGCCCGATCCCGAGTGGGGTCAGGTGGTGGCCGCCGCCGTCGTGCCCGAGGATCCCGGGCACCTGCCGGACCCGGATGCGTTGCGTGCGGCGGTGGGGCTCTCGATCGGGCGGTTCGCTGTGCCGAAACGGGTGATTTTCGTGTCCGAGCTCCCGCTGCGGGGACCCGGAAAAGTGGACCGGCGCGCCGTGTTCGGCACATTTGGGTGATTTTTTCTCCAAGCGACATGCTTGTTGGTTGACAGGTAACTCCCATCACGATTGGCTCAGCGGTGCCGGAGCACGTGGCCCTGCCGCGGTCCCCACCGCACCGCGTGTCCGGACGAGGAGTGCTGCGATGACCAGGCGCTACCTGTTACCGCTAGCTGTCGCCGCCGCCCTGACCACGGCCCTGGCGGCACCTGCCGCCGCCGCGGCCGACACCCAGTGGCGAGCCGACCTGACCACCGTCAACGACGACGACACCGGTGTCACCGCGCACCAGGGCGCCGTGCGGCTCGACCGCGCCGCGCCCTCGCCCGCGAGCACGCGGCGGGCCTCCGTGCGCACCGGCTTCCTGCTGCTCGACCCCCGGGAGCTGGACTCGCCGGCCAACGCGGTCGCCGCGACCGTCCGGAGCACCGTCCCGGCCGGCGCCGAGGTGGCCGTGGACGTGCGCGGCGCGCTCGGCGGCGACCAGTGGACCGAGTGGGTCGAGGCCCGTCCCGACGCGCCCGCCGTCCTGCCGCGGGCCGTGCGGACCGTGCAGGTCCGGCTCGCGCTGACGGCCGAGGGCGACTCGCCCGAGGTGCGGGAGCTCGACCTGCGGGCGCTCAACCGGCCGGCCGGCGAAAGCGTCGGCGCGGAGGCCGCGGGCCTGTCCTACCGGGTCTACGCGACCCGCGAGGGCCTGGTCGGCGGCACCACGGCCAACGGCCACGTCATCGTGGCCCGCGACCACTTCGCCGCCCTGCCCTCGCGGCGCGGCCTGTCGGCCAAGGGCACCGGGACCTACAGCGTCCGGGTGTGCGCGGCGAACGGCCGGTGCGAGTGGGCGCCGGTCTGGGACGTCGGCCCGTGGAACACCAAGGACGACTACTGGAACCCGGCGGCCACCCGCGAGTCGTGGAAGGACCTGCCCCAGGGCAAGCCGCAGGCCCAGGCCGCCTACCAGGACGGCTACAACGGCGGCAAGGACCAGTTCGGGCGCACCGTCGCCAACCCGGCGGGCATCGACCTGGCCGACGGTACGTTCTGGGACGGGCTGAAGCTGACCGACAACTCGTGGGTGACCGTCACCTACCAGTGGACCGGCTCCGGCCCGGCCGGGTTCGTGCGCACCTCCAGCACCCCGCTGAACGTGCGCAGCGCCGCGAACAGCACGGCCTCGCAGGTCGGCCTGGCCGCCAACTACGCGCAGGTGCGGGTCGAGTGCCAGGTCACGGGCGAGTCGGTGACGGGCACGCAGGGCACGTCGAACACCTGGTACCGGATCGCCGCGGGCAAGTTCATCGCCAAGGCGTACGTGTCGGGAGTCTCGGGCGCCACGAACTGCTGACACCCGGAAGCGGGTCCCCGTTCACCATGTCGGAGGATGTTCCGCATGGCCACAGTCGCCCAGTGGGTTTCGGGGACCCGCCCCCGCACGCTCCCGAACTCGATCGCGCCGGTCCTGGTCGGCGCGGGGGCCGCGCACCACATCGACGGCTTCCACCTCACGTGGACCCTGCTGGCCCTGGTGGTGTCGGTCGCGCTCCAGATCGGCGTGAACTACGCCAACGACTACTCCGACGGCATCCGCGGCACCGACGCCCACCGGGTCGGGCCGTTCCGCCTGGTCGGCTCCGGCGCCGCGAACCCGAAGGCGGTGCGCCTGGCGGCGTTCGCGGCCCTGGGCGTCGCCGCGGTCGCGGGCCTGCTGCTGGTCGTGCTGTCCGGCCGGTACTGGATGATCGCGTTCGGCGCGGTCTGCCTCGCGGCGGCGTGGTTCTACACCGGCGGGCGCAAGCCGTATGGGTACTCGGGCCTCGGTGAACTGGCCGTGTTCCTGTTCTTCGGCCCGGCGGCCGTGCTCGGCACCCTCTACGTGCAGAGCGGCGAGATCACCGGCATCGGCATCGGCGGCGCCGTGGCGATGGGCGCGTTCTCCACCGGGGTGATGATCGCCAACAGCCTGCGCGACATCCCGACCGACGTGCGGGCGGGCAAGCGCACCCTGGCCACCACCCTGGGCGACCGGGACTCGCGCCGCCTCTACCTGGCCCTGGTCACGGTCCCGTTCGTGATCACCCTGGCCGTCTGCCTCCGCGAGCCCCTGGCCCTGCTCGGCTTCCTCGCCCTGCCGCTGGTGGTGCTGGGCGCGCGCCGGGTCGTGAAGGGCGACAAGGGCCGCGACCTGATCCCGGTCCTGCGCGACACCGGTCTGGCGATGCTGGTGTGGGGCATCGCGGTGCCCGCCGCCCTGGTCCTGGGCTGACGCGCGGGCTCGGCGGTACGCCCGGACGTGAACCCACCGGCGCTCACCGAGCGTGACATCCTACCGACGCAGACCCCCGGCGCTCACCGGGCGCAACGCCGCCCTACCGGCGCGGGCCCTCGCCCCTCACCAGGCGTCCTCGGTGAAGCTCATCGGCTCGTCGTCGTCCCCGGGCTCGGGCTTCGGCGGCGGCTCCACGCGCGGCTCCTCGCCCCGGCACAGGGCCGCCAGCGCGTCCCGGTCCGCCTCCAGGGCCGCCCGCACGCCCCGGTCGCCCGCCGCCTCGCCCATCAGCACCTGCCGCCAGCTCAGGTGACCGCCGGCGATCCGCCGCTGGAGCGCCTGGAGCTCCGGCGACGCCGCGTTGGACTTCGCGTACCGCATGACCCGCCGCACGTCCTCGGCCGACGGTTCGCGCCGGGGTCGGCGCAGGGCGGCCGCCTCGCGCATCGTCCGGTCGGCGTCGGCGACCGACCTGGCCAGCACGTCCTCGGCCGTGAGCACCTCCGCGGTCCGCCACGAGCCCACCACGAACCCCTCTCCGTCCCCGCTGCGACGCGCGGCGGCCGCCCCGAGTTCCACCACGACCGGAAAATCAGCCGGACCAGGTGCCCGTGGTCCGGAACCGGACCAGCGCCTCCAGGTGCGGCGCCAGGTCCATGCCCTGCTCGGCCACCCACCCGTCGTCGTAGTAGGTGTCCGCGTAGCGCTCGCCGCCGTCGCACAGCAGGGTGACCACGCTGCCCCGCTGCCGCGAGGCCCGCATCTCCGCGATCAGCTGGAACGCGCCCCACAGATTCGTGCCGGTCGACCCGCCGACCCGCCGGCCGAGCACCGCCTCGACGTGCCGGATGGTGGCCACCGACGCCGCGTCGGGGACCTTGATCATGCGGTCGATGACGTTGCCGATGAACGACGGCTCGACGCGCGGGCGGCCGATGCCCTCGATCCGCGACCCCTGCGCCCCGACCAGCGAGGTGTTCCCGTCGCGCCACGCGTCGAAGAACACCGAGTGCTCCGGGTCCACCACGGCCAGCCGGGAGCGCAGCCGCCGGTAGTGGATGTAGCGGCCGATGGTGGCGCTCGTGCCGCCCGTGCCCGCGCCGACCACCACCCACTCCGGCTCGGGCGCGGCCTCCATCGACATCTGCTCGAACACCGACTCCGCGATGTTGTTGTTCCCCCGCCAGTCGGTGGCCCGCTCGGCGTGGGTGAACTGGTCCATGAAGTGCCCGTGGAGGTCCGCCGCCAGCCGCCGCGACTCGTCGTAGATCGCGGACGGCTCGTCGACGAAGTGGCACCGCCCGCCCTGGCGCTCGATCAGCGCCACCTTCTCCGGGCTGGTCGACCGGGGCATCACCGCGATGAACGGCAGCCCCAGCAGCCGGGCGAAGTACGCCTCCGACACCGCCGTGGACCCCGACGACGCCTCGATCACCGGCGTGCCGCCGACGATCCAGCCGTTGCAGATGGCGTACAGGAACAGCGACCTGGCCAGGCGGTGCTTGAGCGAGCCGGTGGGGTGGGTGGACTCGTCCTTCAGGTACAGGTCGATCCCCCACTCCAGCGGCAGGGGGAAGTGCAGCAGGTGCGTGTCGGCGCTGCGGTTGGCGTCCGCCTCGATGATGCGGACCGCCTCGCACACCCAGTCCCGGGTGCGGGAACTGCATCGGTCTACCGAAGAAATCACGTCCGGCACGATAACTTCTCCCACCGTGACCTCACCCCTGAGCAGCTCGTTCCGCGGCAGCCTCCTCGCCGGCGCCGTCGGCGACGCGCTCGGCGGCTCGATCGAGTTCGACCGGATCGACCGCATCCGGAGCCGCTTCGGCCCCTCGGGCCTCACCGACTACGCCCCCGCCTACGGCCGGCTGGGCGCGATCACGGACGACACCCAGATGACCCTGTTCACGCTGGAGGGCCTGGTCCTGGCCCGCCGCCGGGGCAGCGACCCGGTGCACGAGGTGCGCGTGGCCTACGGGCGCTGGCTGCGCACCCAGGGCGGCCCGGAGGTGCCGCACGACGGGTGGCTGCTGGACGTGCCCGAGCTGCACCAGCAGCGCGCGCCCGGCACCACGTGCCTGACCGCGCTGCGCTCGGGCGTGCTGGGCACGGTGGACAACCCGATCAACGACTCCAAGGGCTGCGGCGCGGTGATGCGGGCGGCGCCCGTGGCGCTGTGGTCGGACGACGTGCGCGAGGTCTTCGAGCTGGCCGCCGCGACGGGCGCGCTCACCCACGGCCACCCCAGCGGCTACCTGTCGGCGGGCGTGCTGGCGGTGCTGGTGCGGCAGGTGCTGGCCGGGGCCGACCTGGTCGACGCGGTCGACACCGCCCGCGCGGAGCTGGTCCGCTGGGCCGGGCACGAGGAGCAGCTGAGCCTGCTCGACCTGGCGGTGGAGCTGGGCGCGCGCGGCGTGCGGCCGACACCCGAGGTGGTCGAGACCGCCCTCGGCGGCGGCTGGGTCGGCGAGGAGGCGCTGGCGATCGCGGTGCTCACCGCGCTGGCCGCCCGGGACCTGCCGGACGGCCTGCTGCTCGCGGTCAACCACTCGGGTGACAGCGACTCGACCGGCGCGCTGTGCGGGAACCTGCTGGGCGCGCGGGACGGCGACGGGGCGATCCCGACGCACTGGCTGGCGGGCCTGGAGCTGGCCGACGTGGTGGACCGCCTGGTGGGCGAGGCGGGCGAGGTGTTCGGGTTCTAGCGCCGCGCCCGGGGGTGCCCGTGCCCGCCGGTCGTGGACACGCTTCATCTACATAGGTAGTCTTGAGATCGTGGAACCCCTCGGGCGCATCGGCCGGGCCACCGTCGACGTGCTGGCCGTGCTGCTGGACAGCGACCGGCCGCGCTGGGGCCTGGAGATCATCAAGCTGACCGGCCGCCCGTCCGGCAGCGTCTACCCGCTGCTCGACCGCCTGGAACGAGCCGGCTGGGTCACCTCCGGGTGGGACGACGACAGCGACCGGCGCGGTCCGCGCCGCCGGCTGTACGTGCTCACGCCCGACGGTGCCCGCGAGGCCGTCCGGGTCTGCGCCCGGAAGGCCGGTCCCGCGCCCACCACCCGACCGGAGGTAGCCCGATGACCCGTCTCGCCCTGGCCCTGGTGCGGGTGGCCGCCGCGCTGCTGCCGCTCGCGCAGCGGGAGCGCTACCGGGAGCAGTGGCGGGCCGATGTGGCGGGTGCCCGGGAGGCGGGGCTGAGCCCGCTGGGGGTCGCGTTCGGCGCGGTCCGCATCGGCCACCGGGAGCGGGGGCCGGTGGTGCTGCCCGTGGGACCGCTGGTGCTGGCGCTGCGGCTGCGCGAGAGCACGAACCTCGGGGCGGTGCTGGCGGTGATGCTGCTGGCGAACCTCGGCGGGTCGGTCCTGCTGGTGATCTGAGCGGCACGGCCGGGCGGCGGGCTCGGACAGCGGGACCGGGCGGCGCGGTCGAGCAGCGGGCTCGGACAGCCGGAGCAAGCGGCGGCACCAGGCGCGGGCCGGCACGGCCGGGCGGCGCAGTCAGGCGGCGTGGCCGGACGATGCGGTCAGGCGGCGCGGTCGCCGTGGCGCGGTCGAGCAGCCCAGTCAGGCAGCGGGCTCAGGCAGCGGTGTCGCCGCGCAGCTGGGCGCGCAGGCGCTCGCGCTCGGCGCGGCGGACGGCCTGCTTCGCGTCCAACCCCTCCGCCACCCGGTTCCTCAACCCCTTGAACACGAACAGCGACAGGGGCAGCGCCACCACAACGCCCACGACGAGCGCGACCAGCAGCGGCACGTCGACGAGCACGAGCAGCGCGGTGATCGCGGCGACCATGCCCAGGCGCGCGCAGATGTAGAGCGTCACATCACGACCCAGGTGCACGGTTCCCCAGGCTACGCCGCCCCGCCGGGCTCAGGCGTCGGGGCCGGTCGTGGCGGTGTTGGGACGTCCCTCGAACCGCGTGGACAGCACGACCGTGGTGCGCGTGCGCGCCACGCCCGGGATGCGCCGCAGCCGGCCCAGCGACCGCTCCAGGTCGTCCACCGTGGCCACCCGCACCTTGACGATGAACGACTCGTCGCCGGCCACCCGGTAGCACGACTCGACCTCGATCAGCTCGCCCAGCGCGACGGCCAGGTCGTCGTCGTCGGCGGTGTCGGTGGGGTGGACCCCGATCAGCGCGGTCACCCCCAGGCCGACGGCGCTCGGGTCGACCACGGCGTGGTAGCCGGTGATGACCCCGGTGGCTTCGAGCTTGCCGACCCGCTCGTGCACGGCGGAGGCCGACAGGCCGACCTTGCGACCCAGGTCGGCGTAGGTGGCCCGACCGTTCGCCCGGAGAGCGGCGATGATCTGGCGATCAAGAGCGTCCATCGGGTACAGGGTAGGGCCAGGGGGGTGGATGTCCGAACCGCGCGCTTCGTCCCTTACTACCTCTTTACCATCACCCAAGCGTTCGAGTACCCGAAGGGTGTGATGCCACGATGCGTCCGGTACGTCTGTTCACCAGCGGGGAGGATCACCGTGACCGTGACGCAGGGACACCAGGGGGAACGGCTGCTCACACCGGGCGAGGTCGCGAACCTGTTCCGGGTCGACCCCAAGACGGTGACCCGCTGGGCCACCGCGGGTCGCATCGGTTCGATCCGCACGCCGGGCGGGCACCGGAGGTTCCGCGAATCCGAGGTGCAGCAGCTGTTGTCGCAGCTGACCACCGAGGCGACCGAACCGGTCAGGCACTGACACCGCACACCTCCGGCACGAGGGTAATCTCGTGGCAAAGGAGGTGGCGACCATGCTGTACCTGCTCGCGGTGGTCGGTGCGCTGACGATCGCCGTGCTGCTGTGGCGTGCGTTCGGACCGGACCGGCTCGACACCGCCCCCAGTCGTCGGTTCGTGGCGCCCGACGACAACCCGGACTTCCTGCGGGAGCTCGGTGAGCAGCGCAAGAAGCCGCAGGACCGCAAGGAGCCGCAGGACGAGGAAGAGTGACGTCGGGGGGCCTCGCCACCGAGGCCCCCTCGTCGGGACTAGCTGTTGGGGAAGTCGTCCGCCACGGTGGCGGCCAGCTCCAGCAGGGCCAGCCGGGTCGCCGGGTCGAGCTTGTCCAGCTCGATCTCCGCGCCCTCCTCCAGGTGCGAGTCGAACGGGATGCGCACCACCGCGCGGCACCGCTGGGCGAAGTGCGCGGCCAGCTTGTCCAGGTCCACCTTGCCCGAGCCCGGCCGCACCGAGTTGATCACCACGACGGACTTCGCCACCAGCTCGCGGTAGCCGTGCGCGTCGAGCCAGTCCAGCGTCGCCGCCGAGGTCTGCGCGCCGTCCACCGAGCCGGACGACACCAGCACCAGCGAGTCGGCCTGGTCGAGCACGCCCTTCATGGCCGAGTGCATCAGACCGGTGCCGCAGTCGGTCAGGACGATGTTGTAGAACAGCTCCAGCAGCGAGACCGTGCGCAGGTAGTCCTGGTCGCTGAACGCCTCCGACACGGCCGGGTCCTGGTCGGACGCCAGCACCTCCAGCCGGCTGGGCGACTGCGAGGTGTACGCGCGCACATCGCTGTACCGGGTGATGCGCGAGGCGTCGCGCAGCAGGTGCCGCACGGTCGCCGTGGTCTCCCGGGGCACCTTCAGCGCCAGCGTGCCCCGGTCGGGGTTGGCGTCCACCGCGATCACCCGGTCACCGCGCAGCGACGAGAACGTGGAGCCCAGCGTGGTCGTCGTGGTGGTCTTGCCGACACCGCCCTTGAGGCTCAGCATCGCGATCTTGTAGCACCCGCGCAGCGGCTGGTTGATCCGCGCGATCAGCTCGCGCCGCCGCAGGTCGGCCGGGCTCTCGCCCAGGTTGACCAGGCCGCCGGTCACCGCGTGCAGGGTCTTGCGCCAGCCGGACTGCGGCGGGCGCTTGGCGCGCTTGATCAGCTCCTGCGAGGACATCGAGTTCGCGTTGGCCTGCTGCGGCTGCTGCGGCTGCGGTTGCGGCTGGACGCTCTGCGGGAAGTTGTTGGGGAACCCGCCCTGGAACTGCGCGCCCTGGAACTGCCCCGGGCCCACCGGGTACGGGCCGGACTGCGCGCCGGGCACCTGGTAGGCACCGGACTGGCCGCCCGACACGGCGGGGTACGGACCCGACTGGCCACCGGACACCGGGTACGGGCCCGACTGGGCACCCGGCACCTGGTAGGCACCGGACTGGCCACCCGACACCGGGTACGGGCCGGACTGGGCACCGGGGACCTGCTGCGGACCGGGCTGGCCGGGCACCTGGTGCGGCCCGGACGGCGCGCCCTGCGCCGGGAAGCCGCCGGAGGGCGGACCGGTCACCGGGCCGATGGCCGCCGGGTCCAGGTACACCGTCTGCGGCTCCGTGTACCGGGGCTCGGGGTTCGGCTGGGGTTCGGCGTACTGGGGATCCGCGTACCGGGGCTCGGGGTGCTGGGCGCCGGGCGCCTGCTCGACCTGGTGACCGCCCGACTGGTTCGGGTTGGGCTGCTGCCCCTCCTCGCCGGGCGGCTGCTGCCACGACGGCTCGGGATTCTCGTAGCGACCGGTCACCGCTGGGGTCCTCCCTGAGCTGAGCGGATCGAGACCTCCCCGACCCCACCCGTTCGACGGTAGCCGGGGACCTGCGGTTCCACGACACCGGGTGGGGGCTGGGAAAAGCCTTCCAGCAGGTGGTCTACGCGATCAGCCGACGCCGGCGTACGAGTGCAACCCAGTCGTTACGAGGTTGATGAAGAACAGGTTGAACACGGTCAGCGCGAAGCCCAGCGAGTTGATCCACGCCGCCGGCCTGCCGCGCCAGCCGGCCGTGGCCCGCGCGTGCAGGTACGCCGCGTAGACGACCCACGACACGAACGCCACGGTCTCCTTGGGGTCCCAGCCCCAGAACCGGCCCCACGCCGCCTCGGCCCAGATGGCGCCGCAGATGATGCCGATGGTGAACAGCGGGAACGCGAACACCGTGCTGCGGTAGGCGAGCCGGTCGAGCATCTCGGCGTCGGGCAGCTTGACGAACCGCGCGCGGCCGGAGGACTTCAGCAGGTACAGCACGCTGGCCACGCCCGGGACCAGCAGCATCCCGCTGGACACCGAGATCACCGACACGTGCACCACGAGCCAGTACGACTGGAGCGGCGGCGGCACCGGCGACGCCTCGGCGTAGAGGACGGTGCCGCCGAGGAACATCAGGACGACCACCGGCACGAGCACGAACCCGCCGAGCCGGCGCACCGGGAACATCCGCGCCAGCACCAGCCACGTCACCACGCCCGCGAGCGTGAGCAGCGACATGTACTCGTACATGTTGCTCCACGGCACGCGCCCGGTGGCGAAGCCGCGCAGCACCAGCGAACCGGCCTGGAGCAGCACGCCCAGCACGTTCAGCGCCAGCCCCATGCGGCCCAGGCGCTCGGCGCGGGACTTCTCCGGCCTGGTCACGCGGCCCGGCGCCCAGGTGCCGTCGGCCCGCGTGCCGCCGGCCGCGACCAGCGACCCGGCCCTGGCCTTCGCGGGCCGGGCGAACGCGGCCTCGCACAGGTACAGGACGGCGGCGAGGAAGTAGACCAGCACCGCCGCGCCGTAGGTCCAGTCGCTGTAGGTCGACAGGGTCTGGTTGACCGGCATCAGCTGCCCTCCTTGTGTGCGAGCAGGTCGCGGGACAGCCCGCCGAACTCCTCGCCGTACCCGGCCTGGTCGGTCCGCGCGAGGCCGCCGACCTCAATCAAAGTACGCCCGTCCCCGAGCGGCGTCGCCCGCACCCAGACCCGGCGCCGCTTGATGCTCAGCGACACGCCCAGACCCAGGATGACCAGCACGGAGAACACCAGCACCCAGTTCTGCGCGGGGTCGTGCGAGACCTGGAGGGACACCCAGTCGCGCACACCCTCGAAGCGGACGGTGGTGCCGTCGTCGAGGGTGAGCTGCTCGCCCTGGCCCAGGTTCTGCCGGGCGACCCGCTCGAGCTTGCCGTCCTCGATCATCTTCTGGTCGAGGGAGAAGATGGACTGGCCGCGGCCGGAGTCGGTGCCCAGGTCACCGCGGTAGACGTCGATGGCGACCGCCGGGTCGTTCGCCGCGGGGAACGCCGAGTCCAGCAGCTCACCTTGGTACGCGGCGGTGGGCGCGAGCAGGCCGGTGATGGCGAGCTGGCTGCGGCGGCGCTCCTCGGCGTCGGGCACGTCCGGCGGGTCGAACTTGGTCGCGCCCTCCGAGGCCAGCGTGACCGGGTCGACCGGCCGCCACTGGATCGCGCCGGTGCGGGTCTGCCCGTTGGGGAAGGTGACCGTGAACACCGGCGTGTAGCCGTGGCCGAGCAGGTAGACGCGGTCGCCGGCGGTGCGCAGCGGGCTGTTCACGCGCAGCGGGTAGGGCCGCCACGTGCCGCTGTCCAGGTCCGCGCCGGACTGGTACCCGATGTCGGCCAGGAAGCTCTCGGCCTGGCCGTTGTGCAGGTAGGAGGCGGAGAAGTCGTCCACCTTCACGCAGAACGGGGTGAGGCCGGAGCCGTCCACGCGCAGGCCGGGCCGGAACGTGTCGTAGTTGTAGACGCCGGAGTTGCAGAACTGGCCGCCGTCGGCCTGCACGATGACCTGGCCCTCGTAGCCGAACATCTTGCCCAGCGCGAACGCCACCAGCAGGCCGAGCAGGGCGAAGTGGAAGACCAGGTTGCCGGTCTCGCGCAGGTAGCCGCGCTCGGCGCTCACGGTCCGGGTGCCGTCGGCCTCCTCGGCGGTGACGCGGCGCCAGCCCCTGAGGCGGCGCTCGGCGTTCGCGACGACGTCGTCGGGGGTGGTCCCGACCTCGGCGCTCGCGTGGTGCGGCATCCGGGCCAGGTTGCGCGGGGTCAGCACGGGCCTGGCCCGCATCTGCTTGAAGTACTCCCAGGTGCGCGGCAGCAGGCAGCCGACCAGGGAGACGAACAGCAGCACGTAGATCGCGGAGAACCAGTAGCTGGCGTAGACGTCGTAGAACTGGAGGTCGTCGAGGAAGCGGCCCCACCAGCCGTTCCCGGCGATGTACTCGTCGACCTTGCGGGCGTTGAGCGAGCGCTGCGGCAGCAGGGCGCCCGGCATCGCGCCGAGGGCGAGCAGGAACAGCAGGGTCAACGCGGTGCGCATGGCCGTGAGGCCGCGCCACGTGTTGCGCAGGAAGGCGAGGGCGGTGTTCGGCACTAGAGCGGCAGTTCCAGGTCGTTGACCACGTTGTCGCGCAGCCAACCGACGAAATCGCCCCACAGGCCGGTGACCAGGGCGACGCCGACCGCGATCAGCAGCACTCCGCCGAACACCTGCACCTGGCGCACGTGGCCGCGCAGCCAGCCGGTCACCCGCACCGCCCAGCGCGCGCCGAGCGCGATCAGCACGAACGGCAGGCCCAGGCCCAGGCAGTAGGCCAGCACCAGCACCGCGCCGCGGGCCGTGGCCGAGCCGACCTCGGTGCTGCGGGCCAGCGCGAGCACGCCCGCGAGGGTCGGGCCGAGGCACGGGGTCCAGCCCAGCGCGAAGACGCCGCCCAGCAGCGGCGCGCCGACCAGGCCGGCGCTGGGCGCGCGGCGCAGGCGGACGTCCTTCTGGAGGGCCGGCACCAGGCCGATGAACACCAGGCCCATGGCGATGGTGACGACGCCGCCGATGCGCTGGAGCAGGTCGGTCTCGAACCAGAACAGGTCGGTCAGGCCGAGGACCACGAACGAGGTCAGGGCGAACACGACGGTGAACCCGAGGACGAACAGCAGCGCCGCGCCCGCCACCCGCCAGCGGCCGGTCTTGCGGGCCTCGCCGTCGCTGACCGCGGGCGCCTCCGCGCCGACCAGGCCGGCGAGGTAGGCGAGGTAGCCGGGGACGAGCGGGACCACGCACGGGGAGGCGAAGGAGATGGCCCCGGCCAGCACCGCCACGCCGGTCGCGAGCAGGATCGGACCCGAGGTGGCCAGATCTGTCGGGTTCACGCCGTCCAGGGTAGGTAGCCCCTTGACAGGTCCGCGCACCGGACTCCCCTAGGAGCGACCCGGCTCACAGTTCCCCGCCCATCGAGACAGCTTCCCCGACCGAAGAAAACTCAAACCCAACCATCAACCCTTGTGGGTGAACAATCAACTTCATAGCGTGACGACATGCGCGTACACCGGCTGACCCTGCCGCTGCTGGCCGTCGCCCTCTCCGTCGTCGCCGCCCCCCTGCCCGGTGGCGCCGCGGAGTCCGGCCCGCCCGTCGAGACCGGGCTGGAGCGGATGGAGGTCTTCTCCCCCGACGGCACCATCACGCGGACCGACGTGCCGCGGGCCTTCGAGGCCGCGGCCTCGCCCGACGAGCTGGAGGCCGACGTGGTCGCCATCCAGCAGACCGGCGCCCCGGACCAGCGGTTCGACCTGGTGTTCGTGGGCGACGGCTACACCGCGGCCGAGGTCGGGACCTTCCACTCGCACGTGGTGGGCAAGTGGGCGGAGCTGTCCGCCGTGGAGCCCTTCGCCTCCTACAAGCAGTACTTCAACGTCTGGCAGGTCAACGTCACCTCGCCCCAGTCCGGTGTGAACCACGACCCCACCCTGGGCGTCGAGCGCGACACCGCGCTGGACATGGGCTTCTGGTGCCAGGGCCGGGACCCCCAGACCGAGCGCCTGCTGTGCGTGAACCAGACCAAGGCCACGCAGTTCGCGGCGCTGGCGCCCGGGTCGGACCAGGTCATCGCGCTGGGCAACACCGCCAAGTACGGCGGCGCGGGCGGCGGCGTCGCCACCGCGGCGGGCGCGAACGACCAGGCCGGGCAGATCGCCGTGCACGAGCTGGGGCACTCCGTCGGCGGGCTGGCCGACGAGTACGACTACCCCTACGACCGGTACTCCGGCTCCGAGCCCGCCGAGGTCAACGTGACCGCGGACCCCACCGGCGCGAAGTGGGCCGAGTACCTCGGGCAGTCCTCGCCGGACGGTGGCGTGGTCGGGGCGTTCGAGGGCGCGAAGTACTACAGGTTCGGCCTGTACCGGCCCACCGACAACTCGATCATGCGCACGCTGGGCCGGGAGTTCAACCTGATCGGGCGGGACGCGATGGTCGAGGCGTTCCGCGCCAGGGTGCCGGAGCTCCAGACCGGGCCGTGAAGCCGGGAAGTACCGGACCGCGGCGGCGGGGTCCTCTCAGGACTCCGCCGCCAACCGGTCCACGATGGGCATCAGGTCGCTCGCGATCACGCCGCCCAGGAACGCCGCCGCCACCCGGTGCCGCCGGTCCAGCACGAACGTCGACGGCACCGTGTTCGGGTGCAGCCCGCGGAAGGCGAGCATCGCCCGCCCGGACTCGTCGTAGATCGACGGGTAGGTCAGCCCCCGGTTGCGCATGAAGTCGCGCGGCAGCTCGGTGGAGGTCTCCTTGACGTCCACCCCCAGCACCCGCACGCCCAGCGCGCCCTTCTCGTCCTGCACCTGCTGGAGCTCGGGCGCCTCCGTGCGGCACGGCGGGCACCACGCACCCCAGATGTTGATCACCACGACCTGGCCCGCGAAGTCCTTCGCCAGCGAGATCGTCCGACCGTCCTCCATCAGGCTCGGGCCGGTGAGGTCGCCCAGCGCCTTGCGCTCGTCGCCCTCGTAGCGGAGCTTGGTCTCGCCGTTCGGCGCGACCAGCTGGAACTCGCCGCCCGCCACGACCGCGTCGTCACCCGTCGAGCACGCCGTGGTGACCAGGAGGAGCGCGGACAGGACCGCCGCCACCCGCCTCATGCGCCGGTCACCCGCGGGTTCGTGGCGCCGACCGGCTCGGAGTAGACCAGGCGCACCAGCTGCTCCCCCTCGAACACCAGGCTCGTCAGGGACGCCAGCGAGCACTCGCGCCGCCGCGGGTCGTGCCACATCCGGCGGCCCTCCAGGAACCGCCGCAGCGTCCAGATCGGCAGCTGGTGCGACACGCACACCGCCTCGTGGCCCTCCGCCACCGCCCGCGCCCGCTGCACCGCGCCCAGCATCCGGTGCGCGATCCCCAGGTAGGGCTCGCCCCAGGACGGCCGGAACGGGTTGACCAGCTTCGGCCAGTGCTCCGGCGAGCGCAGCGCGCCGTCGCCGACCGACACCCGCAGGCCCTCGAACTGGTTGTCCGCCTCGATCAGCCGCTCGTCGGTGCCCAGCTCCAGCCGGTGCGAGTCGGCGATGGGCGCGGCGGTCTGCTGGGCCCGGTCCAGCGGCGAGGCCACCACGTGCGCGATGTCGTGGTCGGCCAGGTGCTCGGCCACGGTCAGCGCCTGCCGCCGACCGCGCTCGGACAGCCGGAAGCCGGGGATGCGGCCGTAGAGGATGCCGGTCGGGTTGTGCACCTCGCCGTGGCGCAGCAGGTGGACGACGGTCCGGTTCCCGCCCCCGGTGGGCGCGTGGTCCCTCACTTCGCCGCCCCCGCCGTGACCTGCGCCGCGGCGCGCGCGGCGGCCGGCAGGGCGTCCGCGACGACCTCGAAGTCCCGCTCGGTCATGGCCGCGTTGACGAACCACGCCTCGAACGCGCTCGGCGGCGGGTAGACGCCGCGCTCCAGCAGGGCGTGGAAGAACGGCGGGAAGCGCCACGTCTCGGCGGCCTGCGCGCCCGCGTAGTCGGTCACCTCGTGCTCGGTGAAGAACACGCTGACCAGGTTGCCCGCGAACTGCACCCGGTGCGCCACGCCCGCCTCGGTGAGCGCGGCGGTGAACAGCGAGCCCAGGCGCGAGGCGTTGGCGTCGAGGGTTCGGTAGACGTCGTCGGTCGCGGCGCGCAGCGTGGCCAGGCCCGCGGCCACCGCGACCGGGTTCCCGGACAGCGTGCCCGCCTGGTAGACCGGGCCGGACGGGGCCAGTCTGGACATCACGTCGGCGCGGCCGCCGAACGCGGCGGCGGGCAGGCCGCCGGACATGACCTTGCCGAAGGTGTAGAGGTCGCCCTCGACCCGCTCCAGGCCGTACCAGCCGGCGCGGGACACGCGGAAGCCGGTCATGACCTCGTCCATGATCAGCAGCGCGCCGTCGGCGCGGCAGAGGTCGCGCAGCTCGGCGTTGTGCCTCGGGGCGATCGCGCCCATGTTGCCCGCGGCGGCCTCGGTGATCACGCAGGCGATCTCGCCCGGGTGGTCCGCGAAGACGCGGCGCACGGCCTCCGGGTCGTCGTAGGGCAGCACGATCGTGTCGGCCGCCTGCGCGCCGGTCACGCCCGGCGAGGTGGGCAGGCCGAGGGTGGCGACGCCGGAGCCCGCCTGAGCGAGCAGCGCGTCCACGTGGCCGTGGTAGCAGCCCGCGAACTTGACCACCTTCCGGCGGCCGGTGAAGCCGCGGGCGAGGCGGATCGCGCTCATCGTGGCCTCGGTGCCGGAGTTGACCAGGCGGACCTGCTCCACCGGCGCGACCCGGTCGATGATCTCCTCGGCCAGCTCGATCTCGCCCTCGGTGGGCGTGCCGAACGACAGACCGCCGGTGGCGGCCTCGCGGACGGCCTCGACCACCCGGGGGTCGGCGTGGCCGAGGATCATCGGGCCCCAGGAGGAGACGAGGTCGACGTACCGGTTGCCGTCGGCGTCCCACAGGTGCGGGCCCTCGCCGCGGACCATGAACCGCGGCGTGCCGCCGACCGAGTGGAACGCCCGGACCGGGGAGTTCACGCCGCCGGGGATGACCGCCGTCGCGCGCTCGAACAGGGCCTGGGATCGGGTCGCTGTCACGGGGTCCAGTTTCACACGTCGTTGTTTGTGACCTGCTGCACGCCGGGTTTTGCCACCTGGTGGGGGTGGGCGGGCGCGGGGTGCGCGGGCGAGAAGTCCTCGTCCGGGTACTCGTGGTCGTGGTCGTGCTCGGGTCGGCGGGAGCGGGTGGCCAGCACCGCCTGGCGGACCGCGTCGAGCACCAGCACGCCGGCCACGGTGGACAGGGCGACCGCGAGGCCGATCCAGTTGCCGCGGTAGCGGGTCGCCCCCAGCGGCTCGTGGTCGGGGACCGGGTAGCTGTGGTGCTCCACACCGCGTTGCCAGCACCACACCGCCGCCAGGACCAGCAGCACGCCGAGCAGCACCTCGCCGGCGGCGATGAACGCCCGCTTGGGCTGGTGCAGCCTCGGGGACTCGGGCACGGTCTGGCTCTCCGCGGTGGCCGCTGTCACGCCGGTCAGCTTCTCACGTGCCGCTCGTCGGCAGCAGCCTGGCCACGGCGGCGCGCAGGGCGTCCGCGTCCCGGGCCCAGGCCGTGACGACCGTGCCGTCGGCCAGCCGGACCGGGACCGGTCCCGTGCCGCGCGGCAGGGTCCAGCCGCCGCCCAGGACCCTGGCGCCCGCGCGCCGCTCCACGCCCTCCACCTCGGCGATGTCCCGCACGGGCAGCTCCTCGCGGCCCTGGTGCAGCGCCGCGGGCGTGAGGCGCACCTCGTAGACGCGCCGCCTGCCCTGCACCCAGACGAGGGTCGGCAGGACCAGCGCCAGCGCCACGACCACCCACAGGAGGGGGCGGACGGCGCCGGTCAGCGCCTCCACCGCGAAGCCGAGCAGGGCGAACACCGGGCCCCACAGCAGGGGCCACCAGGACGCGCCGGGCTCGGCGTACAGGGTCGGCTGCTCCACTGTCCCCGCCCTCAGCCCAGGTTGCCGGCGAAGTAGTGCCGGGTGCCCGGCAGGAAGCTGAACACGGCCGCGGCGGCGGGCAGCGCCAGGCGCAGCGCGCTCACCACCCAGGGAACTGGTTCGGCGTCGCCGCGGGCGGCCACGACCGCGGCGGCCAGCGCCAGCACGCCCAGGACCAGCGCGCCGCCGCACAGGCCGAGGCGGGCGTGGTAGCTGCCGCGCAGGAGGGCGACCGCGCCCCACAGGCCGGCCAGGGCCACGCAGGTGGTGGCGAACAGGGTCATGACCGGGCCGAAACCGGCGAGCGAGCCGGGGCCCGCGAGGGCCTGGGCGATCGTGCCGAGGGGCCACGACAGGGCGGCGAGCAGCCACAGCGCGAACGCCACGGCGACCGGGGCCGGGCGGAGGACCGCGGTGGAGGACTGGTCCACCTCCCGCATCCGGCCCGGGAAGCCGAACGGGTGGGGTGGCTGGTGTGGCGGCTGGTGGGGTGGTTGTTGGTAGGGCTGCTGCGGGTAGGGCTGCTGCTGCGGGTAGTTCACCGGGCGCAGGGGCGTGCCGTAGGGGTCGAACGGCGGCTCGGTCATGTCGTCACCGTCCTCGGTCGGGGTCGGCCCGCTAGTGCCGCCTCACCCACTGTGCCGTACCGGGCACCCAGGTGAGGGCCAATCCGGCGGCGATCAGCAGGAGCACGACCAGGTTCGCCGCGTCCCCGCTCGCCCCCGGCAGCACGATCCACAGCACGTGCAGCACGGCCACCGCGGTGAGCACGCCCCGCGCCCACCGCTTGCCCGCCTTCAGCAGCCACCCGAACAGCCCGTAGCCGATCGCGAGGAGCGCGCTGACCAGCGCGAGCTGCAGCAGGATCTCGTTCACCCGCGCCGGTGGGTCGCCGGCCCGCTCGGCGGCCGCCAGCAGGTCGTCGCGCCGGAACCACAGCACGGCGTGCTCGAACAGCACGAAGGCGGCCAGCGCCAACCACACGCCGACCGCCCCGCGCACGACGGCGGGCGGTTGCTCGCGCACCGTCACCCGAGTCGCTTGGCCGCCTCGAAGTACTCCTTCGAGGCGGGGGTGTAGAGCAGGAAGACGGCGGCCACCAGCGGCACCACCACCAGCAGGCTGAGCAGGGTGAAGCCGAACATGCTCAGCAGGAGCGCGACGATGCCCGTCACGTTCAGCCAGGTCCGCGCCCACGGCCGGCCGGCGCGCGCCTTGACCGCGAAGAACACCAGCAGGCCGGCCACGACCACGGCGGCGACGGTGAAGAACACCTGGAACGCGACCAGGCCGGTGCGCAGCTGCTCGTCGGTCAGGCCCTGGCTGCCGCCGTTCTGCTTGGCGATGTCGACCACGGCCTGGGGGTTGGCCAGCATGATCAGCAGGGCCGCGACCGCGAGGATCGTGATCAGGGCGGCTGTGGCGAGCCACAGCCAGAACGAGATCCGGACCTGCTTCGGCGCGGTCCGCGAGGCCGCACCCGGGACCTCGCTCTCCGGGGTCGGGTAGCCGCCGCCGGACGGGTGGCCGGTGCTCGGGTAACCGGCGGGCTGGTACCCCGTGGACTGGTACCCGGCTGGCTGCTCGGACTGCGGCGGGGGAGGCGCCGGGGTGGCGTACGGCTCCTGCTGCGGCCGGTGCTCCGGGTCCTGTGGCGTGGTCACGGGTGGAACGCTAAGGGTGACCAGGGGCCCTGTCCACCGTGACGGGCCGCGACCGGAAGTACCCGGCGGCGGCGGGCTGGAACGCCAGCACCACGGCCACCGCGTCGATCGCCATGGTGATCACGTTGAACACCAGGTCCAAGGGGCTCACCACCAGCCCGTACGCGGTCGCGAAACCGGTGCCGACGGTGATCAACCGCACCACGCCGAGGAACGCGCCGGCGACCGCCAGCACGGTCAGCACGACGCGCGCCCAGTTGCGGCCGGCGGCCATGCGGTTCGCCAGCCTCGTGCAGATCAGCACCAGGCCGACCGCGAGCAGCAGGCTGAAGAAGGTGCCGCCGGTCGCGGCGGCGTCCAGCTCGTCCTGGCCCAGCTCCGGCTGCCGCGCGCGCAGCTCGCCGATCAGCATCTCCCGGTCGGACACCTGCACCAGGAACCTGGCCATGCCGACGACGGCGCTGAGGATGAACAGCCACCGGGCCAGGTCCACCGGCTTGGGCGGGGTGGGGCGAGGCGCCTTGGGCCTCCGCTGTCGCCGTTCCGGCACCGGGGTCCTCATCACCGGTCGCGGGCGCCGAGCCAGCCCGCGGCTTCGACGGCCCAGTAGGTCAGCACGACGGCCGCGCCGGCGCGGCGGATCGAGGTCAGCGTCTCCAGCACGGTGCGCTCCCGGTCGATCCACCCGTTGCGGGCGGCGGCCTCGACCATCGCGTACTCGCCGGAGATCTGGTACGCGGCGACCGGCACCGTGGAGAGCGCGGCGACGTCCTTGATCACGTCCAGGTAGGGCAGGGCGGGCTTGACCATGACCATGTCCGCGCCCTCGGCCAGGTCGAGGGTCGCCTCGCGGAGCGCCTCGCGGGCGTTCGCCGGGTCCTGCTGGTAGGTCTTGCGGTCGCCCGAGAGCTGCGACTCCACCGCGTCCCGGAACGGGCCGTAGAGGGCGGAGGCGTACTTGGCGCTGTAGGCGAGGATGCCGGTGTCGGTGAAGCCGGCCTCGTCCAGGGCGGTGCGGATGAAGCCGATCTGGCCGTCCATCATGCCGCTGGGTCCGACCACGTGCGCGCCCGCGCGGGCCTGGGCCACGGCCATCTCGCCGTAGACCTCCAGGGTGGCGTCGTTGTCCACGGCGCCGTCGGGGGTGAGCACGCCGCAGTGGCCGTGGTCGGTGAACTCGTCCAGGCAGCAGTCGGACATCAGGACCGTGCTGTCGCCCAGTTCGGCGCGCAGGTCGGCGAGGGCGGCGTTGAGGATGCCGTCGGGGTCGGTGGCGCCGGAGCCCACCGCGTCGCGCTCGGCGGGGACGCCGAACAGCATGATGCCGCCGACCCCCGCCTGGACCGCCTCCACCGCCGCCTTGCGGAGCGACTCGCGGGTGTGCTGGTGGACGCCCGGCATGCTCTTGATCTCGGTCGGCTGCCGCGCGCCCTCCTTGACGAACATCGGGAGGACCAGCTGGCGCGGTTCGACGGTCGTCTCGCTGACGAGGCGGCGCATGGCCGGCGTGGTGCGCAGGCGGCGGGGGCGGTGGGCTGGGAACACGGCGGGTACTCCCTGTCGGTCTAGCCGGTGTGGCGTTCACGAGCGCCGGGGGTCGATCCCGGCTCGATGTGACACGGGGCCCTTACGGGTACCGGAGGCAGGCCGCAACCGGCAGGCCCAGCGGGGAAGAGCGCCCCGCCGAGCCTGCCGGCTCCGACCAGCCTATGGCACCCGAACCCATGTCAAATCGGGCCTCGTCGGCTGCCTTCCGTCCCGTCGTGGTCCCTACTTGTCCTCGCGAGTCGTACGTCCAGGTCGGGCGAGTCGTACGTTCCGGTCGGGCGTGTCGTACGTCCAGACCCGGCGAGTTGAGTGTTCAGGTGCGCGAGTCGAACGTTCACGACCACCGTGTCGAACACTCGGGACGGGTGAGTTCTGCGTTCAGGACGGGTTTCTTCAGGAGCGGCGGAGGCGCTTGGTCTTGCGCGGGGGCGGCAGGGCGCCTTCCGCGCGCAGGCGGGCGGCGTGCTGGGCCAGGGCGTCCACCAGGGCCGGGACGTTGGCGTCCTCCGGTTGGACGTCCACCCTGAGGCCGAACTCGCGGGCCGTTTCGGCGGTCTGGGGGCCGATGCAGGCCACCAGGGTCCGCGCGTGCGGCTTGCCGGCTATGCCGACCAGGTTCCGGACGGTCGAGGACGAGGTGAAGCACACCGCGTCGAAACCGCCGGACTTGATCATCTCGCGGGTGTCGGCGGGCGGCGGGGCCGCCCGGACGGTGCGGTAGGCCGTGACGTCGTCGATCTCCCAGCCCCGATCGCGCAGGCCCGCCGCCAGGGTCTCGGTGGCGATGTCGGCGCGCGGGAGGAGCACCCGGTCGACCGGGTCGAGGATGTCGTCGTACGGCGGGAAGTCGGCCAGGAGACCTTCCGAGGACTGCTCGCCGGACGGGACCAGTTCCGGGATGATGCCGAAGCTCCGGACCTTGGCCGCCGTCGACTCGCCGACGCAGGCGATCTTGACGCCGGAGAAGGCGCGGGCGTCCAGGCCGAACTCGCGGAACTTCTCCCAGACCGCGCGCACGGCGTTGGTCGAGGTGAAGACGACCCACTGGTAGCGGCCGTCCACGAGGCCCTTGACCGAGCGCTCCATCTGGGCCGGGCTGCGCGGGGGCTCCACCGAGATCGTGGGTACCTCGACCGGGATCGCGCCGTGGGAGTGGAGGCGGTCGCTCATCGCGCCCGCCTGCTCCTTGGTGCGCGGGACGAGGACGCGCCAGCCGTACAGGGCGCGGGACTCCCACCAGGACAGCCTGGTCCGGTTGGCGACGGCCGCGCCGACCGTGACGACCAGCGGGCCGCCCAGGTCGCCCGCGTCCTGCGCCAGGCCGGCCAGGGTGGTGTCCACCGTGCGCTGGCTGAAGCCGGTGCCGTCGGCGGTCACCGAGACCGGGGTCTGCGGTGCCAGGCCGTGCTCCACCAGGGACGACGCCGCCTCGGCCAGGTGGCTCCCGGTGGCGTGCAGGACCAGGGTGCCGGGCGCGGAGGCCAGGCCCGCCCAGTCGGTGACGCCCCGGACGTCGGCCTCGGTGTGCACGGCGCCGAGGGCCACGCCCGCGTAGGCGGGCACGGCCGTGCCCGCGGGGACGCCGGGGACGACGTCGAACGCGATCGTGGTCTTGGAGACGGCCTGGGCCTCCTTGACCACGGAGTCCAGGGTGAGCGGGTCGCCCGCCACCAGGCGGACCACGGCCGCGCCGTTCTTGGCCTCGGTGACCAGGTCCTTCGCCACGTCGGCGGGGTCGCCCACGGCCGGGCGGACCTCGACGCCGTCCGGTACCAGCGCCACCACCTCGGCCGGTACGTCCGGGTCCGTCACCACCAGCTCGGCCTTGGCGAGCAGGTCACGGGCACGGACCGTGAGCAGCCCGGTGTCGCCGGGGCCTGAGCCCACGAAGGCGACTCGGCCGGGGGTCTTTCGTGCGCGGGTCATCTGAGGGCACTCCCCATCAACTACGCCTCGCCGGCGACGCAGTGGCGTGGCCGGAGAGGTCGAGCAACTCGGCGGCCAGCGCGCGGCCGAGTTCCTCTGCTGCGGTCAAGTCACCGGTGGCGGACGCACGGAGGAGGTCACCGTCCTCCGTCGCCATGACCCCGCGCAGGGACAGGCGGAGCACCACGGTCCCCTCGTCGCTGAGGTCTTCCACCACATCGGCCAGTGCGCCGACCGGCGCGCTGCAACCCGCTTCGAGCGCGGCCAGGAGGGCGCGCTCGGAGGCCACAGCGGCCCTGCTGGCCGAATCGTCCAGGGTGGACTGGAGCAGGTGCTCGGCGTCGACGTCGTCGACCCGGCACTCCACCGCCAGGGCGCCCTGCGCGGGCGCCGGGAGCATCTGGATCGGCTCCAGGGTCTCCGTGATCTCGGCGGTGCGGCCCAGGCGCGCGAGTCCCGCGCGGGCGAGCACGACGCCGTCCAGCTCACCGTCGGTCACCTTGCGGATCCGGGTGTCGACGTTGCCGCGCAGCGGCACCACCTCGATGCCCAGGCCGAGCGCGTTGAGCTGGGCGGCACGCCGGGGTGAGCCGGTGCCGACCCGCGCGCCCTGCGGCAGTTCGCCGAGGGTGAGGTTGTCGCGGGCGACGAGGGCGTCGCGCGGGTCCTCGCGGGGTGGCACGGCGGCCAGCGACAAGCGCGGGTCGCGGGCCGTGGGCAGGTCCTTGTACGAGTGCACGGCCACGTCGATCTCGCCGTTCGCGAGGGCGTCGCGGAGGGCTGAGGTGAAGACGCCGATGCCGATCTCGGCGATGGGCGCGTGCGACCGGTCGCCGGGTGTGGAGATGGTGACGATCTCCACGTTCGCGCCCGCCGCGCGCAGCTGATCGGCCACGTGGCCGGTCTGCGCGAGGGCGAGGGCGCTGCCGCGGGTGCCGATCCTGAGGGTGCGGTTCACCGCTTTTCACCTTCGGGTTGGGTCTTGTGGGGTGTGCTGACGGCGGACGGCGCCTGCGGGTCGAGCCCGAACAGCTCGCGCAGCGCCTCGGCGTAACCGGCTCCCCCGGGCGCCGCGGCCAGCTCCTTCACCCGCACGGTGGGGGTGTGCAGGAGCTTGTCCACGACCCGGCGCACGGTCTTGGCCAGCTCGTCGCGCACCGCGCCGTCGAGTTCGGGCAGTCGCTGGTCCAGGCGCAGCAGTTCGGCGTCGACGACCTCGGCGGCGCGTTTGCGCAGGGCCGTCACGGTGGGCGTGACCCCGGCCGAGCGCTGTCCGGCCAGGTAGGCGCGGACCTCCTCGGCCACGATCTCCGCCGCGCGCCGGGTGTCCTGGCCCGTGGGGGCGTCGGACAGCCGGCGCTGGAGGGTCTCCAGGTCGACCACGCGCACGTTGTCCAGCAGCGCGGCGGCGGGGTCGACGTCCTTGGGCAGGCCGAGGTCGCAGACGACCAGCGGCCGGTCCGGGGTGCGGTCGCCGATGTGCTCGGCGCCGACGACCGTGTCGACGGAGCCGGTGCAGGCGAACAGCACGTCGGCGGTGGCGATCTCGTCGGTCAGGGCCCGCAGGTCGGTGTGGCGGGCGCGCACGCCCTCCTCGGTGAGGGCGGTGGCCAGGCGCTCGCCGTTGGCGGCGGTGCGGTTGGCGACCACGACCTCGCCGATGCCGGCGCGGCGCAGGTGGGCGGCCGCCAGGCCACCCATGGACCCGGCGCCGACGACGACCGCCTTGCGGCCGGTCAGCCCGTCGAGGGCCCGACCGGCGTCGGTGAGGGCCTCGGACACGACGGACGCGCCGGCGTGGTCGATGCCGGTGTCGGTGTGGATGCGCTTGCCGACCCGCAGGGCCTGCTGGACCAGTTCGTGCAGGGTGCGGCCGACGACGCCGGCCGCGTCGGCGGCGTTGTAGGCGGCGCGGAGCTGCCCGAGGATCTGGGCCTCGCCGACGACCATCGAGTCCAGGCCGCCCGCCACGGAGAACAGGTGCTCGACGGCGGCGGCCGAGTAGTGCACGTACAGGTGCTCGAACAGCTCGGCCGGCTCGGCGCCCGCCTGGCGGGCCAGCACCTCGACGACCTCGTTCATGCCGCCGTGGAAGGTCTCGACGAGCGCGTAGACCTCGACCCGGTTGCACGTCGACAGCAGCACCGCCTCGGACACGCTGGGCGAGGTCAGCAGCTGGTCGAGCACCTTGTCGCGGTCGGCGTCGGCCACCGCGACGCGCTCCAGGACGGGCACGGGGGTGGTCCGGTGGGACAGCCCGACGACGAGCACGCTCATGCCGCCTCCACCGTTCGGCCGGCTACCCGCACGATCACGGGCGAATCACCACCCCGTCCACTCCGACTCCGTTGACCACGTCACCGGCGGCCTGGTCAGCCCGCCGCGCGACGTGGAACGACAGGATCTGCATCTCGACCGCCAGGTCGACCTTGCGCACCTCGACGTAGTCCGGCACTTGGAGCACGACGGGTGCGAAGTTCAGGATGCACTGGACTCCGGCGGATACCAAACGGTCGCAGACGGCCTGAGCTGCCTGAGGGGGTGTGGCGATGACCCCTATCGACACCTCCCGCTCGGCGCAGACGGAGGTGATGTCGTCGATGTGGTGGACCGGTATGCCGCCTACCGGCACACCCGTCAGGTCGGGGTCGATGTCGAACAGCGCGGCCACCGGGAAGCCCCGGCTGGGGAAGCCGCCGTAGTTCGCGAGCGCGTGACCAAGATTACCGATCCCGACGACCGCGACCGAGTGCTTCCGGGTCAGCCCGAGGATCCGCTCGATGTGGCTCACGAGCACCTCGACGTCGTAGCCGACGCCCCTGGTGCCGTACGAGCCGACGTAGGAGAGGTCCTTGCGGAGCTTCGCCGAGTTGACGCCCGCCGCGCCCGCCAGCTCCTCGCTGGAGATGGTCGTCACGCCCTGCTCGGCCATCCCGGACAGCACCCGGAGGTACACCGCGAGGCGCGCCACCGCCGCCTCGGGGATCGCCCGCGCCCGCTCCCGGACGTCCGCGGAAGTGTCGGCGGGGATCTTCGGAGTGGTCACGACCCCGTCACCCTCGCCCCGCCGATCCGCCACGCTGGTACTCCTCGAGATCCGCCGCACCGACCCGCCGGGCACCGTCACCAGCGGGGTGATACGACCACCGTACCGCTTGTGAACGCTTGCACAAAGTTGGCGGACCGACGCCCGCCCCCGGTGGGAGGGCGGCGCGCACGCAGGTGGGCCGCACTCCCCACGTGGCGTGAGGGAATGCGGCCCACCAACGGGTGAACTTGCGAAGCCGCAGGTCAGGCAGCCGGCGGGGTGAGCACCTTGCCGATCACGAACACCGTGGCGTTGGCGGTCGGGATGTTGCCGCACAGCACCGGGGCGCCGTTCACGGTCATGGTGTCGCCGGAGCCCGCGATGGTCAGCTCCTGGCCGGTGAGGGCCTTGACGGTGCCGGCCTCCTCCAGGCCCGCGGCGTCGTAGCGCTGCCCGACGACGTGGAACTGGAGGATCTTGCCCAGGGTCGCCGGGTCGTTCGCCAGCTCCTGGAACTTCGCGTCGCCCAGCTCGGCGAAGGCCGGGTCGGCGGGCGCGAAGACGGTGATGGCCTTCTGCGAGTTGAGCGTGTCACCCAGGTTGGCCGCCGTGACGGCCGCCACCAGCTTGGTGAGCAGCGGGTTGTTGGACGCGGCGGTGGCCACCGGGTCGTCGACCATGCCCTGGAGCGAGCCCTCGTTCGAGGGGTCGGACGGGACGCTCGCGCAGCCGGGGCCGAACACGTCGGTCGTCCCGGTCACGCCGTCGCTCTCGGCCATCGGCATCGAGGAGGCGGTCGCCGCCGCGCTGGTCGTGGTGGTGGACGCGGGGGCCGCCGCGTCGTCGCCGCCGCCACCGCAGGCCGCGACCGACAGGGCAGCGGCGGCGACGGCACCGACGAGGGCGAGCTTGGGGTTCCGCACAGCGGATCACTCCTCAGTGTTTTCACCAGATTTGGTAGTCACTGAGGCATTCGATCCCCAGCGCCGTTCGGTTCGACCGGATCACTCGACCGTGAAAAAAATCGAGTGCCACCCGGTCGCGCCGTCCGGCACTGGGGCCACCCGCTCCTGCGGCTGGGTGAACCCGGACCGGTCCGTGGCACGCACCTCGACGGTGTGGCCGCCGGGCGCGAGGTCCAGCTCGGCCCGCCACATGCGCCAGGTCGAGCGGTTGACCTCGGTGGCCAGCTGGGTGGCCCGCCACGGCCCGCCGTCCACGCGCACCTCGACCTTCGCCACGCCGGTCGGCTGCGCCCACGCCACCCCGGTCACCACGGGCCGGCCGGACACCGTGGCCAGGCCCTTGGGGCTGTCGATGCGGGACATGACCTTGATCGGCCCCCGCTCGCCCCACCCGCGCTCCAGCCAGTAGGCGCGCTTGGCCGCGAACGTGGTCAGCTCCAGGTCGGTGACCCACTTCGTGGCCGAGACGTACCCGTACAGGCCGGGCACGACCAGCCGGGCCGGGAAGCCGTGCTCCAGCGGCAGCGGCTCGCCGTTCATGGCCAGCGCGATCAGCGCGCCCCGGTCGGCGTCCAGGACCACGTCCACCGGCGTGCCCGCGGTCCAGCCGTCGACGCTGGTGGAGAGCAGCTGGTCGGCCTCCGGCCGCACGCCCGCCTCCCGCAGCACGTCCCGCAGCGGCACGCCCACGAAGTTCGCGGTCGAGGTGTAGGGCCCGCCGACCTCGTTGGACACGCAGGTCATCGTGATGGTGCGCTCGACCAGGTCCCGGCGGCTCAGGTCGGTGTAGCGGAGGTTCAGCTCGCGGTCGACCAGGCCGTGCACGCGCAGCACCCAGTCCTCGGCCCGCACCCGCGGCACGCTCAGCGCCACGTCGACCCGGTAGAAGTCGCGGTTCGGCGTGATGAAGGACGGTGTGCCCTCGGCGGCGAAGTCGGCGCCGGCCGGCAGCGGCGGGGCCGGCCGCGCGGGGGTGAGGTCGCCCACGGCCCGCCGCGACGCCTCCACGTCCACCCGGTTGCCCAGCAGCTGCCCGCCGAGCCCGGCCAGCACCGCCGCGCCCGAGACCACCAGGAACTCGCGGCGACCCCCGACCGGCGCCGCCGACGACGCGCGGGCGTGCAGCCGGCGGAACACCGCGACCCCCGCGACCAGGCTCGCGACCGGCGCGAGGACGCCCAGCAGCCCCAGGTCCGGCCGGTACAGCACGGCGGCCACGCCGAGCAGCCCGAGGACGACCGCCAGCACCGTCCCGGGCGTGGCCGAGCGGCGGGACAGCAGCCCGGCGACCACCGCCGCGACCGCCAGCACCGCGGCCATGCCGATCAGCAGGACGAGCTTGTCGTAGGTGCCGAACGTCCGGACCGCGAAGTCCTTCAGCCAGGACGGCGTGAAGTCGATCGCGGTGTTGCCGACGGCGAGGAACGGCGAGGCGGTCGGCCCGACCAGCGCCGCGACGAGGTGCCCGGCGGCCAGTGCGGCGGCCACGCCGAGGAGTCCGGTGAGAGCGGCGGTCCAGCGGGTCATACGGGGGATTCGACACCCGCGGCACTCCGGTTCACCGAAACCGTAAGGCTTCGGTAATTCAGGCGAGGGCGGCCCGCAGCCGGTCCTCCTCGACCTCCCAGTACCCGTGCTCCCGCCCGTCCACCAGGAACACGGGCACCCGGTCGCCGTACTCGGCGCGCAGCTCGCGGTCGGCGTCGACGTCCTGCTCGTCCCAGGGCACGCCGAGTTCCCCGCAGATCCGCTCGATCTCGTCCCTGGCCCGCTCGCAGGCGTGGCAGTCGACCCGGCTGACCAACGTGACGTGGTGGCTCACGCCGTCAGGTTAGAGGCAGCCTCAGCCGCGCCCGCGCCAGCTTCCCGGTCGGCGAGTGCGGCAGCGCGTCGGCGAACTCCACCGCGGTCGGCACCTTGAACTTGGCCAGCCGCCGGCCGCAGTGCTCCTTCACCGCGTCCTCGGTCAGCCCGCTGCCCGCGGCCCGCACCAGCACGACCTTCACCGACTCGCCGGTCCGCTCGTCCGGCACGCCGACCGCCGCCGACTCGGCCACCCCGGGCAGCTCGTTGACCACCTGCTCGACCTCGTGCGGGTAGACGTTGAACCCGTTGACGATGATCAGGTCGCCCGCCCGGTCCACCAGGTGCAGGTCGCCGTCGGCGTCCAGGTAGCCCACGTCGCCGGTGCGGAACCAGCCCTCCGCGTCGGGCCCGTGCGCGCCGTCCGGCCAGTACCCGCCGAACAGGTTGGCGCCCCGCGCCGACACCAGCCCGGTGCCCGGCTCGTCGTCCTCGTCGAGCGGCCGGCCGTCGGAGTCGACCAGCCGCACCTCCACGCCCGGCAGCGCCCGCCCGACCGACCCGGCCTTCGGCTCGCCGGCCAGCGTCGTGGTCAGCACGGGCCCGGTCTCGGTCAGCCCGTAGCCCTCGAACACCGGCAGCCCCACGACCCGCCGCACCGCGTCCAGCACGCCGGGCGCCAGCGGCGCGGCGCCGGAGGTGAACAGCCGCACGGTCGCCAGGTCCTCGCGCAGCCGCTCGACCGGCAGGGTCAGGATCGCCTGGTACATCGGCGGCACGCCGACCAGCGTGGTCACCCGGTGCTCGCGGATCGCGGTCAGCGCCCGGTCCGGGTCGAACCGCTCCAGCAGCACGGCCGTCGCGCCCGCGCCCGCGACCTGGAGCAGCCCCGGCCCGAGCCCGTAGACGTGGAACAGCGGCAGCGCCAGCAGCACCCGGTCGCCGGCGGTCACCGGCGCGGGCCGCAGGGACGCGCACTGCTCGACGTTGGCCAGCAGCGCCCGGTGCGACAGCATCGCGCCGCGCGGCGTGCCGGAGGTCCCCGACGTGTAGCCGAGCACGGCCAGGTCCTCGCCCGACCCGATGGCGGTGAACTCCTCGCCCGGCTCGAACCCCGGTTCCGGCAGCGCCTCGACGTCGACCTCGCCGGCGTCGCCGACCAGCAGCCGCGCCCCGCTGTCCTCGATCAGCCGCCGCAGCTCGCGGGCCGGCTGACCGGGCCCGGCGGGCACCACGACCCCGCCCGCGCGCAGCGCGCCGAACACCGCCACGCAGAACCCCGGACCGGTCGGCAGCCGCACCGCCACCCGGTCGCCCGGCGTGACGCCCGCCCGGACCAACCGGTGCGCCTCGGCGTCCACGGCGGCGTCGAACTCGGCCCACGTCCAACTGCCCGAGGTGGTGACATCCACCAGTGCGACGTGCTTGGGTCCTCGGTACGCGGAGGCGCGAACCAGGTCGGCGACGTTGCGAGCGGATGCGGTCAACTCGACCTCCTGGGGACCACGGCGTACCTCAGCGCAGTCTGTCACGCGCGGGCGGCGTCGCGAAGCGCCTCCACCCGTGCCGCGGACGGGGGACCGGCCACCTTTACCTACTACGGAGTAACAAGACGTATGCTGCCTCGACGGCGACCCCGCGGAGGTGTCGCGAACCGATGACCGCGAGGGCACGCGAGAACCCCGTCCGAAACATCCGCGCGCTTCGTCCGATGTGGAGCACGGAAGGGCGGTCAAGCACGATCGTGAGCGTGGAGAGCGAACCGGCGGACGAGCCGTGGGACCTGGTCCGTGCCGCGCAGGGCGGCGACACGGACGCGTTCGGCGCGCTCTACGACCGGTACGTCGACGTCGTGTACCGGTACGTGCTGTTCCGCGTGGGCGACCGGACGCTGGCCGAGGACGTGACCAGCGAGACGTTCCTGCGCGCCCTGCGCAGCATCCGGTCGATCAGCTACCAGGGCCGCGACGTCGGCGCGTGGTTCGTCACCATCGCCCGCAACATCGTCTTCGACCACGTGAAGTCCAGCCGCTACCGGCTGGAGGTCACCACCGCCGAACTGACCGACAACCGCGAGGTCACGGACGGTCCGGAACAGGAGGTCCTGACCGGTGCGGCCAACGCGGAGCTGCTGCGCTGCGTAGCCCAGCTGGGGAACGACCAGCGGGAATGCATCACACTGCGTTTCATCCAGGGCTTGTCCGTCGCCGAGACGGCCGCGAGGATGGGCCGGAACGAGGGCGCGATCAAGGCCCTCCAGCACCGGGCGGTGCGCCGGTTGGCCCAACTGCTGCCGAACTGGTTGCGGTGACCGCCGGCGCGTAACCCCGGGAGCGCCCGGTTCGTTACTCGGGACAGGATCGCTCGAAAACGGTGCGGGATGGTGGGCAGAGGGATCACGCCGTTGTGGCGTCACAGGCAGCGCGAGCAGTTCGCCCGCGCCGTCGAAGCGCACCCCGAACCGGGCGACGAGGCGTTCGCCGACGAGCTGGCGGTCGTCGCGCTGCTACGTGAAGCCGCAGTCACTTCGGGCCCGGACGAGGCCACCCGGGCCCGGATGCGCGAGCGCGTCCTCGGCGCCGCCCCGCCGGCCCCGACCAAGGTCGAGCCCCACCGCACCGGCGCGCGCGGCCGATTAGCGGTCGCGCTGGCCGCCGCCCTGTGCCTGGTGTTCTCGTTGGCCGGCATGAGCCTCCTGCTCAGCCGCGACGCGCTGCCGGGCGACGCGCTGTACGGCGTGAAGCGCACCGCCGAGTCGGCCTCCCTGGGCCTGACCTTCGGCGAGGACTCCAAGGGCCACAAGCTCCTGGAGTTCGCCTCCGCGCGCCTGACCGAGGTGGAGACCCTGGTCGACCGGTACGCGGGCGGCGGCCCCCTGGGCGGCTACCTGACGGCGCTGGCCGACTTCGACACCGACGCCGCGGCGGGTTCCCGCGCGCTGACCGCGTTCGGGTCGGCCGCGGACCACCGCGCCCTGGAGGACCTGCGCGAGTGGGCGACGTCGCAGACCGCACGCCTGGAGCAGCTGCGCCCCACCCTGCCGGAAGATGCCGTCACCCTCTCGAACACCTCCCTGGACCTCCTGGCCCGCATCGCCGACCGGGCCACCGCGCTCCAGTCCAGGACCACGTGCACCTCCACCACGTCCGGCGAGACCGACCAACTCGGCCCGCTGCCCGCGCGGGACGAGTGCGCCCCCACCCGGCAGCAGCCCACCCCGACCGGCCCGACCCCCTCGCTCCTCTCCCCCACCCCCGCCATCCCCACCCCCCTGCCGCCCGGCAACGCCCCCACCACCACCGACAACCCCCCGCCGCCGCCGACGCCGACGACCTCCGTCAACGCCCCGCCGGCCCCACAACCGACGTCCCCGACCACCACGACCCGGGGCGTCCCCGTGCTGCCCCTGCCCACGTTGCCGCTGCCGTCGCTACCGCTGCCCGGCCTCGGCGGCTGATCGCTACCCTGTCCCCATCGGACCCCGGGAGGCGCTGACGTGGTGAAAAGGGCTGTGGAAGGCACGGCCGAGCGGGAAAGGCTCGCCGCGATCGCGGGAGAGGCTTCGGCCGAAGCCGCGCTGGCGGCCGCCGACCCCACCGCCACCGACCTCACCGCGGCGGCCTTCTTCGACGTCGACAACACCATGATGATGGGCGCGTCGATCTTCCACTTCGCCCGGGGACTGGCGGCCCGCAAGTTCTTCAAGAACTCCGACCTCCTCGGCTTCGCCTGGCAGCAGTTCAAATTCCGCGTAGGCGGCCGAGAAGACCCACAAAGCGTCGCCGCGTCCCGTGAACAAGCCCTCTCGTTCGTAGCCGGCCGTTCCGTGGCGGAAATCGTCTCCCTGGGCGAGGAGATCTACGACGAACTGATGGCGGACAAGATCTGGACCGGCACCCAAGCCCTGGCCCAGATGCACCTGGACGCGGGCCAAAGGGTCTGGCTGGTCACCGCCACCCCGGTGGAACTGGCCCAGATCATCGCCCGCCGCCTGGGCCTGACCGGCGCCCTGGGCACGGTCTCGGAAAACTCGAACGGCATCTACACGGGCCGCCTGGTGGGCGACCTCCTGCACGGCCGGGCAAAAGCCCACGCGGTCCGCGCCCTGGCCGCCAAGGAAGGTCTCGACCTCCGCCGCTGCACGGCCTACTCGGACTCGGCCAACGACGTCCCGATGCTGTCGGTGGTGGGCACGGCGGTAGCCGTGAACCCGGACTCGGCCCTACGCGAAACGGCGCGCAAGCGAAGCTGGGAAATCCGAGACTTCCGCACGGGCCGCAAGGCGGCGAAGATCGGCGTGCCGTCGGTCCTGGGAGCCGGCCTCCTGGCAGGCGCGACAGCAGCCACGATCGCCTACCGCCGCCGCCACTGACCACCCCGAACGCGGGGGACAACGGGTCCTGAACGCTGAACTCACCGGTCCTGAACGTACGACACGCCCGACCTGAACGTACGACACGCGCGTCCCCAACGTACGACACGCGAGGTCCGAACGTACGACTCGCGCGACCTGAACGTAGAACTCGCGCGTCCTGAGTGTTCGACACGGTGGTCCCGAGTGTTCGACTCGCGCGAGCATCCACAAGACGCCGACGAGACCGGTTGCACGACGAGACCGGGGCGCGCAGTCTCCCACTGTGGGGTGCTCGTGGTCTCCCGTATGGCCTGGGCGCAGCCCTACCGCGCTTGTCCAGGGGGTGTCGCACGCCCTTCGCGACACCCCCTGGACAAGGGTGGTTGCCTCAGGCAGGCCATACGGGAGACCACGAGCCGAGCCCCTCCCCCGGAGGCCTGCCCAGCGGCGAGCGACAGCCCGTGAACCCAACAAGCCCGTGAACCCCACCACCTCAGCCCAGAAAAACGTTCCGCCGCTGGGTCAACAACCGGTACAGGGTCTGCTGAATCGTCTCCCGCACCTGATCCGTCAGGTTGAACACCAGCATCGGGTCGTCCGCCGCGTGCTCCCCGTACTCATCGGTCCGAATCGGCTCACCGAACTCGATGTACCACTTCGAGGGCAGCGGAACAGCCCCCAACGGCCCCAACCACGGGAAGAACGGCGTCACCGGAAAATAGGGGAACCCGAACAACCTGGCCAACGCCTTGACGTCACCGATCTTCGGGTAGATCTCCTCCGCGCCCACGATCGAGCAGGGGATGATCGGCACCCCGGTGTTCAACGCCGCCGACACGAACCCGCCACGCCCGAAGCGCTGCAACTTGTACCGGTCCTTGAACGGCTTCCCGATCCCCTTGAACCCCTCGGGCCACACGCCGACCACCTCACCGGAGCACAGCAACCGCTCCGCGTCCGGGTTGCAGGCCAACGTCTGCCCGGACTTCCTCGCCAACGCCCCCAGCACCGGCGTCTTGAACACCAGGTCCGCCCCGAGCATCCGCAGGCGCCGCCGCGCCGGGTGGTCGTTCCGCACCGCGAACGCCGTCATCAGGGCGTCCAGCGGCAACGTCCCCGAGTGGTTGGCCACGATCAACGCCCCACCCCGGGCGGGCACGTTGTGCATCCCGATCGTCTCGACCCGGAACCACTTCTCGTACAGCGGCCGCAACGGCGGCATGAGCACGTTGTCGGTGAGGTCCCGGTCGAACCCGAACTCGTCCACCTCGTACTCGCCCTGGATGCGCCTGCGCGCGAAGTTCAGCAGCTCAGCCAGCCGCCGCTCCCACTCGGCAGGCCCAATCGCCTCAGCCTCGGCCTCAGGGCCGGCACCAGCACCAGCGCCGGCAGTGGACGCCTGCCCGGCCGAACCGGCACCACCCCGCCGCCGAGGAGCCTCCCGGTCCGCCCCGTGCAACGGGATCACCCGCGCCTCCGCCACGTCCACCTCCTCACCGTCGCCCCCAGCCGCACCCACCACCGTCAACGCCCGTCCAAGCCCAGCAACACCCGCCAACGCCCGCACAAGCCCCGCAGCACCCGCCAACGCCCGGTCAACGCCACCGGGCAGCCGCACCCAGCACGCCCCGCTCCACCGCCGCCACCACGCCGGAGTCGACCAACGGCCGCAACCCCCGCCCGCTCACGTAATCGTCGAACGCCTGTTGCGTGGTCCACCGCGGCGTGAACCCGAACTCGCCCTTCAGCAACGTCGTGTCCACCACCCGCCCCCAGTTGAGGAACCTCATCTGGTCCGGCGAGAAGTCCACCAACCGGGCACCGCGGAAGAACCGCCCCATCGTCGGCACCGCCGCGCTGGGCACCCTCAGGTTCACCCGCCCGGCCCGCCGGATGGCCTGCGACAGCAGCAGCACCCCGTCGCCACCCACGTTGTACACCCCGGGCAGCTCGTGCAGCGTGGCCCGCTCCAGCACCGCCAGCGCGTCCTCGGAGTGCAGCAGCTGCACCCGCGCGTCGTAGCCCAGCACCGTCGGCACCACCGGCAGGGCGAAGTACCTGGTCATCACCGTGTCGATGCGGGGCCCGATGAAGTTCGTGAACCGCAGCGTGGTCACGTCCACGTCCGGCCGCCGCCGCGAGAACCCCCGGACGTAGCCCTCGACCTCCACCGCGTCCTTGGCGTACCCGCTGGACGGCAGGTCCTTGGGCCCCATGTCCTCGGTGAACACGGCCGGGTCCCGCGAGCTGGACCCGTACACCGCGCTGGTGGACTTCACCACCAGCTTGCGCACGTGCGGCGACTTCTGGCACGCGGCCAGCAGCTGCATCGTGCCGATGACGTTCATCTCCTTCATCGCGCTGCGCCCGGTGGGCCCGGCCGGGTTCGCCGTCACCGACGCGTGCACGACCGTGTCGACCTGCGCGGTGGCGATGACCTTCGCGATGAGCGGGTTGCGGATGTCGGCCCGCACGAACTCGGCGCGCCCCATCCGGCGCAGCACGTCGCGCGGCGGCGGCTCGGTGTCCACGCCGAGCACGCGCTCGACGTCGGGGTTCGCCGCGAAGCGCGCGGCGAGGTGGCCGCCGAGGAAGCGGCTGCAACCGGTGACCAGAACGACCTTGGGCGCCATGCGACTCCATGTCCGGTGCTGCGACTCGACGATGCTAACCGGCTTCGCGCCAACGCGGAGGACGGGCGGGACGCTCGCGCAGGTCACCCCGGGCGACGGCCCCCGAAACCCACCCGACCAGGCCTCGAAACCCACCCGACCGAGCCCCGAAGCCCACCAGGCCCCAGAGCCCCGAAGCCCACCGGCCCCCGAAGCCCCTGCCCACCAGCCCCCACCAACAACAACACCGCCAGTCCCCGGCACGAGACCGGGGCCTGGCGGTGTGAGAACCCGCAGGGGTTACTTGCCGCGCTTGCGACGCTGCACCCGCGTCTTGCGCAGCAGCTTGCGGTGCTTCTTCTTCGACATGCGCTTGCGGCGCTTCTTGATGACCGAGCCCATGCGGGTTCCTTAACTACTAGACGTCGGTTGCTCTCCACGCGCCTGTGGAGACACCCGTCAAGAGGGCGCGCCGACACCAGGCACGAACGGCCTTCCACTTTACCCGGCGGCCCGCGCGCCCCGTCAGGCACCCGCCCCAGAGGGGGTCCGGACGGCCGGCCACACGCTCCGGACGACCGGGCACACCTCAGGGACCAGCGCCGACACCACCTCCCGCCGACTCCTCCACCGGGGCATCACCCGGCATCGAAGTAGGCGTTGCGCAGGTACTCGTCCACCGCCTTCTCGGGCACCCTGAACGACTTGCCCACGCGCACCGCCGTCAGCTCACCGGAGTGAACCAACCGGTACACCGTCATCTTCGACACGCGCATCACCAGCGCGACCTCGGCGACCGTCAGGAACTTGACTTGGCCGAGCGACTTCTCCTCCGCAGGCATAGATCACCGCGTCCTTCGACACGCGTCGTGCCGTCGGCTTCCCCACCGACGGTTCGACACGCACGTGCTCCCCTGAGGGTAACGGGACACCTGGGACTGGTGCGACGGCCAATGGCGGGATCAGCCCTCTTCGTGGGCCCGTCCCAGCTCCACGGAGCGGTCGCGGGCGGCCTCCAGGGCGGCCAGCAGCGCGGCCCGGACCCCGTGCTTCTCCAGCTCGCGGATGGCCATGATGGTGGTGCCCGCGGGGGATGTGACGGCCTCGCGGAGGATCACCGGGTGCTGGTCGCCCTCGTTCAGCATGGTGGCCGCGCCGACCGCCGACTGGATGATCAGCCGCCCGGCGAGGTCGCGCGGGATGCCGAGCAGGATGCCCGCGTCGATCATGGCCTCGACCAGGTAGAAGAAGTACGCGGGCCCGGACCCGGACAACGCCGTCACGGCGTCCTGCTGGCCCTCGGGCACCCGCGCCACCTGGCCGACCGTGCCCAGCAGCTCCTCGACCAGCCCGAGGTGCTCGTCCGTCGCATACCGGCCGGCCGAGATGGCGCTCATCGCCTGACCCACGACCATCGGTGTGTTGGGCATCACCCGGACCACCGGCGTGCGGTCGGGGAGGCGGCGCTCGTAGAGCGAGGTCGGCAGGCCCGCGCACAGCGACACGACCAGCGTGCCGGGCTTGAGCACGGGGTTCAGCTCGTCGAGCAGCGGCTCGATGTCCTGGGGCTTGACCGCGACCACGAGCACGTCGGCCCGCTGGGCGGCGCCCGCCACGTCCAGCGCCTCCACGCCGTACTGCTCGGTCAGGGCGGTGGCCCGCTCCGGGTGCTTCTCGGTGAACAGCAGCTCATCGGCCCTGCGGCCACCCTGCAACAGCCCCGAGAGCAGGGCTTCACCGATCTTGCCAGCCCCCAGCACGGCGATGGTCGTCATGCCCCTCAGCCTGCCACGCCCCGCCAACCCGGAATTCCGGGTGCCCAGCCCCAGGTGCCCAGCCCCAGGTGCTCCACCCCGGGTACCCAGCCCCGGCTGCTCAGCCCTGGGCGGCGGGCGTCAGGGCCAACTGCCGCGCCTGGCACACCAGCCGCCCCGTCGAGTCGACGACCACCGCGTCCTCGTCGAACCACTGCCCGTGCACCGCGCTGCACGACACCCGCACCCGCAGCCACCCCGGCGCGGGCTCGGCCCGCAGCAACGCCGTCAGCTGCACCGTCGGGGACCACCCGAACCGGCCGAGGTTGAACGTCACCGGCATCGAGATGTCGCCCACGACCAGCGCGAAGTACGGGTCCGGCCGCTCGCCGAGCGGGCGCGCCCACAGCCGCAGCACCAGCGGGTCGCCGACGCGCCCCGCCAGGAACCCGGCCCCCTCCGGGTCCAGCCGCACCTCGCACACCGAGCCCAGCTTGTAGACCCCGCCGGGCCCCATCGACGCCAGGTCCACCGCGTTCGCGGGCGGCGCGGCGGGCACGTCCGGCAGGTCCACGTAGTCCGGCGCCGCCGTCGGCATCCGCCCGACCGTCACCACCGCCTCCACGCAGCCGCGCCCGCGCTGCTCCAGCACTGCCGACACCACGGTGGCCGTGCGGCCGGCCTTGCGGACCTCCGTCCTGATCAGCACCGGACCGATCTCCGGCGCGCGCAGGAACTGGGCGCTCACCGACAGCGGCGCGAGCTCGCCGGGCATCGCCGACCGCGCGCCGTCCACCGCCGCCCGCGCCAGCATGGCCAGCAGGAACCCGCCGTGGGGCTTGGGCCCGATCGTCCACTCCGCGGGCAGCGACGCGGTGTACGTGCCGTCGCCCAGCGGGCGGACCGCACTTGCTACCGAGAAGGACACGGGGCTCCTCACTACCGGCCGAACAGCGAGCGCAGGAAGAAGGCGGCGTCCGCCGGGCGCTCGGCCAGGCGGCGCACCAGGTAGCCGTACCACTGGTCCCCGTACGGGACGTGGACGCGCACCACGTGGCCCTCGGCCGCGAGGCGCCGCTGCTCGGCCGGGCGGACGCCGTGGGGCACCTGGTACTCGAAGTCCGTCGCGGACCGGCCGTACCAGCGGGCGCGTTCGGCGACGACCTCGACCAGGCGCGGGTCGTGGGTGGCGAACACCGGGTAGCCGGACCCCGCGAGCAGGACGTTGGCGCAGCGGACGTAGTTGAGGTCGACCTCGTGCGGGTCGGTGAAGGCCACCGACGCGGGCTCGTCGTAGGCGCCCTCGCACAGCCGGACGCGGGTGTCGGCCAGCTCGCGGCAGTCGTCGGGGGTGCGCCGCAGGCGCGCCTGGAGGACCACGCCCGTCGACGGCCAGGCGCGCCGCAGCTCGGCCAGCACGCGCAGGGTCGAGTCGGTGGTGGTGTGGCGCTCCGCGTCCAGGGTGACCGTGGTGCCGGCCTGCTCGGCGGCGGCGCAGACGCGGGAGGCGTTGTCCAGGGCCCGCGTCTCGCCCAGCGCCTGCCCGACGGCGGACAGCCTCACGGTGACCTCGACGTCCCCGGCCAGGCCGGCGGCGTGCAGCTCGTCGAGGAGCCGCAGGTGGGCCAGCACGGTCCGCTCGGCGGCGGACCGGTCGACCGCGTCCTCGCCGAGGTGGTCCAGGGTGACCCGCAGGCCGTCGCCCACCAGGCGACCGGCCGCCTCGATCGCGTCGGCGGTGGCCTCGCCGGCCACGAACCGGCGCACCACGTCGCGGCTGACGGGCGCGGTGGCGACGACCCGGCGCACCGCCCCGTTGCCCGCGGCGGCCAGGATCAGCGTCCGCAACGGATTCACGATCAAGACCCTAACCGCTGGGTGGCACGAGTACAGCCACGCGGACCGGACGCGGTGCGCCGAACGCGGGGTTGCCGACCGGCCCGAACGTGGAACTCACCCGTCCCGAATGTTCGACACGGTGGTCCCGAACGTTCGACTCGCGCGGTCTGAACGTGTAGTTCGGGGGGTCTGGACGTACGACTCGCGAGGTCTGGGGGTACGACTCGCGCGGATCTAGGGGAGGTGGCGGCGGGCGTAGGTGAGGGACTCCGCCAGGAGGGCGGTGCGGTCGGGGGCCGTGCGGGCGCGGCGGGTGTTGACCTCCAGGACGACCTGGCCGGTGAAGCCGGTGTCGGCCAGGTGGGCCAGCAGCTCCGCGCACGGCTGGGTGCCCCGGCCCGGCACCAGGTGCTCGTCCTTCGGCAGGCCGGAGCCGTCGGCCAGGTGGACGTGGGTGAGGTTGTCGCCCATCCGCTTGGCCAGCTCCATCGCGTCCACGTGCGCGGCGGAGGCGTGCGACAGGTCCAGGGTGTAGTTGCGGTGGCCCACGTCGGTGGGGTCGGTGGACGGCCGGAACGCGGTGATCTGCACCGAGCGGCCGCGCCCGAGCGCCCGGCGCACCGGGAACATGTTCTCCACCGCGATCGCCACGCCGCTGTCGTCCTCCAGGGACGCCACCAGCTCCGGGAACGCGTCGGCGTAGCGCCGCTGCCAGGCGAACGGCGGGTGCAGCACGACCGTGCGCGCCCCCAGGTCGCCGGCCGCCGAGACGCTGCGCCGCAGCCGCTCGACCGGGTCCGGCGACCACACCCGCTGGCTGATCAGCAGGCACGGCGCGTGCACGGCCAGCACCGGCACGCCGGTCCGGTTCGACAGCCGCCGCAGCGCGCCCACGTCCTGGCTGATCGGGTCGGCCCAGACCATGACCTCGACCCCGTCGTACCCCAGCTCGGCGGCCGCCTCGAACGCGGCCCCGGCGGGTTGCGGCCACACGGCCGCGGTGGACAGGCCGACCGGGATCAAGACTTCACCAGCAGCATCGCCGCCGGCGAGACCGTCACGATCAACCCGACGAGCACGGCGAGCACGGTGGTCTGGAGGTCGTCTGCCCGGCGGATCTTGCGGACCAGCATCACCAGGCCGACGGTCACCGCCAGCGCCACGACCAGGGCCGCGGGCGCCAGGGTCCGCCAGAGGAAGTTGAAGCCGAGCCACAGCGCCGCGCCGCCGACCACGCCGACGGCCAGCTGGCCGAGCATGACCAGCCACTCCTTGCCCGCCGACCGGTCGCCCGCGGGGTCGTCGTCCACGTCGTCCAGGTCGGAGAGCCCGGCCGGTTCGTCGTCGTCGTCGTCGAAGCGGCGACCGCGGGACGGCGGCGGGTAGTCGTCGTCCTCCTCCTCGTCGAGGTCGACGTAGGGGTGGAACTGGGTGCTCTCCGGCTCGACGCGCCCACCCCGGTCGGGCCGGTCACCCCGGTCGGGCCGGTCCCGCCGGTCGCCGGGTCCGGGGGCGCCGCCGGGCCCGTCGTCGCCGAACCAGTCCTCGGCGCTCTGGTCGGGCAGCGGTTCGGGCAGCCTGGGCGGCGCGGGCGGCACGATCAGCACCGACTCGGTGGGCAGCGACTCCAGCGGCACGTTGGGCCTGAGCTCGTCCGGGATGCGCGGCAGCACCTCGGTCACCGGTTCGCGCGGCGGTCCGGGCGGCGGTGGTCCGGGCGGCGACACCGGGCGGACCAGGCTGGTCCTGGCCGCTTCCGGCACCACCGGCGTAGTGAGCCTGGTCGCCTCGGGACCGACCGGCGTGGTCAGCCTGGTCGCCTCGGCCCCGGTCGCGGGCGTGAGCCTGGACAGGTCCGGCCGCGACAGGTCCGGCCTGGGCAGGTCCGGCGCCGGGGGGACGGGGCGGGGCGGCTCGCCCCCGAAGTCGTCCACGATCGGCGGGACGACGCGCGTCTCCTCGGCCGGGTCGACGTCCGGCGCGCGCCGGCGCCCGCCGGGCTCCGGCGCCGACGGCGGCCGCTTGCCGGGCGGGACGGGTCGCGCAGGCGGTTCGACCCGCGGCGGCGCGACCGGGGCGGCGGCGGCCGGTGGCGGCGGGGGCTGGACCGGCGGCTGGTAGGCCGTCCGCTCCAGCTCGGCCTCGACGTCCCGCGACGGGGGCGGGGGCGGCCCGGCGGGCTCGTCCCGCACCGGCAGCAACCGCCCGCTGTCGGAGTTGACCCGCTCGATGATCGCCTGTGGAGCGGTGTCCGAGGTGTCCTCGGCCCGTCGCCGTCGCCGGCGCGGCGCCACCTCGCCGTCGCCGCCGCCGTACTGGGCGAGCAACTCCGCGACGGTGCGCTGGGTCCGCTCCGACTCGCTCTCTCGACTCATCAACTCCACCGTGCCCCGTGGCGGCCAGTCCGTCCAGTGACGCCCGGCGGGCGGCTGCGGCCCGCCGCGTCGTCCTGGTCCAGCCCATCAGTGTGGTCCAGCCGGCGCAGGATGACACCTTCCCGGAGAGCCCAGGGGCAAATCTCCAGTTCGCTCAGCGACAGGGACCGCATGGCGGCCTCCGCCACCAGCGCGCCCGCCACCAACTGGTGCGCCCGGCTGGGGCTCACCCCTTCGAGATCGGCCAGGTCGGCCGACGGCATCCGGGAGATGAACGCGATCAGCTGCCGCAGGCCGGCGTCGGTCAGCACGCGCCGCGCGTGCGGCCCGGCAGATGACGGCGCGGCCCCGGTCAGCCTCGCCAGCGTCCGGAAGGTCTTCGAGCTGGCCACCACCCGATCGGGCACACCGGCCCGGCGCAGCTCCTTGGCCACCGGCGCGAGCTGCTCGTCCAGCCACTCGGCGGTCCCGTCCACCTCGTCCCGCGTCGGCGGGTCGTGCGCGAACCGCGTGCGCGTCAGCCTGCCCGCGCCCAGCGGCACCGAGAACGCCTCCTCGGGCTCCTCGTCCACGCCGGTGGCCAGCTCCAGCGACCCGCCGCCGATGTCGAGGCACAGCAGCCGGCCCGCCGACCACCCGTACCAGCGGCGCACCGCGAGGAACGTGTACCGCGCCTCGTCCTCGCCGGACAGCACCCGGAGGTCCACGCCGGTCTCGCCGCGCACCCGCTCCAGCACCTCGGCCGAGTTGCCCGCCTCGCGCACCGCGGACGTGGCGAACGCCATCAGGTCCTCGCAGCCCAGCCGCTCCGCCGCCGCCTTGGCCGCGGCGACGGAGCGCACCAGCCGGTCGGCGCCCGAGCGCGAGAGCATGCCGGAGCCGTCCAGCTGCTCCGCCAGGCGCAGCACGGACTTCTCCGAACTCATCGGCGTGGGGTGGGCACCCCGATGAGCGTCCACCACCAAGAGGTGGACCGTGTTGGAACCGACGTCTAGCACCCCGAGGCGCACGCGGTGCACCGTACCTGGTCGGGGTGATCAGGACTCGAACTTGTATCCCAGTCCGCGCACGGTCACCAGGTGCCGCGGGGCCGACGGGTCCGGCTCGATCTTCGACCGCAGCCGTTTGACGTGCACGTCCAGGGTTTTGGTGTCGCCCACGTAGTCCGCGCCCCACACCCGGTCGATCAGTTGGCCGCGGGTCAACACCCGGCCGACGTTGCGCAGCAGGTACTCCAGGAGGTCGAACTCCTTGAGCGGCAGGCTCACCTCGGCGCCGTCGACGGTCACCACGTGCCGCTCGACGTCCATCCGCACCGGACCCGCCTCCAGGACCTGCGGCAACAGCTCCTCGGACTCGCCGCCGCGGCGCAGCACCGCGCGGATCCGGGCGATCAGCTCCCGCGCCGAGTAGGGCTTGGTGACGTAGTCGTCCGCGCCCAGCTCCAGCCCGACGACCTTGTCGATCTCGCTGTCCCGGGCGGTGACCATGATCACCGGCACGGCGGAGCGGGCGCGCAGCTGCTTGCACACGTCGGTGCCGCTCATGCCGGGCAGCATCAGGTCCAGCAGCACGATGTCGGCGCCGTTGCGGTCGAACTCCTCCAGCGCCTCCTGGCCGGTGGCCGCGAGCGCCGCGGTGAAGCCCTCCTTGCGCAGGAGGAAGGCGAGCGGATCGGCGAAGGAATCCTCGTCCTCCACGATGAGCACCCTGGTCACAGCTCTCCTCCGTGGTTGCCTGCCGCGCCGGTCGGCACGGTGGTCAGCTCCTGCCCGGTCGGGGCGAGTCCGTTCGGGTCGACCCCGGCCGGCGCGCCCCGGGTCGGGTCGGTGGTCGACGTCTCCCGGTCCGGGTGGGCCGGGAGGCGCAGGGTGAACGTGGAGCCGGTGCCCGGCAGGCTCCACAGCTTCACCTCACCGCCGTGGTTGTTGGCGACGTGCTTGACGATGGCCAGGCCGAGCCCGGTGCCGCCGGTGACGCGCGAGCGGGCCTTGTCGACCCGGTAGAAGCGCTCGAACACCCGGGTCTGCTGGTCCTCGGCGATCCCGATGCCGCGGTCGGTGACGGCGATCTCCACGTACCCGTCGACGAGCTTGCGGCTGACCGAGACGGGGCTGCCCGGCGAGGAGTACGCGATCGCGTTGTCCAGCAGGTTGCTCAGCGCGGTGACCAGCAGCGTCCGGTCGCCCTCGACGACCAGGCCGCTGGGCTCGTCGGTGGTGACCGCGATCTCGGCGCGCTCGGCGGCGAGCCGGGTGCGGCCCATGGCCTCGCTGACCACCACGTCGACCTCCACCGGGCTCAGCTCCGGCAGCTTCTCGGCGCCCTGGAGCCGCGACAGCGCGATCAGCTCGGTGACCAGCGTGCCCAGCCGGGTGGCCTCCTGCATGATCTTGGCGCTGAACCGGCGCACCTGCTCCTGGTCGTCGGACGCGTCCAGCACCGCCTCGGCCAGCAGCGCCAGCGCGCCCACGGGCGTCTTCAGCTCGTGGCTGACGTTGGCCACGAAGTCCCGCCTGGTCGCCTCCAGCCGCACGGCCTCGGACTCGTCGGACGCCTCGACCACGACGAAGGACTCGGTCAGCACCTTCACCGACGCGTGCACGGCCGTGGGCTGGCGGCCCTTGATGACCTCCAGCGACGACAGGTCCACCGAGACCACGCCGCCGTCGCGGCGGGCCAGCTCGGCGGCGCGGCGGGCCCGGTCGTCCACCCGGCTGCCGCGCACCACGCCCAGTTCCTCGGCGCGCGCGTTGTGCAGCACCACGTCGCCGAAGGCGTTGAGGACCGCGATGCCGTCGTGGGAGGAGCGGACCACCATCGCCATCAGGTCGGCGACGGTGAGGCCCCGGGGGCGGCTGTCGCGGGGGCGTGCGGTGGCGCGGCCCACCAGGAACGCCACGCCGCCGATCAGCAGAGCGCCGATCGACAGGACGAAGTAACCCGTTGCGGTCACGGTCGCATGGTAAGCAGGTCAGGGCGGGGGTGGCCTAGTGCGCGAACGCGGTTCGTGACTCCCGTGACACGTCCGGGACCGATGTTCTCCCGGCAGACGACCGCAGTTCACCCAATCGTGTCCAATTGAGCCGGGTCCTGTTCGGACAGGTGCAGGTTCGCCTACGCCGGGCTCTCCCCCAGGTGACGCGCCGAGGACGTGGCGGGGTCGTGCCGGGGGTCGCGGCGGAGGTCGCGGCGGGTTCACGCCGAGCACGCGGTGGGGAACGTGCCGGGGGTCGCGGCGAGGTCCCGCGACCCCCGGTGGGACGAACGCGGCGGCGGCGCGTGCGCCGGGGTGTCCCGCGCACGCGCCGCCGCCGGGCGGTGGAGCGGAAGAGCTCTAGCGGCCCTGGTTGGCCACGGCCTTGATGGCGTCGGCCGCCGCGTCCGGGTCCAGGTAGGTGCCGCCCGCCGTGATCGGCCGGAGGTCGTCGTCCAGGTCGTAGCGCAGCGGGATGCCGGTCGGCACGTTCAGGCCCGCGATGGCCTCGTCGGAGACGCCGTCGAGGTGCTTGATCAGCGCGCGCAGCGAGTTGCCGTGCGCGGCGACCAGCACCGTCCGGCCGGCCCGCAGGTCGGGCACGATCGCGGTCTCCCAGTAGGGGATCATCCGCTTGACCACGTCCAGCAGGCACTCGGTCATCGGCAGGTCGGACCCGAGGTCGGCGTAGCGCGGGTCGCGGTCCTGGCTGAACTCGGCGCCGGGCTCGATGACCGGCGGCGGGGTGTCGTAGGAGCGGCGCCAGAGCATGAACTGCTCCTCGCCGAACTCCTCCAGGGTCTGCTTCTTGTTCTTGCCCTGGAGCGCGCCGTAGTGGCGCTCGTTGAGGCGCCAGTCCCGGCGCACCGGGATCCAGTGCCGGTCGGCCGAGTCGAGGGCGATGTTCGCGGTGGAGATCGCCCGCCGCAGCAGGGACGTGTGCAGGACCTCGGGCAGCACGCCCGCCTCCCGCATCAGCACGCCACCGCGCTTCGCCTCGGCGACGCCCTTCTCCGACAGGGGGACGTCCACCCAGCCGGTGAACAGGTTCTCCGCGTTCCAGACGCTCTCGCCGTGGCGGAGCAGCACGAGGGTTCCGACAGCCATGGGCGTCAGCCTGCCAGATGGGCCCGGCCTGCTCACGAGGGTGGTCGCCGTGGACTTGATCGGTGCAGCGGGCCGGTCGCTCCTACCGGTCCGCCGCACCGGTTCGAGCGGGGGTCAGCCGCCCAGGGCGCCGCCCAGACCACCGGTCAGGCCGCCGCCGGGGGTGTTGCCGGTGCTGCCCAGGGTGCCCGTCGGACCGCTCACGCCGGTGCCCAGGGCGCCGAGGACCTGGTTCAGCACCGGCAGGCCGGGCAGGAACTTGGCGGCGCCGCCCGACGAGCCGGCCTGCGGGCCGAGGTCTCCCAGGTTGCCGGGGGCGGCGAGGGCCGCCGGGGCCGCGAACAGGACAGCCGCCGTCGCGCCGGCCGCGACGACCAGCCTTCCAAGGGTGCGCATGAGTGGATCTCCGTAACGAATCATCGGGGTGCGTGCGAAGTGCACCCGGACATGCTGGGGCGCACCCGGGCCCCGAACCACCCCGCGACCACGACATAGACACGATCGTGGGACCGACCCGCCGCAGTCGGGTGACAGCGGGCGCGACCGACCTCCGGCCGCGCCCACCGGCACCGCCTAGGACGCGGTTTCGCGGGCCCGCAGGTCCTTGCGCAGGATCTTGCCCGCCGACGACTTCGGGATGGCCTCGATGAACTCGACCACCCGCACCTTCTTGTGCGGTGCGACCTGCGAGGCCACGAACGCCATCACGCCCGCCCCGTCCAGCGCCGCCCCGGGCTGGAGCACCACGAACGCCTTGGGCACCTCCTCGCCCTCCGCGTCGCGCACCCCCACGACCGCCGCGTCCGCGATCCCCGGGTGCGTCAGCAGCACGGCCTCCAGCTCGGCGGGCGGCACCTGGTAGCCCTTGTACTTGATCAGCTCCTTGACCCGGTCGACGATGGTGACCAGACCGCCCCCGTCGATCACCGCCACGTCGCCGGTGTGCAGCCAGCCGTCCGCGTCCAGGGTCGCCGCGGTGGCCTCGGGGTTGTTCAGGTAGCCCTTCATCACGTTCGGGCCGCGGCACCACAGCTCGCCGCGCTCGCCGACGCCGACGTCCTCGCCGGTGGCCGGGTCGACCAGGCGGCACTCCATGCTCGGGAGGATCACGCCGACCGTGCCGACGGAGATGTCGTCGCGGTTGTCGGGGATGGCGTGGCTGACCGGGCTCATCTCGGTCATGCCGTAGCCCTGGGAGACGCGGCAGCCCAGCCGCTTCGAGACGGCGGCCGCCAGGTCGACGTCCAGCGGCGCGGCCCCGGAGAAGATCGTGTCGATGCCCGACAGGTCGTACTGGTCGACCACGGGGTGCTTGGCCAGCGCCAGCGCGACCGGCGGGGCGATGTAGACGAGGTTGGTCCGGTGCTCCTGGATCACCCGCAGGAACTCCGGCAGGTCGAACCGCGGCATGGTGACGACCGTCGCGCCCACGTGCAGGCCGTTGTTCATCGCCACCTGCATGCCGTAGATGTGGAAGAACGGCAGCACGGCGAGGATCCGGGAGGCGTCCCGGACCTCCAGGATGGGGCCGCACTGGACGATGTTGGCCACCAGGTTCCGGTGGGTCAGCATCACGCCCTTGGCCCGCCCGGTGGTGCCCGACGAGTACGGCAGCACGGCCACGTCCTCGGCCGGGTCGATCTCCACCACCGGCACCGGGTGGTCGCCCGCCAGCAGCTCGCCCAGGCTCGGGTACCCCTCCGCGCCGTCGAGCAGGACCACGTCGGACACGCCCGCCCTCGCCGCGCCCGGCGCGGCGTTGGGCAGCAGCGCGGACACCGTGAACAGCATCTTCGCGCCCGCGTCGGCCAGCTGGTGGGCGACCTCGTCGGCGGTGTAGAGGGCGTTGATCGTGGTCGCCGTGGCGCCGGCGCGCAGGACGCCGTGGAAGACCACGGCGTAGTACGGGGTGTTCGGGCTGAGGATGCCGACCACGTCGCCCTTGCCGATGCCCCGCGCGGCCAGCGCCGCCGCCATCCGGTCGACCGCGCCGGCCAGCTGGGAGTAGGTCAGGGACGCGCCCGTGCCGCCGTCGACCAGGGCCACCCGGTCGGACCGGTCGCCGAGGTCGGCGAACAGCAACTCGTGGAGCGAGACGTCCGGGACCACGACATCGGGGTACGGACTGCGGAAGACCATGCGGCTGCCTCATTCTTCCGGGGGGCGGTGATCCCGCCATCGTGTGGTACGCACCACCCCCGGTCAAGGCGCACCGGGGACGTGACCGGTGGTCTCACCGATCCGCGCCGGCGTTACTTAACTCGGCTAAGAACACTCGAACGGAGCAACGTCGGCCCTTGTGGTGATCACCGCACTTCTGCCAAGTTGGCAGAGCCGCGCGGGTCGGCTCCCACGCACTCCGACGACTCGCCCGGCGACCGCCGCGGCTCGCCTTTCCCCCCGTCGAGCCGCGGTCCCGCTGGGAATTCCGGGCTCCCCCCGCCCGGGTCCACCGCAGCGGGGACCGACGCGGGGCGGCTTGAACTCGTGACTCCCCCTCTCTCCCAAGCCGCCCCGCGCTCCCCGCCGTGCAACCCTCCGTGCAACTCTGGGTAGCGCCCCTACTTCGGCAGGCTGACCCCCGTCAGTGCGGTCTTGCGCCGGCGCCACCACAGGTACGCCGCGGCCCCGGGCAGCCCGAGCACCAGGGCGAACGGCAGCACCGCGCCCACCACGACCAGCAGCAGCCCGACGCCGTCCACCAGGGCCCGCCAGCCGCCGGTGAAAGCGCCCAGGAAGTCCTGGTCGTCCGGTTCCGGGGGCGCCGGCTCGCCCGGCCGCTCGCCGACGGTCACCGTCAGCGTCGCCATCGCGACCTGCCCCTTGAGCACGTCGTGCCGGCGCTGGAGCGACTCCAGCTCGGCCAGCCGCCCGGTCAGCTCCTCCTCGATGTCGGTGATCTCCGAGGTGGAGGAGGCGCGCTCCAGCAGCGCGCGCACGCGGTCCACGCTCGCCCGCTGGTTGGCCAGGCGCGCCTCGACGTCCACGACCTGCTCGGTCACGTCCTCGGTGCGCACCTCGCGCCGGACGACCTCCGCGCCGTCCAGCTCACCGACCGACCTCAGCACGCCGTCCAGCTGCTCACCCGGCACGCGCAGGGTGACCGAGGCCCGGGTGGGCGTCGCGTTCTCCTGCGACGAGTAGCCGCCCCGCAGCGCGACCAGGTCCTTGAGCCTGGTCACCGTGCCGCCGACGTCGGCGGCCACCAGCTCCACCGTCGCGCTGCGCACCAGCTGCCTGGCCGTCTGCTCGGCGGCGGGCCGGTCCTCCTTCGCCGCACCGCCCGGCACGCCACCGGGCTCACCGTTCTCGGCGACGCCACCCGGCACCTGCGCCGGCGCGGCGACGTCGGCCGCGCCGGACGACGTCCCGCCCGCGCCGCACCCGGTCAACACGATCAACGCGGTGGCCAGCGCCACCCCGACCCGTGCACCCATCCGCTGCCCCTCCCCTTCGTCGGGGAAGGGACGGGAGCGGGGGTGGGGTCAGTTGCGCCGGCGCCATCACGATTCGGACACCAGGTGCCGGAACGCCTGGAGGTTCGCCAGCGACTCGCCGCGCGAGACGCGCCAGTCCCACTCCCGCTGGATCGCGCCGGCGAACCCGATCTCCAGCAGGGTGTTGAAATCGCCGTCGGCGGCCTCGACCACCTGCCCGAGCACCCGGTCCAGCTCGTCGGGCGTCACCGCGTGCGGGGCGAGCCTGCCCACCAGGTAGATGTCGCCGGCCGGGTCGATCGTGTAGTGCACCCCGTAGAGCTTCGCGTTGCGCCGCAGCAGGAACCGGTAGACCTCCTCGTGCGCCTCGTCCGGCCGGCGGCACACGAACGCCTCCACGACCAGCGCGTGCCGGCCCACCACCAGCCAGCAGTTGGTCTGGAGCTTCTTGGTCCCGGGCAGGGTGACGAAGTACCTGCCCGGCTCCTTGCGCTCGTAGCCCAGCTCGCGGTCGTCCAGGGCGGCGCGGATCACCTCGTCGGTGTTCAAGCGGGGGACCTCCTCGGGGTGGGTCGGGGTGCTCAAGCGAAGACCTCCTCGCGGAATACCTCGCCCGCCTGCGCGTACACGGCCAGCAGCGAATCCGTCGTCCGGTCCCACGAGAACCGGCGGGCGTGGCCGACCGCGTTGGCCGCCAGCTCCTCGCGGCGGAGCAGCGCGACCTCCGCGAGCACCCGGGCCCACGCGCCCGGCTCGTGGCCGTCGACCAGCGCGCCGGACACCCCGTCGCGCACCGCCACCGGCAGCCCGCCGACCGCCGCCGCCACGACGGGCGTGCCGCACGCCTGCGCCTCCAGCGCCACCAGCCCGAACGACTCGTTGTGGCTGGGCACGGCCACCACGTCGGCGGCGCGGTAGACCCGGGCCAGCGCCTCGCCGCCCTGCGGCGGCAGGAACCGCACCACGTCGGAGATCCCCAGCCCGGCCGCGAGCCGCACCAGCTCCTCGGGCGTCTTCAGGCCGGTCCCGGACGGGCCGCCGACCACCAGCACCACCAGCCGCGAGCGCAGGCCGGGGTCCCGGACGAGCATCTCCGCCGCGGCCCGCAGCAGCACGTCCGGGGCCTTGAGCGGCTGGATGCGCCCCACGAACGCCAGCACCACCGCGTCGGCCGGCAGGCCCAGCGCGGCCCGCGCGAGCCGCGGGTCACCCGGCGTGAACCGCTCCAGGTCCACGCCCGGCGGGACCACCAGCACCTTCGCCGGGTCGGCGGCGTAGAGGTCGACCAGCTCGCCGGCCTCGACGTCGGTGTTCGCCACCAGCCGGTCCGCCTCGGCGACCACCTGCTCCTCGCCGATGACCCGCATCCGGGGCTCGGGGGTGTCGGCGGCGGCCAGCGCCAGGTTCTTCACCTTGGCCAGCGTGTGCGCGGTGTGCACGAGGGGCACCGCCCAGCGCTCCCGGGCCAGCCAGCCGACCTGCCCGGACAGCCAGTAGTGCGAGTGCACGACGTCGTAGTAGCCGGGCTCGTGCCGCGCCTCGGCGCGCAGGACACCGGCCGTGAACGCGCACAGCTGGGCGGGCAGCTCCTCCTTGCCCAGGCCCTCGAACGGGCCGGCCACGACGTGCCGCACCTTCACGCCGGGCGCCAGCTCCGCGACCGGCGGCAGCTCGGAGGAGGTGGCGCGGGTGAAGATCTCCACCTCGATGCCGCGCCGCGCCATCGAGGTGGCCGTCTGCACGATGTAGACGTTCATGCCGCCCGCGTCGCCCGTGCCGGGCTGCTCCAGCGGGGAGGTGTGCACCGAGAGCACCGCGACGCGCCTCACCGGCAGACCTCCGCGACGAAGCCCAGCAGGTCGTCGGCGAACCGCTCCGGCCGTTCCAGGAACGGCACGTGCCCGGTCCGCTCGTAGCGGCGCAGCTCGGCCCCCGGGACGGTCCCCGCCGCGTGCTCGCCGGCGGACGGGTCCACCACCCCGTCGGCGGTCCCGTGCACCACCAGGGTCGGCTTGTCGACGCCCTCGAGCACGGTGGAGCTGTCCACGTCCCGCCGGAACAGGTCGCGGCGCACCCCCGGTGGCACGCGCAGCGCCGTGCCCAGCAGCCGCTGCACCAGCCCGCCCGGCAGGTCGGCCTGGCCCCGGAAGAACCCGGCGAGGGCGGGCACCGCGACCGCCGGGTCCTCGGACAGCGCGGCGGGCAGCGCGCGGCGCATGACCGGGCCCGTGGCGCCGCCGGGCCGGTCGCGCCCGATCTCGGTGATGGCGCCGACCAGCACCAGGCCGTCGACCCGCGCCGTGCCGTGCTCGCGCAGGTAGTCGGTGATCACCAGGCCGCCGTAGGACCAGCCGACCAGGGTCGCCGGCCGGCCCACGTGGTCCAGGACCGCCCGCAGGTCGGCGGCCCAGGCGGCCGAGTCCCGGTAGCCGGCGCCGGTGACCTCGGAGTCGCCGTGGCCGCGCAGGTCCGGTGCGACGACGCGCACACCGGGATAATCCGGCCACACCTCCCCGGACTGGGCCCAGCCGTGCACCAGCACTACCGGCGGAGCGTCCACCGGGCCCGCCTCGCGGAGGGAGAGCCGCACGCCCTCCGCGGTGAGGAGAGAAGTCTGCACGACCTACGACAACACCGGGATCATCCCGTGGCTTCCCGAAGCGGCCGCTTTCGCGGGCGCCGGACGGCGTGTGTGGCGCGGGTTACAGCGCGGACATCTCCTGCCACTGCGCCCAGGGCACCTGCCAGTCGTACCAGTCGTACTGGGCGGGCAGCGTGGTGATCGAGTTGGTCACCTCGACCGGGTCACCCACCAGCGCGCTGTCGTAGTACGCCTTGGCGTCGGCCTCCAGCAGGTTGGCGCAGCCGTGCGAGGTGTTGTTCTTGCCGATGTTGGCCGCGTTGTCGTTGTTCTCGTGGATGAACTCGCCGTGGTTGGAGAAGCGGACGGCCCACTTCTTCAGCACGTTGGTGTAGCCGTACCGGGGGTTGTCGAAGCTGAACTCCGAGAACTTCTCCATCACGACGAACGTGCCGTTCGGGGTGGTCAGCTCGGGGTCGGCGTCCCGCCCGAAGGACGCCGGGTAGCTCGCCACCGTCTGGCCGTCGCGCTGCACCACCAGCTGGTGGGACGGGTTGTCGATCTTCACGACCTGGTTGCGGCCGATGGTGAAGTCGCTGGTCACGTCCGCGCGGCCGACCGCGCCGCCCCCGTAGGGCACCCCGTACAGCTTGGCCTCGACGTGCACCCGCGTGTTGGCCGGCCAGTACTTCTCCGGGCGGTAGTGCACCTCGCGGGCGCTGAGCCAGGCCCAGCTGCCCCGCACGTCCGCCGAGCTGGTGACGGTCAGGGCCTTCTCCACGGTGGCCCGGTCGGTCACGTCGGCCTCGAACTTCACCATGATCGGGATCGCGACGCCCACGGTCTGGTCGTCGCCGGGGAACAGGGTGGCGCGCACCTGGGCGGCCGGGTCGAGGGTGGTGAAGGAGCCGGTGAGGTCGACGGGCTTGCCGTCGGTGCCGGTGGCGCGGCCCGCGTAGGTGTACTTCTTGCCGAAGCCCAGGGGTTCCGTGCTCGACCACGACCTCTTGTCCTCGGCGAGCGCGCCCGCGACCGTCGCGCCCTCGGGGTTGGTCAGCGCGACCTGGTCGATCGTGCCCTCGGCCACGGTGACCCGCACCGGCGTGCCGACCGGGGCCCCGGTGGCGCCGTCGGCGGGTTCGGTGGTGAACTTCGCCACGGGCGGGGCGTCCCCGCCGAGCGGCTTGGGCGTGCCCTGTTCCACGGACGCGCCGCAGCCGGTCAGCAGCGCGAGCGCGGCCAGCAGGGCGACAAATCTCCTGTGCACAACGACCTCCTGGTCGGAAGACGTCCGACGCGCCTCCAGGTGCGGGTGACGTGCCTCACACGGGCAGGTGTTCCACGGGTGGGACGTACCCGGTGGACGCGTGGGCCGCACCTAGGATCGGCGCGTGAACCGTCCTACCGCAGTCGTGACCGGAGCCAGCGCGGGCATCGGTGAGGCCACCGCCCGGCGGCTCGCCGCCGAGGGCTTCCACGTGGTGCTGGGCGCCCGGCGGCTCGACCTGCTCCAGGGTATCGCGGACGAGATCGGCGGCACGGCCGTCGAGCTGGACGTGACGTCCGCCTCCTCCGTGGCGGACTTCCTGGCGGCGGTCCCGGCGGCGCGGGTCCTGGTGAACAACGCCGGCGGCGCCAGGGGCCTGACCACCGTGGCCGAGGCGGACGAGGACCACTGGCGGTGGATGTGGGAGACCAACGTCCTCGGCACGCTGCGCGTCACCAAGGGCCTGCTGCCGAGGCTGATCGCCTCCGGTGACGGGCACGTGGTCACCGTCACCTCCATCGCCGCGGTCGAGGCGTACGACAACGGCTCCGGCTACACCTCCGCCAAGCACGCCCAGTCGGCGCTGCACCGCACCCTCCGGGGCGAGCTGCTGGGGCAGCCGGTCCGGGTGACCGAGGTCCTGCCCGGCATGGTGGAGACCGACTTCTCCGTCAACCGCTTCGACGGCGACGCCGAGCGCGCCTCGGCCGTCTACCGGGGCCTCACCCCGCTGACCGCGGACGACGTGGCGGACGTCATCGCGTTCGCGGTCACCCGGCCGTCGCACGTGAACCTGGACCAGATCGTGCTCAAGCCCCGCGCGCAGGCGTCGGCGACCCGCGCGCACCGCTCGTGAGCAGGTCCACGTCGAGCTGGTCGAGCACCGGCTCGACGGGGTTGGCGAAGCCGCGGCGGCCGCTGCCGCCCAGGTAGAGCCCGACCACCCGGTTGGCGTCGTCCAGCAGGACGGCGCCCGAGTCCCCGTGGTCGCCGAACCGGGGCGACTCGACGCGGATCTGGTCGTGCAGCGTGCGCACGCCCAGGCCCGCGCCGAAGTCGAGCGTGATCGCGGCGTCCGTGGAGGCCACCACGCCCTCGGTGACGGCGGTGGTGCGCCCGCGCTTGCGCACCCGCTGGCCGACCCGCGCCGCGGCGAACCCGCGCACCGGGCCGAGCTCCGCCACCTCGGCCCGGTGGCGCGGGGTGGTGAGCAGGATCGCGGCGGCGTCCACCCGGGACGACAGCGCGGCCCGCGCCAGCGCGCCGACCCGGTCGTGCAGGGGGTGGCCGCCGTCCACCCGGGACGGGTGCACCATCGGGTCCCCGACCGCCCACGCGTCGTCCACGCACGCCACGTGGAACGCGGTCAGGCCCATCACCAGGAACCGGTGGCGGGGGGTGACCAGCGCGCCGAGCGTGCCGGCCACCACGTAGTCGTCCGGTTCGGGCACGTCCGGCGGCACGAACCGGATCGCCCGGCTGGGCCCGATCCCGATGCCGCCGATGAGCAGCTCGTGCCGCTCCGCGCCGCCGACGCCCTCCGGCGAGGCGATGGTGTGGTGCGGCGAGAAGGAGTCCTCCACCACGTCGGTGGGCACGCCCAGCACGTCCGGCGGGATGGTGAACTGCGCGGCGGGACCCTTGCGGCGCACGAACACCAGGATCGCCGGCCGCCCGGTCCGGCGCCCGCGCGTGGTCTTCTCGCCGAGGTCCACGCCCACCACACCGGGCCGGCTCAGGAAATCGTCCTCGACCAGCCTCTTGATCGGCCTGACGGCCGCGCGCTCGTCGTCTTGGTGAGCCATGACGACCTCCCACGGGTGCCCCTGACTCCATGAAACGCGCGGAGTGAGGCTTCGTCACACGCAGTCACCCGTTCGGCCGGTCGGCTCCCCGGTGGTGGTCCCCCGGTAGCCCGGCGCAGGTCAGCGCGAGGTCACCCGAGGTCGCAGCCCACCAGCACCGGCTCGGGCCGCAGCTCCACCCCGAACGCCGCCCGCACCCCGTCGCGCACCTCGCGCGCCAGGTCGAGCAGGTCCTCCGTGGACGCGCCGCCGCGGTTGGTCAGCGCCAGGGTGTGCTTGCCCGACAGGGCCACCCGGCCACCGGCCCCGCGGTACCCGCGGGTGAACCCGGCCCGCTCGATCAGCCACGCCGCCGACAGCTTCGCCCGCGACCCGCCGGCCGGGTAGGTGGGCACCTCGACGTGCCGCCCCAGCCGCTCGGCGATGCGGATCAGCGCGCCGGCCAGGGTGGACTCGTCGAGCAGCGGGTTGGTGAAGAACGAGCCCGCACTCCACGTGTCGTGGTCGGCCGGGTCGAGCACCATGCCCTTGCCGCGCCGCAGGTCCAGCACGGCCTTGCGGGCCGCGTCGGCGGGCACCCGCTCGCCCTGCGCCACGCCGAGCACGCGCGCCAGCTCCGCGTACCGGATCGGCGCGGACTGGCCGCCCGCGGTCAGCGCGAACCGCGCCCGCAGCACCACCGCGTGGTCGGTGCCCTTCAGCACGCTGGTCCGGTAGGCCAGGCCCAGCCCCTCGGCGGGCACCTGGTGCACCCGGCCGGTGCGCCGGTCCAGCAGGTCGACCGAGGTCAGCACCTGCGAGACCTCCACGCCGTACGCGCCGACGTTCTGCACCGGGGTCGCGCCGACCAGGCCGGGGATGCCGGACAGGCACTCCAGCCCGCCCAGTCCCTGCGCCACGGCCTCCGCCACCACCGAGTCCCAGTCCTCGCCCGCCTCGACGGTGAGCTGCACCAGGCCGTCGCCGAGCGGGTCGAGCCGGCGGCCCACCGTGCCGACCTGCACCGCGGTGCCGTCGAACCCGGCGTCCGCGACGACCAGGTTGGACCCGCCGCCGACCAGCAGCACCGGCTCGCCGGAGGCGTCCAGGTCGCGGACGGTCTCGACGAGCTCGGCGGCCGTGGTGGCGCGCGTGAACCGCGCGGCGGGGCCACCGAGCCGCAACGTGGTGCACTCGGCGAGCCACGTCCGGGCACTGGACGGCGGGGTGGTCACGGGCGTCAACGGTAGCCTCCGCGACATGGCACGCCGCATCGAGCACCGAACCGCGTCCCCCTGGCCCGCGCGGGACGTGTACGCCGCGCTGGTCGACGAGGGTCACCTGCGGGACCGCCTGGCCGTCCTGGGCGGCAAGGGCGCCGAGCTGGTGGCGTTCACCACGACCGGTCAGACCACGACCTACCAGCTCAGGCAGGGCGTGGACGCGGCGGACCTGCCCCCGGTCGCGCGCGGCGCGCTCGGCGGCGACCTGGTGATCACGCGCACCGAGACGTGGACCGAGGCGGGCCCGGCCGGGACGATCGAGGGCCTGCTGGGCGGCGTGCCCGGCCGCATCGAGGGCGCCATCACCCTGGCCGACACCGCGGGCGGCAGCGAGCTGCACCTCGTGGGCCAGGTCGAGGTCGGCATCCCGCTGCTGGGCGGCAAGGTGGAGAAGATGGTCGTCGAGCAGGTCGCCAGGCTGCTGGACAAGGAGACCGGGTTCACGTCCGACTGGTTGGCGCGCCGCTCCTGACGATGGCCCGCACCCCACGCCTCGCCGCGGGCCGGGCCCGCGCGCTCGGCCTGCCCACCAGGGGCACGACCAACCCGAACCGGCTGCGCCGGGTCGACCGGTGGCTGGCGCACGCCCACCGCGACCTGCTGGCCGCCGGCGACCCGCTGGTGGTCGACCTCGGCTACGGGTCGTCCCCGGTCACCACGGTCGAGCTGGCGACCCGCCTGCGGGCGCTCAACCCGGACGTGCGCGTGCTCGGCCTGGAGCTGGACGCCGACCGCGTGGCCGCGGGCAGGGAGGCGGCCGACCCGCCCCGGCTGGACTTCCGGCGCGGCGGGTTCGAGCTGGCGGGCGCCCGGCCGGTGCTGCTGCGCGCGTTCAACGTCCTGCGGCAGTACACCGAGGACCAGGCCGCCGAGGCGTGGGGCACCATGCTGTCCCGCCTGGCCCCCGGCGGCGTGCTGGTGGAGGGCACGTGCGACGAGGTCGGCCGCCGGTGCTGCTGGGTGTCGCTGACCGCCGACGGGCCGCGCACGCTCACGCTCTCCTGCCTGCCCGCCGACCTGGAGACCCCCGGCGAGCTGGCCGAACGCCTGCCCAAGGCGCTGATCCACCACAACGTGCCCGGCGAGCGGGTGCACGCGCTGCTGGCCGAGCTGGACGCGTGCTGGGCGACCGCCGCGCCCTACGCCCCGTACGGGCCGCGGGCCCGGTGGGTGGAGTCGGTGCGGCTGCTGGCCGCGCGGGGGTGGCCGGTGCTGGACGACCGCAGGCGGTGGCGGCTGGGCGAGATGACGGTGCCCTGGGACGTGGTGAGTCCCTAGGGTGTGACGGGTGGAACACGCGGACTTCGTCACCCAGCTGAAGACCCAGATCGCCGCCCTGCGCGCCGCCGCGGTGGCCGCCGGTCCCGACGCGCCCGTGCCGACCTGTCCCGGGTGGACGGTCAGGGACCTGGTGGACCACGTGGCGCTGGTGCACTCGTGGGTGCTCAAGGCCCTCGTCGCCCCGCCCGACGGCCCCGCCCCGGACGCCGAGGCGCGCCCGGAGGGGTGGGACGAGCTGCTGGCGTGGTGGGACACCCGGGCGGACGAGCTGGTGGGCGCGCTGGCCGGCACCACGTCCGACACCCCCGCGTGGACGATGTCGCCGGACCACCGCACCCACGGGTTCTGGGCCCGCAGGCAGGCGCACGAGATCGCGATCCACCGGCTCGACGCCGAGCACGCGCGGCTGGGCACCGAGGTGCCGTCGCTGCTGTTCGACGCGGTGTTCGCGGCCGACGGGGTCGACGAGTACCTGACCTGGGTCCTCCCCCGCCAGGCCGGCCGGCGGCCGATCGAGCGCGAGGGCAGGCTGGTGCTGCACGCCGCCGACGCCGGCCGCGCCTGGGAGGTCCGGCTCGCGCCGGGACGGGTGCCCGAGGTCGGTCCGATCCAGGACGCGGCGACCGAACCGGACGCCACCCTGGCGGGCACCGCGGACGCGCTGTACCGGGCGGTGTGGGGCAGGCCGAGCGGCGCCGTCGCCTCCGGGGACAGGTCGTTGCCCGCCTCGCTGCCGCGACCGTAGATACTTCCGTCGTGCCACTGCCCGAGCGACGTTACGTGATCACCTTCGGCTGCCCCGACCGGACCGGCATCGTGGCCGGGATCTCCTCGTTCCTGGCCGAGCACGGGGGCTGGATCGTGGAGGCGGCCTACCACACCGACCAGGACACGAACTGGTTCTTCACCCGGCAGGAGGTGCGCGCGGACTCGCTGCGGTTCGACGTGGCGGAGCTGCGGGCTCGGTTCACCGGGGTGGCGCGCGAGCTGGGCGCGCACCCCGGGTCGTGGCGGGTCACCGACACCGCCGAGCGGCGGCGGGTGGTGATCCTGGTGTCCAGAGAGGGCCACTGCCTGTACGACCTGCTGGGCCGGGTGGCCTCGCGGGAGCTGGACGTGGACGTGGCGGCGGTGATCGGCAACCACGCCGACCTGGCGGGCATCACCCGGGCGCACGGCATCCCGTTCCACCACGTGCCGTTCCCGGTGAACGACCCGGAGGGCAAGCAGGCGGCGTTCGCCCAGCTGCGGCAGCTGGTGGACGCGCACGACCCGCACGCGGTGGTGCTGGCGCGGTTCATGCAGGTCCTGCCCGTCGAGCTGTGCGCGGCCTGGTCCGGGCGGGCGCTGAACATCCACCACAGCTTCCTGCCGTCCTTCATCGGCGCCCGCCCCTACCACCAGGCGCACAACCGGGGCGTCAAGCTGGTCGGCGCGACCTGCCACTACGTCACCGCTGAGCTGGACGAGGGCCCGATCGTCGAGCAGGACGTGATCCGCGTGGACCACACCGACTCGATCCCGGACATGGTCCGCAAGGGCCGCGACATCGAGAAGGTCGTCCTGGCCCGCGGCCTCCGCTGGCACCTGGAGGACCGGGTCCTCCTCCACGGCAACCGCACAGTGATCTTCTAACCCGCGAGTCGTACGCCCAGACCCCGCGAGTCGTACGCCCAGACCCCGCGAGTCGTACGCCCAGACCCCCCGAGTTACACGTCCAGACCCCCGAACTACACGTTCAGCCCGCGAGTCGAACACTCAGGACCACCGTGTCGAACGCTCAGGACGGGTGAGTTCCACGTTCGCGTCCCCGGCGCGAGCCCGGGACGTAGGCTGCGCCGGTGCGCACGGAGTTCACCACCCTCGACGAGGTCCGCGCGGCCGACGACCTCGGCAACGCCGTCGTCGTCGGGCTGGACCTGAGCGCCGAGGAACTGCGCGTGCCGGTGGACGGCGCGCTGTTCCTCGGCTGCACCCTCTCCCCCGTCGCCCAGCGCCGGGCGGCGGCGGCCGGCGCGCTCGTGTTCCCCGCCATCCCGGACCTGCCCTACGACGTCTACCGGTCGCGCCTCTACACGCCCGCCGAGCTGTTCGCCGGGTTCGACCCGGCCGACCCGGGGTCCTACGCCGACACGCCCGACGCCGTCATCTACCGGCACGCCCGCGCCCAGGGCCAGAACCCCGACCCGTTGCACGCCCTCGCCGAGCGCCTGCACGACCACGCCATCACCGACGCCCTGGGCGACGCCCTGACCGGCGCGCCGGTCGCGGTCATGGGCGGGCACGCGCTGGGCCGCGACACCCCCGGCTACCGGCGCGCGGTCCGGCTGGGCGCGGCCCTCGGCGAAGCCGGGTTCACCGTGCTCACCGGCGGCGGGCCGGGCGTGATGGAGGCCGTGCCGCTGGGCGTGCGCGTCGGCGAGGACGAGTCCGTGCTCAGGGACCTGGCCAGGGCGCCGAGGTTCGGCGACGACGCCGCGTCCATCGGCCGCTGGCTCGCCGCCTGCCCCACCGACCTGCCGACCTCGGAGCGGCCGCGCACCATCGGCATCCCGACCTGGTTCTACGGCCACGAGCCGCCGAACCCGGCCTGCGAGCTGCACGCCAAGTACTTCGCCAACTCGGTCCGCGAGGACGGCCTGCTCACCATCGCCACCGGCGGCATCATCTACACGCCGGGCAGCGCGGGCACCGTGCAGGAGGTCTTCCAGGACTACTGCCAGAACCACTACGGCTCGGTCGGCCCGGCCGCGCCCATGGTGTTCCTGGGCCGGGACTTCTGGGTCGACGAGGTGCCCGCCGCGCCGCTGGTCCAACGGCTGGCCCGGGGCCGCGAGGCCGAGCGCTGGATCCTGGTCACCGACGACGTGGCCGAGGCCGTGGAGTTCATGCGGGCGTACGCGGGGTGAGCACCCGCTCGACCACCTCCGCCGCGTCCAGGCACGTGTCCTCGCGGTAGGCGCGGCCGATCAGTTGCACGCCGACCGGCACGCCGCCCGCCAGCCCGGTCGGCACGGCCACCGCGGGCAGCCCCGCGAAGCTGGTGGCGGTGCACAGCCGCATGGCCCGGCTGACCAGGTCGTGCCCCTCGGGGGTGAGCTCGACCCCCGGCGCGGGCGCCGGCTCGGTGAACACCGGCGCGAGCACCAGCGGGTACCGCGCCAGGAACTCCGCCCACGCCCGCCGCACGCCCAGGTGCACGCCGGTCAGCCGCAGGTACTCGGGCAGGTCCACGGGCGCGGCCTTGGCCATGGACAGCTCCAGGTACCGGTGGCCCTCCGCGCCGAGGAGGGTCCGCACCACGGGCCAGCTCGGCGCGAACTCGGTCATCAGCAGGTGCCCGTAGGCGTGCAGGGCGTCGTCGAGCCGCGGCACGTCGGCGTCGACCACCTCGTACCCGGCGTCGGCCAGCGCGCCGGCCGCGTCCTCGACGGCCCGCCGCACGTCCGGGTGCACGCCCAGCCCGCCGGGGTCGGCCACCACCGCGACCCGCCGCGGCACGTGCTCGCCGGTCGGCGGCACCGGCACGGCGCGCGGGTCGCGCGGGTCGGCGCCCGCGAGCGCGTGGAACGCCAGGCGCAGGTCACCGGCGGTGCGGGCGAGCGGACCGTCCACCACGAACAGCTGCGCGCCCAGCGGCGGGTCGTCGGGCCCGAGCCGGTGGTCGGCGGGGAACCTCCCGCTGGTCGGCTTGAGCCCGGCCACGCCGCAGAACGTCGCGGGGATGCGCACCGAGCCGCCCGAGTCGTTGCCCAGGCCCAGCGCGGCCATGCCGGTGGCCACCGCGACCCCGTCACCGCCGCTGGTGCCGCCGGGCGTGACGGCCGGGTCCCACGGGTTGACCGTGTCGCCGAACAGCTCGCTGCGGGTGTGCACGCCGGCGAGGGCGAGCGTGGGCATGTTGGTGTGCCCGACGGGAATCGCGCCGACGGCCCGCAGCCGCGCGACGGGCGGCGCGTCGGCGGGCGCGGTGAAGTCCCGGAACCGCACCGCGCCGTGCGTGGTCGGCACGCCGCCCAGGGCGATGTTCTCCTTGACCGTGAACGGCACGCCCGCGAGCGGGCCCTTCACCGGGTTCCGGTCCACCTCGGCGGCGTCGGCCAGCGCGCGGTCGGCGGTGAGCCGGGTGATGGCGTTGACCACCGGGTTGACCTCGGCGATCCGGTCGAGGTGGGCGCGCACCAGCTCCACCGCGGTGACCCGGCCCTCCCGCACCGCGCCGGCCTGCGCCGCCGCTGTTCGCTCCCACATCCCGCACCCCCGTTTTCGATACGCTTGTATCGGATACTATCCGCGGGTGCCCAGGCAGGTCGACCGCGATTCCCGGCGCGGCAGGATCACCGACGCGGTGTTCCTGCTGGCCGACGAACGCGGCCTGGAGGGCGTGACGCTGCGCGACGTCGCCACCCGCGCGGACGTGTCGCTGGGCGCGGTGCAGCGGTGCTTCGGCACCAAGGACGAGATGCTGGCGTTCGCGCTCGACGAGGTCGGTCGTCGCGTGCTGGCCCGCGCGGGCGGCACGGCCGACGGGGCGGCGCGCGCCGTGGCCCTGCCCGGTCGCGCCGAGGCGAGGGTGTGGCTGGCGTTCGTCGCGCGGGCCGCGGTGAGCCCGGACCTCGCGCCCAGGCTGCGCGCGAGCTACGCCGACCTGGAGGGGATGTTCGAGCGCCTGCTCGGGGACCGCGTGCGGGCACGCGCGGTGGTCGCGCTGGCCGACGGCCTCACCGCGCACGTGCTCATCGGGCACCTCACGCCGGAGCAGGCGCACGAGGTGCTCGACCGCTGCCTAGCGGGCCAGACCCTCGACCACCTCGGCGCCGGGTAGCTTCGCCAGCACCTCGCCGGGCACCAGCAGCTTGCTGCCCCGCACCCCGCTGCCGATGACCAGCTCCGGCGCGGCCACCACCTCGGGCGACAGCAGCACCGGCCAGTCCGCGGGCAGCCCGACGGGCGTGATGCCGCCGTACTCCATGCCGGACAGCGACACCGCCTCGTCCATCGGCGCGAACGACGCCTTGCGCGCGTCCAGCCGCCGCCGCACCACCCCGTTCACGTCCGCCCGCGTGGTCGCCAGCACCACGCACGCCGCGTACCGGACGGTGTCGCCGCGCTTGCCCGCGACGACCACGCAGTTCGCCGACGCCGCCAGGGGCGAGCCGTAGTGCGCGCAGAACTCGGCGGTGTCGGCCAGCCCCGGGTCGATCTCGGCGACGGCGAGCCGCGAGCCGTCGGGGAGCGACCGCAGGGCCGCGGCCACCGGTTCGGCGACCAGGTCCAGCCGGTCGAGCACGGGTACGGGCGTCAGGCTGCCTGCGATGGTCCACACACCCCACATCCTGCCAAACGCCGCTTGACCTTGACGCTGCGTCAACATCTACCGTCGACGGTGCAGGAGGGAGGACGGTCATGGCCTGGTCGATCGCGCAGGTGGCGCGGATGTCGAGGGTGACCTCGCGGACGTTGCGGCACTACGACGCGATCGGCCTGCTGGAGCCGGCGAGGATCGGCGGCAACGGCTACCGGTACTACGAGCGCGAACAGCTGCTCAGGCTCCAGCAGATCCTGCTGCTGCGCGACCTGGGCCTCGGTCTCGACACCGTGGCCGAGGTCCTGGACGGGCGGCACACCGCGGTCGACGTGCTGCGCAACCACGCGCGGTGGCTGTCGACCGAGCAGGAGCGGCTGGCGAGGCTGGCCGAGACCGTCGCCAGGACGATCGAGGAACTGGAAGGGGGTTACCGCATGAGGATGGAAGAGCTGTTCGAGGGCTTCGACGCCGACCGCCAGGCCCGCTACGAGGCGGAACTGGTGGAGCGCTACGGCGAGGGCGCCCAGGAGCACATCGACGAGGGCAAGCGCCGGCTGCGGACCTGGACGAAGGCCGACGCCGACGCGTTCATGGCGGAGTGGGGGGCGGTCCGGGAGGCGTTCGCCGCCCTGTTCGACGCCGGGGTCGCGCCCGACGCGCCCGAGGTGCTGGAGGTGACCGACCGGCACCACACGTGGCTGTGCCGGAGCTGGACGCCGAACCGCGAGTCCTACACCGGGCTCGGCCGGCTCTACGTCGACTCGCCCGAGTTCAAGGCGCAGTTCGACGAGCACGCCGAGGGCTTCGCCGAGTACGTCCGCGACGCCATCGCGGCCTACGCGCAGGCCAGGCTGTAAGCACCCCCCAGGAGGGTGATCACGGGGGGTGACCACGGGGAGCTGCAGATCCCCGTGGTCGGGCCCGGGTTCAGAGGCCGCGCAGCCCGAACGCCTTCAGGGCCTCCCGGTTGAACGCGGGCAGGTCGTCGGGGTTGCGGCTGGTGACCAGCGTCCACCCGTTCGCGGTGCAGACCCGCACCTCCTCGTCCGCCCAGTCGCCGCCCGCGTTGCGGATGTCGGTGGCCAGGCTCGGGAACGAGGTCAGCGCCTTGCCGCGCACCACGCCCGCCTCCACCAGCAGCCACGGTCCGTGGCAGATCGAGGCGACCGGCTTGCCCGCGGCCACGTGCTGCTCGACGAACCGCACCGCGTCGCGGTCCATGCGCAGGAAGTCCGCGTTCGCGACCCCGCCGGGGATCACGATGCCGTCGTAGTCGTTGGGGTCGGCGTGCGCGTAGGGCACGTCCACGTCGAACTCGTCGGCGGGCGTCAGGTGGTGGAACCCGCGCACCGTCCCCAGCTTCGGCGCGAGCAGCCTGGGCACCGCGCCCGCCTTCTCCACGTGCTGCCAGGGATCGGTCAGCTCGACCTGCTCGATGCCCTCCGTGTCGACCAGGAACGCGATCTTCTTCTGTTCGGCCATGCGCTTCGGCTACCCGTGCAGGAAGTCGACCAACCACCCGCGCACGTCATCCCGGTGGGTCAACCACGAGGGCACCAGCTCCAGCCGGCCGTTCGGGAACGCGGCGGCGACCTGCTTGGCCACGTCCTCCGGGTGCAGCGGGTCCCGCGTCGCGCCGACCACCAGCACCGGGGCCGTGACCAGCGCCAACGCCGCCCGGTCGGGCACCGCGACCTGGCCGCGCAGGGCGTCGGGAGCGTCGCCCAGCCGGGCGAACGCGGCCCGCCGCTCGGCCTGGTAGCCGGGCGGCCCGCCCACGGCGGTGATCGCCTCCTCGCGGGTCGGCGCCGGCCGCGGCTCGTCCAGCACGGCGGGCAGCAGCAGGACCACGCGCTCGAACGCGTCGGGCTCGCGGGCCAGCAGCGCCAGCAGGGCGCCGGCCGTCAGGGACACCCCGACGGCGCGGGTCGCACCGGTGTCGCGGGCAAGTTCCCGCAGGTCGGCGGCTATTCGCGGGTAGGTCCAGTAGCCCTCGGGCGCGTCCGGGGCGTCCCCGTGCGAGGGCAGCGTGACGACGACCTTCGTGCCCGGCAGCCCGGACGTGGGCAGGCGCGCCTCACCGGGCGTCGCGCCGAGGCCGTGACCGACGAGGGTCACGGGTTCGCCGGAGCCGAAGCTCCGGTGGGTCACCACCGGGGGCCGCGCTGCACCTCGATCAGCCGCGGGCGCACGTCCACGACGTAGACGGTCACCGCGACGAGCCCGGCGAGCCAGAACATGGCGCCCGCCGAGAACGGGCTGAACAGCAGCAGCGCGAACGCGCCACCGCCGGTGATGCCCAGCCACGCGGGCTTGGTCATGCGATCCGCGGCCTGGTAGGCGTCGGCCCGCTGCGAGAGTGCGTGCGCGAACGCGAACACACCCATGCCCAGCGCGGCGTAGTAAGCCACGAACATGACCCAGTGGTCCAGGTACAAGGGGCTGAGTTGCGGGATCGGGAAAAACACAGCACCAGACTACGTGCGTCGCGCGCTCCCGGTACAGCCGAAACGGGGCGTCCCGGCGGAACGCCCCGTCACGGCGGGTTCACCCCTCGCTACCCGCGGTCCTGCTCGGTGCTGGTGGCCGGCTTGCGGGCCGCGGTGCTGCCGCGGGTCGTGCCGGTCTTGCGGGTGGCGGTGCGGTCCGTCGCTTTGCGGGCGGTGGCGCGCACCTCGTGGGCGACCTCGCCGCCCACCTCCACGACCGCCTCGGCCAGCTTCTCGGTGGCCTCCTCGACGTCGCCGGCGGCCTTCTCGCCGACCTCGCGGCTGCGGCGGGTCACCTTGCCGAGCACGTCGTCGGCCAGGTCGCGGGCGTCCGCGGCGGCGGTGCCGGTGCGTTTCTGCGCGGTGTCCACGGCCTCCTCCACCTGGTGGAGGGCCTTCTGGAGCTGCGGCTGGGTCTTCAGCTTCTCCAGCGCCTCCTCGCCGTGGACGGCGAGGAACTGGTACAGGTTCAGCGCCGACTGCGTGTAGGCGTCCACGACCTTGCGCAGCTCGGCCGGGTCGAACCTGTCCTTCAGACCGGTGAAGTCGGTCGACTCGGCGGTCTGCTTGGCCGCCTCGGCGCGCTCGCGGGCCTTGTTCAGCGCCTCGACGACGGCCTTGGCGGCCAGGTCGCCGGCGCCCAGGGCGGCGAGCAGCGGGGTTCGGGCCGCGGCGACGGCCTGCTCGCCCGCCTTGCGCAGCTCCTCGGTGGTGGGCAGGTTCGGCATGGCGATCTCACTCCTCGGGCTCGGTCGGGACGGCGGGCGCGGGCCGGTGGTCGGCCGCCGCGTTCTCCCGCCGGAAGGACTCGTAGACGTCGAGCAGCACCTGCTTCTGCCGCTCGGTCAGGTCGGGGGCCGTGACGATGGCGTCCGCCAGCGCACCGCCCTCGCGCTGCTCCAGGATCCCGGCCTCGACGTACAGCGCCTCGGCCGAGATCCGCAGACCCTTCGCGATCTGCTGGAGGATCTCCGCGCTCGGCTTGCGCAGGCCCCGCTCGATCTGGCTCAGGTACGGGTTGGACACCCCGGCGAGCTTGGCCAGCTGCCGCAACGAGATCTTCGCGGTACTGCGCTGCTGGCGGATGTACTCGCCGATGTCGCGGCCGAGGTCGGCCACCGCCTTGTCGATGGGCTTGTCCACTGCGCGGCACCTCCTCGATCCGGCTTCGACGCTACGCGCGGGTGCTAGCTGTTGCAAGCAGACTGCTAGCAATCCGGACGTGGGCTCGCCCACAGGGCTACGGTGGGGGTGTGGACCTTGCGGCGGAGCTGCGCGACCGGATGGTCGACTCCCTCACGGCCTCCGGCGTGCTGCGCGACCCGCGCTGGGAGGCGGCGTTTCGCGAGGTCCCGAGGCACGTGTTCCTGCCGGGCTTCTTCGTGCAGCGGCCGGACGGCGCCTGGTCGGCGGTGACCGCCGACCACCCGGACCACCTGGCGCTGGTCTACCGCAACCAGGTGTGCGTGACCCAGTTGAACGGCGACGACCGGGCCTGGGAGCAAGCACTCGCCGGCCGTCCCGCGGTCGGCGTCCCCACCAGCTCGTCGAGCATGCCGGCCATCATGGCGATCATGCTCCAGGCGCTGGACGTGGCCGGGGGCTCGCGGGTGCTGGAGATCGGGACCGGCACCGGCTACAACGCCGCCCTGCTCTCCCACGTGGCGGGGGCGGGCAACATCACCTCGATCGACGTGGACCCGGGCGTGCTGGCGCGGGCCTCGGCCCACCTGTCCGCCACCGGCCACCACCCCGAGTGCGTCCTGGGCGACGGCGAGCTGGGCCACCCGCCCGGGGCGCCCTACGACCGGGTCCTGGGCACCTGCGCGGTGTCCCGCATCCCCCCGGCGTGGCTCGCCCAGACCGCGCCCGGCGGTCTGGTCGTGACCACGTTCAACCGGGCGATCGGCGCGGGCCTGGTCCGCCTGACCGTGCGCGACGGCGTGGCCACCGGGCCGGTGCTGGTCGAGGACGGGCGCTTCATGCCGCTGCGCGCGCACCACGCCGCGTGGGCCAACGAAGCGCTGGGCAACGCCCTGGACGCGGAGCCGACCAGTGCGCGCGGCACCCTCCTGGGCGCGGAGGTGGTGCTCGACCCGGCGCACGGGTTCGAGTTCTTCGCGGGGCTGGCGCTGCCCGGCGTGGTCGTGGCCGGCGACCCGCCGCGCCTGGCCCACCGGGACGGCTCCTGGGTCCGGCACCTGGGCTCCTCGATCGCCCAGGGTGGTCCGCGCCGCCTCTGGGACGACGTCGAGGCCGCCTACGCGCGGTGGCGCGAGCTGGGCAGACCCCGCCGCCGGCACTTCACCTTCACCGCCACGCCCGCGGACCAGTACTTCTCCCTGCCCCGCACCCCCCACACCTGGCGCCTCTGACCCCGCTTCAGTCGAACAGCTCCTCCAGGAAGCTGCGCCGGCGGCGCCGGCCGTGGTACGGGTCGTGGTAGCCGGGGTGGACGGGCGGTGGCGTTCCCGGTGGTGGCTGGTAGGCGGGCACCGGGCCGGACGGCGTGCCGGGAGGGGGCTGGTAGGCGGGCGGCGGCTGGTACGCGGGCGGCGGACCGGCGGGCTGGTGCACGACGGGCTGGTGCGGAGGGGGCTGGTGCGGAGGGGGCTGGTGCGCGGCGGGTGGGTCGACGGGCGGCGGGTCGGCCGGTGCCCGGGTGTCGTCGGGCTGCCGGTCGGTGGACGGCTGGTCGGTGGACGGCCGTTCGTCGGCGGCCTCGTCCGCCGCGGCCGGCACGACCCGCGTCCCCTGCTCCCCGTCCTGCCCGGGGTCGGGCCCCGCGACCGGCTCCGGAGCACGCTCCACGACGGGAACCGGCACCCCCACCGGCCCCGGGACCGGCACCCCCACCGGCAACGCCGGCACCGGCCCGCCCACCGGCAGGTACGGCGGCGCGTAGTGGGCCCGCTCGGCGGCGATGATCTGTTCGAGCTCACCGCCGTCGAGGAAGACGCCGTGGCAGTTCTCGCACTGCTCGACGTGCACGGAGCCGCGGGTGATGGTCCGCATGAGGTCCTGGCATTTCGGACAGATCACATGTTCGAGGGTACGCACGACACAAAGGTGACCGCTCCAGCACCTTGAGTCACCCCCGGGCCGTCGGTGAGCCATGATTCCTTGGTGTCCAGATTCCACCAGCGGGCCGTCCTGACCGGGTGCGTGCTGGCCGCCGTCCTCGCGGTGGCCGGCCTGTTCGTCACCGACTACGGCATCGACCCCGACGTGTGGCTGATCGGCCTGGTCCTCGGCTTCCTGGCGCTGCTCGCCGCGCTCGACCCGTGGCTCCAGCGCAGGCGCGCCGCCGGTCTCGCCACCGATGACAACCTCGCCGCCGCCGCGAACGCCCTCACCCAGGCCCTCCACACCCAGTGGAACGAGGAGTGCCGCGCCCGCGGCCTGACCGACCACCTGCTCGACCTGCACTGGAGCGCACTGGAGGGTGAACCCGGGCACAGCGACGGCGTCCTGGGCGCGTACCGGCGCAGCGGCGGGCGCATGGTGTTCCTGGGCGAGGCGGGCGCGGGCAAGAGCACCACGGCGATGCTGCTCACCACCGGCCTGCTCGACCGGCGCCCCGACGAGGCGGTGCCGTTCCTGCTCCCCCTGTCCACCTGGGACCCGGGCGCGGAGGACGTGCGCACCTGGATGACCCGCCGCCTCTACGAGGACCACCCGGCGCTGCGCAACACCGAGCTGTACGGCAGCTACGCGGCGGAGCTCCTGGTGGAGCAGCGGCGCGTGTTCCCGGTGCTCGACGGCCTCGACCAGATCCCCGCCGAGCGCCGGGCCGACGCGCTGGACCGCATCAACCGGGCGTTCCCGAGGACCCAGCCGCTGGTGCTCACCTGCCGCACCGACGAGTTCGCCGGGGCGCGGGTGCCCGGCGCGCACGTGGTCGAGCTCCAGCCGCTGGACCACGAGGAGATCGCGGGCTACCTGCGGGCGACCTCGGACCCCGTGACGGCGGCCCGCTGGGAGCCGATCTTCCTGCACCTGCGCGACGAGCCGGACGATCGCCTGGCGGAGGCGCTGTCCACGCCGCTCTCGGTGTGGCTGGCCAGTGTCGTCTACGCCTACGGCGAGCCGAGCGAGCTGCTCGACCGCGGCCGGTTCCCCGACCGCCGCGCGATCGAGGACCACCTGGTGGACGCGCTGGTCACGGGCTCGTTCGGCGACCGCGGGATAGCCCACCAGGCCCGGTTGAGCCAGGTGTGGCCGAGGGACCGGGCGCGGCGCTGGCTGGCGTTCCTGGCCGGTCAGATGTGCGACCGGGGCGTGCGCGAGCTGGCCTGGTGGGACCTGCGGCACTCGGTCCGGGGCACGTGGCTGGCGCTGCTGGGCGCGCTGGTGCTGGGCCTGATCGGCGGGTTCGGCGTGGCCTGGCTGATGGCCTACGCGAGCACGCCGGAGTTCGCGCCGCTGACCGGGCTGGTCGCCGGGCTGGCCGTGGCGGCGGCCGCGCTGCACGCGTCCCGGCAGCGCGCGCCGAAGCAGAAGCTGGGCGTGTGGCGCAGCCTGCTGGTGGTCAGCGGCGTGCTCGGCACGGCGGCCGGCCTGGTGTTCGGCGCCCTGTACGGGCTGTCGGCGGGCCTGGTCGTGGGCCTGGGCATCGCGGTGGCGGTGGCGCTGCGGTTCGCGCTGGGCAGCAGCGCCGAGCTGTCCCACCCGTCGAGTCCGAAGTGGACCATGGCGCGGGACCGCGTGGCGGTGTGGACCGGGTCGCTGGTGCTGGCCGTGGTGTTCGGCGCGGCCGGCGGGCTGGTGTTCGGGCCGCACCAGAGCGGCATGGTGGGCCTCGGCCTGGCGTGCGGGCTGATGCTCGGCTTCACGCTGTCCGTGCTGCACCTGCGCTGGTGGTGGTTCACCGTGGCGCGGGTGTGGCTGGCGCTGCGCGGCAAGCTGCCGTGGGAGCTGACCGCGTTCCTGGAGGACGCCCGCAAGCTCGGCGTGCTGCGCCAGGCGGGCGCCGTCCACCAGTTCCGGCACGCGCTGGTGCAGGACCGGCTGGCGGGCGCCCGCGACCGGGTGAGGTCAGGCGCCTAGCCGGCGCAGCCTGGTGATCGCCTCGTCCAGCACCTCGTCGCGCTTGCAGAACGCGAAGCGCACCAGGTGCCGCCACTCGTCGGGGTGGTCGGTGAACACCTGCACGGGCACGCCCGCGACGCCGATCCGCTCCGGCAGCTCGCGGCACAGCTGCTCGCCGTCGGTGAAGCCGAGCGGGCGGACGTCCGCGGTGATGAAGTAGGTGCCCTCGCTGGGCCGCACCGCGAACCCCGCGTCGGTGAGGCCGGCGGCCAGCCGCGACCGCTTGTCCTGCAACGACGCCCGCAGCCGCTCGACCCAGTCCAGCTCGTGGCGCAGCGCGTGCGCCACGGCGGGCTGGAACGGCGCGCCGCCCACGAAGGTCAGGAACTGCTTGGCCGCGCGCACCGCGCCGACCAGCTCGGGCGCGCCGCACGCCCAGCCGATCTTCCAGCCGGTGCAGTTGAACGACTTGCCGGCGCCGGAGACGGTCAGCGTGCGCTCGGCCATGCCGGGCAGCGTGGCCAGCGGCACGTGCTCCCGGCCGTCGAACACCAGGTGCTCGTACACCTCGTCGGTGATGGCCACCACGTCGTGCTCGACGCACAGCCGCGCGACGGCGGCCAGCTCGTCGCGGGTGAAGACCGTGCCGGTGGGGTTGTGCGGCGAGTTGACCAGCACCGCCCTGGTCCGCGGCCCGAACGCCGCCGCCAGCGCGGCCACGTCCAGGCCGAGGCGTCCGGTGCCGGGCTCCTCGACCAGGCCGACGGTGCGCCGGGTCGCCCCGGCCAGCGCCACGGACGCCGCGTACGAGTCGTAGTAGGGCTCGATCAGCACGACCTCGTCACCGGGCTCGACCAGCGCCAGCAGCGCGGCGGCGACGGCCTCGGTGGCGCCGACCGTGACCAGGACCCCGGTGTCGGCGTCGTGGTGGGTGCCGTAGCGCGCCCGGTGCTCGGAGATCGCCTGCCGGAGCTCCGGCGTGCCCGGACCCGGCGGGTACTGGTTGAGGCCGCCGTCGATGGCGTCCTTGGCGACCCGGAGCATCCCGGCCGGTCCGTCGGTGTCGGGGAAGCCCTGACCGAGGTTCACCGCCCCGGTGCGGTTCGCCAACGCGGTCATCTCCGCGAAGATCGTCGAGGTGAACGGCCGCAACCGGGGGACTAGCGCTGGTACCCGCACGACTCCGAATCTTCACGGACAATGGCGGTGTGGAGCAACTGACCGCAGCTGACCAGCTCAAGCGCCGTGGCCTGCGCCGGATGAAGCTCGTGGCGACGGGCTTCTTCCTGGCCGCCACCGCCGTCTTCGTCATCGCGCTGCTGTTCGAGGAGGGCGGTCCGGCCTGGGTGGGGTACGTGCGCGCGGCCGCCGAGGCGGGCATGGTCGGCGCGCTGGCCGACTGGTTCGCGGTGACGGCGCTGTTCCGCCGGCCGCTGGGGCTGCCGATCCCGCACACCGCGATCATCCCGAGCCGCAAGGACACCTTCGGCGACGCGCTGGGGTCGTTCGTCGGGCAGAACTTCCTGTCCGAGGCGGTGGTGCGGGACAAGCTGCGGCGCGTCGGCGTGGGGCGGCGGCTGGGCGAGTGGCTGGTGCGGCCGGAGAACGCCGAGCGGGTGACGTCCGAGCTGGCCAACGTGGTGCGCGGCGCGGTGACCGTGCTGCGGGACGAGGACGTGCAGGCGATCGTCGAGCAGGCGGTGGTGCGGCGGCTGGTGGACCGGCCGTGGGGCCCGCCGCTGGGCAAGCTGCTCGGGCAGGTGCTGTCCGACGGGGCGCACCACAAGCTGGTGGACCTGGTGTGCGACCGGGCCTACGACTGGGTGCGGGACAACTACGACAAGGTCATGGGCGTGGTGTCGGACCGCGCGCCCACGTGGTCGCCGAAGTTCGTGGACTCGCTGCTCGGCGACAAGGTCTACAACGAGCTGCTGAACTTCGCCTGGGCGGTGAAGACCGACGTCAACCACCCGATGCGGCTGGCGGTGGACCAGTTCCTGATCGAGTTCGCCGACGACCTGTGCACCGATCCGACCACCATGCAGCGGGCCGAGCAGGTCAAGCAGCAGGTGGTGGAGCACCCGGACGTGCAGCGGCTGATCGGGTCGGCCTGGGGCACGGCGAAGAAGATGCTGCTGGACGCGGCCGAGGACCCGTCGTCGGAGCTGCGGCGGCGGGTGCGCGAGGGGCTGCTGTCGTTCGGCCGGCGGCTGGTGGAGGACGAGTCGATGCGCGCGAAGGTCGACGGTTGGCTGGAGGGCGCGGCGGCGTACGTGGTGACCCACTACCGTGACGAGATCACGACGCTGATCACCGACACGGTCGAGCGCTGGGACGCCGAGGAGACCTCGCGCAAGATCGAACTCCAGGTCGGGCGGGACCTCCAGTTCATCCGCATCAACGGCACGGTCGTGGGCGCCCTGGCCGGCCTGGTGATCTACACCGTCGGCCAGCTGGTCACCTGACCAGCGCACCACCCCGCGAGTCGTACGCCCAACCCGCGCGAGTCGTACGCCCCGGCCCGGCGTGTCGTACGTCCAGACCCGGCGTGTCGTACGTTCAGACCCCGCGAGTCGTACGTCCAGACCCGTCGAGTTCGCGGTTCAGGTCACGCTCAGGGCGCGGCGCTCGCGCCAGTTGCGCGCCTTCTCCCGGTTCCCGCACGTCTGCATCGAGCACCAGGTGCGCGAGCGGTTGCGCGAGCGGTCGAAGAACGCCCACCGGCAGTCGTCCGCCTGGCAGATCTTGAACCGCTCCCACGAGCCCAGGACCGCCAGCCGCGCCGCCGCGCCGAGCACCGCGCCCAGGGCGTCGGTGCCGGACATGGTCGGCACGCCGCGGCTGAGGTCGACCCGGACCAGGCCCGCGGCGGGGGTGGGATCGGGTCCGTCGTGCCGTTCACCCAGCGAGGCCCGCAGCGAGTCGCGGGCGGCGCGGACCTCCGCCGGGTCACCCGGCCGGCCCAGGCCGCGCTCGGTGACCCACGCGCGCCAGGCGGCGACGCTGTCCAGCACGTCCGTGCCGAGTTCGAGGTCCCGGGTGTTCAGGAAAGCGAGCAGCAGCTCCACATCGTGTTCCGCATCGCCGGCTCGACCCTGCGCGAGAGCCGCGTGGTCCCAGCCGGCCGCCAGACCAGTCACCCCTCCACTGTAGGCGTCGGATGGTCACGATGTGGCTAAGTAACCGTCAAGTGGTTTTCAGCGGTTAGCCCTTCTGCCCTTTCGGGTGACATCTCCCGTTCCGCCGATCGGGTTATGAACACGGTGTATACCTCGTGTGTATAGTCGCTCTCATGTCGATCGGACACGCCCTGCTGGGCCTGCTGGAAAAGGGCCCCCGGCACGGGTACGACCTGAAGAGGGCCTACGACGAGCGCTTCGGCCACGACCGGCCGCTGCACTACGGGCAGGTCTACACGACGCTGTCGCGCCTGCTCCGCAACGGCCTGGTCGAGGAGGCCGGGGTCGAGGCGGGCGAGGGCCCGGAGCGCAAGCGGTACGCCATCACCGACGCGGGCGTGACGGACGTGGAGCGGTGGCTGACGACCCCGGAGAGGCCGGAGCCGTACCTCCAGAACACCCTGTACGCGAAGGTCGTGCTGGCCCTGCTGTCCGGCCGCAGCGCGGACGACGTGCTCGACGTCCAGCGCTCCGCGCACCTGGGGACGATGCGCGAGCTGACCAGGCGGAAGGCCGACGGCGACCTGGTCGACCAGCTGATCTGCGACCACGCCCTGTTCCACCTCGAAGCCGACCTGCGCTGGCTGGAGCTCACCGCCGCGCGCCTCGGCCAGCTGAAGACGGCGGTGACCCGGTGAACCCCCTGCTGGAAGCGGTCGACCTGCACAAGTCGTTCGGGCCGACCCCGGCGCTCGACGGCGCGGGCCTGCGGGTGCGCGCCGGCGAGGTCGTCGCCGTCATGGGCCCGTCGGGCTCGGGCAAGTCGACCCTGCTGCACTGCCTGGCCGGCATCCTCCAGCCCGACTCGGGCACGGTGCGCTACCGCGACGTGGAGCTGAGCGCGCTGGGTGACGGACCGCGCAGCGAGCTGCGGCGCACCGACTTCGGGTTCGTGTTCCAGTTCGGCCAGCTGGTGCCGGAGCTGAGCTGCCTGGAGAACGTGGCGCTGCCGCTGCGCCTGGGCTCGGTGAAGCGGCGCGAGGCCGAGGCGCGCGCCCGCGAGTGGCTGGAGCGGCTGGAGGTCGCCGACGTGGCGGACAAGCGCCCCGGCGAGACCTCCGGCGGCCAGGGCCAGCGCGTCGCGGTGGCGCGGGCGCTGGTGACGGGCCCGAGGGTGGTGTTCGCCGACGAGCCGACGGGCGCGCTCGACTCGCTCAACGGCGAGCGGGTGATGCAGCTGCTGGTCACCGCCGCCAAGGAGACCAACGCGGCCGTGGTGCTGGTGACGCACGAGGCGCGCGTGGCGGCGTACTCCGACCGCGAGGTCGTGGTGCGCGACGGCCGGTCCCGCGAGATGGAGCCGGTCCGGTGATGAGGTGGCTCTCCGACCTGGCCCTCGGCGTCCGGCTCGCCCTCGGCGGCGGGCGCACGTCGTGGGTCCGGCTCGCGCTGACCGGCGCGGGCATCGGCATCGGCGTCGCCGTGCTGCTGGCGGCGTCGTCGGTCACGACCGTGCTGTCCGAGCGCGACGCCCGCTCGTCCGCGACCCAGGCGGTCACCGCCGAGTCGCCGCCGAGCGGTCAGGACGTGCTGTACCAGGCGTACTGGAACACGGAGTACCGCGGCGACTCGATCGACGGCCGGTTCGTGCGGGCCTCGGGTCCGGGCGCGCCGGTGCCGCCGGGCACGTCCAGGGTGCCGGGCGACGGCGAGGTCTTCCTGTCGCCCGCCCTGGCGGAGCTGCTGGCCTCCCCGGAGGGCGAGCTGCTGCGCGAGCGGTTCCCGCAGGAGGTGGTCGGCACGATCGACCGGTCCGGCCTGAACGCGCCGCACGACCTGCGGTTCTACGCGGGTGACGCGACGGTGTCCGAGGAGGGCGGCACCGCGGTCGTCTCGTTCGGGGGCCAGCTGCGGGAACGCTCGCTGGACCCGATCCTGTCGCTGCTGATCGTGGTCGGCGTGGTGGCGCTGCTGTTCCCGGTGCTGGTGTTCGTGGGCATCAGCACGCGGCTCGCGGGTTCCGAGCGGGACCGCAGGCTGGCGGCGCTGCGGCTGGTCGGCGCGGGCGCGCAGCGCGTGCGGCGGATCGCGGCCGGCGAGTCGCTGCTCGGCGCGTTCGTCGGGTTGGCCGTGGGCGTGGCGCTGTTCCTGGTGGCCCGCCAGTTCGTGGAGCGGGTCCGGTTGATGGGCCTCAGCGTGTTCGTCGAGGACCTGACCCCGTGGCCGCCACTGGCGGTGCTGATCGGCGTGCTGGTGCCGGTGCTGGCCGTGGTGACCTCGATCGTGGCCATGCGTCGCACGGTGATCGAGCCGCTGGGCGTGGTGCGCCGCACGAAGCCGGTGCAGCGGGTGCTGTGGTGGCGGGTGCTGCCGATCATCATCGGCTCCGGCGCCCTGCTCACCCAGGCCGGCACGATGGGCGGGGCGGACGGCCGGGCGTCCGAGCCGATCCTGATCGGCGGCATCATGATGCTGCTGCTGTCCATCCCGCTGCTGCTGCCGTGGGTGGTCGAACGGGCGGTCGGTCGCTTGCGCGGCGGCGCGCCGTCGTGGCAGCTGGCCATCCGCAGGCTCCAACTGGAGAGCGGCACGGCCGCCCGCGTGGTCGGGGGCGTGGCCGTGGTGCTGGCCGGCGGCATCGCCCTCCAGTCGATGCTGGCGAGCGCGGAGACCCTGGTCGTCGACCGCCGGCAGCCGGAGGCCGACCTGAGCCGGGTCCAGGTCGACCTGCGCGACGCCACGCCGGAGGTGACCGCCGAGACCGTGGCGCTGCTGGGGCGGTCGGTGGGCGTGGAGCGGGTCCACCCGCTCCAGGGCCTGGCGTTCGTCCGCGGCGAGGACGAGTACGGCTCGATGAACATCGGCACGTGCGAGGTGCTGCGCGCCTACGTCGCGCTGCCGTCCTGCCAGGAGGGGGACGCGTTCTTCGTGGTCCCCGAGGAGGCGCCGAACTCGGGCTTCGACACGCCGCTGGAGCCGGGCCAGCGGGTGACCGTGGTGCTCGACCAGGAGCAGGTGCCGTCTGGTCCCCAGTGGACGATCCCGGAGTTCACCGAGGTCGAGCAGGGCTCCGAGAGCGGGGGCCGCCACTACGGCCTGATGGTGACGCCGTCGCTGGCGGAGGGGCTGCCGCTGGAGTCCGCGTACGCCAGCGTGCTGGTGCGGGTCGACCCGGCGCAGCCGGACATCGCCGAGCACGTCCGCAACGCCCTGGCGCCGATGACCTGGCAGGTCTACACGTCGTACTTCGGCGACACCGGCGTTTCGCAGCGGGTGGAGGAGTTCCAGAGCATCCGGAGCGCCCTGCTGGCGGGCTCGCTGATCACCCTGCTGCTGGCCGGTGCGAGCCTGCTGGTGCTGGCCCTGGAGCAGGTGCGTGAACGCCGGCGGCCCCTAGCGGTGCTGGCCGCCAGCGGTGTGCCCCGGGGCGCCCTGGGGCGGTCGCTGCTGTGGCAGAACGCCGTGCCGCTCCTGCTCGCCCTGGTGGTGGGCATCGCGGTGGGCGGCACCCTGGCGGCCCTGCTGCTCAAGATCATCACGCAACCGATCGTGCTGGACTGGGCGGGCATCGGCGTGCTCAGCGGCACGGCGGCCCTGATGGTCGTGGTGGTCACGCTGCTGTCCCTGCCGTCGTTGCGCCGGGCGACCGGTGCCCTAGGCCTGCGATCGGAGTGACGCACGACACCACCGGCGCCGCCGTCCCACGACTTTCTCGCGACGGCGGCGCCTCCCCAGGCCACGCGACCCGGCTCCGCGGCGTCTTAAGGACGTGATCTCTTTCCTGGACGACATCGTGGGAGCCGGCGGCCGGAGCGCGCGGGGTGCGCTCCGATGAGGTGGGTCGCCGATCTGGTCCTGGGCGTCCGGCTGGCTGTCGGGGGCAGCCGGACGTCGTGGGCCAGGTTGGCGCTCACCGCCACCGGGGTCGGGCTGGGTGTGACCGTGCTCCTCCTGGCCGCCTCGATCGGACCGGCCCGCGAGGCCAAGTCCGAGCGGGTGCGGGCCGCGGCGGTCACCTCGGCCGAGGACCGGGCGGCCACGCTGAAGGTCCGCCGGGTCACCGTCCCGTGGCAGGGGCGCGTGATCAACGGGGTGGAGCTGGCCGCCACCGCGCCCGACGCGCCCGCCCCGCCGGGGGTCGGCCGCGTCCCCGGTCCGGGCGAGCTGGTCGTCTCGCCGGAGCTGTTCGAGCTGATGCGCACCGACGACACCGTCCGCGCCCGCTTCCCGGAGAGCGTGATCGGCGTGATCGCCGACGCGGGCCTGCCCAGGCCGAAGTCGCTGCTCTTCTACGCCGGGCTGCCACCGGCGCACGTCGAGTCCGCCGACGGTGCCACCGGGTTCGGCAGCGACCTGCCGGGCACGACGCTGCTGCCCGCCTACCGCCTGCTGATGGTCGCCGCGATCAGCGCCCTGCTGGTGCCGCTCGGCATCTTCGTCGTGGTCGCCACCCGCCTCGGCGCCACCGGCCGCGCCCGGCGCCTGGCCGCGATCCGCCTGGTCGGCGCGTCCCGCCGGCAGCTGCGGTGGATCGCCGGCGGCGAGACGCTGACCGGGGCGGTGCTGGGCCTGTTCGTCGGCGTGGCGCTGTTCTTCGCCGCCCGGCCGCTGGCCCGGTTCATCGAGGTCGAGGGCGTCGGCTTCTTCCCCACCGACCTGCTGCCCGACCCGCTACTGGGCGCGCTGATCGCGCTGGGCGTGCCGGTGGTCGCGGTGGTGTCGGCCCTGCTCGCCCTGCGGGCCGAGGAACCGGGGCCGCTGGGCCTGGTCCCCGCGGTCGAGGTGCCCGCCCGGCGGGCGTGGTGGCGGTTCGCGCTGGTCGGCGCCGGGGCCGTGGTGCTCGTGGTGATCTCCGCGGTCGGCGGGTTCTGGGAGGTCATGACCGACTCGCGGCTGGCCGTCGGCATGGGTCTGGGCATCGCGCTGGTCCTCGCGGGCACCGGCGCGGTGCTGCCGTGGCTGGTCGGGAAGGTCGCCCACCACGTGCAACCGGACGGCGTCGCGCCCATGCTCGCCCTGCGCGCGCTGCGGTTCGACGCCGGCACGGCCCGCGTCCTGTCCGGTGTCGTGGTGGTGCTGACCGGGTCGCTGACGCTCCAGGTGCTGCTCGGCGTGGCCGCGCAGATCACCGCCGCCCCGCCCGTGGACGACCCCGACCGCTGGGTGCTCGACCTGTCCGGGCACACGCCGGTCCGCTCGCTGGAGGAGGCGATCTCCCTGGTGGGCGGGGTGGAGCGGGTCGACGAGGTCCGCCGGTACCACCCGCGCGAGGTGCCGGGCACCTCCCTGGTCAGCGCGGACTGCGCCGAGCTGACCGAGCGCCTGCGGGTGGAGGACTGCGCGCCCGGCTCGGCCTACCTGGTCGGCGGCCGGGGTCCCGCGCCGGGCACCGCGCTGACCGTCGAGGGCCGGCGGTGGGTGGTCCCGCAGCACCGGCGGGTCGAGGTCGACGACGTCCGGTGGGGTCTGTACGTCGCGGGTGGCGCGGACCCCGTGCTGGCGGCGGTCCCCCCGGCCGAGCTGGTGGTGCACGGCGCGCCGGACGAGTCGTTCGGCGACCGGCTGCTGGCCGCCACCGGGCGGGTCGACCGGGCCGTCACGCTGCGCGCGCCGTTCGAGGCGGGCCAGGTCGAGCTGTTCACGTCGCTGCGCGGCGGCGTGATCGGCGGTTCGGTGCTGCTGACCCTGCTGGCCGTGGTCGGGCTCGTGGCGGCGGCCGTCGACCAGGTGCTGGAGCGCGCCCGACCGACGGCCGTGCTGGCGGCGAACGGCGTGCCGCACCGGGTGCTCGCGGTGTCCGCGCTGTGGCAGTCGGCCGTGCCCACGGCGCTCGGCACCGGCCTGGCCGTGCCCGTCGGCGTCGGCACGGCGTGGCTGGTGGTGCCGACCTCGTCGTTCCGCGTCGAGTGGACCGAGATCGCCGCCCCGGTGGCCTCGGCGGCGGTCGTCGTGCTCGCGATGTCGGTGTGCACGCTGCCCGCGCTGCGCTCGGCGATCCACCCGACCGCCCTGAGAACCGAGTAGCGACGCACCGGAACGATCTTCGGTTCCCAGCACCACACCATCGAGCGGTAGGAGTATCCCCAGGTCAGACCGGCGGCCTTTGCTGGTGTGCAAGATCGAACCAACACCGAACTGCTCGCTCTCGCCCACGCCGGCGACGAGACCGCCTGGCAGGAGATCGTCCGCAGGCACGTGCGCCTGGTCTGGGCGGTGCCCCGCTCGCACCGCCTGGGCCCGGAGGACGCGGCCGACGTCTGCCAGACCACCTGGCTCGCGCTGGCCGAGAACCTGACCCGCATCCGCCGCCCGGAACGGCTGGGCGCGTGGCTCGTGACCACGGCCCGGCACGAGTCGCTGACCGTGCTGCGGCTGCGCGGCCGCGAAGCGCCCGCCGAGCTGTGGCCACCACCCGACCACGCGCCGACGCCCGAGGACGCCGTGCTCGCCGACGAGGCCGACGCCCGGCTGTGGCGGGCGTACGCGACGCTGGGCGACCGGTGCCGGGAGATCCTGCGGCTGGCCGCGTTCGCGCCGGAACTGTCGTTCACGCAGGTCGCGGAGGCGGTGGGGCTGCCGGTCAACAGCCTCGGGCCTACGCGCTCCCGGTGCCTGGCCGCGTTGCGCCGGCGCATCGGCGTGGAGGTGGCCCGGTGACCGCCGACCGCCTGCTGCTCGACGCCCTCGCCCACCTGGTCGACCACCTCGACCCCACGCCCGACGAGCTGGCAGGGCGAGCCGCCGGGGCCCTCGCCGAACGCGTCGAGGCGACCCCGATGCGGATGCTCACCGACTCGGCCCTGGTCACGCCGCCGGGGACGCGCGGTCGGTGCGCCACCCGAACGCTGCGCTTCGTCGGCCTGGACCTGCTGCTCGATCAGGCCATCAACGGCCTGCACGCCACCGGACTCGCCGGCGCCGGACTCACCGGCACCGGACCAGCCAACGCCGACACCGGGCTCCACCACGCCGGCGCTCCCCAGCCGCACCACTCCATCCCCCGTCCCGCGAACGCTCCCCACCCACACCACTTCGCTCCCGCTCCCGCCGACGCCCCTGCGCCCGGTTCCGTCCACCCCGGCTCCGTCCACCCCCGCCTCCCAACCTCCGCCCTCCTCGTCCCCGGCGCGGTGGCCGTGGTCCGGTGGCCCGGCGGCGAGGCCCGGACGCCGGTGGACCGGGCGGGCTGGTTCCACCTGGACGGCGTGCCGTCCGGACCGGTCCGGTTCCTGCTGCTCGGACCGGCGACCCGCCACGCCACCCCGTGGTTCGTCGCATGACGCCCGAACGCACCCGCGCCCTGGTCGACCGGGCGGAAGCGCTGCTCAGCACCGGCCTGGTGCGGGAGGCGAACGCCGTGCTCCGGGCCGCCGTGACCTCGCGCCTGCCGGAGGCCCTGCTGCTCGCGGCGCGCTGCGCGTTGCGCGACGGCAACGCCATCGTGGCGCGCGCCCTGGCAGCGGAAGCGGAAACCTCCTTCCGCGCCGAGGACCGGCCGTCCTGGGTGCCGGTCGCACGGGCGCTCGCCCTGCGCGCCGGCGCACCGGGTTCGGCGAGCGCGGTCGCCGCGGCGTGCGACGAGCAGGGCCACCACGACGCCGCGGCCGAACTGCGGCTGGCCCTCGTGCCGGCGGAGGCCGCCGCGCACCGGCACCGGGGCACCGCGCGGTCCAGGGCCGTCGGCTGGCTCGCCCGAGCCCGCCTGGCCACCTCGCGCCGGGACGCGGTCGCCGCGTGCCGCGCGGGACTCGCCCTCACCAAAACCGGCCCAGACACCGACACCCGCGGAGACCTGGTGGACCTCGCCCTCGACCACGCCCTGACCAGCCGGGACGCCCGATCGGTGCGGTACTGGGGTGAGCGCCGCCACGGCGCGCCGCCCGTGCCGACGCCCGAGGTGGGCGAGGTGCGCGCCGAGCTGAGGCTGGCGCGCGTGCGGGGCGAGCACGACCGGATCGCGTACCTGGAGCGGGAGGTGCGCAGGTTGTCGTTCGCGGCGGGCACCGCCCACGACCCGGTCGTGCCGCTGGCGGACGTCGTGGACGCACTGGGCGACCGGGCCCTGCTGATGTTCATCAGCCACCGCGGTCGCCTGGTCGCGGTGTCGGTCGCGGGCGGCCGGGTCAGGCTCCACGACCGCGGCGACGCCCGCACCGCGGCTCGACACGTTCGAGCGATCTCCCTCGCCGCCACCTCACGCGCAGTGGCCGGCTCCCCAGGGACCGGATCCGCCGCACCGCACGCGGTGGCCGAGCTCGACGGCCTGCTGCGGCCGGCCGGGGACCGGGGGCTGGTGATCGTGCCGAGCCCGGAGCTGGCGCGGGTGCCGTGGGCGGCGCTGCCGTCGGCGCGGGGGCGGGCGGTGTCCGTGGCGCCGTCGGCCGGCTGCTGGTTCCGGGCCGCCTCACGACCGTTGGCGCTGGACAAGAGGTTGTGGGTGGCCGGTCCCGAGCTCCGGCACGCGTGGCGCGAGGTTGAGGCTTTGCAGCAATTGCACGGTGGCGGGTTCCGCTCCACCGTGGACGAAACGCTGGCGGGAATGGCGCACGTGGACGTCGCCCACATCGCCGCGCACGGGGTGCGTCAAGATGAGCTGTTTTCCTATTTGCAACTTGACGATGGCCCTTTGCACGGACATGACCTGGACAGCCTGACCAAAGTTCCCCCGATAGTGGTGCTGTCCGCGTGCGAGTCCGGTTTGGCGCGGGTCCTGCTGCGCCGGGGAGCGCGCGTGGTCGTGGAAAGCGTGCGGTCCGTGCCCGACGACCGGGTGGTCGACGTCATGATCGATCTGCACGCTGGGCTGAAACATCCAGCGCAAGCGCTTGCGGATGCCCAGGCGCGACACGGGGACCTGGGTTTCGTGTGCGTGGGGGCCGGATGAGCAGCCGAACACGAGCTACCTTCGGGTACGCCGGTTGGCCCCGACACATATTCACCTGATCAGCTTAATCATTTCGTTGGTACCGAGGATCACCCCACGCCACCCGCAGCACATCGAACCCCACAACGTCGATCGAGTTCAGGCAGCAAAAGGCGCACACCTCCGTCCACACAGGACAAAACCACCACCACCCGACCCGTACCCGAGAAACTCTCACCCGATGCGGTGGAGGCGACGGACGGTGTTCACGGAGGGGTGCGACAACCCGGACAGCCGCACCGCACCGCCCTTCCGAGTGGGTTCCGCCGGAGAAAGTTCGAAAATGCGGTGACCAGTGATAGACATAGCGAAACGTCGACCTCGAACGGTCCGTCCCGTTCGCCGTAACCGGAACGGTGGTGATCCCCAGTGGCAGTTCCCGACGCGGTGCGCCGCAGCGGATCGCTGCTGGTGCGGGCCCTGACCGTAGGCGGTTTGGCGACGGCGGCCTGGCTGGTGTGCGCCGGTTCGGCGGCGGCGGAGGACCACCCCGGCGACGTGGCGGACCTCCTCGCCGCACCGGACCTCCACTCCCCGGGTGCCTACTCCCCGGGTGCCTACTCCCCCGGCGCCCACTCCCCCGCCGCGGACTTCGCGTTCGGCACGGACTTCCCGTCCACGGCTGCGGACCTCGGGTTCGACGAGCAGCGGACGCAGGCCGACGCACTGCTCCACGCCGCGGTGCCGGCACACGAGTCGGCGGAGATCTTCGAGATCCCCCCACTGTTCTTCGTCCCGCAGCTCGTCGTCCCGCAGCCGGTGGAGCAGCCCGCGGGGGTGAGCCAGGTTCTGGCGAACGAGGCGTTCTTCGCCGACACCCCCTTCGCCGACGACCCCTTCACCGACGAGGGCCAGTCGTACTCGGGCTCCACCCACTCCACCTACAGCCACTCGGGCTCGGCGACGAACACGATGCCCGCACCGATGTACGAGGCGAAGGTGGCCGCGAAGGCAGCCGCCCGAGCGGCAGCCGAGGCCACCCCCGCCTCACCGATCGAGGACCCGCCCCCAACCCCACCGGCCACCCCCACAGCGGACCCGGCACCCTGGGCGATCGCCACGACGTTCTCGACCGCAGCACCGGACGCGCAGTCCACCAGGATCACCGAGGTGACCTGGGAAGCGCCGGAGCACAACGTGCCCGCCCCGGCCCCGAAGCAGGCCCCCGCGCCCAGCGCGCCGACGGCCTCCTCCTCCAGCGCCGACAACGGCGGCGGTCACCGAGGTGGCCTCATCGCCTCCCTCACCGGCCAGTCCGGCGTGGAGCGGACGACCTCCTGGTCGGTAGAACGCCGCGACGACGGGCGGTCGCCCGGCAGCGTGCCAGGTCTGCCCAGCACGTCACCCGACTGAGTTCCGCGGGACCCGTGTGCCCCGAGCACACGCCAGCCGCAGTCATCCGGCACTGAGAACGAAGCCGCTGTCCGGCGCCGACGCGCCCCAGCACACCAACAGGCTTCCCGTTCCTGCCGACCGCGCCCCGGCAGGAACGGGCATGGATCCCGTCGCAGCGCTGCCCCCGCAGCGATGGGATCGCACGGGAGCCTGCGGTGGGGGATGCCACTCCCTGGAGCGTCTCCCACCGCAGGTCCAAAGACCACCGTCGGGTTCCGGCCCATCGAGGGGCTGCGCCGGAACCCGACGGGGCGGTTGATCACACGATGGAGTGATCAACGCCCAAACATGTACGAAAACGGGCCCCTCGCGCATCGGTTGAACATGAGGAACCCCGAGCGACCACCACCGCCACCCCACGAGCCGACCGCCCCTCCCGTCCACTGGACGAGTCGGCAGGAGGACCAGGCGGGGCAGACGACCCGAGCGGGCAGGCAAAGCGGCGGGGTGATCGAGCAGCCGGGCCGACCAGCTTGCCGCACCGAACGGTCACACGAGCCGAGCCGGAAGCCGGAGCAGGTGGCCGGAGCGGTAGCCAAGGCAGCCGGCTGGCAGGGCCGGGCAGCCGGCCGGGCGAGTCGGGTAGCCAGGCAGCCGGCTGGCAGGGCCGGGCAGCCGGCCGGGCGAGTCGGGTAGCCAGACGGCCGGCTGGCAGGGCCGGGTAGCCAGGCAGCCGGCCGAGCGAGTCGGGTAGCCAGACGGCCAGCTGACCGGGTCGGGCAGCCGGAGCCGGAGCACAGGGTGATCCAGACCCGGTCAAGCGACCGGGATGGCGATGTCCTCCTCGCTCACCAACCCCGTGCCGTTGACCGACCCCGCCACCACCCCGAGCCGGCGAACGGCATCGCGCAGGACGTCCGGCGGCTGGACATAGGGCAGTCGCAGCCAGCGCTCGAAGCCGCCGTGGGCGCCGAAGCGGGCCCCCGGCGCCAGACGAAGACCGTGGTTCTGGGCCACCACCGCGATCCGGGTGCTGACCGGCGCGTCGAGCTCGCACCACACGCTCAGCCCACCCGCCGGGCGGGTGAAGCGCCACGTCGGACAGTGCTCGCGCAGGCCGGCCATCAGGACGTCGCGGTGGGCGGCCAGCTGGGCGCGACGCTCGCGGAGCGCGGGGTCCGGATCCGCGAGGAGGTCGGCCAGGACCAGTTGGTCGACCACCGCGGACCCCAGGTCCAGGGCCGTTCGCGTGGAGATCAACCGGTGGACCACCTCGGCCGACGCGCGGATCCAGCCGATGCGCAGGCCGCCCCAGTGGGACTTGCTCGCCGACCCCAGGGTGATGACCACGTCGTCGGCGAGGGCGGCCATCGCGGGTGGGCCGTCCAGGGGGTCGCCGTCCAGGTCCAGTTCCACGATGGTCTCGTCCACCACCAGCGGGGTCCTGGCGCGGCGGGCGATGTCGGCCAGTTCGACGCGCCCCTCGGCGTCCAGGCGGTGCGCGGTGGGGTTGTGGAAGTCCACCACCACGTACGCCATCCGCGGCGCGGCCTGGCGGAGCGCGGCGGCCATGCCGGGCAGGTCCCAGCCGGTGTCGGTCATGGCCACCGGGACGGGGATCGCCGAGACGGCCTTGATCGCGTCCAGGGCGTTGGGGTAGCTCGGTTGCTCGACCAGCACCCGGTCGCCGGGGCCGGTCAGCAGGCGCAGCGTCATGGCCAGCGCGTGCTGGGCCCCGCTGGTGACCACGATCTGATCCGGTGTCGTGGGCACGCCCCGCATCTCGTAGCGGGCGGCGATGCGCGCGCGCAGGTCCGGGTGCCCGTGCTCGTAGTAACCGTGGTCCGCCAGCTGCTCGGGGAGGCGGCGGCGGACGTTGTCGAAGGCGGTCAGCACGCCGGGCAGGGCGGGTGGGGCGGCGCGGGCGAAGTCGATCATGCTGTGGCCGACGAGCGGGGTGTCCGGGGTGATGCCCATCGTCCCGCTCGGCAGGCTGATCCACGTCCCGGCGCCGCGGCGGCTGGCGACGAGGCCCTCCGCGCGCAGCTGGTCGAGGGCCGCGGTGATCATGGTGCGGCTGACCGGGAGGGCTTCGGCCAGTTCGCGCTCCGCGGGCAGCCGGGTGCCAGCGGGCAGTCGGCCGTCGAGGACGAGCAGGCGGATGGCGGCGGCCAGGTCCGCGGAGCCCTGGCGCGCTCCTCGACGACGCCACTCCCCCAGCAGGCGGGCCAATCGAATACCGGAGATGCGTCCACCGGGTACGGTCATGAGGCCAATTATCGGTTATTGGCTCTGGAGTACAAGGCCAATGGCAACAGAAGATGGCCACATGCTTGCTGCGCTCATCCCGGTGCCCGTCTCCGTTTCGCCGCTCCGCCGCGTCCCGCAACTCCTGGTCGGGCTCTGGCTCTACGGCGCGAGCACGGCCCTCCAGCTCCGCGCGGGCCTCGGGCTGGAACCGTGGGGCGTGCTGCACGAGGGTCTGACCGAGCTCACCGGGTTCTCCTTCGGCCTGGTCACGGGCCTGGTGGGCGCGCTGGTGCTGCTCTGCTGGATCCCGCTGAGACAGCGACCGGGCGTCGGCACGGTGGCCAACGTCGTCGTCATCGGTGTCGCGGTGGACGTGACCCTGGCGTTCCTGCCGGGGCCGACGGCCCTGCTGCCGCGCGTCCTGTTCCTGGTCGCGGGCATCGTGCTGAACGGCCTGGCCGCCGCCACCTACATCGGCGCCCGGCTGGGCCCCGGTCCGCGCGACGGCCTGACCACCGGTTTCTGCGCGCGGACCGGGACCTCGGTGCGCCTGGTGCGCACGGTCGTGGAGGTGGTGGTGCTGTCGGCGGGCTGGTTGCTCGGCGGCACGATCGGCGTGGGCACCGTCCTCTACGCCGCCGCGATCGGCCCGCTGACCCAGGCGTTCCTCCCGCTGGTCACGTGGGCTGGTTCACGACCCGCTTCCTGAGTTCGACGTAGTTCACGCCGCGCGCCCCCAGCACCTCGGCCACCAGCCCCCGCTGGGACAGCAGCGCCAGCAGCACGTGCTCCTGCCTGAGCGTGTTGTGGCCGAGGTCACGGGCTTCGAACAGGCTGCGCTCCAGCGTCTGCTTGGCGGCGGCGGTGAACGGCAGGTGGTTGCCGAAGAACCGCCGTCGCCGCTTGGGCGCCGCGGCCAGCGCGCCCTCGCCGTGGGTGCGCTCGACCGACGCCACGATCTGGTCGACGTCGATGCCCAGCCCGCGCAGCGCCTCGGCGTCGGCGTCGCTGAGGCCGCCCTTGCGCCGGGCGGCGGCGAACGCGCCGACCACCTCGTCGCGCGCCAGGTCGAAGCCCGCGAGCACGGGCGCGTCGAGCAGCGCCAGCGCCAGGTGCTCCGGCCCGATCTCGGGCGCGTCGAGCCGCTCGGCCTCGACGACGGCGTCGTGCACCGCCTGCCGGGCCTCCCTGGTGAACCGTTCCGCGATCATCGTCCTCCCCCGTGCTTCTTGTGGACGGCCTGCCGGGTGACCCCCAGCTCGGCCGCGATCTCCTGCCAGGACCAGCCGCGCGCGCGGGCGTTGCGCACCTGGACCGCTTCGAGCGTTTCGAGCAGCCGACGCAGTGCGCTGACCGCCCGCAGCCCGACCCTCGGGTCCTGGTCGCCCGCCGCCGAGGCGAGTTCGGTTGCCTCCGTCATGGCGTCAACTCTGGTTGACATGCGCGCTCTTGTCAACCCAGGTTGACGGGCTAGGCTCGGGACCGATGCCCGAGATCACCACCGCCGAACGCGCCGGCGTCGGCCTGGACGGCCTGCCGCGCCCCACGGAGGACCGGGTCGTCGTCCTCCCCGACGTCGTGGTGCTGCTGGACGGCGCCACCTCGCCGACCCCGCGCGCACGCGACGGCGGCTGGCACTCCCGGCACCTCGCCGCGGCCCTGACCACCGAGCTGACCCGCGCACCCACCGGTTCACCGGTCGACCTGGCCGACGCCCTCGCGCGGGCGATCGAACGGCTCGCGCGCGAGCACGGCCTGACCCCGGGCGACTCCCCGTCCAGCACGGTCGCCGTCCTCCGCTGGACCGACACCTCGGTGGACGCGCTGGTGCTGGCCGACAGCCCGGTGGTGGTGTTCACCGATCGCGGGGTGGACGTGCTCGCCGACACCCGGCTGCGCGACCTGCGCGGGGAGGTCGACCGGATCACCGACTGGCGCAACCGCGAGCACGGCTGGTGGGTGGCCGAGGCCGACCCGGCGGCCGCGCACCGGGCGGTGCGGCGCAGGTGGCCGCGCCACGAGGTGCGCGCCGCCCTGGTCGCGACCGACGGCGTCTCGTGCGGGGTGGACGACTACGGCCTGTTCGACTGGCCGGACGTGCTGGAGATCACGCGGGAAAAAGGCGCGGAAGCCGTCCTGGACGCCATTCGCGCGGCCGAGGCCGGCGATCCGGACCGCACCGCGTGGCGTCGGTCGAAAGTGCACGACGACCAGGCGCTCGCGGTCGTCGCATTCGGGGACGGAAAATGAAGAAAGCCCCTCGCGCGATCGCGAGGGGCTTTCTCCGATGTAGTGGTGGCCAGGGGCGGGGTCGAACCGCCGACCTACCGCTTTTCAGGCGGTCGCTCGTACCAACTGAGCTACCTGGCCAGGTAGCAACCCGGCCGTGTAGCCGAACTGCTCTTGCGACCCAGACGGGACTCGAACCCGCGACCTTCGCCGTGACAGGGCGACGCGCTAACCAACTGCGCCACTGGGCCTTGCTGCACTGCTCTGCCTTGCCGATCTTACTGTACTACGTGCCCCCAACGGGATTCGAACCCGCGCTACCGCCTTGAAAGGGCGGGGTCCTAGGCCGCTAGACGATGGGGACCAGTTCCTCCAGCAGCCTCTTGGGCCACCTTCTTCCCAGGCCCTCCACGCTGTCCGGTGGAAGCATCGTAAGCATAGGGCACAAGGGTGCGCACTTCCAAAACGGGGGTGGCACTTCGCGTTGACCTGCGCGAATTACCCCGCCGGACACCCTGGAACCCCGTCGCGGCGACCCGGCCGACGCCCGCGCGATCGCGGACCCGACCGGGCCGGCCGGACGTCCTAGCGCTGAACGGGCGGCGGACCCCCGTCCTCGCCCGGTGACAGCCCGAGCATCTCGAGCAGCAACCGGCAGTCCTCGGCACTGGTGGCACCCCGCGCGACCGACAGCCGCGCCCGGTGCACCTGGTCGTCCGAGATCCGCGATGGTTCACCGGTCCGCTGGGCGGGCACCCCACCGCCGCCCGGCCTGGACATGATGTCGTCCTGGTTCCACAGGAACTGACGTACTTCTAGGGACCCGCTCATGACGCCTCCCCGACTTGAGGTTGGCGCGAGGCTAAGCGAGCCCGACGAACCACCGCAGCCCCCCGCAGAGTGATTCGAGGGCGACACAGCGTCACTTTCCGTGTAGGCCACTTGGTGTCGAGCACCGCGTGGTCTGCTTGACGCGAACGAGGAGGGTGAATCCATGACCGAACCGGTACCGGAGCGGACGTCGGCGGATGCAGCAACCGGGACACCGCCGGCCGCAGGTGGGCGGGCGGCGGAACAGCCGCCGGCCGAACAGCCGAGCGCCCCGCGCGAGCCCGACCCCGCCGAACCGCTGCCGGGCACCACCGGCGCGGGGCAGGCCGCGCCCGTGGAGCAGCCGCCGGCGGGGCGCGGGGACGCCGCCGCGCCGACCGCCACCGGGGAACCGTCGGGCACCGGCACACCAACCGGCACCGGCGATCCGACCGACACCGGCGATCCGACCACCGCCGGGGCGTTCGGCCAGGCCGGGGCCGACCCCCACGACCTGCTCGGCACCCTCTCCCTGGCCGACATCGAGGCGGACATCGACCGCCTGATGACCGAGAAGATGAGCGAGCTGGACGGCATGCTGGCGGGCCTGGAGGAACTGGTGCAGCGCCTGGAGGGGGAGATCACGCACCTGGAGCCCCCGCGCGACGACACCACTACCCCCTAGGGGTATCCTCATCGGCAGGAACCGAAGAGGAACGAGGGGCTCATGTCCGTCACCAGCACCTACACCGTCACCGGCATGACCTGCGGTCACTGCGTCAGCTCGGTCACCGAGGAGCTGACCGCGGTCGACGGCGTCACCGACGTGGACGTGCGGCTCGACAGCGGCGCGGTCACCGTGACCAGCTCCCGCGAGCTGTCCCGCGACGAGGTCCGGGAGGCCGTCACCGAGGCCGGGTACCAGCTGGCGTGAGCCCGACCACCACCGGCGCCGGGCACCGCGTCGAGCGCAACCGGCTGGACGGGGTCACCGCCTCGGTCAACTACACGACCGGGTGGGCGAGCGTCGAGCTCCCGGCGGGCGTGGAGGTGGCGGACCCGGTCGCCGCGGTGCGGGCCGCCCCCGGTCGTCGACTTCGCCAACCACGCGGGCGTCGGCGTCACCGCGGTCCTGGACGGGCGCGCGGTGTTCGCGGGGCGGCCCGACGGGGTGGAGCTGCCCGACGACCTGGCCGCGCTGGTCCGGGAGTGGCGCGGGCTGGGCCGAACGGTGATCGCCGTCGTGGTCGAGGACCGGCCGCCGGGCCTGCCGGCGTTGACCGATCGGGTGAAGCCGACCAGCGCCGAGGCGGTCCGGGCCGCGCGCGCTCGGCCTGGAGCCGATCCTGACGACCGGCGACGGGATGAACGACGCGCCGGCGCCGGCCGACCCGGGGCCGGCGGTGGGCACCGGCGCGGACGCGGCGATCGAGGCGAGCGGCCTGACGCCGGCGCGGGGCGACCTGCGGGTGGTGGTGGACGCGATCCGGTTGTCCCGTCGGACCCCGCGCACCGTGAAGGGAAATCTTTTCCGGGCGTTCGCCTACAACGTTGCGGATTTGCCACTTGCGGCGCCCGGATTGCCCAACCCCGCGCTCGCGGGCGCGGCGATGGCGTTCTCCAGCCTGTTCGTGGTCACCAACAGCCTGCGCCCGCGCGGGTTCCGGGCATCGGTCGGCTGAAATTTCGAGCCAACCCACTCCCCAGGCCCGCGTGCGCGTGCAACAATCCGTTTTGCTGACACACCCCCGGTCAGCACCTGTGGAGATCCCCTCCGGCCCCCGCGTTCCTCCCCCTGGCGCGGGGGCCTCTCCCTGCACACATTTGTGACCCACGCCACAGTTCGTGCCCGTCCGCAATCCAACCGTTATCGTGTCGCCGTGCCTCTTGGATCGCTTGGACGCTCGAAGTCGGGCCGTCACCGCCCGCCTCAGCGCGAACAGGATGAGCTCGTGCCCGACGAGGAGCTCCAGACCTACCTCGCGGCGCTGGCCCCCGAAACCGCCGACCCGGAGACGACCGGGGCCGGAACCAGCTTCGGCAACGCGCAGGTCTACCAGCTCCGCCTCCAGCTCGTGGCGAACGAGCAGCTGAAGGAACTGGCCGCCGAGCGGCAGACCTCCCCCCAGGCGCTGGCCACCGAGTGGGTCATGCAGCGGCTGGAGTGGGAAGCCCGTCAGCGCGGCTTCTAGGACACCCGCGGGACCCACCACCCGCGCGAGACGACCCGGGCCCCCGACCGTTGCCGGTCGGGGGCCCGCGCCATACCGGAAGGGTCAGACCTTGCGCACGTTCTGGGCCTGCGGGCCCTTGGTGCCCTGACCGATCTCGAACTCGACCCGCTGGTTCTCGTCCAGGGTCCGGAAGCCCGAGCCCTGGATCTCCGAGTAGTGGACGAAGACGTCGGGCCCGCCGTTCTCCTGGGCGATGAAGCCGAAGCCCTTCTCGGCGTTGAACCACTTGACCGTGCCCAGTGCCATGTACCTGCCTCCATCGCAGGGATGCTTGGGGCTGCACCGTGCAGCCCCGGCCGTCCCGGGCGACTCCCCCGCTACCTGCAGCGGGGGGCGGCACGCCCGCGTGTCGTTCCGCGAGCGTGAGACACGAACACAGAAACCACGGCCTGCACCACCGAGCGTATCGGTAGGCCATGCCCGAGCACTACCACTCGGATGGCATCCGTCAACCGGTGGGTTACTTCTCGGTCACCTGGGGTGGCTCCGGCAGCTCCAGTTCCGACTGGCCGATGTTGCGCTCCAGCGCGGCCCGCCACTCGCCCGATTCGACCATCCGCTCGATCGCGGCGTTGACCGCCGACCGGCCCTCCAGGTCGTCCTTGGCCAGCCCGACGCCGTACCGCTCGGTGGTGAACGCCTGGCCCACGACCTTGAGCAGTTCGGGGTTCTCGGCCACGTAACCTGCGAGGATGACCTCGTCGGTGGTCACCGCGTCCACGTTCTCGGCGAGCAGCGCGACGACGCAGTCGGAGTACTGGCCGTACTCGACCAGCTGCACGTCCTGCGCGAACTCGTCCTTCACCTTCTGCGCGGAGGTCGACCCGGTCACCGAGCACAGCTTCTTGCCGTTGAGCGTCTCCGGGCCGGAGATGTCGGTGTCGGTGAAGCGGACCAGCAGCCCCTGGCCGGTCTGGAAGTACGGACCCGCGAAGGTGACCTGCTCCTTGCGCTTGTCGGTGATGGAGTAGGTGGCCACCACGAAGTCCACCTGGCCCTCGGCGATCAGCCGCTCCCGGTCGGCGGAGCGGGCCTCCCGCCAGGTGATGCCGGACTCCTCGACGCCCAGCCGGCCCGCGATGTACTTGGCGACGTCCACGTCGAAGCCGACGTACTTGCCGTCGAGCCGGCGCTGCGCCATGCCGGGCTGGTCGAACCGGATGCCGACGGTGAGGGTGCCGTCCCGGGCCTTGCCCGCCAGGGTGTCGTCGCCCGGTCCGCCGCAGGCGGCGCCGAGGGCCAGGGCCGCCACCAACGCGGTCGCGGGCAGCAGTCGTCGGAACAGCATCAGCTGCGTACCTCTCGGGGGCTCGGTAACGCTCGGGCGCGGCGCGGATCGGCGCGCCGGACGTCATCCATGCTAGGCAAACCCATTGAGACGCCTTATGCGACGAAGGTCGCACTGGTCCGAACCACCAGGTTTTTCCTCGTGGGGGCGATGTGTGATCCCTATGACGGCAGCAGCGCGCGCCTCGGCGCGGCGTGGCGGCCGAGGCGGCCGAGGCGGCGCACCGCTTCGTTCACGTGACCTTCGGGCACGCTCCACCTGATCGGGCCGGGCACCGCCAGGGCGGCGGCGCGGGTGGCGCGCAGCAGCGCGGTCGCGACCGGCTCCGGGTAGGGGCGGTGGCCGTGCAGCGCGGTGGCCCACGGCGGCAGCAGCGAGTACGCGAGCCGGCCGAGCAGCGGCTCGTAGGCGCCCAGGGCCAGGCGCGGCGGGCCGGTCAGCGGCGGGCGGAGCAGGAACCGGCGCACCAGCTCGGAATCGGCGGTGCGGCGCAGCTCGGGCAGCACGCCCGCGAAGTAGTCGGCCACCGCGCGGGCGCTGCCGGGCACCTCGTCCTCGTGCAGGCCGACCAGGGCGGCGGTGCGGCGCTGCTCGTCGTAGTAGCGGTCGACCTGCGCGTCGGTGAGCCGGTAGCCGGCGCGGCGCACCACCTCGACGAAGGAGTGCACCTCGGCGCAGTGCACCCACAGCAGCAGCTCCGGGTCGTCGACGCGGAACGTGCGGCCCGAGGCGTCGGTGGCGCGGAGGGTCCGGTGCAGGCCGCGGACGCGGGCGGCGGCCTCGTGGACCCGCGCGGTGGGGCCGTAGCTGACCGTGCCGACGAAGCTCGCGGTGCGGCGCAGGCGACCGAGCGGGTCGCGGCGGAAGTCGGAGTTCTGCACCACGCCCGCGACCGCGCCCGGGTGCAGCGACTGGAGGTGCAGGCTCGCGATGCCGGCCACCCACATCGCCGGGTCCGCGTGGAGCTGCCAGGTCACCGTGGCGGGGCCCAGGATGCCGACGTCCATCCCCCGATCGTGGCACCGGTGGTGGTCGCGGGTCCACGGTCGGGGAATCTCCACCTTCCCGAAGGGGCTGCCGGGTAACGACTTCCGCCGCGCGGACGATTCCACGTGACACCGTGGACCGTGGGATCGGGTGCTGGGATGAGCAGTGGCAGACGGACCGCCTTCGCCGGCACCGCGCTCGCGCTGGCGATCGGCGCGGTGGTGGTCGTGGTGCTCTCGGTCGAGCCGCGACCGGTGGACGTGCGGCGGGTCGACCTCGGCCCGGTCGAGCCCGGCGTGCTCAGCGCCACCTACACCACGACCATCGTGGCGCAGCGCTCCTCCACCGCCGTCGAGGTGATCGCCCCACCGGCACCGCGCCCGGCGCCCCCGAACCCCGACTCCACCACCGCCCCCGCACCACCCCCTCCTCCCCCACCTCCCCCTCCCAACCACCAGACCTGCACCCGCACCCACCCGCCCGGCAAGCCCTGCCGCCCGGACCACGGCCCGGACCACCCCCGGCGCCACTGCGACCGGCTGCGCGAGCACGGCCTCCCGGACCTCTCCGCAGCGGGCCGCCACCCCCGCCCACCCCACGACCTCTGCCGCACCCGTCCCTAGGGAACCCGCGCGAGTCGAACGCTCAAGACGACCGTGTCGAACGTTCAGGACCCCCGAGTTCGTCATTCGCGCACCCCTCGGACCCCCGCCACCGCGTTCCGAACGCAGAACTCGGGGGTCCCGGGTGTTCGACACGGTGGGTCTGGGCGTTCGACTCGCGCGGGTGGGACGCTCCGGTCAGTAGGTGAGCAGCCCCGAGACCCGGGTCAGCGGGTTGCCCGCGTAGCTGACCACGGCGCCGTCCTCGAACGGCATGGCGCGGATGCTCATGCCCGCGAACCCGGCGTCGGTGACGAACCAGCCCCACGTGGTCAACCACGGCCGGTCGTCGCCGGGCACCTCGTCCGGCGTGGGCCGCACGCGTTCCTGCACCACGTACGCGTCGCCCTCGACCTCGTCGAGCAGCGCGGCCCACTCCCGGTCGGTGACGAGCCAGCCGGGGTGCACGCCCTTGGCCGCGAACTCGCCCGCCGACTTGACGATCAGGTTCTCCCGGTCGGCCCGGACCTGGTCGCGCGGCACGTCCTTGAGGTACCGCGTCCACGGCAACAGCTTGTCCACCAACGCCTTCTCCGCGTCGGTCAGCTCCTCGCGGCGCTCCGACAGCAGGGCGAGCGTCGACTTGTTGTCGTAGTAGTAGGACGACAGGGGCGTGTAGAGCTCGGTCTTGTGGCCCTTGGTGAGCACGTCGGCGTACCCGACGGCCTGCTTGGCGGAGAAGTACCGCACGGCCACGTCCAGCTTCGTGCCCCGCAGGTGGAGGTGGCCCTCGCGCACGGTCAGCTCGTGCAGCTCGCCGAGCAGCACGTCCACGCCGTGGTGCGCGCACGCTTCCTGGATGCTCGCGAAGCCCTTGGCGAACCGCGCGAGCATCCCGCCCTCCTCCAGGAAGGCGATGGTCCGGTCCCGCCCCACGGCGTCGAGCAGCTTCTCGATCGGGTTGTGGTGGCCCAGCCCGTGCGCCTGCGCGAACGGCTTGAAGTCCGGGGTCTCCTGCATGACGCGCGCCAGCTCGCCGAGGTCCACGCCGCCCAGGTGCGCGCCCGCGTTCAGCTCCAGCAACCGGAACCGGTCACCCACGCGGTAGAGGTCGGCGCGGCCGTGCCTCGGGGGCCGGTCGGCGCTCATCAGCGCGGCCTCCTCGGGCGGGATGCCGAGCGCGGCGGCGTAGCGGGTGAAGCTGCCGCCGAAGAACCGGGCGGGCAGGGTGGAGAGCAGGTCGAACAGGGCGAGCACGTCGGCGGCGATCTCGTGCGCGACGGAGTCCTGGAGGAAGAACGGCCGGCCGACCAGCCGGTGCCCGTAGTTGGCCTCGAAGCACGGGGGTAGGTCGAGCCGGCCCATCGCCCCGTGCACGCCTTCGTCGGACAGGTAGGACTGGGTCACGCGGTCGGTCACGGCTGCTCCTCGCTGGGTCGGGTCGCGGCACATGATGTCGGAGCGGTCAGCCGGCGAGAATCCCCCGAAGCACCGCGTGGATCGCCCGCTCGGGGTCGAACCCCGCCCGCGGGTTGGCCAGCTGGTTGGACAGCAGGCCGTCGACCACGGCGAGCAGCACGGCCAGGTCGGCGGGCGGGTCCGGGCAGCCCAGGGCCGTGACCAGGGGCAGGGCCCAGGACGCGAGCTCGCGCTGGGCCGCGTCGACGTGCTCGCGCAGTTCCGGGCGCCGGGCGACCTCGACGAACAGGGCGTGGCGGGCGAGGGTGGTCGTCCGCTCCGCGACCAGTTCGGTGACCAGGCCGCCCACGGCCCGCGCGAAGGACTCCGGCGTGGTCACGTCGCGGGCCAGCGCGCCCCAGATCCCGGTCTCGCGCTCCAGCAGCCGGCGCAGCACGGCGGCGACCAGGGCGTCGCGGGTGCGGAAGTGGTTGGACGTCGAACCCTGCGGCAGCCCCGCCTCGGCGTCCACGGCCCGGTGGGTCAGCTGCCGCGTGCCGCCCGCGCCGAGCACCCGGATCGCGGCGTCGAGCACCTGTCGTTGCCTGGTCATCGGCCTGGACACTACACCCGTAGTCACTGGCACTACAGGTGTAGTACGGTGGCCGGCATGAGGAGTGCCGCGGTGATCGGGGGCGGGGTCGGCGGCTTGGCCGCGGCCATCGGGTTGCGGCGGGCCGGGTGGCGCGTCGTCGTGCACGAGCGGGCGGCGGCGCTGCCGAATGTCGGCACGGGACTCGGGATCTGGCCGGCCGCGCTGGGGGCGCTCGACCGGCTCGGCGTGGGCGACGCCGCGCGCCGGGCCGGTCGGCGGCAATCGGGCGGGGTGGTGCGCAGGCCCGACGGGATGATCCTGGGCCGGCTGGGAGTCGACGGGGTGCGCCTGATCACCAGGCCCGCGCTGCTGCGCGTGCTGGCCGACGCCCTGCCGGCGGACGTGATCCGCTTCGGCTCGGACGCCGACCCGGGTTCCTGCTCCGGGCACGACCTGGTGGTCGGGGCGGACGGCGTGCACAGCCGGGTGCGTTCCGCCCTGTTCGACGCCCGAGTCCTGACCTGCGGCGCGGTCGGCCTGCGGGGCACCGTGGACGTGCCGGTCGAGGTCGGCGGCGAGACGTGGGGCCGGGGCGTGAAGTTCGGCCTGACCCCGCAGGCCGACGGCCGCACCAACTGGTACGCGATGACCCCGCCGACCGGTGACCTGTCGGTGTTCCGGGACTGGCACGACCCGATCCCGAGGGTGGTCGCCGAGGCGCGCGACGTGCTGCGGCACGACCTGCTGCGCCTGTCGCCGCTGCCGTCCTACGTCAGCGGTCGGGTGGCGCTGCTCGGCGACGCCGCCCACGCCATGACGCCCGACCTGGGGCAGGGCGCGTGCCAGGCGATCATCGACGGCCTCGTGCTGGCCGAGTGCCTGACCGGCCCGTCCGTCGAGGCGGGCCTGCGCGAGTACGACCGCAGGCGGCGGCGCGCCACCCAGCGCCTGGCGTTCCTGTCGTCACGGCTCAACGACCTGGCCCGGGTGCGCAGGTTCACCGGCGCGCGCGACCTGGGTCTGCGCCTGGCGCTGGCCCTCGCGCCGAAGCCCGGGTCGTCGTGGAGCGAGGACCTGGAGCCGGACGAGTTGGCCGGCTAGCGGGGCGCCCTGATCGACTTGCCGCTGCGCGGAGCCGACGGCGGCGGCACCACCGGCCCGATGTCCCCGTCCGGCGCCTCGTCGAGGTCGACGAACACCGGCGCGTGGTCGCTGGGCCCGGTGCCCTTGCGCGCCTGCCGGTCCACCCACGCGGCCTTTGCCCGCGCCGCCACGGGATCGGAGGCCAGGACGAGGTCGATGCGCATGCCCAGGTCCCGGTGGAACATGCCGGCGCGGTAGTCCCAGTAGCTGAAGACCCGCTCGGTAGGCCACCGGTCCCGCACCACGTCCCGGAGGCCGAGCGCGTGGAACTCGCCCAGCGCCGCGCGCTCGGCGGGGGTGACGTGCGTGTGACCCGCGAACGCGGCCGGGTCGTAGAGGTCGGCGTCGGCGGGCGCGATGTTCACGTCCCCGCACACCATGACGTCCCCGGGCCCTTCGGCCACCACGTCCCTGAGCGCCTTGAGCCACTCCAGCTTGTAGCGGTAGTGGTCGGAGTCGACCTCACGCCCGTTGGGCACGTAGACGGAGTGCACCCGCACCCCACCGCAGGTGGCGGCCACCGCGCGGGCCTCCTGGTCGGGGAAGCCGGGCCCATTCGCCAGCCCCTTGACCACGTCCTCCAGCCCGACCCGGGAGAGGATCGCCACCCCGTTCCACTGGGTCTGCCCGTGGACCGCGGCCTCATACCCGCGACGGGCCAGCTCCTCGCCCAGCAGGTCGTCGAAGGCGGCGTCGGCGAGCTTCAACTCCTGGAGGCACACCACGTCGGGGCGCCTCTCGTCGAGCCAGGGCAGCAACCGCGGTACCCGCTGCTTGACCGAGTTCACGTTCCAGGTAGCCACGCGCACTTGGTCAACGTTAGCGGCGTGCGGGTGCTTGTGCTGCACAGGACGCGTTGGTTGGTTGTCGGCACGGGACGGGGGCTGATCCGCTCCTCCAGCCCGGCCTGTCGGGCTGCTACCGGGTCGGTGTTGGGTGCGGCAAAGGCATGACTGAAGCCCCAGGTCTGGGACCTGAGGCTGTGGTGGGCCGCCAGGGGCTCGAACCCTGAACCCGCGGATTAAAAGTCCGCTGCTCTGCCAGTTGAGCTAGCGGCCCGTGGTCCAGGCTAGTGGACGGCGGCGCTTTCGTTCGACGGTGGTTGGGGCGTGGCGCGCGCCACACCCGGCCTTCGGGTGGAGTGGGCGGCGGTTCTCGGCTGGGCGGTGGGCGTCGGCTCAAGTCCACCGGAACGGGTGATCATGCTGGAAGGCCGTCGTTCCGCCGGTTAAGCAGGTTCCATGCACCTCGCCATGGCGCTCGCCCTCGCGGGCTCGTTGCTGCCCGTCTCCGGTGATCTGACCAGCTACGACCCGCGCGTGCCGGACGGTGCCCGCGCCTCCGTGCTGTCCACGCCGGTGGCCGGTGGGACCTACGTGCTGCTGCGCGCCACCGGGCTCCTGCCTCACCGCGACTACGGCGCGCACGCCCACGTGAACGCCTGCGGTCCCTCGCCCGCCGACGCCGGGCCGCACTACCAGCACGTGCCGGGTGGGGCTACCGATCCGGCGTTCGCCAACCCGCGCAACGAGATCTGGCTCGACTTCACCACCGACGCGCGGGGGCGGGGTTGGGCGTACGCGCGCCTCGACTGGCGGTTCGGTGAGCGGCGTCCGGGCTCCGTGGTGCTGCACGAGGAGCACACGCACACCGAACCGGGGCAGGCGGGCACCGCGGGGGCTCGGCTGGGGTGCCTGACCGTGCCGTTCTGAATTCCTGTCGGCTGGGTGTCCTGCCGGAGTTCCGGGGGGCGCGGGGTGGCCCGGGTGGCGGCGTTGGCCGCGGTGGGGTTCGCGCGGGTGGAGGGGACGCGTCGGTGGGCGCGGGCGTTCCCGTCGGTGGACCACCCGGCGTCCAACGCGGTGTGCCGGCGGGCCGGGTTCGCCTTCCTGGGAGAGGTGGACTTCGAGTACCCGGCCGGTCGGCCGATGCGGTGCAACGACTGGGGGGTGGAGCTGTGATCGCACGGTGAGGTGCGGTGGGGGTGATCGGGTCGGGCTTGGACGCCGGGCTGGGGTGCTGCCCGGCTGAGGGGTCGTCCGGCCGAGGTGCTGCCCGGCCCGAGGAGCGCGGTCCGGGGCGGGGATTGCCCGTGTGGTACCCGCCACTGCCCGTGCTGGGCGACAATGGACGGCGATGTCCACCGCCCTGCACACCACCCAGCCCCTGAGGATCGGCCCGTACCAGGTCGATCCCGCCGTCGTGCTCGCGCCGATGGCGGGGATCACCAACGTCGCCTTCCGACAGCTGTGCCGGGAGTTCGGCAGTCCCAGCTCGCTCTACGTGTGCGAGATGATCACCGCTCGGGCCGTGGTCGAGCGCGACTCCAAGACCATGCAGATGATCACCTTCGGCGAGGGTGAGCGGCCGCGGTCGATGCAGCTCTACGGGGTTGACCCCCGGTCCATGAGCGAGGCCGCCAAAATCATCGTCGCCGAGGACCGCGCCGACCACATCGACATGAACTTCGGCTGCCCCGTGCCCAAGGTGACGCGCAAGGGCGGCGGGGCGGCGCTGCCCTACAAGCGGCAGCTGTTCCGGCAGATCGTGCGCGCCGCGGTGCGGGCCGCCGAACCCGCCGGGGTGCCGGTGACGGTCAAGTTCCGCATCGGCATCGACGAGGACCACCTCACCTACCTCGACGCCGGCCGCATCGCCGAGGACGAGGGGGCGCGCGCCGTCGCCCTGCACGCGCGCACCGCGGCCCAGCGCTACTCCGGCCGGGCCGACTGGTCCGCCATCGCGCGCCTGAAGGAGGCCGTCACGAGCGTCCCGGTGCTCGGCAACGGCGACATCTTCAGCGCCCACGACGCCCTGCGCATGGTCGCCGAGACGGGCTGCGACGGCGTGGTCGTCGGGCGCGGCTGCCTCGGCAGGCCGTGGCTGTTCGGCGAGCTCCAGGCGGCTTTCCGGGGTGAGCCGATCCCGCCGGGACCGCGGTTGGGCGAGGTCGGCGGGATCCTGCGCCGGCACGGCCGGCTGCTCGCGGACTTCCTCGGCGAGGACAAGGGCGTCCGCGACCTGCGCAAGCACATGGCCTGGTACCTGAAGGGGTTCCCGGTCGGCGCGGAGCTCCGCCGCTCGCTCGCCATGGTCTCCACCCTCACCGAGCTGGACGACCTGGTCGGCCGGCTCGACCCGACCCTGGGGTTCCCCGACAGCGCCGACGAGCCGCGCGGCCGCCAGGGCTCGCCGGCCCGGGTCGTGCTGCCCGAGGGCTGGCTGGACGACCCCGAGGACGCCACGGTGCCCGTCGGCGCCGACGAGCTGCACTCGGGTGGCTGACGTGGTCCTGCGCGGCGTGCTGGCCGCGGCGTGCGCACTGGCGCTGACCGCCTGCGGGGCGCAGGTCGCCGGCACGCCGCGCCCCCTGGAGGTCACCGACGTGGAGCGCGAGCTGGTCTCGGGCTACTTCACCGACCTCAACGACGCGGGCGCGCAGGGCGGGTCCGAGCAGCACGACCTGCTGCGCGACACCCAGCACCCGGACTTCGTGGACGAGGAGTGCGAGCCGCCCGCGGGCACCCTCAGGGTGCGGCCGACCATGTCCACGCTGCGCCTGGACCCGACGTGGACGCCGCCCGGTGAGGACGAGCACCCGCGCGGCGTCGTGCTGGTGGTGGCGGTGACGCTGACCGTGCTCCAGGACGGCGCCGAGGTCGGCAGCCAGATCGGCTCGCAGCACGTCGTGCTGCTCAACGGCAAGGTGTACGGCTTCGCGCCCTGCGTCAATTGAGCCGATGGGCGCCCGTTGACCACGCTGAGCGAGCAAGATGACACCTCTATCACGCAAAGTCACCACTTCGGAGCAGTGCACGGTCAACCAGTAGGGGGAAATCCCTCTATGACGCGTCCCGCCGGCTCAAGCGCCGCGTCGGATCAGACGACACCTTGGCAAGTAGGGAGGTGAGCACGATGACCGCACTGCGACCCGAGGTCGCCGAGTTCGACCGCGACGGTCGACACGAAGCGGATACCGCCGTGGCCGAGAACGACGGGCCGGGACTGGTCCAGCTGCACGAGTCGATCGCCACGCTGCTCGCCTCCCGCGGGCAGTGGCGGCAGGCGTACCAGCACCTGCGCTCGGCGTTCGACCTGGTCTACGCCGACCAGGACGACCCGCCGCAGGTCCCCGAGCAGCTGCGCCGGGAGGTCGACCGGCTCCGCCGGGAGCACGCCGAGGCGCGCGAGCAGAGCCTGCGCGACAGCCTCACCGACAGCTACAACCGCCGCTACCTCGACGAGCGCCTGGTGGACATCGTCGCCGCGCGCGGTTCGACGGCGGCCGGGCTGGCCATCGCGCTGATCGACCTCGACTGGTTCAAGCAGGTCAACGACACGTTCGGGCACCTGCTGGGCGACCGCGTGCTGCAACGCGTGGTCGAGCTGCTCCAGGAGGACCTGCCGGAGGGCGGTTTCTGCGCCCGCTACGGCGGCGAGGAGTTCGTCCTCGTGCTGCCGGACACCCCGGCGTCGGTGGCGGTCGAGATCGCCGAATCGGCGCGGCTGCGTGTCGAGCGTCACGCCTGGGCTTCGCTGGCCCCCGGTTTGCGGGTGACGGTCAGCATCGGGTTGGCTTACGAACCGCCCGCCGGGGACTCGTCGACGCGTCCTCCGGTCGCCCCCGAGCAGCAGCTGCTGCGCGCGGACAGCCTGCTCTACACGGCCAAGCAGTCCGGACGCAACGCGGTCGCCTACCGGGAGAACGGCCGGGTCCGGCTGGCGGGTGCCGCTTCCGGGCGACGCGGGATCGCCGAACCCCGGGTCGCCGGTTACTGACACCAGACGGCCACTCACCCTTTCAGGCGTAGTCTGCTGCGCGTAACCGAGCACTGCCGACCCCTGTATCACCGGGAGTGGTCGTCAGGACTGGCGGTCATCCGTAGTATCGCCAAGGCAAGTGACACGCCGTTGGTGCAACCACTGTGTCCTTGCTGTCGTCAACTCGTGATGACGACCCACTAGTGACAGACGCTGAAGGGAGACCGGGTGCCCGACGAGCCCCGCCGTGGCGGCACCGGACCCGGAGGTGACCAGGCCCCGCAGGACGACCAGCCGACCGGCCGTCGACGCAGGTCGCTGGACGACGGCGGACTGAGCGTGTCCGACCTGCTGGAGCAGCACAGCCGCACGGACCTGCCCCGCCCCGTCCCCCCGCGCACCGGCCCCGAGGAGCCCCGCGGACCGCAGAACGGTCGGTCCGCGGAGAGCACCGGGCGGCGGGCCGCGCCGGAGCGACCGGCGCCGGAGCGACCGGGCGGGCCGGACCACTTCGCCCCCGGGGACACCGGCACCCACCCCGGACCGGCCAACGGCGCACCGCCGGTGGACCGCAGGCGCGGTGCGCCTCCCCCCGCGAACGACTTCTTCTCCCCCTCGGGCGAGGGCACCGGCACCCGGACGCCCCGACCGAACCCGGAGGACACCGGGCGACGTCGGCGTGCCGAGGAGCGCCCCGGCGACTTCGCCGAGGGACCGCGACCGGCGAACGGCTACGCGGGCGGGCCGGAGCACCGGCGCGACGCGGGACCTGGCGACGCGGGTCTGGGCAACGCGGGCCTCGGCAACGCGGCGGGATTCGGCAACGCGAGACCTGGCGGCGTGGGACCCGGTGGTGCGGGACCCGGTGGTGCGGGACCGGGTAACGCGGGGCCTGGTGGCGCAGGACCCGGCGGCGCGACATCCGGCAACGCGGGACCGGGCGGTGCGGGACCGGGTAATCCCGGACCCGGCAACGCAGGACCCGGCGGCGTCGGTGGCGAGGCGAGCAGGCGGTTCCCGGCTCCCGGCCGCAACGCGGAGAGCACCGGCCGGCGCGCCCGACCGGAGGCCCCCGGCCCCGACGGCGCGGGCAGGCGCTTCGCCGACGACCCCGCGACGGGCGGCCCCGGCCGGAGGCCGGAAGGCGATGTCGACCGGAGGCCGGAGGCCGGCCAGGACCGCAGGGCGGAGGCCGGGTTCGACCGCCGGACCCCGGACGCACCGCGCCGCCCCGTGGACGACGGCCTACGGCAACCCGTACCCGTAGACCCGCACCCGCGACCCGAGCACTTCACCGGCGCGCCGGCACCTCACCCCGGCGAGGGCACCGGTCGACGGCCCGTCGACGGACCGCGTCCCGGCGAGCACACCGGCCGGCGCGCGCGTCCGCCCGTGCCGGGCGAGGGCGTCGGACCGCGCCCCGGCCCCGAGGGCACCGGCCGCCGGCCCCACCCGGGCGCACCGCGCCCCGACGCACCCCACCCCGGCGAAGGAGTGCCCCACGGCGCTCCGGGCCGTCGGCCCGCCGACGGCAGCGGCCCCCGCCCGGACGACCTCGGCGGCCCGCGTCGCGCGGCGGAGGGTCCCGGCCCCGAGGGCACCGGCCGCCGGCCGCGCCCCGAGGTCCCGGGACGTCCCGGCGAGGACGTGACCGGCCACCGGCTTCCCGACGGCAGCGGCCCGCGCCCGCGACCCGAGAACCTGGACGGTCCCCGCCGCCCGGTCGACGGCCCCCGCCGCCTGGCCGACGGGCCCGCACCCGAGGGCCCGCGTCTCGACGGCCCGCCCCTCGACGGCACCGGCCGGCGCCCGCGCACCGACCTCCCCGGCCGACCGGGCGACGACGTCCCCGGCACCGGCCGCCGACTCCCCGACGGCAGCGGTCCGCGCCCGCGGCCCGACGACCTGAACGGCCCCCGCCGCCCGGTCGACGGCCCCGGACCGGAAGGCACCGGCCGCCGTCCCGCGGAGGGCGGCCCGCGCCGCCTCGCGGACGGCCCCGCGCCCGACGGCACCGGCCGACGCCCACGTCCCGAGGTCCCCGGCAGGCCCGGTCCGGTCGAGGGCGCGACCGTCGAGCCCGGCGGACGCCGCCCGGTCGACGGCTTCGGCGAGGACGCGACCGGCCACCGCCTCCCCGACGGCAGCGGCCCGCGCCCGCGCACCGACCTCCCGGGCGCACCGCGCCGACCCGTCGACGGTCCGGGACCTGAGGGCACCGGCCGACGCCCCGCACCCGGCGACGGCCCCCGCAACCGACCCGAGGACGCCGACGGCCCGCGTCGCCTGGCGGAGGGCGGCGCGACGCACCCCGCGGTCGACGCGCCCGGTCGCCGGTTCGCCGAGGACCCCGCCGCGGCGCTCGACCAGGGCCCCGCGGTCCCCGGTCCCTCGGTTCCCGGTCCCGTCGCCGCCGGTCCGACGGCGCGCGCGCAGATCGACCTGAGCCTCACCACGGAGATGGAGGCCATCAGCGACGACGTCAAGAAGCGCCGCGAGGTCGACCACACCCTGGCGCGCTTCTCCGCCGTCCACGACGAACTGGCCGAGCAGGAGCGGCAGCGCAAGGAGCGCCGCCAGAAGCTCATGCCGTGGAAGGCCGACCACGACGAGGACGCCACCGAGTACGCCTCGCCGGTCGAGGGCCCGGACGACGGTGACGACGACCGGCCGCGCGGGCACGTGCGGACGGCCCAGCACAGCAAGATCGTCAAGTCCGTCAAGGCGGTCGCGCTGGCCGCCGCGGTGCTGGTGTTCGTGTCCACCGGTGTCGGGTGGGGCGCGATGCTCTACATCGACAGCAAGATCGTCGAGGTGGACGCGCTCGGCTCGAACTCGGCCGCCGTGCACCAGGCCGAGAAGCAGCTGGGCGACGAGAACTTCCTCATCGTCGGCTCGGACACCCGCGCGGGCGCCCGACCGGAGGACGGCGTCGGCGACTCGGAGGCGGAGCCGGGCGCGCGGTCCGACGTGCTGATGCTCGCCCACATCCCCGCCGACCGGAAGCGCATGGTCGTCGTCTCCGTGCCGCGCGACCTGCTGATCGAGCGGCCCGACTGCGAGCGGTGGGACCCGTCGACCGGCGAGTACACCGGTGAGCAGCTGGCCCGCGAGTCCGACGTGAAGGCCAACGAGCCTTACGCGGTGGGCGGTCCGCAGTGCGTGGCCAAGTTCATGACCGAGCTGACCGGCCTGGAGATCAACCACTTCATCAGCGTCGACTTCAACGGCTTCAAGGGCATGGTCGACGCGGTCGGCGCGGTGACGGTGTGCGTGCCGAAGCCGATGGTCGACGAGCAGCTGGGCACCATCTTCGACAAGGCGGGCAAGTACGACATCGGCGGCACCAAGGCGCTGGACTACGTGCGCGCCCGCAAGGTGTCCGGCGAGGTGCTCGGCGACTACGACCGCGTCACGCGGCAGCAGCAGTTCCTGTCCGCGTTGCTGCGCAAGGCGATGTCGTCGGAGATCCTGCTGAACCCGGGCAAGCTCAACGGTTTCCTCAACGCGTTCGCCTCGGCCACCGTCGGCGACAACATCGGCGTGAACGACATGCTCACGCTCGCCCAGTCGCTGCGCAGCCTGGAGGCGGGCCGGGTCAGCTTCGTCACCGTCCCGCACGACACCGAGGAGGGCGAGACGCTCTCGCACGAGGACAACGTCGAGGTGCTCCGGGTTGAGGACACCAAGGCGCTGTTCCAGGCGATCATCGACGGCACGCCGCTGCCCAAGGAGAAGGCCGACACCAGCGCGCCCGCGGACCAGGCGCAGCAGCAGGCGCCTGCCCCCGGCCCGCGCCAGGGCAAGGTGGTCGACCCGAGGGGCCTGAAGATCCAGGTGCGCAACGGCGACGAGGACGCCGACGGCGCGGCGGGCCAGGCGACCGGCGAGCTGGAGGACCTGGGCTACCAGGTGGTGTTCAGCGGCAACGGCGAGGCCGTCGACAAGACGATCATCAAGTACAGCGCGGGCGGCGAGGACATCGCGGAGACGCTCAAGGCGTCGGTGCCCGGCGCGACGCTGGTGGTCGACCCGTCGATGGGCGGCGCGGTGGAGCTGCTGATCGGTCCCGGCTGGGACGGGGTCGTCCAGGCGCCGCAGGGCGCCCCGGCCGGCGATCCCGGCAAGGCGGCCCCGCCCGAGGACCTGTCCGTGGTGAACGCGGCCGTCGACCCGTGCGCGGGCTAGTCGACTGGACGTCCCGGGTTCACCACCGGTTCACCGGGGTGGGTCGCTACCGCGATGACCGGTCCGTAGGCTGACGGCCATGCGCGAGGCTTACCACGACCAGCTCGGACAACTCGCCGGCCAGCTCGCGGACATGTGCGCGATGGCGGGCGACGCGATGGAGCACGCCACCCGGGCGCTGCTCGGGGCGGACCTCGCCCTCGCCGAGCAGGTGATCGGCGACGACATCAAGATCGACGACCTGCGCGCGGGGATCGAGGAGCAGTCCTACGCGCTGCTGGCTCTCCAGGCGCCGGTCGCGACCGACCTGCGCACCGTGCTCGCGGTGATCCACGCCGCGGAGAGCGTCGAGCGGATGGGCGACCTGGCGCTGCACGTGGCCAAGGCCGCGCGCCGCAGGCACCCCAACCCCGTGCTCGCCGACACGGTGCGGCCGTACTTCGCCGAGATGGGCCGCATCGCGGTGGAGCTGGCGCGGGAGGCGACCGACATCATCCGCACGCAGGACGTGGCGCGGGCGCGGTCGCTGGAGGACGCCGACGACGCGATGGACGACCTGCACCGCCACCTGTTCACGATGATCATGGACAAGGAGTGGGCGCACGGCGTGCCGTCGGCGGTGGACACCACCCTGCTCGGCCGGTTCTACGAGCGGTTCGCCGACCACGCGGTGTCGGTGGCCAAGCGGACGGTCTTCGTGGTCACCGGTCGGATGCCGGGCTACGGCGGCGGCACCGACGAGGCGTAGTCCGACGCCGCTCCGACCCGGCTGCGGACCAGCCGGGTCGGGCTCGGTCGAGCCGGTCGGGCTCGGTGAGCGCCGGTCTGGCTAGGTGAGCAGGGCGCCCAGCTCCTGGGCGAGCTGGGCGGCGATGCGCGCGTTGTCGGCGGGGGCGTGGGTGAGCCACTTCTGGCCGTCCTGCCCCTGCCGCGTCTGCGACATGTAGCGGCCCTGGTCGTTGTCGAACCAGGCGACCTGCGGGGCCCGCTGCTCCCGGCCGTGCCTGCCGCGCACCGTGACGCCGAACTGGCCGGCGCGCAGCCGGGGCCGCTCGAACACCGCCTCCAGGGCGCGGACCTGCGTGCCCGCGGTGGAGCGCGGGGCCATGGCGCGGGTGAAGGTGGCGCCGCCGAAGTCCTCGTCGCGGGTCGGCCGCGGCGGTGGCGCGGCGGACGGCACCGGCACGGTGACCGACTGGCCGGGGCCGGGGCGGCTGTTGGGGACGAGGTCCACGAAGGTGCGCACGAGCGCGGCCGAGCGGATCAGGTCGACCTTGATCTGCCGGTCGTCCATCACGGCGACCGCGGCGCGCTCACCGACCGCGCCGCCGCGGGCCAGCAGCTGGCGCTCGACGTTGCGGGCGTCCAGCGAGGCGACCGCGTTGAGGCAGAAGTCGAACCGCACGAGCAGGGTGAGCCCCTCCGCCACCTCGGGCGCGACCCGGCCGCGGCGGGCCAGGCCGCGCGACTCCAGGTCGCGGTGGACGGCGGCGCGGATGCCGCCGCGCTCGTCCACGGTGCGCCCGAGGTAGGGGAAGTCGAACGGGTAGGGCCGGCTGCCGAGCTCCAGGTCCTCCCAGAGCACGTCGGCCGCCGCGTGGGACAGGGAGAACGAGAACACGCTCATCCGCCGATGACCGGCGGGGCGACCATGGTGCCGTCGCCGAAGACGTCCTCGGTCTCCACCAGGTACGAGGCGGCCTTGTGGTCCTTGTCCTCCTCGCCGCGGCCACCGCCGGCGCCCGCGCCCATGCCACCCACGGCGCCCGCGCCCGCCGCGCCACCGCGACCCGCCGCGCCGCCACCGGGGCCGAAACCGCCCGCGCCCGCGCCGCCCGCACCGGCACCGGTCCGCCCGGCCTCGCCGAGCGCGCCCGCGCTGCCGCCGGGACCGAACCCGCCGGGACCGCCCAGGCCGCCCGCGCCGCGTCCGGCCGCCGCCAGGCCGCCGGGACCGCCCAGGCCACCACCCGCGCCACCGCCGCCCGCGCCGCCACCACGACCGCCGCCCGGACCTCCGAGGCCGCCGGGACCGCCGCCACCGGGACGACCGCCGGGCGGGGTCAGGCCGGGCGGGCGGTAACCGGGGGGACGGTTGCCGGGGCCGGTGCCGGGACCGTTGCCCGGACCGCGGCCGGGCGGGTACGTGCCCGGCGGGTAGATGCCGGGAGGGTTGATGCCTCCGCCGCCACCGGGCGGGGTGTAGCCGCCACCACCGCCACCACCACCGCCGGGCGGGGTGTAGCCGCCGGGACCGCCCCAGCCGGACTGGTTGGTGGTGTTGCCGCCGCCGGAGAAGTCGCTCGGCCCGGTGCCGGTGCCCGTCCCGGTCCCCGTGCCGGTGCCGCTGGGCACGGTGGGGCGGCCGTTGACCTCGCCGGTGCCGGGAGGGTTGTTCTCGCCGCTGCCGCCGGTGCCCGTCATGGCGGGGGGCGGGGTGAAGGCGGGCATGGCCGCGCCCGACTCCTGGAAGCTGGTGGCCATCGTGGTCATGACCTCGGCCGCCCGCTCGTGGGCCTGCTGCTTCTCCTCGAACTTCTGCTCGATCTGGTCGATCGTCTCGGCCCACTTGAACGGGTTGGGCTCGGAGAAGAACATGCGGTAGGCGTCGGCGGTGCTGAAGTCGACCGGCTCGGGCATGGTGTTCTTCGCCGTCTCGGCGGCTCGGCTCTGGTCGAACAGCTTGGTGCCGGTGAGCTGCGCGCCCTGGGCGGCGTCGCCGGCCCAGGTGGAGACGCCGGCGAAGTAGCCGCGCGCGGACTCGGCGGCCTGGCCCTGCCAGGCGTCCTTGCTCGCGTTGGTGGCGCCGGTCAGGTCGGTCTGGAGCCTGGCCAGGGTGTTGCCGACCTTGTTCCAGGCATCGCCCTGGAGGTTGGCCGAGGCCGGGTCCATGTTCTCGTTGACCATGGCCTTGAGCGCCGGGTGGTCGTGGCCCAGGTAGTGCTGGCACGAGGAGGACATCGGCGGCCGGTACTGCTCGACCGTCTGCGCCAGGCGCTGCTGCTGGTCCTGGAACTGCTGGTTCAGCGCCGCCTGGTCGCGGACGTTCTCGACCACCGCGCCCAGCGTCGGGAACAGGCCGCCCTGCTGCCTCGCGTCGTCGAGGTTCTGCTGCTGCTGCTGATCGAGCTGTTCCTGCTGGTCGCCGGAGTAGTCGATCTCGCTAGCGTCGCTGTTGTGGTTCGAGTTCGGCGGCGTCACGACGTCCTCCCCTGCTTGCTTCGACAACTCGGCCTCGATCACCGCAGCCGACCCGGTCGCGGGCTTCACGGTACCGGGTGCCGGCGAGCCGTGTCCCGCCTATGACGGAGCAGGCCGACGACCGGTTCCCCGGATCACCCGCAGGTGGGAGGACTCCCCCCACCTGCGGCGGGAGGCGGCCCGCACCGGTCAGGGCAGCTGCGGCTCGATCGCGGTCGCGACCTTGGTGGCCGCCTCGCACGCCTGCTCCTGGGTCGCCGGCGACGAGGACAGCACATCGACCCGGGAGGTCGGGGTGATCTCGATGGTGATCGCGCACGAGCTGGTGGTGACCGGCGCGGTGATCCGCTTGGCCCGGTGGCCGCCCACGGTCACGTCGGAGATCTCCGAGGCGGACCCGCCCACGTACTCGTCGGTGCCGAGCTCGGGCCACGCCTTGACCCGGACGCCGACCCGGCCGTCGTACCGGGCCTGGCAGTCCCGGTCGCCCTGCTCCTCGACCTGGGTGAGGCCGAGCTCGGGCGCGATCCGCTCCAGTTCGGCGCAGGCGTCGAAGTCCGCCAGCGCGGCACCGGCCGGCGCCGAGGTCGTGGTGGAGGTCGGGCCGTCCTGGGTCGGGGCGGTCCCGGTGGTCTCCGGCGACGGCGTGCCCGGCGTGCCCGAGCACCCGGCGAGCACGGCGCCCAGCAGGACGATCGGCAGTGCGGACCGGACAACCAGCTTGCTGGTCAAAGCTTCTCCATCTCAGTAGCGCCTGAGGCCGTCGGCGGCGGAGCCGTCCACCTGACCGTAGTTCTCGACGGCCTTCAGCACGGCCAGCCGAGCTTCCTCCAGCGCCGACTTCAGCTGCTCGACGGCCGGGATGATGCCCGTCGTGCCGGCGCCGCCCAGCGCCCCGTCGAGGTTGTACCGGGCCATCGCCTGGGCGTCGGGGCTGGTACCGAGCCTCGTCTCCTGGCGGAGCATGCCGAGGTCCAGCTCCATGTCGACCAGGTCCTGCTGGGCCCTCTCGATGGCGGCCACGTAGGCCCTGGCGCCCTCTTCGCTGATCGCGAACGAGCCGGACTCCGCAGCCGCTTTGAGACCGGCCATGTTGGCCGTCATCGCCTGCATGGACTGTGCGCTCCACGCACCTTCCGGCGCCACGGTTACCCCCTGCGAGTTCAGCCGATCCCGGCCGCCAAGGTACCCCCGAAAGGGGGACGGTGTCTTGACTTTGACGGCCGCCGCGCGCGGTGGGTTCCACGGTCACCCGAACGCGTCGGAGCTCCCCCACCTGCGGTGGAGCCGGCCGGGGCGGGGTGGGCCGGTGGCGGTGGTGATCCCGGGTGCGACCGGTCCCCCGACGCGCCGGAGCCCTCCCGCTCCTGGCGGGAGGGCTCCGGGGACCGGCGACCGGGAATCGGCACCGGCACCGCGGGGTCTCAGCCGAAGCGGCCGGAGATGTAGTCCTCCGTCGCCTTCTGGCTGGGGTTGGAGAAGATCTTCTCCGTGTCGTCCACCTCGATCAGCTGACCCGGCTGACCGACACCCAGCAGGTTGAAGAAGGCCGTCTGGTCGGAGACCCGGGCCGCCTGCTGCATGTTGTGCGTGACGATGACGATCGTGTACTCCTTCTTCAGCTCCGTGATCAGGTCCTCGATCGCCAGCGTGGAGATCGGGTCCAGCGCCGAGCACGGCTCGTCCATCAGCAGCACGTCCGGCTGCACCGCGATCGCCCGCGCGATGCACAGCCGCTGCTGCTGACCACCGGACAGCCCGCCGCCGGGGCGGTCGAGGCGGTCCTTGACCTCGTTCCACAGGTTGGCCCCGCGCAGCGAGCGCTCGGCCACCTCGTCGAGGTTCTTCTTGTTCTTCGCCCCGGCGAGCTTCAGCCCGGCCACCACGTTGTCCCGGATGGACATGGTGGGGAACGGGTTGGGCCGCTGGAACACCATGCCGATGGTCCGGCGCACCTGCACCGGGTCCACGGACGAGGCGTAGATGTCCTCGCCGTCCAGCAGCACCTTGCCCTCGACCCGGGCGCCGGGCGCCACCTCGTGCATGCGGTTCAGCGACCGCAGCACGGTGGACTTGCCGCAGCCGGACGGGCCGATGAACGCCGTCACGTTGCGCGGCGGCACCGCCAGGGAGACCTCCTGGACGGCGTGGAACTTGCCGTAGAAGAGGTTGAGGTCCTTCACGTCGATGCGCTTGGCCATGACCGCCCGCTCACTTCGTCTTCGGAGCCAGCCACCGCGAGACCACGGTCGCCAGCAGGTTGAACAGCGTGATGATGATGACCAGGGTGATCGCCGCGCCCCAGATCCGCTCGAAGCCCGCCTGCGTGGGGTTGTTCCGCTCCGAGGTCATCAGCAGCGGCAGCGACGCCATCGGGCCGTCGAACAGGTTGTAGTTGATGTACGGCGCGTACGCGGCCAGCACGAGCACCGGCGCGGTCTCGCCCATCACGCGGGCCAGGGCGAGCATGATGCCGGTGACGATGCCGGACAGCGCGGTCGGGATGACGATCTTCATGATCGTCTTCCACTTCGGGATGCCCAGCGCGTAGGACGCCTCGCGCAGCTCGTCCGGGACGATCTTGAGCATCTCCTCGGTGGTCCGCACGATCACCGGCACCATGAGCAGCACCAGCGCCAGGGACACCGCGAACCCGCTGCGGCCGAAGCCGAAGTAGGTGATCCACAGCGTGTAGACGAACAGCGCGGCCACGATGGACGGCACGCCCGTGAGGATGTCGACCATGAACGTGGTGGCGCGGGCCAGCTTGGACCGGCCGCCGTACTCCACCAGGTAGACGCCGACGAACAGGCCGAGCGGCACGGACAGCAGGCCGCACACCAGGGCCTGCACCAGGGTGCCGAAGATCGCGTGGTAGACACCGCCGCCCTGCTGGCGGGACAGCAGCCCGGACAGCGACTTCTGCCACCAGTCCGGGTCCAGGACCACCGGGAAGCCGCGCTGGACGACCACGTAGAGCACCCAGACCAGCGGCACGATCGCGATCAGGAACGCCGCCCACACCAGCGCGGTGGCGGCGCCGTTCTTGAGCTTGCGGGTCCCGCTGATGCTCTGGAACGTCGGCGGCGTCGCCAGGCGGTTCAGGTCCGCCGTGTCGGTCGCTGTCATTCGTACTCCTTGTGACCGGCGACGATCATCCGGGCGATGGCGTTGACGCCGAAGGTCAGCACGAACAGCACCAGACCGGCGGCGATGTACGCGCCCGCGGTGCGCGGGTCGTTGAACTCGGGCGCGGCGAGCGCGATCTTGGAGGCGAACGTGGCGCCGCCGTCGAACAGGCTCCAGGCGAACGCCGCGCCGGTGCCGCTCAGGATGATCATCAACGCGATCGTCTCGCCCAGCGCGCGGCCGAGGCCGAGCATGGAGGCGCTGACGTAGCCGGCCTTGCCGAACGGCAGCACGGTGGTCCGCACGACCTCCCACTTGGTCGCGCCGAGCGCGATGGCGCCCTCCACGTGGGTGACGGGGGTGCGGTCGAACACCTCGCGGCTGACCGCGGTGATGATCGGCAGGATCATCACCGCCAGCACGATGCCCGCCGTGAAGATGGTGCCGCCCAGCTCGATGCTGACGTTGCCCTCGTCGAACAGGAACAGCCAGCCGAGGGTGGTGGTCAGCCACTCGCCGACCGGGGTGAGCACCGGGCCGAGCACCAGCAGGCCCCACAGGCCGAAGATGATCGACGGCACGGCGGCCAGCAGGTCGATGAGGTACGCGAACGGCCGGGCGAGCCGGCGCGGCGCGTACTGGGTCAGGAACAGCGCGATGCCCAGGGCGATGGGCATCGCGATGACCAGGGCGAACGCCGAGGACACCACGGTCACCAGGAACAGGTCCAGGATGCCGAAGCGCATGTCGCCGACGTCACCGGTCGACCACTCGCGGCTGGTCAGGAAGTTGACGTGGTTGAGGCCGAGGGACGGGATCGCCTGGAGCAGCAGGAAGACGCCGATCGCCGCGATCAGCACCACGATGAAGATGCCGGAGCCCGTGGCGAGGCCCTTGAAGATCCGGTCGCCCGGCCGGACGTGGGACTTGTTGTCGGCTTCCGCGGTCGGGGGAATCGGAGCCTCCGAGTCGGGTCGGGCGGCCGGGACGCCCCCGCGGGCACCGGTCGATCCGGTGCCCGCGGGGCGCTGGGCCACTGTGCGTTCGTTCATCGCGCTGGCGCTGGTGGGGAGTCTGCCGGCCTGGTCAGGCGATGGCCTCGATGGCCGTCAGCAGCTTCTCCTGGAAGGCCGTCGGCAGCGGAGCGTAGCCCGCGTCCGCCAGACCCGCCTGGCCGTCGGTCGCCGCGACCGTGAGGAACGCCTTGACGGCCTTCGCGGTCTCGGCGTCGTAGCCCTTCGAGCAGACGATCTCGTAGGTGGCCAGCAGCAGCGGGTAGGCGCCCGCGGTGCTCGCGCCGTAGATCGACTCCAGGTCCAGGACCAGGTCGTTGCCGGTGCCCTTGATGGTGGCGCCGTCGATGGCCTTGCCGACCGACTCCTCGTTCAGCTCGACCGCGCCGGAGCCGTTGTCGATCTTGGCGATGGACAGCTTGTTGTCCTGCGCGAACGACAGCTCGACGTAGGTGATGGCGCCGTCGACGGCGCCCGCGGCCTGCGCGACACCGGCGGACTTCTCCTTGCCCTCGCCGACACCGCCCTTGAACTGCTTGCCCGCGCCCTGGGTCCAGGCGCCCTTCGAGGCCGCCTCCAGGTACTGCTGGAAGTTGTCCGTGGTGCCGGACTCGTCGGACCGGTAGATGACCGTGATGTCCTTGTCGGGCAGCGAGGCGCCGGAGTTCAGCGCGGCGATGGCCGGGTCGTTCCACTTCTTGACGGTGCCGTTGAAGATGTTGGCGGCGACCTCGCCGTTCAGGGTCAGGTCGCTCACGCCGCCCAGCTTGTAGCCGAGCGCGACCGGCCCGAAGACCAGCGGCAGGTTCCACGCCGGGTTGCCCTCGCAGCGCTCGGCGGCGCCCGCCACCTCGCCCTTGCTCTCCGACAGCGGCGAGTCGGAACCGCCGAAGTCGACCTGGCCGGCGATGAACTGCTTGACGCCCGCGCCGGAGCCCGAGGCGTTGTAGGCGAGGTCGGAGCCGGAGCACCGCTGCTGGTACGCCTGGACGAACGTGTCGATCGCGTTCTTCTGCGCCGAGGAGCCCTCTGCGCTCAGCTTCGACTTGCCACCGCACTCGACGGACGTCGACGACTCGCCGGTCGTCTGGGCCGCGCCGCCGGCGGGGGCGTTGTTGTCGCTGCCGCACGCGGTGAGCAGAAGCGCACCGGCCGCGATCAGGCCGACTACGGCGCCGTGTCGCTTGGTCTTCACCTGGGTCCTCCAGCTACAAGGGCGGATACCGCGGCGCTCGTGCCGCCGCTCGACACGGACGGTAGGGAGCGAGGGTGGACGCGCCACCAGGAAAAGGTGAACGGGAGGTGAACAGCACACGGGAGGTGACGGGTCACACCGCCTTTTGAGTGATCCGTGACCTGCGCGTTTGCAGGACGTGACGGGTTTGTCACTACCCGGCGTACTGGACGTCCGCTCCCCACCGGGTGAATCCCAACCGGGTGTACACGGCCAGTGCCGAAGCGTTGTCGGCCTCGACGTAGAGCATCACCTCGGCGAGCCCGGCGGCGCGCAGGTGCGCCAGGCCCGCGAGGGTGAGCGCCTTGCCCAGGCCGCCGCCCTGCGCGTCCGGGTCGATGCCCACCACGTACACCTCACCCAGCCCGGCCGGGTGCGCCTTGGTCCAGTGGAAGCCCAGGAGCCGGTCGTCGGCGTCGACGGCCAGCAGGAACCCGGCCGCGTCGAACCACGGCTCCCGCTGCTTGCCCAGCAGGTCCTCGACGCTCATCGCGCCCTGCTCGGGGTGCCAGGAGAAGGCCCGGTGGTTGACCCGGACCACGTCCTCCTCGTCGCGACCGGGCTCGAACGCCCGCAGCCGCACGCCCGGCGGCAGCACCGGCTCGGGCAGGTCGGCGCCCAGCGGGCGGCCCATGCGCAGCAGCTCGCGCACCTTCTGCGCGCCGAGCGCCGCGGCCAGCGCCTCCTGGGCGGGCAGGCCGCCGTGGGCCCACACCCGCAGCGGCCGGGCCCGCTCCGAGACGGCTTTGAGCAGCGCCGTGCCGACGCCCCGGCGGCGGTGGTCGGGGTGGACGGCCAGCTCCGCGACCCCGTTGCCGTCGGCGTCGCCGCGCGCGTCCAGGTGCAGGTAGCCGGCCAGGGCGCCGTCGCGGCGGGCCAGCAGGTGGGCGCTCCCGCGCGCGCCGGGGCGCAGCCGCAGGATCACGGCCTCCCCGACCGGGGCCACGCCGTCGGCCCCCTCGACGGCACCGAGCAGGTCGGTGACCTCACCGACCTGCTCGGGGGAAAGCTCTTCGGACCAGATCGGTTCCACGTCGTCGAACCTACTGGGCCCGGCGCCGCCGGGCGCGACGGCGCACGCCGCACCCGGTGGGCGTCACATCCGGAAGATCAGCTCGGCGTCGTCCAGGTTCGCGTCCGCCACGTCGACCTGCTCCACCCGGCGGGCGCTGCCCGGCCGCGGGGGGCGGACGAACTTGTAGCCCACGTTGCGCACGGTGCCGATCAGCGACTCGTGCTCGGGGCCGAGCTTGGCGCGCAGCCGCCGGACGTGGACGTCCACGGTGCGGGTGCCGCCGAAGAAGTCGTAGCCCCAGACCTCCTGGAGCAGCTGGGCGCGGGTGAACACCCGGCCGGCGTGCTGCGCCAGGTACTTCAGCAGCTCGAACTCCTTGTAGGTGAGGTCGAGCGGCCGGCCGCGCAGGCGCGCGGTGTAGGTGGCCTCGTCGATGACCAGCTCGCCGAGCTGGATCGAGCCGTCCCCGCCGGTCTGCGCGGCGCCGCGGCGCGAGCGCACCAGGCGCAGCCGGGCCTCCACCTCGGCCGGGCCGGAGGTGGGCAGCAGGATCTCGTCCACGCTCCAGTCGGAGTTGACCGCGACCAGACCGCCCTCGGTGACGACGGCCACCACGGGCACGTCCACGCCGCTGGAGTCGAGCAGCCGGCACAGGCTGCGGGCGGCGACCAGGTCGGACCTGGCGTCGACCAGGACGATGTCGTGCGGGCCGGCCTCCAGCAGCGCCGAGACCTCGGGGCGCAGCGGCCGCACCTCGTGCGGGAGGAGCGACAGCGCGGGGAGGACCGCCTCGGGGTCGGAGTCGGTGGTCAGCAGCAGCACGTCGATGCTCATCGCGGCGCCCTCTCGTTCGGCCGGTGCGTGGTCACCGGACCAGGCGAGCGAAGTACGGTGACCGGGCCCCGTTGCCTGCGGATGACGGAGACGATACCGGTGCACGCCACAAAAGACCCAGGTCAGCAGGACAGGGTCACAGTTGTTTCCACAAGCGTCACGCCTGTTACATCCGTGTCACACGACGCCGTCGTGTTGCACGGCCTGCACGTGAGGTCCGCGCGCTCCGTGACGGAACTGGCGTTCGTGGTCGGCCACGGCTTCACCAACCACGTGCGCAAGCCCTTCGTCTCGCGCGTGCTGCACCGGTTCGCCCGGCACGGCGGCGTCGTCGCGCTGGACTTCCGGGGCCACGGCCGCTCGGGCGGGACCTCCACCGTCGGCTTGGACGAGGTGCACGACCTCGCGGCCGGCGTTTCGCTCGCCCGCGACCTGGGGTACCGGCGCGTGGTGACGGTCGGGTTCTCCATGGGGGCCTCCGTGGCGCTGCGGCACGCGGCCCTGCACGAGGACCGGCCGGACGCCGTGGCCGCGGTCAGCGCGCCCTCCCGCTGGTGGGTGCGCGACACGCCGGCCATGCGCCGGGTGCACTGGCTGCTGGAGCAGCCGCACGGCCGGCTGGCCGCCCGCGCGCTGGGCGTGCGCCTGGGCCCGCCGTGGACCGCGCCCCCGGAGAGCCCGCTGGAGGTGGCGCACCGCATCGCGCCGACCCCGCTGCTGATCGTGCACGGGGAGCGGGACCACTACTTCGGCCCGGCCCACGCCGTCGCCCTCCACCGGGCCGCGGGCGGCGACGCGGAGCTGTGGCTGGAGCCGGGCGTCCGGCACGCCGAGTCGGCCATGACGCCGGCTCTGGTAGACCGGATCGCGACCTGGCTCGACCACCACTCCCCGGGGAGCACCGACCGACCATGACCGCCAACGAGTCCAAGCGCCGTCCCACCCGCGGGCGCAAGCTGATCATCGCCGCCCTGGTGGTGGGGGCCGTGCTGGTCGCCGCCGACTACGGGCTGGCCGCGGCGGGTGAGTACCAGGTCGCCCAGCGGATGCGGCACAAGTTCGGCCTGAGCGAGGACCCGGCGGTCCGCATCAACGGCTTCCCGTTCACCACCCAGGCGCTGGCGGGCGACTACCGGGACATCGAGATCAGCGCGGCCGGTGTGCCCGTGGGCGACGACCTGCGCAACCTGGAGATCCGGGCGAACCTGCGCCACGTGCGCATCGGCCTGTCCGACCTGCTGGCGGGCAACACCGCCAACGCCCGGATCGACCAGGTCCGGGGCAGCGTGAAGATCAAGTCCAGCGACCTGAACCGGCTGGTCAACAGGGTCACGCCGTTCAACGACATGACCATCGAGCCGGACAACCGCGCCAAGCGGGAGGCCGAGCTGGAGGGCGAGCCCGCGCCCGAGCAGGCCGCCGCCGCGCGGAAGCCGGACCCGACCGTGGCGGCGGTGAAGCTGGCGGGCAGCACCACGGTGGCCGGCCGCAAGATCCGGATCGCCGCCTACGGCACGGTGTCGCTGATCGACGGCCAGATCGCGATCGCGGTCAACGACATCGACCTGGACGACACCTCGCTGGAGGGCCTGGACGCGGTCCTCGGCACGGTCCGCCAGGCGCTCGGGGTCGTCATCGACCCCGGTCAGCTGCCGTTCACCGCGACGCCGACGGCGGTGAAGGTGGAGAGCGGCGCGTTCATCGTGGAGGGCACGGTCAACGACATCCCGCTGGACCAGGGCACCGGCTGATGAGCGGGGTGTGGGCGCTGGTCGCCGCGGTCGCCGCGGTGGTGGTGATCGGCCTGGTGCTGCGGGCACGAGAGGGCCGCATCCGGCACGCGCCGCCGCGCACGGTGGTGGGTGGTGACGCGGGGGTCCCGGGGCCGGGGGCCCCGGGTGCTGCGGGCGGCGGGGTTGCGGGCGGCGCGGCTGGGGGTGCCCCCGAATTGCCGGGGCCCGTGCGCGACCTGCTCGACGCGCGCACCCCCGTCACGCTGGTGCAGCTGTCCACGGACTTCTGCGCCAACTGCAAGCGGACCAGGGCGGTGCTGGTCGACCTGGCCGAGCGCACCGGGGGCATGCGGCACGTCGAGCTGGACGTCACCGACCTGCCCGAGGTCGCCCGCGCCCTCGGCGTGTGGCGCGCGCCCACGACCCTGGCGCTGGACCCGGCCGGGGTCGAGCTGCTGCGCGTCGGCGGCGTGCCCGAACCGGCCACGCTCGCTGCGGCTTTGCGCCCACACCTGCCTCCACCGAACGGGTGAACCTGGTATTTCCCACTTGCTGGGCGGTACTCCCGACAGCAGGGACGAGCGGCTACCCTCGCACCCATGACCACGCTGCTGACCAAGCGACTCGCGGTGGACCTCTGCCGCGTGCGCAGCAGCCTGTGTCGCACGGCGAGCTGACCGGGCGGTTCCCGGCGGCGGGCACGACCTTGACTCGCGTGCGCGCCTGCCCTAACACCGCCTGAAGACGGACTGCCCGTCTTCGTCCACCGTCAGGAGGTCGCCGTGTCCAAAAACGCCCCTGTAGACCCGCGCGGGCCGCGGTTCAGCGCCTGGATCACCTCCGCGATCCTCGCCACCGTGCTGCTCACCGGGTCGTGGCGGTTGCTCGCGGCGCAGACCGTGCTGTTCGCCATGTGCGCGTTCATCTCGCTCAAGCTCAACCCGTGGGGTCACGTCTACCGGTTCGCCGTCCAGCCCAGGATCACGCCGACCGCCGTGCGCGAGGAGGCCGCCCCGCTGCGGTTCGCGCAGGGCGTCGGGTTCGTCTTCGCCCTGGTCGGCACGGTCGGCTTCGCCACCGGCCTGACCGCCCTGGGCATGGTCGCGACCTCCGCCGCCCTGGTGGCCGCGCTGCTCAACGCGGCGTTCGGCCTGTGCCTCGGGTGCGAGGTGTTCCTGGTCCTGCGCCGCCGCGCGCCGTTCCTCGCCCGTCCCCAGTCGACACCGTCGCAGTAAGAACGAAGAAATGGGAGCAGCTCGATGAGCCGTGAAGACGTCCTGGTCTCGGCCGCGTGGGCCGAGGAGAACCTGAACACGCCCGGTGTGGTGTTCGCGGAGGTCGACGAGGACACGACCGCCTACGACGGGGGCCACCTCCCCGGCGCGGTGAGGATCGACTGGAAGAACGAGCTCCAGGACCCGGTCCGCCGCGACTTCGTCGACCGGGCGGGCTTCGAGAAGCTGCTGTCGGCCAAGGGCATCTCCAACGACGACACCGTCATCCTCTACGGCGGCAACAACAACTGGTTCGCCGCGTACGCGTACTGGTACTTCAAGCTGTACGGCCACCACGCGGTCAAGCTGCTCGACGGCGGCCGCAAGAAGTGGGAGCTCGACGGCCGCCCGCTGGACAAGGAGCAGGTCGACCGCGAGCCGACCGACTTCAAGGCCCAGGAGCAGGACCTGTCGATCCGCGCGTTCCGCGACGAGGTCGTGGACGCCATCGGCAACAAGAACCTGGTCGACGTGCGCTCGCCCGACGAGTTCTCGGGCAAGCTGCTCGCGCCCGCCCACCTGCCGCAGGAGGCGGCGCAGCGCGGCGGCCACATCCCCAGCGCGATCAACGTGCCGTGGAGCAAGGCGGCCAACGAGGACGGCACGTTCAAGTCGAACGAGGAGCTGGCCGAGATCTACGGCGACGCCGGGTTCGACGGCTCGCGCAAGACGATCGCCTACTGCCGCATCGGCGAGCGCTCGTCGCACACGTGGTTCGCGCTGCACGAGCTGCTGGGCCACGAGGACGTGAAGAACTACGACGGTTCCTGGACCGAGTACGGCTCGCTGGTCGGCGTGCCGGTCGAGCTCGGCGACGGCAAGGGGGCGTGACGATGAGCCTGGACGGTTGCGGGGCTCCGCAGCAGGGCGTGGACCTCGCGGTGGGGGACGACCAGGTCGTGCTCACCGGCAAGGTCAGGTCGGCCGGCGGACCGGTCGGCGGGGCGTTCGTGCGGCTGCTGGACTCCTCCGGCGAGTTCACCGCCGAGGTCGTGTCCTCCCCGGAGGGCGACTTCCGGTTCTACGCCGCGCCGGGCGCGTGGACGGTCCGCGCGCTGCACCGGTCCGGCAACGGGCAGGCGTCGGTCACCGCCGACGGGCCGGGCGTGCACCCGGTCGAGGTCGCGGTGGCCTGAGCCGCTTTTCGCGGGTCTGTTCCCGCCGACCCCGGTGGCGTTCGCCACCGGGGTCGGCGGCTTCCCGGGTCCGGGGCCTAAACTGGGGTGGTGGAACACTTCTTCACCGGGCTGCTGGTACTCGTGTCCCTGCTGGTGGTGTGGTTCGCCGGTTACGTGGTGTACCGCCTGTTCTCCGACCAGCGGTGAGCGCCGAAGAGCCCGTTCCGGGCAGTGGTGACGCGGCCGTGCAGGCCGCCGCGGCACGCGCCGAGGTGACGCGCGCCCTCAACCTGCCGCAGTTCGACGACCTGCCGATCCCGGCGGACACCGCGAACCTGCGCGAGGGACCCTCGCTGCACGACGCCTGCCTGGCGCTGCTGCCGCTGGTCGGCGTGTGGCGCGGTGAGGGCGAGGTCGTGTACCCGACGATCGAGGGCCCGTACCGCTTCGGGCAGCAGATCACCTTCGCGCACGACGGCCGGCCGTTCCTGTACTACGAGGCGCGGGCCTGGCTGCTGGACGCCGAGGGCAACGTCATCCGGCAGGCCGCCCGCGAGACCGGCTTCTGGCGGCCGAAGCCGGACGACACGATCGAGGTGCTGCTGGCGCACAACACCGGGATCATGGAGCTGTACTACGGCAAGCCGCGCAACCAGACGTCCTGGGAGTTCGGCACCGACGCGGTGGTCCGCACGGCGACCGCCAAGGAGGTCGTCGGGGCGAAGCGCCTGTACGGCATCGTGAACAACGGTGACCTGGCCTACGTGGAGGAGCGGGCCATGGTCGGCCAGCCGCTCCAGCCGCACACCTCGGCGCACCTCAAGCGCGTCGTCGGCTGAGCACAGCGGGTTCGTCGGGTACGACGGGTTCGTCGGGTACGACGGGTTCGTCGGGTACGACGGGCTTGCCGGGCACGGCGGGCCTGTCGACCTGGTCGGGTTCGTGGAGCACGCCGGGCTCGTCGGCTCGCCGGCCGACCTGACCGCGCCAGGCCCTCCCGTCCCGGCCCCGGAGTTCCGGGGCGCTCCCGCCCTGGATTGTTCAACAATCCACTCACAGGACGTAGGCTGTGCCCATGCGGCTGCGGCGTTGCGGCACCCACGCGGTGCTCGTCGAGGTGGACTCGCTCGACGAGGTGGAGGCGGTGCGCGCCGCCGTGGAGGCGGCCGCGCTGCCGGACGTGGTCGAGCTCGTGCCCGCCGCGCGCACGGTCCTGGTCGCCACCCGCCCCGGCGGCCTGCCCGCCGTGCGCGAGGTGCTGGCCTCCGCCGACCTGGCCCACCGGGCGGCGACCGCCACCGAGGAGGTCGTCATCCCGGTCGCCTACGACGGCCCGGACCTGGAGCTGGTCGCCACCACCGCGGGCCTGACCCCGGCCGAGGTGGTCGAGCTGCACACCGGCGCGGAGTACCAGGTCGCGTTCTGCGGCTTCGCCCCCGGCTTCGCCTACCTCACCGGCCTGCCCGAGCCGCTGCGCCAACCCCGCCTGGACTCCCCGCGCACGAGGGTCCCCGCCGGCTCGGTGGGCGTGGCGGGCGAGTTCACCGCGGCCTACCCCCGGGCCACCCCGGGCGGCTGGCGGCTGATCGGCCGCACCGACGCGCCCCTGTTCAACCCGCGCCGCCCGACCCCCGCCCTGCTGGCCCCCGGCCACCGCGTCCGCTTCGAGGCCACCCCGTGACCCCCCCGGACGTCGCGAGTCGTACGCCCAGCGGTCACGAGTCGTACGCCCAGACCCCCCGAGTCGCACGTTCGCGCGCCCTGACCGTGGTGAGCACCGGCCCGCAGACCCTGGTCCAGGACCTGGGCCGGCCGGGTCACGCGCACCTCGGCGTGCCGCCCTCCGGCGCCCTCGACGCCCCGTCGCTCAGGCTCGCCAACCGGCTGGTCGGCAACCCCGAGGGCGCGGCCGGCCTGGAGGTGCTGATGGGCGGGCTGGTGCTGCGCGCCAACGCCTCGTGCACGGTGGCGGTGACCGGTCCCCACACGCCCGCGCGCGTCAACGGCGTGGTGTGCGACTTCCCCCGTCACCTCGCCGCCGGTGACGTGCTGGCCCTGGGGACGCCCAGCGGCGGGCTGCGCGCCTACGTCGCGGTGTCGGGCGGGGTCGACGTGCCCGCCGAACTGGGCAGTCGGGCAGCCGACGTGCTCTCCGGCCTGGGGCCCGCGCCGCTGGCGGCGGGTGACGAGCTGCCGCTGGGCGTGCCGGTGGGGGTACCGGTCGGGGTGGACGTGCTGGTGCCGGTGCTGGTGCCGGACGAGCTGGTGGTGCCGGTCCTGCCGGGACCCCGCGACGACTGGTTCGCCGGGGCGGTCGGGCAGCTGCGCGCGGGGCGGTGGACGGTGTCCGACCGCGGCAACCGGGTGGGGATCAGGCTGGACGGGACCGCGCTGGAGCGCGTGCCGGCGCGGGTGGGGTGCGAGTTGCCGAGCGAGGGGCTGGTCACGGGGGCGGTGCAGGTCCCGCCCGACGGGTTGCCCGTGGTGTTCCTCGCCGACCACCCCACCACCGGGGGGTACCCGGTGGTGGGGGTGGTCGACGGGGGTGCGTTGCCGCTGCTCGGCCAGGCTCCGCCGGGGACCCGGTTGAGGTTCGCGCCGCGGGGGTGAGCCGCGGGGTGAGCTGTTGCTCCTAGTACTCCGACTCGTACAGCGCGTCGAGCCGTGCGTGCAGCTCGGCCGAGTCGGGCAGCGCCTTGCCGTCCAGCGTGTGCACGCGGGTGATCTTGCGGACGCTCGACACCAGGAACACGCCGTCGGCCGAGTACAGGTCCGCCACGTCGATCGGCGCCACCTCGGTGGTCCAGCCCTCGCGCTCGGCGGCCCGGAACAGCGCGGCCTGCGTGGTGCCGGGCAGGATGCCCAGCTCCGCCGGCGGCGTGGTCAGGTGCCTGCCCCGCGCCGTGATCAGCGTGGACGTCGGGCCCTCCAGGACCGAGCCGGAGGACGTGGTGAACACGACCTCGGCGGCGCCCCGGCGCTCGGCCTCGCGCACCGCGGCCATGTTCACCGCGTAGGACAGCGACTTGGCGCCCAGCAGCAGCCACGGCGCGCGTTCCGCCAGGCCCGGTTCGATGCCCCGGTCGAGGGTGACCGCGGCGATGCCCTCGGCGCGCTGGGCCAGCACCTTGGGCGAGATGTCCGTGGCCAGCGCGAACCCGGTGGGCGTGCCGTCGCCGCCCTCCACGCCGCGCGTGTGGACGAGCTTGAGCGCGATCTCCGTGCCGCCGGCCCACCTGTCGAGCACCACGTCGACGGTGCGCTCGAACGCCGCGCGGTCCGGCTCGGGCAGGTCCAGCATCGCCGCCGACCGGGCCAGGCGGTCCAGGTGCGGACCCAGCTCGCGGGGCTCGCCGTCGACGACCAGGATCGTCTCGAAGACGCCGTCACCGCGCAGGAGGCCCAGGTCGTCGACCCGGATCAGCGGGACGTCGGGGTCGGCCAGGGTTCCGTCGAGGAGTACGAGCACGCGCATGGGGTGAGACTACTCACGTCTACCATCGACGAGGTGGACACCGTCGCCGGACCGAAGGCCCTGCGCAAGACGCTGCACGACCGGGGGATGCGGATGACGCCCCAGCGCCAGCTCGTGCTGGACGCGGTGCGCGAACTCGGCCACGCCACCCCGGAGCAGATCTGCAAGCACGTCCAGCGCACCGCGCCGACGGTCAACATCACCACCGTCTACCGGACGCTCGACCTGCTGGACCGGCTCGGCATGGTCCGGCACACCCACCTCGGGCACGGCGCGCCGAACTACTCGATGGACCCGCACGACCACGTGCACCTGGTGTGCCACCGCTGCGGGCACGTGGAGGAGGTGCCGTGCGAGCTCCTCTCACCCCTGGGGGGAACACTGGCGGCCGAGCACGGGTTCGAACTGGACGCGAGCCACCTCGCGCTGTCCGGCACGTGCCGCGACTGCCTCGCCCGAAGTGCCGATGAGGAGTCCGAGTGAACTCACCGCTGGAGAACCCGGTCCCCGAGAACTCGCCGCTGCTGTCCGAGCCCGGGGCGGTCGCGCCGTTCGACGGCAACCCGGACCAGGGCGTCCCGTGGCACTTCGGCGACCCGTTCGCCGAGCAGCGGTCCGCCTCGCGGTCGGTCGCGGTGTTCGACCGGTCCCACCGGGCGGTCGTGGCGGTGCCCGGCGACGACCGGCTCACCTGGTTGCACTCGTTGACCAGCCAGCACTTCACCTCGCTGGGCGAGGGGCGGGGCACCGAGGCGTTGATCCTGGACGTGCAGGGGCGGGTCGAGCACCACGCGGTGGTGGCGAACGTCGGCGGGGTCGTGTACCTGGACACCGAGGCCGGGCGGGCGGCCGACCTGCTGGGCTACCTGACCAGGATGGTGTTCTGGTCGAAGGTCGAGCCCCGGGACGCCTCGGCCGAGTTGGCGGTGCTGACGGCGGTCGGGCCCGAGCTGGCGGGGGTGTTCGAGCGGGTGGGCGCGCCGCTGCCGGGTGAGGTGGGCGGGGTCGTCGCGCTCGCCGGCGGCGGGTTCGCGCGCCGGGTGCCGTGGCCCGGTCACGACGCGGTCGACCTGGTGGTCCCGCGCGCCTCGCTGGTCGGGTGGTGGCGGCGGTTGACCGACGCGGGGGCGCGGCCGGCGGGCAGCTGGGCGTTCGAGGCGCTGCGGGTGGAGTCCCTGAGGGCCCGGCTGGGCGTCGACACGGACGAGAAGACGATCCCGCACGAGGCGAACTGGATCGGCGCGGCCGTGCACCTGGACAAGGGCTGCTACCGGGGGCAGGAGACGGTGTCCAAGGTCCACAACGTGGGCCGGCCGCCCCGGCGGATGCTGCTGCTGCACCTGGACGGGACGCGCGAGGTGCAGCCGGAGACCGGTGATCCCGTGCTGGTGGGCGATCGGGTGGTGGGCCGGGTCGGCAGCGTGGCGCTGCACCACGAGCTGGGGCCGGTGGTGCTGGCGCTGGTCAAGCGGTCGGTGTCGCCGGAGACGGAGTTGTCGGTGGGGGCCGAGGAGCGGCGGGTGCAGGCTTCGGTGGACCCGGACTCGGTGCCGCCGGACACGCCCGGGTTGGGTCGTGAGGCTGCCCGCAACCTGGGGCGTTGAGTTCTCGGTCCACGGGCTGGGAGCGGCGCTCGCCGCCGGGCGTCGGCACTGTCCTCACCTGCGCTGCTACCCGTTCGCGTTGGTTCCGGCCTGAGGCTTGAGCCCACTTCTGTGCCAGGATCAGGGGCATGTCCCGACCCGGATCCCACGGCACGCTGCTCACCGTTGCCCCCACCGGGGCCGAGCACGCCAAGGTCGACGTCCCCCAGCTCCCGGTCACCTTGGAGGAGCTGGTCGCCACGGCCGAGGCTTGTGAGCAGGTCGGGGCGGCCGTGGTGCACGTGCACGTCCGGGGGGCGGACGCCCGGCCCAGCCTCGACCTGGGGTTGCTCAAGGAGACCGTCGCGGCCCTCCGGGAGCGGACGGGGCTGATCGTGCAGCTGTCCACCGGTGGGGCGGTGACCGATCCCGAGGCCGACCGGCTCCGGGTGCTGGACGCGCTGCCCGATTCGGCGTCCTGCACGATGGGCACGGTGAACTTCGGTGACGACGTGTTCATGAACCGGTGGGGGTTCGTCGTCGCGCTGCACGAGGCCATGCGGGAGCGGGGCATCGTGCCGGAGTACGAGATCTTCGACATCGGTCAGCTGGCGTCGTTGCGGCGGCTGCTGGACCGGCACGGGTTGCCGGCCGGCGGCAAGGTGCACGTCGACCTGGTGATGGGCGTGCCGGGTGGGATGCCCGGGGACGCCGAGACGCTCACGGCGGCGCTGCGGCTGCTGCCGGAGGGTGCGTCGTTCTCGGCGACCGGGATCGGGCGGGCCACGTTGCCGGTGATGCTGACCGCGCTGGCCTCGGGCGGGCACCTGCGGGTGGGGATGGAGGACACCCTGTCCTACGCGAAGGGCCAGCCGGTGCGGGACAACGCGCAGCTGGTCGCGCGGGCGGCCGGGTTGGCGCGGATCGCGCAGCGGCCGCCGCTGTCACCCGCGGATGCACGTGCACTCCTGGGCGTGCGCAGTCCGGTACAGGTTTGAGACAACTTTGGAAGCAGGTTTGTGTTGGCGGGTGGGCAGGAACTACCTCAGGATGAGTACGTGATCGAGGTGCGTCCTGGCGGGCGCCGCCGTATCGACCGGGTGCTCGCCCCCGACTACGCGGAGGGGGTCGAGCGGCTCCCGCTCGCCGAGGTGCGCGCCCTGCGCGACGAGGCGGCGCAGGAGGAGACCGACCTGTCGTACCTGCGGCGGCTGCTGCACGCGCGGATCGACATCGTGCGGGCCGAGCAGGAGCGGCGGATCTCGGGCGGGTCGGCGGTGGTGGACCAGCTGGCGGCCATCCTGTCGTCGAACGCGGTGGGACCGGCCACCGGGCTGGGGCGCTACCAGACGCAGGAGCCGTCGCGGGCGGAGGCGCACCGGCGGCACGTCGAGGCGCTGGTGTCGGACGTCGACCTGTCGGACGTGAGCGCGCTGTCCGACGACAAGCTGGACCTGGCCCTGCGGGTGTTCGTGGGCGAGGAGGCTTCGGTGTCGGGACGGCGGCGCGAGGTGCAGGTCGTGGTCGACCTGCTCAACGCCGAGATCGCGGGCCGCTACCAGAGCGGCAGCGCGTCGGTGGACGAGCTGCTGGCGGCCGAGCGAGGGTGGCCGACGAACCCCGGGCGTTCCAAGGAATAGGATTCCACTCCCGCTATTTGAACAGGCCGCCTAACGTCGCCGCTTGATGACCCGAGAAGCGACGCGGTACCGCTGGGTGGTGCTGGCCGTCGGCGCGGTGGCGCAGGGCACCAACGCCGCGGTCTTCCTCGGCCTGCCCGCGATCACGCCGCAGCTGCGCGACCACTTCGGCCTGTCGTTGCCGCAGGTCGGGCTGCTGCTCGGCGCGGTCAACCTGGGCACGATGCTCACCCTGGTGCTGTGGGGCGCGGCCGCCGACCGGCGCGGTGAGCGGCTGGTGATGACCACCGGCGGGGTCGGGGCGGCGCTGTGCCTGGCCCTGGCGGCGTTCGACGGGGCCGTGGTGGCCGGGGTCGCCCTGGTCGGCGTGGGCCTGTTCGGGGCGAGCGTGAACGCGGCCGGCGGGCGGGCGGTGCTCACCTGGTTCCCGCCGGACCGGCGCGGCCTGGCGATGGGCATCCGGCAGACCGCCACGCCGCTGGGGGCGGCGCTGGCCGCGGTCGTGCTGCCGGTGGTGGCGGTGGGCGCCGGGGTGCCCGCGGTGTTCCTCGCGCTGGCCGGGTCCACCGGGTTCGTCGCGGTCGCGGTGGCCCTGTGGGTGCGGGAGCCACCGTGGGCGGTGCGGTCGCGGCGCGGCCACGGGGTGGTGCTGTCCGACCCCGCCCTGATCCGGCTCAGCGCCGCGAGCGGGCTGCTGGTCGTGCCCCAGTTCACCGCGGCCGCGCTGATGGTGGAGCTGCTGCACGACCACCGGGGTGTCGCGGTGGGCGTGGCCGCCGGGCTGTTCGCCGCCGCGCAGATCATGGGTGGCCTGGGGCGGCTGGTGGTCGGGGTCTGGTCGGACCGCCTGCCCGACCGGGTGCGCCCGCTGAAGGTGCTGAGCGTGCTGGTGGCGGTCGGGTTCGCGCTGTGCGCGGCGCTGGACCGGGCGCCGGTGGAGCTGCTGGCGGCCGCGCTGGTGCCGACCGCCGCGCTGGCGCTGTGCTGGAACGGGGTGGCCGTCACCGCGGCGGGCGAGCTGGCCCCGCCCGGCCGCACGGGCACGGCGCTGGGGATGCAGAACACCGCGAACTACCTCAGCGCGACCGTCACGCCGCCGCTGGCGGGCTGGGTCGCCGTGACCCTGGGGTGGCCCGCCGCCCTGCTGCTGGCCGCGGTGGCGGCCGTGGCCTCGCGGCTGCTGCTAACCGTGCCGTTCCCGGCGCGCGAACTCGCCCCAGAACTCCCGTAGCCGCTCGTAGCGGAGCGCCACCTCCTCGGCGTCGCCCTCCTCCAGCGCGTCGACGATGGCGTTCACGTCCGCCGCCGAGGTGTCCTCCAGCAGGTCCTGGTCGTCGACCAGCTGCACCAGCCCGCCGTAGTCGAGCTCGACCGCCGAGCCCGGCGCGAAGTGGTCCAGCCAGCGCCCGGTGTCCGCGAGCACCTTGGCGGGCCCGTCCTCGCCCAGGGAGCCGGACACCACGCGGTGCGCCCGTGCGGTCCGGGCGCGGGCGTCGGCCATGGACACCCGCCAGGACACCTGCCGCTCGGGGTCGTCCCTCGGCGCGAGCACGATGCGCCGCGCGTCCGGGTCGACCAGCGCGAACCAGGGCAGCGGCACCGTCCAGGTGGTCGAGATGACGTGCACCGCGCCGCCGGTCAGCTCCGCCATCACCGCCGCCGCGCGGGCCCGGACGGTCTCCGGCCCCACGGCCACCGCCTCGTCCCGCAGCGGACCGGTGGCCGTGGCCAGGAAGCCCACCAGGGCGGCGGCGGAGCGGGGGCGGAGGTCCAGCGGGCAGACCAGTGGTCCCGGTCCGACCTCGCCGGGGACCTCGGCGGGGCTGATGGTCATCACGTCGAACGGCGCGTCGGGCGCGACGCGCCCGTCGGACCGCTCTCCGGGCAGGAGGCGGCGCGGTCGGGCCAACTGTGATCGCAACCACAGCTCCCGCTCGCGCGCGCCGACGTCCGCGCGGCTCAACACCCCGTTTTCCAGGGCTTTCCGCACCTGGTCGGCCAACGGTGCGTCAAGAGCCGACAGCGGTTCGTACACCCTGAGGTAGGCGACGAACGGTCGAGGCACCCGTGCATCCTCCCATGCCGGGATTTGACGGCACGTCTCACGCCTACCGCGTCGCGAGGAACCCCTTCGGCACGGTACGGTAGTTACCAGGAACTAGTTGTCGAGACGAGTGGGGCCGCCGTTCCCCCGGCCGCCCCCGTCCCTGTGCGAGGGGGTCGAGCCATGGGGCGCGGCCGAGCGAAGGCCAAGCAGACGAAGGTGGCGAGGGAGCTCAAGTACAGCTCCCACAACACCGACTTCGAGGCCTTGCAACGCGAGCTGTCCGGCGAGGGCGGCGGCGGTGTTCGTCGTACCGACGAGCGCTCCGACGACCCGTCGGACGACGATTACGACGACTACCGTCGCTGATACGTCCACGCACCCGCTGCTCGGAGGTTGGGCTGCCGGTTTTCACACCGGCAGCCCGACCTTTGGGCGCGGGTCCTACTAGAACGCCCTGGCGTACTGCTTCGGCGGGTTGGTCCGCACCCCCAGTTGCTGTGCCGCGTGCAGCGGCCAGTACGGGTCGCGCAGCAGCTCGCGCCCCAGCAGCACCAGGTCGGCCGAGCCGTCGGCGAGGACCTGCTCGGCCTGCCGGGCGTCGGTGATCATGCCGACGGCCCCGGTGGGCACGTCGGCCTTCCGCCGCACGGTCTCGGCGAACCGCACCTGGTAGCCGGGACCCACCGGGATGTCCGCCGCGGGCACGTTGCCGCCGGTGGACACGTCGACCAGGTCGACGCCCAGCTCCGCCAGGTCGCGGGCGAGCACGACGCTGTCCTCGGCGCTCCAGCCGCCCTCGACCCAGTCGGTGGCGGAGATGCGCGCGAACACGGGCACGTCGTCGCCCACGGCCTCCCGGACCGCGGCGGTGACCTCGCGCGTGAGCCTGGTGCGGTTCTCCAGGCTGCCGCCGTAGGCGTCGGTGCGGGAGTTGCTGAGCGGCGAGAGGAACTCGTGCAGGAGGTAGCCGTGGGCCGCGTGCACCTCGACGACCTGGAAGCTGGCGTCGACCGCGCGGCGCGCCGCGGCGGCGAAGTCGGCGACCACCCGCGCGATGCCCTCCCGGTCCAGCTCGTCCGGCGTCCGGTAGCTGTCGTGGAACGCCACCGCGCTCGGCGCGACGGGCGTCCAGCCGCCGTCGGCGTCGGCGACCCCGCCGCGCCCGTCGGCGAACGGCGACCAGGTGGACGCCTTGCGCCCGGCGTGGGCGAGCTGCACGCCCGCCACCGCGCCGTGGGCCCGGACGAACTCCGCGATCGGGCGCCATGAGGCGATGTGCGCGTCGTCCCAGAGGCCGGTGTCCTCGGGCGAGATGCGACCCACCGCCTGCACGGCGGTGGCCTCGGTGAACACCAGCCCGGCCCCACCGACGGCGCGCGAGCCGAGGTGCACGAGGTGCCACTCGTCCGGGTGGCCGTCACGTGCCGAGTACTGGCACATGGGGCTGACCGCGATCCGGTTGGGAAGGGTGACCGACCGGGTGGTCAGCGGGCTGAACAGCTGGCTCACGTGCGTCTCCTGTGGTTCCGGGGGTCCCGGCCCGTTCCGGGGGCCGGAACGGGCCGTTCGGCGCGTCAACAGGTCCAAGGTCCCGGATCGGACGAGTTGTTCCCGGTGTGCCGCACGTCCCACGTCCCGGGAGCTGGGGAATTCCATTCCATTCGGTATTGCCCGTGCATTAGCACGTGATCTTCACGAGGGGGCGGCTGCGCACAACGCCGAACAGAAGGGGGCCAGTTACGCCCATTCGGGTGTACTGTCCGCAACACGTTCGGGGAGACCATCACTTGCCGCCCCACGCGGGTCGGCCCATTGCCAGATCCCGCCGGTCACAACAGTAACAGGATCCACATGCTGCCGATGCCGACCACGACGATGACACAGGATCCAGTGTGGCCCAGCAACAGCCTGCTGGGTCGCCTCCGGGAGAACACCAGACAAGAGTTGCTGAACATCGGGACGGTCGTGCGCTACACCGCCGACCGCGAGGTGATAGAGCAGGACGCGAAAGACACTCATGTGTTGTTGTTGCTCGATGGTGTGGTGAAGGTGCAGACCACGGACGAGACGGG